>CALXOA010000052.1 GCA_944389895.1 uncultured Victivallis sp. | reverse complement strand
CTCGGGTGGCGGAATTGGCAGACGCGTATGGTTGAGGTCCATATGGAGTAATCCTTGGGGGTTCAAGTCCCCCCCCGAGTACCATTTATTCCGTTTTTTGCAGTTTCCGGTTTGCAAAACGGTGAAGGCGGTGTATTGTAAAGATCTGTCGCCTTTTGTTGTCTTGTGGCCGGGAGGCGAAGGAACGATATGCCTACATAGCTCAGTCGGTAGAGCACATCCTTGGTAAGGATGAGGTCTCCGGTTCAAGTCCGGATGTAGGCTCCATATTTAAAAAGGCAGAAAAGAGAGAGAACTCTAAACCTTTCAGGAGGGAAAAATGGCGAAGGAAAAATTCGAAAGAACCAAGCCGCACGTTAACATCGGTACGATCGGTCACGTCGACCACGGCAAGACCACTCTGACCGCCGCCATCACCATGGTGCTGAACAAGAAGTTCGGCGGCGAGGTCCGGAAATATGATGAAATCGACAACGCTCCTGAAGAGAAAGAGCGTGGTATCACCATCAACACCGCTCACGTTGAATATCAGACTGCGAACCGTCACTATGCGCACGTCGACTGCCCCGGACACGCCGACTATGTGAAGAACATGATCACCGGCGCGGCCCAGATGGACGGCGCGATCCTCGTGATCGCCGCAACCGACGGCCCGATGGCGCAGACCCGTGAGCACGTGCTGCTCGCCCGTCAGGTCGGTGTCCCGGCGATCGTGGTTTTCATGAACAAGGTTGATCAGCTTGACGATCCCGAGCTGCTTGAGCTCGTCGAGATGGAGATCCGTGAGCTGCTGAACAGCTATGAGTATCCCGGCGACGACACTCCGATCATCAAGGGGTCCGCGCTGAAGGCTGTCGAGTGCGAAGGTGACCTGAACAATCCGGCCACCGCCTGCATTCTCGAGCTGATGGATGCCGTTGACACCTTCATCCCCGAGCCGAAGCGTGATGTCGATCAGCCGTTCCTGATGCCGATCGAAGACGTGTTCTCGATTGAAGGCCGCGGCACCGTGGTCACCGGTCGTGTCGAGCGCGGCGTGATCAAGCTGAACGAGGAAGTCGAGATCATCGGTCTGCGTCCGACCGTCAAGACCACCGTTACCGGTATCGAAATGTTCCGCAAGCTGCTCGATCAGGGCCAGGCCGGCGACAACATCGGCTGCCTGCTCCGCGGCACCAAGAAGGAAGATGTCGAGCGCGGCCAGGTTCTGGCCAAGCCGGGCAGCGTGACTCCGCACACTCAGTTCCGTGGCGAGATCTACGTGCTGAGCAAGGAGGAAGGTGGCCGTCATACGCCGTTCTTCAACAACTACCGGCCTCAGTTCTACTTCCGTACGACTGACGTGACCGGTACGATCACCCTGAAGGAAGGCACCGAGATGGTCATGCCCGGTGACAACACCACCATCACCGTCGAGCTGATCGCTCCGATCGCGATGGAGAAGGGGCTTCGTTTCGCGATCCGCGAAGGCGGCCGTACGGTTGCCTCCGGCCGGGTCTCTGAAATTATCAAGTAATTTCATCTCGCGGTAAATGTCCCGGACCGCCGATAACGGCGGTTCGGGATAATCATGTAAATATCAGGTTTGGATAATGGCACGCGAATTGATCATTCTCGAGTGCACCGAGTGTAAGCGGCGGAATTATACGTCGATGAAGGAAAAACGCAACACTCCGGATCGCATCGAAAAGAAGAAGTATTGCAAGTTTGAGCGCAAGCATACGATTCACAAGGAAACGCGCTGAGGCGGTTGTTTTCCCTGTGTTGACAGGAGAGTAGCTCAGTTGGCTAGAGCGGCGGTCTCCAAAACCGCAGGTCGTGAGTTCGAGCCTCACCTCTCCTGCCAGTTTTTTCTCATTTTAACAGTCAGGCGGGTAACAGGATTATGGAGAAAGGGCAGAAGCGCAGTTCGAATGCCGGAATTTCCGGTTATGATTCGTTTATGGGGAAGATCCGGCGCTTTATTTCCGAGACGATGGCCGAACTTGGCCGCTGTACCTGGCCGAATCGGCAGCAGCTTTTTGAATCGACCGTGCTGGTGGTGGTGGCCATCGCCATACTGGCTTTGTTTGTTGCCGGTGTCGACTATGTGGCGATGGAATTGATCCGTCTGGTAACGGTTGGCTAGTTTTAACGGGTATAAGAGAGAATCATGAGCGAATCGACAGATACCGAGCGCGACAACCGCGGACAGTGGTTTGTGGTTCACACGCTTTCCGGCCACGAAAACAAAGTTCGTGATACGATCCTGCGTCAACTTCAGGTCGGGGATCAGGTTCCGGTGTATGACGCTTTCATTCCGGTTGAGAAGGTTGCGGAAGTCCGTCAGGGGAAGAAGACGACAACGACGCGTAAGTTCTTTCCCGGTTATATTCTTGTGCGCATGGATCTCTACGACGATCTCGGCATGATCAATGAAAAGGCCTGGTACTTTGTGCGCAACGTGCAGGGTGTGCTCGGCTTTCTCGGCGGAGCGAACAAGCCGATCCCGCTGTCGCAGAGCGAGGTTGACGATCTGATGCGGGTCCAGCCCGAAGGGAATGCGGCCGCGTCGATCAAGATCCCGTTTGAGGTCGGCGAGGTCGTCCGGATCAAGGATGGGGTATTTGAGGGAAGCGAAGGGGCGATTCAGGAGATCGACGATGTCCGCGGCAAGCTCAAGCTGATGGTGTCGATGTTCGGTCGTTCCACTCCGGTGGATTTGGAGTTCTGGCAGGTCGAACGCACCGTTTGAGGCGCGTCCGGTACTTTAGTAGAAGGTTGTAGGATTCTCTGGTGGCGGGGTACCTGCCAATCCGGACCACCTTGGAATCGGAAAAAGGAATTTCAATCATGGCAAAGAAGGTTACAGGCCTGATCCGGTTGCAGATTCCGGCGGGCGCCGCGAACCCGGCGCCGCCGATCGGTCCCGCCCTTGGCTCGGCCGGCTGCAACATCATGGAGTTCTGTAAGCAGTTCAATGCCGCCACTCAATCCCAGAGCGGTATGGTTATTCCTGTCGTGATCACGGTCTACCAGGACCGGTCGTTCACGTTCATCTGCAAGTCGCCTCCGGCGGCCGTCCTGCTCAAGAAGGCGGCCGGGGTGGCTTCCGCGGCGAAGAAGCCCGGTACTGAAAAGGCCGGCAAAGTCACCCGCGCGCAGATCCGTGAAATCGTTCAGATCAAGAAGGATGACATGAACGCGAGGAGCGAGGAAGCGGCGATGCGCATCATCGAAGGAACCGCGCGCAGCATGGGAATCGAGGTGGTCGATGCGTAGAAGTAAGCTTTACAAAAAACAGGTCGGGGTTGCCGGCTTTGACTCGCTGAAGCGTTACGGCGTGGCGGAGGCGATCGAACTTCTGAAGGGGTTTCCTGCTGTGAAGTTCGATCAGACGGCTGAAGTCGCGTTCAAGCTCGGCGTGGATCCGCGCAAGTCCGATCAGACGGTCCGCGGCGCGGTTGCATTGCCGCGGGGGACCGGCAAGACCGTCCGTGTGGCGGTTGTCGCCGATGGTGCGCTCGGGCAGGAAGCCCGGGATGCCGGCGCCGACTTTGTCGGTTACGAGGATATTGTACAGAAGATCAAGGACGGCTGGCAGGAGTTCGACATCCTGATCGCCACTCCGGATGCGATGCGTCTGGTTCGTCCTCTCGGTCGTCAGCTTGGTCCTCGCGGACTGATGCCGAACCCGAAGACCGGGACGGTTACCGATCAGGTCGGAAATGCGGTGCGTGAAGCGAAGGCGGGACGTGCCGAATTTCGTGCCGACCGCGGTGCCTGTGTGCATGTGCCTTTCGGCAAGCTCTCCTTCTCCGCGGAAGCGCTCAAGGAGAACTTCGATGTGATCGTCGAAGCCCTCAACAAGGCCAAACCGACCACTGCCAAGGGTGCCTATATCCTCTCCTGCACGATTTCGGCGACGATGACCCCCGGGGTCAAAATCAATGTCAAGGAACTGGTGAGGGCCAAGGAATGAGAAGCGAAAAACAGTTTCTGGTCAAACAGATCAGCGAAATGATCGGCGGCGCCGACTACGTTTACTTCGTCTCGTTTGCGGGCCTCAAGGTCAAGGAACTTTCCGAGCTTCGCGGTCAGTTGGCGGCGCAGAATGCGACCTGTCACGTTCTGAAGAACTCTCTGATCAAGAAAGCGGGTGAACTGCTGCAGATCGATGGTCTGGATAAGATCGATCTTACTCTCGGGACTGCACTGGTCAGCGGAAAGGGTGATTGCAGCGCGGTTGCCAAAGTGCTGCTCGATTTCGGCAAGAAAAACGATAAGCTGAGCGCCAAAGGCGGCTACCTGGATGGAGCGGTTCTCGTTCCCGCCGAGGTCGCCAACCTGGCTGAGCTGCCCTCGAAGCCGGTTCTTCAGGCGATGTTGCTCGGCGTTCTCCAGGCTCCGTCGCGGAATCTGGTCTCGGTTCTCAATGCCAAGGCGGCGAGCATTCTGAATGTGCTCAACGCGTACAAAGACAAAGTTGAAAAACAGTAAGTTAACTAGAATTACCAATGGAGGCATTTAAGATGTCGGAAGAAAACAAAATGGAAGAATTCGTTTCCTACGTCGAGAACCTGACCGTTCTGGAACTCTCCAAGCTGGTCAAGACCCTGGAAGAGCGTCTCGGTGTGAGCGCTGCTGCCCCGGTCGCCGTTGCCGCTGCCGCTCCGGCCGCCGCCGCTGCTGCTCCGGCTGAGGAGAAGACTGAGTTCGACGTGATCCTGGCCGGCTTCGACGCCGCCAAGAAGGTTGGAGTCATCAAAGAGGTGCGCGCCATCACCGGTCTCGGGCTGAAGGAAGCGAAGGACCTCGTTGAAGGTGCTCCGAAGCCGATCAAGGAGGCTATCGGCAAGGACGAGGCCGAGAAGATCAAGGCCCAGCTCGAAGCGGCCGGCGCCAAAGTCGAGGTCAAGTAATCCGGCTTTTCTGAACGGCGGAGGCGTGAGAGCGCCTCACGCCGTTGTTTCGTCTCCGGATCATTCCCGGACGACGGATGGATTGAATGTTTCAGCTTTCCGGTTTTGCTGCCGATGTGGACTTTTGTCGGAGGCTCCGGAGGCGGGCGTGGGTGCCGATGTGGTTTTTTGTCGGCAGCGCGCATCGAAAAAAATTCCCTTTTTTTCGGGAAAATGTTCTGGTTTCCGATACCGGTGATGTGGTTTTTTGTCACCGGGTCGGATTCTTTGTGTCTTGACTACAGGTATTTCAGGCGTGTTTCTCCTCAGCCGTCGATTTTCTGCGGTTGGGAGCCCTGATTTTTTTGAATATTTTTTTTGAATATTTTTTTACTTTTTCATATCAACCATCAACAGCGAGCAGGGTAATGGCAAAACGAATTAATTTTGGGAAGCTCCGGGATGTGCTTGAAATTCCGGATTTGATCGGCCTCCAGGTTGACTCCTACCGCGATTTTCTGCAGCGTGACGTGCCTCCGGCCGAGCGCAGGAATATAGGGCTTCAGGAGGTTTTCAACGAGATTTTCCCGATCGAAAGCTTTGACAAGCAGATGTCTCTCGAGTTCGTCTCCTACGAGATCGGAAATTCCGACCAGAAGGGTGATGTCGTCGACTGCATCAAGGACGGCAAGATTTACGATGCTCCCCTCTATGTCGATTTTCTGCTGAAGGTCAACGGTGCGGAAGTGCCCGAACGTGTCTATATGGGCGACATTCCGATCATGACCGAACAGGGGACCTTTGTGATCAACGGCGCCGAACGGGTGATCATCAGCCAGTTGCATCGTTCTCCCGGAATCTGCTTTGAGAAGACCCGGCATACTTCGGGACGGACGCTCTACTCCTACCGGATCATTCCCGACCGGGGATCCTGGATGGATGTGCAGTTCGACATCAACGATTTCATCTATATCTATCTCGATCGCCGCCGCCGCCGCCGGAAGTTCTACATCACGACTTTCCTGCGCGCGATCGGCTACCCGACCAACCGCGATATCCTCGCGGAGTGCTACGAGGTGAAGAAGCACACGGTCGCTTCGCTGCTCAAGCAGAAGGATCTCTCCGGTTTCTACACCGTTGACGACATCACCACCGAGGATGATGTGCTGGTGATTGACGAGCTGGTTCAGCTCAACGAAAACCATCTGAAACAGCTTGTCGATGCCGGTATCAAGGAGGTCGAACTCGCTTACATCGCCGAAGGCGACAACTATCTCATCGGTTGCCTGCGCAAGGATCCCGCCCGCAATGAGGAGGATGCCCTCAAGGAGATTTACCGGCGCATGCGGCCCGGAGATCCGCCGAACATCAACAACGCCAAGCTGCTGATCAAACGGCTCTTCTTTGACAATCGCCGTTACGATCTCGGCGCGGTGGGGCGCTACAAGCTCAATGAGCGGTTGAAACAGGACATTCCGCTGAGCCTGCGTGTCCTCGATCCACGGGATCTGATGGCGGCGACAAAGATGTTGATCAAGCTGCGTCACGTCGGTGGTCAGGTGGATGATATCGACCACCTGGGAGCCCGTCGTGTCCGTACGGTCGGTGAACTCCTGCAGAACCAGTGCCGTGCCGGATTGCTCCGGACGGAGCGTCTCGTGCGGGAACGCATGACTTTTGACGAGCAGAATGTCACACCTTCCAAGCTGGTCAATCCGAAGGCATTTGCCGGTGTGATCCGTGACTTTTTCGCCCGCAGCCAGCTTTCGCAGTTCATGGATCAGACCAATCCGTTGAGCGAGCTGACCAATAAGCGCCGCCTCTCCGCGCTGGGGCCCGGCGGTCTGTCGCGTGAACGTGCCGGATTTGAAGTGCGCGACGTTCATTCCAGCCATTACGGCCGTATCTGTCCGATCGAGACGCCGGAAGGGCCGAACATCGGTCTGATCAGCTCCATGTCGCTCTACGCGATCATTGACGAGTACGGTTTCCTCGAAACTCCGTACCGCAAGGTGATCGACGGGCGCGTCACGGACCAGATTGATTATCTGACTGCCGACAAGGAGGAGCAGTTCGTGATCGCGCAGGCAAACGCGTTGCTTGATGAGGAGAATCGTTTCATCCGCCCGATGATCATGAGCCGTTATCGCGGGGAATCCGAAGAGCATCCGCGCGAAGAGGTGCAGTATATGGACGTGTCGCCGAAGCAGCTGGTCAGCGCGGCGGCAGGTATCATTCCGTTCCTTGAGCACGATGACGCGAACCGTGCGTTGATGGGGTCGAACATGCAGCGTCAGGCGGTTCCGCTTCTGATGCCGGAGGCTCCCTACGTCGGTACCGGTCTTGAGGCCCGGATCGCCCGCGACTCCCGTGCGGTGGTCACAGCGAAGGCAGACGGTATTGTCGCTGAAGTCTGTTCCGAACACATCGTCGTGACGCCGGACGGCGAAATGCCGGCCGCCGATGCGCCGAAGAGTTCCTACCAGTATTACAGGCTCTACAAATATCTGCGCAGCAATGCGGGCACCTGTGTGAATCAGCGTCCGGTGGTATTGCGGGGAACCGCCGTCAAAAAGGGTGATGTCCTTGCCGACGGTGCTGCGACGCAGGGCGGAGAGCTGGCGCTCGGGCGCAACGTGCTGGTCGCATTCATGCCGTGGTGCGGGTACAACTTCGAAGACGCGATCATCGTCTCCGAGCGGTTGGTCAAGGAGGATGTCTATACCAGTGTCCATGTGGATGAATTTGAGATCACCAGCCGTGAGACGAAACTTGGTCCGGAGGAGATCACCCGCGACATTCCGAACGTCAGCGAGGATGCATTGCGAAATCTCGACAGCCGCGGTGTCGTCTACGAGGGTGCCGAAGTCAAACCGGGCGACATCCTGGTCGGCAAGATCACGCCGAAGAGCGAAACCGAACTTGCGCCGGAAGAACGTCTGTTGCGGGCGATCTTCGGTGAAAAGGCGGCGGATGTCAAGGATTCGAGTTTGATGGTCTCCAGCGGAAAGGGCGGTATCGTGATGGATATCCGCACCGAATACGCCAAGGATCCCGCCCGTGCCGCTCAGACCAAGAGTGAGGCGAAGCGGCAGGAGAAGCTGCTGAAGAACGATTGCCGCGACATCTACAACGGTCTGGTGGAGGATCTGACCAATCGCCTTGCCGACGTGCTGCTCGGGATCAAGCTGCCTTATCCGATCTTCGACATGTCGCCGTCGCGCGAGAATGCGATCCTGATCAGTTCCAATCGCAAGGTCACCAAGAGTTCGATTCAGAAACTTGCGACCCACTACGATTGCTGGAGCATGGAGGATTGCGATCTCAAGAAGACGATCAGCGAGATCATCAATTCGTTTGTCCCGCAGTTCGAGGAGAACGAGGAGAAACGTCGCCGGCTTGCCAACAGCGGTGACGCCGCCGATGCGGCCGAATCCGGAGTGATCAAGCGCGTCAAGGTCTATGTCGGTTGCAAGCGCAAACTGCAGGTCGGTGACAAGATGGCCGGCCGTCACGGAAACAAGGGTATCGTTTCGCGGATCGTTCCGGTTGAGGACATGCCGTTCCTCGAGGATGGCACTCCGGTCGATATCGTGCTCAATCCGCTCGGCGTGCCGAGCCGCATGAACATCGGCCAGGTGCTTGAAACCCACCTCGGCTGGGCGGCCAAGATGCTCGGCATCAAGGCGGCCACTCCGGTGTTCGACGGTATCAGCGAAAACGAAATCATCGAGCTGATGAAGAAGGGCAACGATGCCTTCACCGCCAGAGAGGGCCATGACTATCATTGGGGTTTCAAGCAGAATGAGGCCGGCGAATGGGTCTATGACGGCAAGGCCGACGTTTATGACGGCCGCACCGGGGACAAATTCGATCAGCGCGTTATGGTGGGCCAGATCTACATGCTGAAGCTGGACCATCTGGTTGCGAACAAAATCCATGCCCGTGCGGTCGGTCCCTACTCGCTGGTGACTCAGCAGCCGCTCGGCGGCAAGGCGCAGCACGGCGGTCAGCGTTTCGGTGAAATGGAGGTGTGGGCGCTTGAGGCCTATGGCGCGGCGTACAATCTGCAGGAGATGCTGACGGTCAAGTCGGATGATGTCTCCGGGCGTGCCCGGATCTATGAGTCGATCGTCAAGGGGCAGAATGTGCTAGAGGCCGGTCGGCCGGAATCCTTCAACGTGTTGTTGAAGGAGATGCAGAGCCTCGGGCTCGATATCCGTACCGTCAAGAAGACGAGCGAAAACTAATTCGAGGAGGAACTTACCTTGATTGACAATACTTATGCTTACCGGGAACTGCTGGGCAAGAGCTCGGTGTCTTCGTTCGGTGCGATCTCGATCAACGTGGCTTCACCGGAAGTGATCCGTTCCTGGTCGTTCGGGGAAGTCAAGAATCCCGAGACGATCAACTACCGCAGTTTCAAGCCGGAGAAGGGCGGCCTCTTCTGTGAACGTATTTTCGGGCCGACCCGCGACTGGGAGTGTAACTGCGGCAAATACAAGCGCGTGAAGCACAAGGGCATTGTCTGCGACCGCTGCGGCGTCGAGGTGACCCAGGCCAAGGTGCGTCGTGAGCGCATGGGGCATATCGAGCTGGCGGTGCCGGTATCGCACATCTGGTTCTTCAAGTGCATGCCGAGTCGAATCGGTCTGATTCTCGACATGACCGCCAAGTCGCTCGAGCGCGTGATCTACTACGAAGAGTATGTGGTTACCGATCCGGGCGATACTCCGCTTCAGGTCGGGCAGACCATGGGGGAGATCGAATACCATCAGGCGCGCGAGGATTACGGTGATGCGTTCATCGCCGACATGGGCGCCCCGGCGATCAAGACGTTGCTGGAGCGCGTGGACCTGCCCGCTCTGAAGGCAGAACTCGAAGTCAGCCTCGAGGGAACCCGCAACAAGGCGATCCGCAAGAAGCTGGCCAAGCGTCTGCGCCTGGTCGAAGGCTTCATGATGAGCAATTCGCGGCCCGAGTGGATGATGCTTTCGGTGCTTCCGGTGATTCCGCCGGATCTGCGCCCGCTGGTTCCGCTCGAGGGCGGACGGTTCGCGACCAGCGACCTCAATGACCTCTATCGGCGTGTGATCAACCGCAACAATCGCCTGAAGAGCCTGCTCCAGCTGCGGACTCCTGAAGTGATCATCCGCAATGAGAAGCGCATGTTGCAGGAGGCGGTCGATTCGCTGCTCGACAACGGCCGTCACGGGCGTGCCGTGACCGGTGCCGGGAACCGGCCTCTGAAATCACTCTCCGACATGCTCAAGGGCAAGCAGGGACGTTTCCGTCAGAACCTGCTCGGTAAGCGTGTGGATTATTCCGGCCGTTCGGTGATCGTGGTCGGCCCCGAGCTGAAGATTCACCAGTGCGGTCTGCCGAAAAAGATGGCGATGATCCTCTTTGAGCCGTTCATCATCCGCCATCTGAAGGGGCGCGGGTATGCCCATACCGTCCGCGGCGCGAAAAAGATGATCGAACGCGGCGAACCGGTGGTCTGGGATATCCTCGATGAAGTGACCAAAGGGCATCCGGTGATGCTGAACCGTGCGCCGACGCTGCACCGGTTGAGTATTCAGGCGTTTGATCCGGTGCTGATCGAGGGGTCGGCGATCCGTCTGCACCCGCTGGTCTGTACCGCGTACAACGCAGACTTCGACGGTGACCAGATGGCTGTGCACGTGCCGCTGTCGAACGAGGCGCAGATGGAGACCAAGCTCCTGATGCTCTCTCCGAACAACATTTTCTCGCCGGCCAACGGCAAGCCGATCGCGTCACCGACCCAGGACATCACGCTCGGCAGCTACTACCTGACCTGCGAGCCGCGCAACAAGGAGAAGGCGAAACTTTATCGCGACTATTTCGAAGTTCTCTATGCGATGCAGGCGGGATATCTGAAGATCCACGATGCGGTCCGGATCCCGAATCCCGACTACGGCAAGGATACGTTGTACGGCGACAAGGAGAGCCGGTTCATCCTGACGACTCCCGGCCGTTGCATCTTCCATGAGATCTGGGACGAGCGTCTCGGTTTCTACAACCAGATCGCGAAGAAGAAGGAACTCGGCCGCCTGATCAGCGACTCCTACAAGATCGCCGGTCATGAAGCGACCATCAAACTGCTTGATGATCTCAAGGATCTCGGTTACCGCCATGCGACGCTGGCAGGGCTGTCGATTTCGATCGCCGATCTCCAGGTGCCCGAGAAGAAGGAGGAGATCATCGAGAATGCCCGAGCCCAGATCGCCAACGTGCTTGAACAGTACAACAACGGTCTGTTGACCGAGGGGGAACGGCACAACAAGGTGATCGACATCTGGACGCAGGCTTCGAATGCGGTGGCCAACGAGTTGTTCGTCCGGCTGGAGACCGCGTCACGCCGCGGCGAGATCAACCCGGTCTATGCGATGCTCGACTCCGGGGCCCGTGGCAGCAAAGATCAGATCCGTCAGCTCGCCGGTATGCGCGGTCTGATGGCGAAGCCGTCGGGCGACATCATCGAGCGGCCGATCATCTCCAACTTCCGTGAAGGTCTGTCGGTGTTGGAATACTTCATTTCGACCCACGGCGCCCGCAAGGGGCTGGCCGATACCGCGTTGAAGACCGCGGACTCCGGTTACATGACCCGCCGTCTGGTCGATGTCGCACAGGACATCATCTGCCGTGAACAGGATTGCGGTACCAGCAAGGGGGTCTGGACCAGTGCGATCATCGAGGGTGACGAGGTGATCATGCCGTTGCGCGACCGCATTCTCGGGCGCTTCAGTGCACAGGATATCCGCGACCCCGCTTATGCGGACGGTCGTCTGATCATCGCCGCCGGCGAGGAGTTCACCCCCGCCGTGGTGGATCTGATCGAAAAGCGCGGCATCCATCGGGTGCTGATCCGCTCGACGCTGACCTGCGAAACGCTCCGCGGCGTCTGCGTGAAGTGCTATGGACGCAACCTGGCCAGCGACCGGCAGGCGAAGGAGGGCGACGCCCTCGGCATCATCGCCGCCCAGTCGATCGGAGAGCCGGGCACCCAGCTGACGATGCGTACGTTCCATATCGGCGGAACCGCGTCGAGCGCCTACAAGCAGCCGGTGATCGCATCGCGCCACGACGGTACCATCAAGCTCTTCAACGTGCGTACGATCAAGAACCAGAAGGGGAAGACGGTCGTCGTCAACAAGAACGGCTATGTGATCGTCTACGATCCGGAAGTTGCACGCAAGGCCGAGAAGGTGGCGCGGGAACGTGCCCAGTTCGAAGCCGAGGCGCTCGGTACGGTCTACAACAAGGACTACGATTTCTGGGGGGATGCGCTGAAGGAGGCCGAGCTTGATCGCTACGAGCTTGAAGCCGGTGCCGTGATCGAGAAGAACGACGGTGACACCGTCAAGGCGAACGAGGTGTTCGTGCAGTGGGAAGCGAACCACGTGCCGATCATCATCGAAGAGGCCGGAACCGTGGAACTCCACGACCTGGTGGAAGGCGTCACGCTCCAGAAGCAGAAACGCGGCGGTGCCGATCAGAGTACCGTGATGGAGCACCGCGAAGACCTGCATCCGCAGATCGTGATCATCGGTCCCGCAGGCGAGTTCCTTGCGAACTATCCGTTGCCGGCCGGCGCGGTGCTGATGACCAAGGCGGGAGCCAAGGTGACCCCCGGTATGGTGGTGGCTCGTGTGCCGCGGCAGTCGGCCAAGAACAAGGACATCACCGGCGGTCTGCCGCGTATCGCCGAGCTTTTCGAAGCGCGGGTGCCGAAAGATGTCGCCGAGATCGCCCGCATCGACGGTTTTGTCGAGGTGGACAAGATCAGCCGCGGCAAGCGCCAGCTGCTGATCCGCGATCCGGAGGCCGGCATGACCGAGGAGCACAACAACATTCCGGCGCACAAGCAACTGACTGTCAGCAAGGGTGATTTCGTGCACAAGGGGCAGAAGTTGACCGAAGGGTCGATCGTGCCGCACACGCTGCTGGAGGTCTGCGGCGTTCATGAGTTGCAGCGGCATCTGGTCGACGCGATCCAGCTGGTCTACCGTGCGCAGGGTGTGGAGATCAATGACAAACACATCGAAATCATCATCCGGCAGATGATGCAGAAGGTCCGGATCACCGAATCCGGTTCGACCGATTACCTGCCCGGTGAACAGCTCGACCGGACCGAGTTCGACCGGATCAACCGTGAGGTGATCGACAAGGGCGGCAAACCGGCCGAGGCCGAACCGATTCTGCTGGGTATCACCAAGGCGGCTCTGGAGACGGAAAGCTTCATTTCGGCGGCGTCGTTCCAGGATACCACCCGCATCCTGACCGAGGCCGCAACGCTCGGCAAGGTGGACAACCTGAACGGCTTCAAGGAGAACGTGATCACGGGGCACCTGATCCCGGCCGGAACCGGTACCGAGATGATGCAGTCGATCCGGCTCAAATACCTCGGCAAGGAGATTGAGCCGGAGCTGCCGACGCAGGAACCGGGTGAGCGGTCGGTCGAAGAGATTGCCGCGGCGTGGCGTGATTCCGATCTCTCGGATACGAAGGCGCTCTTCGCCGACGATGAGGAGGATCTGCCGGACGAGGCGCGCGAGCTGGTTCCCGAAGTGGAAAACGACGGGTTCGATCTCGACGGTGAGTTCGGTGGAGAGCCCGAGGAAAGTGAGTTCTGATTTCCAACGGTGCCGGTGCGGCGGTCGGTTTCCGCCGCGCCGGGCTGCCGGTTTTGGCCGGCGTATCGATGGTTTTTGGAAAAAAATACGGCTGGCAATTTGCAAAAAGTGCTTTCCGGTATTATTTTATGAGTCTTTGATGTATGCCGAATATGGTGAACAATCACATTTTTAGTATAAAAAATTAGGAAGTTTGTTATGCCGACAATCAACCAGTTGGTGCGTTTCGGGCGCGAAGAGAAGGACAAGAAAAGCAAATCCAAGGCGTTGAGCGCCTGTCCGCAGCGCCGCGGCGTCTGTCTGCAGGTCACTACCCGTACGCCGAAGAAGCCGAACTCGGCGTTGCGTAAAATCGCCCGTGTCCGTCTGACCAACGGCCAGGAGGTCACCGCGTACATCGGCGGCGAAGGTCACAATCTTCAGGAGCACAGCGTGGTGCTGGTCAAGGGCGGTCGTGTCCGTGACCTTCCCGGCGTGCGGTATCACATCGTCCGCGGCGCGTTGGACAGCCTCGGGGTCGACAAGCGTCGGCAGGGCCGTTCCAAATACGGCGCAAAGCGGCCGAAGCCGGGTCAGGAAGAGGCTCCGAAGGGCAAGAAGAAATAAGCAACGGATCGATAATTCATATAGGGTGCGAAACAGATGAGAAGACGCAAAGCAGTCAAGCGGGAGCTGATTCCCGATGTCAAGTACAACAGTGAGCTGGTGGCCCGTCTGATCAATACGATCATGAGCCGCGGCAAGAAATCCACTGCGCAGCAGATCGTTTACGGCGCGTTTGACCTGATCCAGGCCAGGAAGCCGGATATGCAGGCGATCGAGGTTTTCCAGCAGGCGCTTGAGAACGTCAAGCCGAAGCTGGAGGTGAAGAGCCGCCGTGTCGGCGGTGCGACCTACCAGGTGCCCATCGAGGTCGATCCTGAGCGGCAGGTTGCTCTGGCGATGCGCTGGATCACCACCTATTCCCGTGGCCGCAAGGGCAAATCGATGACCGAATCGCTGGCCGGCGAGCTTCTGGATGCGTTTGAGAACACCGGCTCCTCGATCAAGAAGAAAGAAGATACCTTTAAAATGGCGCAGGCGAACAAGGCGTTCGCCCATTACCGCTGGTAATGCGCCGGAACAGTGAACGATTATGAGTACCGAGATAGACAAGACCCAATTTCATGAGTCTCCGCATCGTAAAGTCGCGTTGAAGAACACCCGCAATATCGGCATCATGGCACATATCGATGCCGGCAAGACCACTTTGACGGAACGTATTCTCTTCTACTGCGGAGTCAACTACAAGATCGGTGATACCCACGAGGGTACCGCTACGATGGACTGGATGGAGCAGGAACGCGAACGCGGCATCACGATTACCAGCGCCGCCACCACCTGTTATTGGAAGAACCATCGTATCAACATCATCGACACTCCCGGACACGTGGACTTCACGGCGGAGGTGGAGCGTTCGCTCCGTGTTCTCGATGGCGCGGTCGCGGTTTTCTGCTCGGTCGGTAAAGTTCAGCCCCAGACGGAGACTGTCTGGCGTCAGGCGCAGAAGTACCATGTTCCCGTTGTTGCGCTGGTCAACAAGATGGACCGTACTGGTGCCGATTTTGAAGGCGTCGTCACTGAAATCAAAACGAAACTCGGCGCGACCCCTGTTCCATTGATGCTGCCGATCGGCAAGGAAAATGATTTCAAGGGTGTGATCGACGTCCTGGAAGGCAAGGCGATCTACTTTGACGACGCGAATAACGGCGTCAACATGAAAATAGAGGAGCTCTCCGGTGAGCTGGCAACCCGTCGTGAGGAAGCTTACAACCATCTGGTTGAATGTGTGGCCGAGGTCGATGACGAGATTATGGAGCTTTTCCTCGCGGAAGAGGCTCCGACCCATGACCAGCTCAAGGCGGCGATCCGCCGGGCGACCTGCGGTGCCCGTATCGTACCGGTGGCCTGCTGCACCGCATTCAAGAACAAAGGCGTGCAGCCGTTGCTCGATATCGTAGTTGACTATCTGCCGAGCCCGATCGATATCTGGGACATCAACGGCAGTGATCCGACGACGGGCGCTCCGCTGACCCGCCATGTCGGCGACCTTCAGCCGTTTTCGGCGCTGGTTTTCAAGATCATGACCGACCCGTTTGTCGGAAAACTCTACTATTTCCGGGTCTACTCCGGCGTCGCCGCGCAGGGGATGACGGTGCTCAATCCTCGTACCGGAAAACGCGAGCGTCTCGGGCGTCTGCTGCAGATGCACGCGAATCAGCGCGAAGAGCACGAAGAGATCTTCTCCGGCGATATCGCCGCGGCGGTCGGTCTCAAGAACGTGACCACCGGCGACACGCTCTGTCTCGAGGATAAGCCGATCGTGCTGGAATCGATGAACTTCCCCGAGCCGGTGATTTCGATTGCCGTCGAGCCCAAATCCTCCGGTGACCGCGACAAGCTTTCCAAGGGGCTGATTGCCCTTTCCGACGAGGATCCGACCTTCCGGATTCATTCCGATGAGGAGACCGGGCAGACGATCATTTCCGGTATGGGTGAGCTGCATCTTGAGATCATTCTCGACCGACTGGTCCGTGAGTTCAAGGTTGAAGCCAACACCGGTGCTCCGCAGGTTGCGTATCGCGAGGCGCTCTGCGCTTCGGCCGATTCGAACATGAAGTTCGTCCGGCAGTCGGGTGGTCGCGGCCAGTATGGTCACTGTATCATCAACCTGATTCCCGGGGAAAACGGCAGCGGGATCGTTTTTGAGAACAAGGTGGTCGGTGGCAACATCCCGAAAGAGTTCATCAAACCGATCGAGCAGGGGATTCGGGAAGCTGCGCAGAGTGGCGTTCTTGCCGGTTATCCCGTGATCGACTTCAAGGTTGAGTTGCTTGACGGTTCGTACCATCCGGTCGACTCTTCGGAAATGGCATTCAAGATTGCCGGTTCGATGGCATTCAAGGAAGCTGCCCGCAAGGCCGGTTTGATGTTGCTTGAGCCGATCATGAAGGTGGAGCTGACCGCTCCGGACGAGAATACCGGCGACCTGATCGGCGATATCACCAGTCGTCGCGGTCAGATCGTGACGATCGATGCCGGCAGCAACGGCAGCAGCCGTATCCAGGCGAACATTCCGCTGGCCGAACTCTTCGGTTACGCGACTGCGATTCGTTCGTTGTCGCGCGGTCGCGCCACCTATTCGATGGAGCCGGCGCACTTTGAGCGTGTTCCGAAACAAATTCAAGATAAAATTGTGGAGAAGAAATAAGCTATGGCTACGGGAAAAACCCAGCGTATCCGGATTCGTCTTCAGGCTTACGAGCACCGGATTCTGGATCAGTCGGTCAATGAGATTCTTGAAGCGGCCAAGCGTACCGGTTCGATGGTTGCCGGTCCGATTCCGCTTCCGACCCGGATCGAGCGTTGGACGGTGAACCGTTCGCCTCACGTCGACAAGAAGTCGATGGAGCAGTTTGAAATCCGGACGCACAAGCGTATGCTGGACATTGTCAACCCGACGGCAAAGACGGTCGATGAGCTCAAGAAGCTCAACCTCCCCGCCGGTGTGGACATTACGATCAAGACCGGGTTCTGAGGTTAGAACCCTAGATACCAATGCCTCCGACCGATTGGGGGCAAGTATCGAAATTTCTCACGAAAGGAGAAAATATGAAAGGATTAATCGGTAAAAAGGTCGGAATGACTCAGGTCTACGACGAGAAGGGCGTGCTGATCCCGGTGACGGTGGTTCAGGCCGGTCCGTGCGTTGTGACCGATGTCAAGACGGTCGAGCGCGACGGTTACGCGGCCATCCAGCTGGGGTTCGGCGAGCGTAAGGCGAAGAATGTGACCAAAGCCCGCGCCGGTCACCTGGCGAAGGCCGGCGTCACCGGGGACAAGCTGCCGTCGGTGCTGCGTGAGATTCGCGTGGCTGCCGGGGAGGAGACTCCCGCGCCGGGTACGGTGTTGACGGCTGAGCTTTTCGCGGCGAATGATCGTCTCGATGTGGTCGGGACCACCAAGGGGCGCGGGTTCCAGGGGGTGGTTCGGCGCTACCGTTTCGGCGGTGGCCGCGGCAGCCATGGCGGCGCGTGGACCCGTCGTACGGGTTCGATCGGTTGCTGCGAATGGCCAGGCAACGTGATCAAGGGCAAGCGGATGCCTGGTCACATGGGCAATGCCCGCCGGACGGTGCAGAATCTGCAGGTTGTCCGGGTGATGGCGGAAGACAATGTACTTCTGGTGAAGGGTGCGATTCCCGGCGCCAATGGAGGTATTTTGTTGATCCGGAGTGCGATCAAGAAGCAGCCGGGCGCAACGAAGTAATAGGTGAGCAAGATGTCGAAAACTTTGGATATCCTTGATTGCAAAGGTGCCCGGGTCGGCGAATATGCCATTCCGGAAGGTGTGATCGAGCTTGAAAAGGGCGAGCAGGCCGTGCATGACGCGGTGGTTGCCTACCTTGCCGGACAGCGTGCCGGTACCGCCTGCACCAAGACCCGCGGCGAAGTTTCCGGCGGCGGCGCCAAGCCGTTCCGTCAGAAAGGCATGGGGCGTGCCCGTGCCGGTTCGAGCCGGAGTCCCGTCTGGGTTGGCGGCGGTACGATTTTCGGGCCCCGTCCGCGTTCATTCGCGAAGAAAGTCAATAAAAAGGTTCTGGTGCTTGCTCTGAAGCGTGCGCTTTCCGAGCGGATTGTCGAGGGTGATGTACTTGTGCTTGACAAGTTTGATCTGCCGGACCACAAGACCCGGAACGCGTTTGCGATCCTGAAGAACCTGTCGATCGCCGACGATACCGTGATGGTTTCGCTGCCGGAGCTTGACGAGGCTTCGATCTGCGCGACCGGAAACATTCCGAACCTCGTGCTCCGCAAGTCGGACACGGTCAACGTGTATGAACTTTTGCGCTTCAAGAAGCTCCTTTTCACCAAGGACGGCTTGGACAAGTTCATCCAGCGGCTGGCGTAAGGAGGAACAGTCATGAGAAGTGCGTTTGATATCGTTATCGCGCCGGTTGTCACCGAGAAGTGCAACGCCCTGATGCAGGAGAAGAAGTACACGTTCAAGGTGAAGAGCGACGCTGAGAAGATTGAGATCGGTCGTGCCGTTGAGGAGTTGTTCAACGGCGTCAAGGTCAAATCGGTCAACATCATCAATTGCCAGGGCAAGACCCGGCGGGCGGGCCGTTCGATGAAGAAGGGCCGCCGTCCCGACTGGAAGAAGGCGGTTGTCACCTTGTCCGAAGGCAGCATTGAAATCATCTAAGACGGGGGAGAACAGTTCAAATGGCGGTTAAGAGTTTTAATCCCGTGACTCCCTCCCGGCGTCATATGGCGGTGATGGACTACAAGTCCACGATCACCACGACGACTCCGGAAAAGAGTCTGGTAAAGGGTAAGAAATCCACCGGCGGCCGGAACAATTACGGCCGGGTCACCACCCGCTTTCGCGGGGCCGGTAACAAGCGGCGTTACCGCATGATCGATTTCCTGCGGTCCAAGGAAGGCGTGCCGGCGAAGGTTGTTTCGATCGAATACGATCCGAACCGCACCGCGAACATCGCGTTGCTCAACTATGCCGACGGGGAGAAGTCGTACATTCTCGCCCCGGTCGGATTGAAGGTCGGCGATACGGTGATGAACGGTCCGAAAGCCGAGCTGAAGCCGGGCAACAGCATGAAGCTGCGCGACATTCCCGTCGGCGTCAGCGTCTGTTGCATCGAGTTGCAGCCGGGCAACGGCGCGAAGCTGGTCCGTTCGGCGGGCCAGGTCGCGACGCTCCGCGGCAAGGAAGAGGTTTATGCGCAGATCAAGTTGCCTTCGGGCGAAGTCCGGATGATCAATCTGAACTGCCGCGCGATGATCGGCCAGATCGGCAATCTGGATTTGATGAACGTCAAGATGGGCAAGGCCGGCAAGAAGCGCTACAAGGGCTTCCGTCCGCATGTCCGCGGCGTGGCGATGAACCCGGTCGACCATCCGATGGGTGGCGGTGAAGGCCGCACCTCCGGCGGCGGCCATCCGGTGTCGCCGTGGGGCCAGCTGGCCAAGGGCAAGCGGACCCGCAATCCGAAGAAGACTTCGAAGAACTTCATCGTTGAACGGAGGAAGAAGTAATGGCCAGATCGATTAAAAAGGGTCCTTTCGTGGATCAGTACCTGATCGATAAAGTCGAAAAGATGCCGAAGGGGCAGAAAGTGGCGATCAAGACCTGGTCGCGCCGGTCGATGATTATTCCGGATTTCGTCGGTCATACTTTCAACGTTCACAACGGCAAATCGTTCGTCCCGGTTTTCATCACGGAGAACATGGTCGGGCACAAGCTGGGTGAATTTGCGATGACCCGCGCTTTCAAGGAGCACGGTGTGGTTTCCGGCAAATAATCCCGGTTCTGGATCGAAAACCCGTTCCGCAGAAATGTGGAACGGGTTTTTTGTTGCGGGCAGATTGGACGCTGCGATTGCCTCAGGGGCCGGGCGAGGCGCGGTTGGGAGAGTTCAGTAGGCCTCTTCGAAACGATAACACAGTTCGATCTGGCGTGTGCCGATCACGACTTCCTTGCGGGTGCCGTCATATCGGAATCGATTGTTTTCGTAGAAGCGTCTGGCCCTGAGATTGTTTTCCAGGACCCAGAGGCGGATGGGGCGCATGTTGCGGCTCAGCAGTTCCCTGATCCCTTGGGCGAGCAAAGCCGAACCGATTCCCCTGTTCCAATATTTCGCAGCAACATACAAGCCTCCGATCTCCCCGGCTCCGTATTCCCCGGAGTCATGCCAGGGACGTATTCCGATGAAACCTGCGATTTCATCTTCACATTGCGCGACGAAGTGGTGCTGGGAAGGATCCCGCAGCAGTTCCGGCCACTGGCGCATGCGCCCGGCATTGACTTTCCTGATCGCTTCTTCGGGGAGAATGTTTCGATAAGCGTCTTCCCAGGCGCGCATATGGAGTTCCGCGAGGGCCGGGGCATCTTTCGGAAGAGCCGCACGAACCGAAAATCCATTCCGGTCAGCCGCCATTTTACAATTTTTCCCCCCACCATTCCGGTAACAGTTCCTGGAGTTCTGCAATGCGATTTCCGGGTAGAAGAATCTTCATCCCGGAGTTGCCCGGATCGAGTTCCATCAGAAACTCCCGGCATGCACCGCAAGGCGGCAGGAAACCGTTCCGATTCAGGCAGACGATTTTCACAATGCGGTTTTCCCCACAGGTCAACATACGGGCAGCCGCACTGCGTTCTGCGCACATGCCGAGCGAACATGCCGAATCGATGCAGACACCGGTGTGGATGTTATCCCGGTCTGTCAGAATTGCAGCTGCTACGCCGCCGACTTCGATCCATTTTGAAATCCGGCGTGGCTTCAGAACCGCCTCGGCGGCGGCTGTCAATCGTTCCCAGTCGGAGGTGCTCATCTGGAGCCTTTCTGCATTTCAATGGAATGGACCTTCCGCAGTCGGGCCGGTCGCACAACTCCGGGAAACATCAGTCCGCGTCGTCCCGCCGGGCGGCAACCGGTTTGACTTTGGAGGAGCTGCTGACGCGCATGTCGGGACAGGCGATTTTTCCGGAGTATTTGACGGTTGAACTGCCGGCGACGTCCCCGGTGAGTTTTTTATCGACATCGATCCGGACTTTGCTCGCGCCGCTGACTTCAAGCTCGGCACGTTCGGCGGTGGCGAGGTTGAGTTTTGACGCGCCGGAAATCCGCGCATCGACGCTGCCCGTCCGCCCGCTGACCGCCGCCGTGCTCGCACCGGAAACGTCGAGGTCGGCGTGGACGAATTTCCCCCGGCATTCCGCCTGCGAGGATCCGCAGAGCTTCAAGGTAAATTCATCAACCGAACCGCCCCGCAGTACCAGGCGCCCGTTGTCGGAAACCTTGCAGCAGAGTGCGTTGCCCTCGACGTTTTCCACCACGATGGAATTTGCGCCGATCCCCTTGATTTTCGCCGGGAGTCCGGTGGTTTTGAGTTCTATGGTCATCGGCAGCGTCGGCCGGCGTTTCCCGGTATAGCGGATCAGCAGCCCGTCGTTCAGCGATTCCACTTTCACGAAACGGCGCAACTTTGTTTCCGTGGTGACGCGACAGTAGTTTTCTGAGGCGTTGCATTCCATCCGGACCTGCCAGCAGCCGGCAACCGCCAGCTGGTTGAGCTTGTCGAAATGGTACAGGCTTGAATTGACCGCCGCGTTCGCCAGCTGATCGGAGTGCACACACTCCACCGGTGTCGGGACAATTTCCTCTTCATTCGCATCCCCTGCGCCGGGAACGGGCGCATTCGGGCGTTTCAGCCGGAAGCGACCCAGCCAATAGCCGCACAGTACCGCAGCCGCAAGGATGGCGACAAGGGGCAGAAAATCCAGCACACAATGAAACATGACAATCTCTCCTCCGTTTTACCCGCCTTTGTCAGAAAGGATCGCTGACCGTCTCCGGAACATCCCCGGCGGATTTTGTTGACGTATGGATTCCGAATTTTCCTGTAAACTTATCCGTATCTTTCAATATAGTGCATCTTCTCCGGAAAACGATTTGCAATCGTCGCTTTTAACCGATATTTAACGAAAATTTCATCCCGGGATTCGAATTTTCAAAGAGGTTTCCTGGCTTGAAACCTGTTTCCTGAAAGGAATAAGGCGAGTCATTTGAAAAAAAAGAAAAAGAGACTACTTTAAAGAAGCCGGAATGAACGGGGCATTTCCGGCCGTCCTGATTAGGCGGAGAGTTGCTTGCCGTTGAACCCTGCAGATCCCCGGCAGTGGAGTGGAGGCTGCACATGGCGGAGGACGAGGATAAAACCATCGTGATATCCGGAGACCGGGTAACTGGTTCGATGGAGAGAATACTCTGTACGGAATGCGGTATCGCGTTGGAACCGGCGGCGGACCGCCCGGATTTCTTTCGTTGTCCCCGTTGCGGGCGGGTCCGGTTTCGGCCGCCGGTTGCGGTTGGGCCGGGCAGTGTGATTGGCGGATATCGTGTGTTGAAGATCTTGCCCGGCGGCGGTATGAGCCGACTCTATCTCTGTGATTCTTCTGCGGCAGATCCCGCTCAGCGGTTTGTTTTGAAGATGTTGGCCGGCGATCGCGGGGGAATGGTCGCCCGGCGGCGTTTTCTGCGAGAGGGGAAACTTTGCCGCAAGCTCAATCATCCCAATATCGTCAAGGTCTATGAGGCCGCCAGCCGCGGGAACGAGGACTTCATCGTCATGGAATATATTACCGGGCACAACCTCGAACAGCTGGTCAGGGCGGATATGGAGTTCCCCGAGGATGTCTGTGTTGAAATCATCCGCCGGGTTGCCGGAGCCCTCGCATATGCCTGGAATGAGTTCCAGCTGTTGCATCGCGACATCAAACCTTCGAACATCATGATCGATTCCACGGGAGAAGTGAAACTTCTTGATTTCGGCATCGCCAAGCAGGCCGGCGATTCCGGAACCACGATTCTCACCATGGCCGGACAGAGCCTGGGAACTCCCCGTTTCATGAGTCCGGAACAGTTCAAGGACAGTGGTTCCGTCGATCCGCGCAGCGATATTTACAGCCTAGGGGCAACGCTCTATTTCATCCTCTCCGGTAGTTATCCGGTGCCGGGTGACAGTTGTACCGATGTCTACGAGAATCTGCGCCGCGGCAATGTAGTTCCGTTGCGGCAGCGTTGTCCTGATCTGTCGCCCGGGTGCGTCGAACTGGTCCGGTTGATGATGGAGAACGATCCCAGCCATCGCCCCGGCGGCTGGGCGGAACTTACCGCCTGCATTGAAGAGGTCCGGTGCGGTCGAGTTCCGGCGCTCCCCTCGGCCTGACTTCCGGCCGGAATTTCTGCCGTCTCTCCCGATGATGCAAAGGGCGAGAGAAAAATATAGAAAATTAGCTGTTTCTAATTTGCAGACCCGAAGAATTGCCTCTATATTGAATTGTCGGAGAATCCGGAAAAGAATTTCTTCCATTCATTTCCCGTTTCAACTGCATGAACCGGGGTTGGAAAAGGATAATCAAATTAGTTTTAACTAATAACATTGGGGTGTTTCGATGCATGCGGAAACGATTCTCTGCGATGAGCACAAGAAACGGCTGCTCCATCTTCTGCTGATCAGGACTGCCGCGGTACGCAGCGGAGTCAAGCCTGCGGCTTTGTTGCGCGTCAACCGCTGCTACCGGCTTCCCGGGGAGGCGTCGTGTCTCCGGCTGCCGGAGATTCTGAGGGAACTGCGATTGAATCTGGTGATTCTGCGGCGCGATGGGAACGGGGTGCTGGTATTGTTCTACCATCCGGACAGCTTGAGGAGACATCTGGCTTCCCGCAAGGTCACATTCTACCTGGAGCGTGCCGGGTACGTGCCGACGGAGGGGCTTGAGGCCTGTCTCGCGACGTTGAAACGGCGGTTTGCCGGCGATGATTTCCCGCATGAAGTGGGGGTTTTTCTCGGTTATCCTTTGAAGGATGTTGCCGGTTTTACTCATCGGGCGCGATTGACGCCCAGTTACCGCGGCGACTGGCAGGTGTTCGGCGCACCGGAGGAGTCGATACGGTTGATGAAGCTGTTTCGAACGATCGAAAGGAGGGCGGCGGGAGTTCTGAAAAATACCCGGGAGCTGGAGGCATGCCTCCGGGAACTGTCAACTCTCTCCGGGAGTGTCCGGAAGATGCACTTCGCCTCCAGTTGTTCCTGAAGGAGCGGCGGTCAGTTCCGCGGTTCGCCCCCTCTTGCCAGTTCGGAGAATCGGTCGCCGCGCTCCTGATAGTTGCGGAACATATCCATGCTCGCGCAGGCCGGGGAGAGCAGCACGATATCTCCGGTCTTTGCGTGGCGTAGCGCCGCCTGAAAGGCTCGTGAGAAATCCATTCCGCAATCTTCGGTCGGGCAGGCGTCTCCAATCGCTGCCGCGATTTTCGCCCGGCACTCTCCGTAGAGCGCCGCGAATTTGATCCGTGCCGACCAGGAGGCGAGAGGGGAGAAATCCATTGCCTTGTCGAGTCCGCCGAGCAGGATCGACACGTTTGCGTACCCCGGATCGGGGAGGCTTCGCAACGCCGCAACGACCGAGGCGGGGTTGGTCGCCTTGGAGTCGTCGATAAAACGGATCCCGTCGTGTTCAACAACGATTTCAAGCCGGTGGCGCCTCGGCTCAAAAGATCGGATCGCTTCGGCGAACTCCGGCGCAGTCACCAGTTCCCGGGGCAGCACCCGAAGCGCCAGTTCCACCGCTGCTGCGAGATTTTCGCGGTTGTGAGGCGCATTCAGACTGGTTTCGGTCAGGTCGACAAGCGGCTGGCCGTCGAAAAACAGGCGATCTCCGGAGATTGTCACCCGGCGGGGCGTCTCCGGGGGCAGAGAGAGTCCGCAGATCCGGTTCTCCGGTACGACCCGGTCGAAGATGGAACGCTTGATCCGGCTGTATTCGTCGAAACCGCCTGCGTAACGATCCACATGATCGGATTCCAGATTCAGAAGCACCGCCGCCAGGGGCGCGTAATCCCGGACCCTCTCCAGCTGAAAGGAGCTTGTTTCCACCACCGGCAACGCATCGATGGAGAGTTTGCCCTCAAGCATTTCCGCTGCGACGTCGGCGAGGGGGATTCCGATGTTGCCGGCCGGGACTGCCCGGCAATCTACCGCATTCAACAGGTGGCAGACCAGTTCGGTTGTCGTGGTTTTGCCGTTGGTTCCCGTGACCGCGAGGCATCGATGTCGCGGCAGATGACGGAATCCGAACTCCAGTTCGCTGATCAACTCCGCTTCCCCGGTGTCGGCACGGCGTTTCGAGGCGCGGTAGAGGGGGGAGACGAGTGGTTTCACCCCGGGACTGGTCACGATCAATTCGGCATCGGCGGTCGCCTGTTCCGGATCGGAGCATTCCGCATCGGTGACGATCCGGGCGTTGAACTTCAATAGCGTGGCGAGTCGGAGCGCGGCGCGTCCGGAGACGCCGTCGCCCAGTATCAGGCAGTTCATCATTTCAGATTCTCTTCGAAAGGTTGTTCCCGGGGGGAGGTGGAAAAAGAAAAACCCCCGGCTTTTCCGTATAATATACTTGATATTTGATGGGTCGCAAGTTATATTCTTTATTCATTATGGACTTGAACGATAAAATTCCGGAAGGTGCCGGTCCCGGTGACGTGGAGCTCGATTTCGACCGTGAAGCGCGTTGCGGGTTCCCGGAGTTCATCTACGGGGCGGGCAAGAGCCTTGAGCAGCTGCTCGTGATCGTTCCGGAGATGGTCGAGCGTACCGGTGCGGTGCTGGTGACCCGGCTGGAGAAGGAGGCCGGAGAAGTTCTGGCGGAGCGTTTTCCAGCGGGCTGCCATGATCCGCTGGCGCGGACTTTCCAGGTGGTGGGGCCGGAGCGGGAGAAACGTGGGCTGGTGGCGATCGTTTCGGCCGGAACCAGCGATCTCGGTGTCGCCCGCGAGGCGCTGCATACGCTGGAGGCGTGTGGTGTCGGAGCGGAGTTGGTGACTGATGTCGGAGTGGCCGGCATCGGGCGGCTGTTCGCCCGGCTTGACCGGTTGCGACAGGCCGACATCTGTATCGTCATCGCCGGAATGGAAGGAGCGTTGCCGAGTGTGGTCGGAGGGCTTGTCTCCGCTCCGGTGATCGCGGTTCCGACCAGTGTCGGCTACGGTGCGAACTTCGGTGGGCTGGCCCCGCTTCTCGGTATGCTCAACAGCTGTGCATCCGGAGTGACGGTGGTGAACATCGACAATGGATTCGGGGCGGCGTGTGCGGCGATCCGGATGGTGAATCGTTTCCTGAAATAATTTTTCCGCCCGCTGACGGGCGCAACAATTTTACCGATAGAGAAGAACAAATGAGTACGTATCCGAAATATCGTTATCCGGAACCGGTCAGGATCGAGAATCGTCGCTGGCCGGACCGGGTCATCTCAAAGCCGCCTGTCTGGGCTTCCGTCGATCTGCGCGACGGCAACCAGGCGCTTCCCGAGCCGATGTCTCCGGAACACAAGCTCGAATATTTCAATATGCTGGTCCGGATCGGCTTCAAGGAGATCGAGGTCGCATTCCCTTCCGCTTCCGCCGATGATTTCAATTTCGTGCGGATGTTGATCGAGCAGAACCTGATTCCCGATGATGTGCGCATCTCCGTTCTGACCCAGGCGCGCCGGCATCTGATCGACCGGACGATCGAATCGCTGCGCGGCGTGAAACAGGCGATTGCCCATTGCTACGTGCCGACTTCGGATCTGCATGGTCGTTTTGTGTTCGGGCACAACCGTGACGAAGTCCGGCAGATGGCGATTGACGGCACCAGGATGGTGCGCGAGGCGATTGAACGCGAGGGGCTGACGGGACGGGTGGCTTACGAGTTTTCTCCTGAGGAGTTCACCGACAGCGACCTCGATTTTGTGGTGGATCTCTCCTGTGCGGTCAAGGAGACCTGGGGACCGTCGACCCCGGAGAGCTTCATTCTCAATTTGCCGGCGACGGTGGAACGGCGCCCGCCGAATCAATATGCCGACATGATCGAACTCTTCTGCCGGAAATACCCTTATCTCGCGGAGACCGCGTTGAGCATTCATGCGCACAACGATCAGGGGTGCGCGGTCGCCGCGAGCGAGCTGGCGCTGCTGGCCGGAGCGACTCGGGTGGAAGGAACGATTTTCGGGCATGGGGAACGGACCGGCAATCTTGATCTTGCCGTGTTGGCGCTGAATTTTGAGTCGCGGGGCATTTCGACCGGCCTGCGGTTCGACAACCTGCCGGAAATCGTGCGGATCGTCGAGCGCAACTCCGGAATCGAGGTGCATCCACGTCATCCCTATGCCGGAGATCTGGTCTTTACCGCATTTTCCGGGTCGCACCAGGATGCGATCCGCAAGGGGCTTGAGCACCGGGCTGAGATCAGCGATTTCTTCCAGCAGGGGTGGAAGGTTCCCTATCTGCATCTCGATCCGGCGGATGTCGGCCGGCAATACGAGAAACTGATCCGGATCAACAGCCAGTCCGGAAAAGGTGGCGTGGTCTATGTCCTCGAGAAGGAGTTCGGGATCTTCCCGCCCAAGACCATGCATCCTGAAATCGGTCAGGTTGTCCAGAAGTTTGTGGACGAAGCCGGCGGAGAGATCGATTCGAAGGTGCTTCGCGAGATCTTCTATCGGAATTTCGTGAACATCGAGGGGCGGTATCGGATGGATGACTATCACCGCGCTTCGGTGGGAGATCGTTCCGGTGCGGATTTCTGCTGGTTCATCGACGGCGAGAAGTACGATCTCTCCGGGCAGGGCAACGGACCGTTGTCGGCGGTGGTTCACGCGTTGAAAGGATCCGGCCTGATGCCGTTCTTCAAGCTGGAGGATTTCTCGGAGCGTTCGCTCGGGAAGGATGCTGATGCGCGGGCGATGGCTTTTGTCGGATTGCGCTGCGGGAATGATCCTGACCATTCGGCGCTCGTGTATGGAGCAGGAGAGCACTCCAACATCGACCGGGCTGCGATCGCCGCTCTGGTCAGCGCGATGAATCGTGCGGTCGCCAAAGGCGTTTTCGTGAAATAAGGCGCCGGGAGGAATTGCTGCGATGAATGAGATTACCCGGGCGCGGCTCCGGCTCCTTGTGATTCTGATCGCCGTGATTGTGATCGTTCATGTAATTGTGATCTGCGTTCATGTGAGGCGGAGCCGGAGTGCGGAATCGCCGGTTCCGCCGGTTCCGGCAGCGGTCACTGTACCGGTAGCCTCCTCCTCTCAGGCGGTTCCGGTTTCCCGGGCTGTCCCGGCAAAAAAAACCGGTTTCTGGTCGCGTCTTTTCGGAGGTGGCAAAGAGGAGATGCGTCCGGCAACCGTGCAGCCCCCGCCTCCTCCGCCGCCGAAACCTGTCTGGCGCTATCGGCGGCAGGAGACCCCGCCCCGGTTCGGTCAGCCTTTCGACTATTCGAATACCCTGCATGGGGATCTGCCGGCGAAGGTGGTTCCCGGCAGCAGCGGGGCCCGTTCCGGATTCATGGTCGATCTGGACAGTCGCAAGGTTTTGTGGGAGAAGAACTCCGACCGGCCGGTGCCGATCGCCTCGATGGTCAAGATGGTGACGCTGCTGGTGACTTTTGATGAGCTGGAGAAGAATCCGGCCCTGTCACTCTCTTCTCCGGTGAAGATCAGCAGAACGGTTCTGAAGGTGCCGCGTACCGGGGTAATCTGGCTGGATCCGCGTGAGACGTTTCCTCTTTCCGATCTGTTGAAGGCGGTCACGATCAAGAGCGCCAACGATGCCGCGACGATGGTGGCCGAGTTCATCGGTGGCGATGTGGATACGTTCATCCGCAGGATGAACGAACGGGCCGCCGGAATCGGCATGACCCACTCGCATTTCGTCAGTCCATGTGGCTTGAAGGATAAGGAAAAGGGCAATTCCACCAGTTCCGCCCACGATATGGTGGTGGTGGCGGAACATCTGCTCGAGATTCCGCAGGTGATGCAGTGGAGTACCACCAAGCAGGACTCCATCCGCGAAGGGGAGAAGAAGACACTGCTGACTGCGACCAACAGGCTGGTCAATCCCCGCTGGCCGGGAGTTGACGGGTTGAAGACCGGATTCACCAACGATGCCGGTTACTGTCTGACTTTCACGGTACTGCGCGACGGTCGCCGGATCGTCGGTTGCGTGACCGGTTTCAAGTCTGCGCGGGAGCGTGACCGTTTCTGCCGCAAACTGATCGACTGGGGATATGAGCGGGCCGCCGCTCTGAACTAGTGGGCTTCCCGCTTTTTTCTCCGTCTGAGTGCCGCGTATCGGAAAGGGTCATCTTTTCTCTGCCGGAGGCGATGGCCGGAGGTTCTTCTCGAATCCCCGCAGCAGCACCTGTTTGCGCGGCGTGTCCGCCGCGGGGCGCAGGGAAGAGCTGTCTTCTCCTTCGTGTTCGACACTCCAGCCCTCCCATTCCCGGAAAGCGTGATAGCTCCAGTCCCAGCCGTACTCGTCGAAAATGTCGATGTAGTCGGCAAGCAGCTTCTCCGCGCCCGGTGCCCAGGCGATTGCCGAGAACTCCCCGACATAGATCCGCGCATTGTGCCGCTTCTGAAATTCCCGTACCGGATCAAGCTCTCTGCGCACCATCTCCTTGTCGTAGAATTTTCCATCGCTCCAGCCCGGATAGACGAGAACCTGCTTCGCCCCTTTCTCTCCCCAGGTGTTGGTGAGGTTCTGGTGGGTGTAGGAACCGGGAATGTACATATGACACTGGTAGATGATGTTGTCCATCTCCAGCGGTTCCAGATAACTGAAGGCACCCGGATTGGCCCAGTTGTTCGACTCCACGATGATCGGGGTGTCCGGATCGATGACCCGGATCGCCTCGGCCGCCCGTTTCTGAAGGCTCAGATAATCATATGGTGCATCTGTCGACTGACATGGTTCGTTGACCAGATCGTAAGCCCAGATCGCCGGATTCCCCTTGAAACGCCGGGCGATCTTCTCCCAGATCCGGATGAAGTGGTCGGCATATTTTTTTTCGTGGAACATCCTCAGATCCCTGGAAGAGTTACGTCCCCCGGGCGGCGAATGGAGGTCGATCACGAAGCGCAGCCCGTATTCTTCGAAACCCGGCTTGAACATCTTTTCAAAATGGTCGAGCCGGTCATCGAGCCAGGCGTCATACTCCTTGAGGTCGAGATCGGTGTCGGTCTGTCCCCAGTTGCGGCAGAGCTGAGCCCGGACCAGATTTACGTTCCATTCCCGCAACGTTTTCCAGTCGTCGAGGGTGAAGTTCCGGGTCGGTGACATGACTCCGCGCAGCGGCGGCGTATTGCGGATCTTCTCCGGATAAGTGATTCGATAGTTGCTCTGGGAGGGGCGGAAGATCGTTTTGATCTCGAGTCTGGAAAGGTTGAACTGTACGGTTCCGGAACTCTCCTGAAGCCCCAGCATCACCCGGCCGGTACCGGCATCCGGCGGTACCGGTACGGCGAAACTCAATTCCTGCCAGTCGAAACTGCCGTAACAGTGTTTGATGTTGTACCACTGGTTCTTTCCGGTGCTGTCAAGAAAGTTGAGCATGAATTTGACGCCGTTGTAGTTGTGCAGCGGTTTCGATACCTGCTCCGCCCGGATGGGAATCCGGAATCCCACCGTTGTGCCGCGGTATGGAACAAGATCGATTGCCGCTTCCGCGCAATTCTGTCCGTCCTCCGCTTCCTGAGGGACGGTGACGGTCAGGATTCTGCCGTTCTCCTGTTGCGTGATCCGGCCGAACCGTCCCGGTTTCCAGCGGAGTTCCGCGCTTCCGGCGTTCCCTGCAATCGCGAAAAGCAACAGGAACGGGATGAGTGATTTCAACGTCATGGTTTCTCCTGTCATCGGAATGGAAGAGGTTGCGGTTTTTCTTCCGGCGGTCAGTTGTTGTCAGGTCCCCAGAACTCCCCGGTTGTTTCGGTGAGCCGGGAGGCTGGAAGCGAACCGCCGTTTTCGGCTGCCACGTGGCCATCGGCGTATGCGACGTTCAATCCTTTGTTTCCCTGATGGCGCCAGGTTCCCTGTCCCGCGGTGACCAGTTCACTGTGCTGTGAGGCATAAGCCGGGGCCCAACTCTCCCAGCGGTCGATGTCGAACAACGCCGCACGGCGTGAAGGATTTTTGATCCGGGTGAATTTCACGTCATACAACCCCAGCGGCGCGGAGGCAAAACCGTGCGGCTCGGTTTTGCTCCAGGTGCCGGTGTAGTTGATTCCGTAATGCCTGCTGCTCTTGTTCCGCTCATACCGCTCACTGGCCGGGCAGACGAAGGGGCCGCGCGGCAGGACCCAGTTCGTACCGTTTTCAAGGTAGATCATGAAATTGTTCTCCGCCAGAGGTGTTCCGGGAGAATAGAGCACCATCAGCATCTCCTGCCAGGAGCCGTTTGGATCCGGCGAGGATGCGTAGTGGTTGACGTTACCGGTTGCTCCCAGAACCACATCGTTGTTGGAGGAGATGTAGAGCGACAGATACTGGGAGAGTTGCTTCAGGTTGGAGGCGCACTGGATGTCCTTTGCTTTTGCGCGGGCCTGGTTCAGCGCCGGCAGAAGCAGCGCGGCGAGAATTGCGATGATCGCTATCACGACAAGCAATTCAATCAATGTGAAAGAAGGAATTGTCAGAGTATGAGGCGTGGAATTGGGACGGGGTAGAGATCTTTGCATGATTTTTCCTCCTTGGGAAGACTGGATTATTTTTGAACGGGTAAATTCGGGGATGCGTCTGCGGCTTTTTGCATGGCTCGGAGTTTCAGCATGGTTTCGACAATTCTTCTGGCACTGCGGCGGATTGCGGTACGGTCGAGCTGTCCGGACTGTATAGCGGCGATCAATTCTTCACGGTTGCCCTCCGGCATCTTGACATCGTTACCGGCGGCGACCTCGGCGGAGTGCGAGGAGTTGTTCTCCCAGTCGCTCATCACAACTCCACGGAATCCCCACTCTTTGCGCAGGATACCTTCGAGCAATTCAACACTCTCGGCGCTCTCGGTTCCGTTGATCAGGTTGTAACTCGACATCACAAACAAGCCCGGTGATTCCCGGAGCGCGATTTCGAATCCGCGCAGGTAGATCTCCCGCAAAGCCCGCTCCGAAACGCGGCTGTCACTGTCGCTGCGATTGCGTTCCAGATTATTGCAGGCAAAATGTTTGTAAGCAACACTGACCCCTGCTTCTGCCGTGCCGGAAGCGACTGCTGCGGCAACTTTTCCGCTCAACAACGGATCTTCGGAATAGTATTCGAAGTTGCGGCCGCAGAGGGGGGTACGCTGAATGTTCATGCCGGGAGCAAGCCAGATGTCAATATGGTTGAGACGCGCCTCACGGCCGATGGCCCTGCCGAAGTCGGCGGCAAGTTCCGTGTCCCAGCTGGAAGCCAGCAGCGTGGAATTCGGCCACCAGGTGGTAGGCTCATTGAGTCGGAGACCGGCGGGGCCGTCGGCAGTGTCGGCTCCCGGAATCCCGAATACTGCCGAGACACCGATTGTTCCGGTCCCGCGCAGTATCCGGCCGGCTCCTCCGCTCAGAAGATCGATCAGATCTTCATCGGAGAATTGATCCAGAAACTCGTCGATCCGATCGGATTTCTGCTGCAGCAACTCGAGCCAGACGAAATTGATGGGATGGGGGCGGCGCGGTTTTCGGGGGCGGAGTTTCCGCTGTTGTCCCGGAACCGTATTTTCTCCTTCGGAACGCAATGCTGCAAAACGGGCGGCGCTTCCCTCTTCCGGGGCGATCAGAAAGTAGTCGAGGTTGGCGAAATTTCCGTTGGAGGTGAAACGCAGTCTGACCTCTCCGGCAGGAAATTCCACGGTTACGGGTTTCAGATCGGCAAAATTGTACCAGGGATTCCCTCCGCCTCCCGGGAGACTCTGCGGAGCGGCGATTTTCACCGGCTGCGCCTTGCCGTTGACCGACAGAAGCACCAGGTCTCCAATCGGGCCGTTACCGTTGGCGGCATTGAAGAGCAATGTGTAACGTCCCGGTTGTTCCACTTGCAACAGATATTCGGCAAAACGGCGATCCGGACCGGACATGTATGCCAGGCAACGACCTCCCGGAAAGCGTTCGATCCGGACTGCGGGGTGAGAGGCGCAGAATGCTTCCCCTTCAATTCGGACCGCCCGATCCGGCCCGACAGCGACCGGCCGTTGCTCTCTGAGCGTTTCATAACTGCCGTCGGCAAGGAGGCGGCGTGGAAGTTTCCGAGGTACGAGTTTTTCCGAGAGTTGTTGGACAACCCGGGGCTCAGCTTGGGAAAAGGTCAGCACCGGACGTTTCATCGCATCCGGCAGGCTGTTGCCGAGCAGAACCCGGTAATCGCCCGCTTCCAATACCCAGCAGGAATGGTTGCCGCTGCGGCCGGTATCGTCATAGGCGGCCATCTGATCGATCGGAAAACTCAACTTCAGTTTACATTCCTCATTCGGAGCGAGCTCCGGGGTTTTTGCGAAGGCGGCCAGTTCGGCTCCCGGCCGTCCGAGTTTTCCCTGCGGTGCGGCGAAATAGAGTTGCAGCACCTCCCTGCCGGGATGCTTCCCGGTGTTGCGGACGGAGGCGGTCACTTTGATTGTGGTTCCATCGTGCTCAGCTTCGATCGTTCCGATTTCGAAACTCGTGTATCCGAGTCCGAACCCGAAGGGGTAGCGGACCTTCTCTCCGGCGGGATCGAAGGTTGAAAACCAACGGTATCCGACGAAAATATCCTCATAGTAGTTGACGAAAGCCGCGCTTTCATTGAGGGTGGGGATAGTGGGGTGTGCATCGAGAGTTTTTACCCAGGTCGCGGTGAGTTTTCCCGAAGGATACGCCCGCCCGGTCAGCAGGTCGGCAAGTGCTTCAGCGCCCGCCATGCCGGGCAGATGGATCTGCAGCAGCGCGTCGATCCGGAAGCGGTCGAGAAAGGAGGTGTCAACCGGTCCAGGAGTATTCAGGATGACAACTGTTTTCTCGAAACCGGCATCGTTGATGCTTTGAAACATCTCCTCTTCCTCCGGAGTCAGCTGCCATCCGCCGGGACCGGGGGCGCGGTCGCTGCCTTCGCCGGCGAAACGAGAGAGTACGATCAGGGCCGTATCGGCGCCGGAGCGGGCCCGTTTCGCGAACTCCGGCGTGACTTTCAGCTTGCAATCGGCCCGGTACGCTTTCTCGGTTTCCGGTTCCAGCCGGAGGTTGCCGGAGTCGGACTCCCGGCGCAGGGCATCCAACGGCACGGTTACCGGGGTACGGTCGAGAAATGCCGAACCACCCCCACCGGCCTGTAATGCGAGCTGCCCGGAACCGAATACCGCGATTTTTTCACCGGACGGCAGGGGCAGCACACCGGCTTCGTTCCGGAGCAGTACCGCCCCCTGCGGTACAAGTCGGCGGGCACGTTCCGGATTCCCCGGCAGAATCCCCGTTCCCTGAGCAGTCAAGGCGGACAGAAAGAGTACCGCCGGCAGCAGGGAAAGACAAAAAGAGTCCTGACTTCTTTTTCGCATGTCGCAATGTTCCCGATAAATTCCCGGATGAATGAAACGAATGTTTTACCGTTCCGGGTAGACGATGCCGTTGAACTGCGCCATCCGGCGATCCTCATTGTCCTTATAGGCTCCGGTGTAGATCTGGTGCTCCTGCTCGACGGCTTCTTTCCGTTCGAACGGCACTGCAACCCAGAATGGAGCGAGCCGGTCGGAAAGCCGTACCTCGAGCTGCACGTAGACCATCGGTGCCGGAAATTCTCCGGGCGTAAGTTCAACGGTCAGGGCGGAGCTCATACGCTGCTTGACCTGAAGCATCTGGGCCGGCCCCGGACGCATGATCCAGTTCTCCGGCAGTTTCCAGTTGAAGCAGGCCAGGCGGTTGTTGTGCGGACAGTCGTCGATGACAAGCCGGATCTGCTGCGTTTCTCCGGGGATCGTGACCGGGCTTGTCCCATATTCGACGGTCAATCTGCCCCATGGCAGATCGAATCCGAGTGCCCGTGAACTGCGCGGCCAGATCCGCTCTCTGACGGCCGTCCCGTCTGCGAACCGGTTCCTGAGGTCGGAACTGATGCTGGTCGGCCCTTCGGAGAGGTGCGGCAGGGTCGGATTCTCGACTTCGACCAGCTGCTTGCAACGGATCACCCGTTCGGTCAACTCGCCGAGGGTCGCCGGTACGAAAAGCTGATAGGTCGAAACCGCTACCGTCCTGATTGCGTTTCCGATCGGAGCCGCCCACTCGTCCGGAATCCCGGAACGCCCTTTGAGGATACCGAGTACGGCCCCGACTGTCGCCCCGGTACAGTCTGTGTCGTCACCACAGTTGACCGCGAGGCAGAGGCTGCGACCGAAATCTCCCCCGCCGTAAAGGAGGCCGAGTACGACAAAGCCGAGGTTGGCCGGCGCCTGGAACCAGCCGAGGTCGGCGCTGTCTTCGACGATCCGGTTGCGTGCCGTCTTCCAGTCCAGACCGTCGCGATGGCAGTCGATTGCGATCCGGACACTGCGGGCGACCCGGCACTCCTCCGGGATTCGTGCCAGTGCAATATCGATCAATTTGTTCAGGTCGGTTTCGACGAACGCGGCGGATTCCAGCGTTGCGGTGAAGATTTCGGCGTAAATCCCGTCCCCGGTGTGGTCGACACAGGAGTCCATCCAGGCGAAGTGCGCGACGTCATCCGGAGCTCCCGGGAAGAGACAGGCCCAGATCTCGGAACGGATCCAGGCGCCGTTGCTGTTTTTCCACTCCTCATTGTTGCAGAATCCTGAGAGTGGAGGATAGAGGCCCGCGGCGATATTGCCCTTGGCCGTGCCGTATTCATTCCATGGGCCGGTGATGTAGCGCATCCAGTACTCCCCGAGGAGCCGTTCCGTCAGGCGGTAGGCACCGTGTTGTTCCACCGCCAGCAGCCAGACCAGCTGGAGATCGAGATCGTCATTCGGTTCCGGATTCCCTCCGAGATCCTGAAGATAGAAACTGATGTCGTGGATGCTGCGACTTGTTTCCAGCGGAGCGCCGAGAGTGCCGCCGATGTTTTTGCCGGTCCAGCAACCGAGAACCTTGTCGCGAAATTCATCGATGTTGAATTGCTCACGTGATGGAAGTTTCGACCCGAACATTGTTCATCTCCCTGTTTCTATTTTTCAGTCAGTTGATTGTATTTTGCTCCAGGTTTCACTATATTATACCTGAACTGTAATGAAAACAGAATGGAAGATCGTTCTGAATCCCTTTAATTTTGTTCAAAAATGGCGATTGTTTCCATCAGTCCCTTTCCCGGGGCGGACCTCTTCTCCGGGCGGACCAATGTGATCGAACCGGGTGGCCTGGAGTGGGAGAGCCGCTGGATCGATGACTGGAGTCTGATTCTGACGCTCGACGGCAACGGCCGAATCTCCTTCGACTCGGGTGACGTTCCGGTGGCGAAACGTGATCTTGTACTGATCGCTCCGGAATACGCCCATCGGTTCTGTTGTGCCGGGAAATGGGATCTGCTGTGGGTCCACTTTCTGATGCGGCCCCATCTCACTCCGCCGTCCGGCTGGCCGGAGTTTCTGCCGGGGGTGCGCTGTTCCCGGCTGCCGGGAGCCGAGTTTCTGCGTGCCCGCGCCGCCCTGCTCGAAACCTGCCAGCTTGATCGCCGCCGTCCGCCGAACTGGCACCCGCTGGCGATTGCCCTGCTCGAAACTGCTCTCCTCCGCGGCTGCTGCGGAGCAACCCGGGAGATCCAGCCCGCGGATGCGTGGTTGTTTCGGGCCCAGAAGATGTTGCTGGATTCCACATCGGACAGTGTTTCGATGGATCGCATTGCGAGCCGGTGCGGCATGTCGCGGACGAAATTCTACACCGCCTTCAAGCGGCTCTGCGGCATGTCGCCGCGCGCTTATCGTGAATTGCATCAATTGCGCCGTGCTCAACTGCTCCTTGAGAGCACCACTCTGCCGATTGCCGAGATCTCCCGTCAGGTCGGTATCAGCGACCCCTTCTACTTTTCCTCCCGATTCCGGAAGTTCTGCGGAGTCGCACCTTCGGATTACCGATTGCGCCTGAGTTCCGGATAGCGAAGCCGTCCAATCGATTCCTGCCGGATCCATGTGGCGGGGCGAGAGCATCCACGGATCCGGCAGGAGGCAGCGGAAGGCGAGTGGTTTCTGAAAAATTTTTTGAAAACCCTCTTGCTTTTTTTTTTCATTTATGGTATAATATTGACAAGTTGCACACGTGTGCATTATGTGGGAGAACGAAAGTGGGCGTGACGATTACTAAGCTGGCGCGGGAACTGAATATTTCGCATTCGACCGTTTCGCGCGTGCTGAACGGGCGGATCAAGGGGACGGTGCACCCCGAGATTGCCGGGCGGATCGTCGCTCTCGCCCGGGAGCGCGGTTATGCGCCGAATCTGCACGCACGCAGTTTGAAGACCGGGCGCAGCGGTATCATCGGTCTGGTGGTCGGTGAGATTTCCGAACGTTATTCGGGCTGTTACGCCCAGGCTCTGCTGAACGAGGCCGAGAAACACGGTCTGCGGCTGGTGATCTCAACCACCAATTACGGGCAGGAGCGCGAACGCGATTGCCTCGAGGATCTGCTGCATTTCAACGTCGACGGCGTGATCTACCCGCTTCATTTCGATTCCTCCAACCGTCTCTATCAGGAGCTGAAGAAGCGCCGTTTTCCGTTGTTGAACTCCGGGAACGGTGATTTCAGTTCGGTCAATTACGATTATAAGGCAGCATTCGGTTCGATGTTCGAAGCGTTTCGCCGCAGGAAGCACGACAGAATCACCTTTCTGACCTGGCCGTATGACCGGCAGGCTGATCTGTTTCTGCAAACGGCCGGAAAAAACGGTTTTGAGGTGGAAACCGTGGTGTTCGACTCCGATAACCGGCATGACGGAAAGGCGTTTGAAGAGGTTGTCGGCCGTGGGGTCCGTGCGTTTTACACCAACAGCTATGTCGAACTGGCCGGGCTGCTCGATTTCTGCGGTCGCAACCGGGTCGTTGCCCCGGACTGCGCCTGCACCTACACCTTACCCTTTGAATATCTCGCCGACCCTGCGGTGATCGGTGTGGTTCATGTGCCGCTGCGGGAGCGGGTCGAAAATGAAATCGAACTTCTGCGGCGGCTTATCGACGAACCGGGCAGGCCTCTTGAGTCGCTGCTGCTGCCCGCCCGCTTCATTTCGCATGCGGAACTGGAGGAACTTCGGAGACGACAATGTCAGGACTCCTGGTACAGAAACTATCGTTAACCCATCAGAGCAGGGAGGCGGTCATGAAAAAGGCGGGATCTTTCACATTAATCGAACTTCTGGTAGTTATTGCCATTATTGCCATCCTGGCGGCAATGTTGTTGCCGGTCCTTTCACAGGCGCGTGAAAGGGGTGCGCAGATCAACTGTTCCGCCTCAATCCGGCAACACACCTCCGCAGTGCTGATGTATGCAGACGAAAACCGGGGAATCATTCAGATCAACGACTGGTACTCCAAAGCCTCGTACCGCAATCTGCTGGGGATCGCGGCGACCATCAACGGAAGTACCGGCATCTATCCGGCCGGAATGCTCTGCAGCCGGTCCCGCGCGGTTCTCACCGGGACGAACGAAATGGGCAAATCCTACGGCATGAACGCATTCGGCTATCTTGTCTACAAGTCCGGAAGTGCTTACATGGGGAGTGAACCCTCCACCGATGCACTCAAAAACGTCTATCACATGTCCAAGGTACGCAATCCCTCCGCCAAAATCATGCTCTGTGATGCCATTGACTGGTGGGTGAGTCGCAACGGAAGCAAACCAGAGACCTATCTGATCGGCGGTGGCGAATTGAAGGCGACGGGGATGACCGTTGCTTATCGCCATTCCGGCAATTCGGCGAACTTCTCCTTCTTCGACGGTCACGTCGGCAATCTGAGGGGAGCGGAAGCCACCTGGGACTCCCTGGGCAACAAGGCGATGTGGTCCACTTACGTTTATTGATCAGAAGGGAGGCCGGAGGAACGGATGGAGATTTTCTGTTCCCGGAATCCGGCAACTGCGCAATTGAAGAGTCTGAAGCAGGGGTGGCAACGTGAGTTCAGCTGCGGAGAGGTGTGAACCTGTTGTTCCGAAATGGAAGCGCGGCCCGGCGGGAAGAGTGCTTTGCCGGGTTGCCGTCGCTCTCTGCATGGTCGGAATCTGGTGCTGCGGGGCGGAGCCGCGGATCGAAGCGGATTTCAACCATGTGATTCCGCGTCCAGCGTGGATCGGTGAGGTGACAGAGGCGGATTTTCCGGTCAATCCGGATCGGATCCGCTCTCTGCCGGAGTTCCGCCCGGTTTTCGGAAGCCGGGAGCGTTTCCTTGCGATGGCTGAATTTCTGCGTTCCGATCCTGCCGGACGGGAGATCTGGCGCTCGGAATTACAGCGCAGTGCGATTATCGAACGGATCAACACATGGCGGATGCCGCGCTATTCCGGCGGTTACACCTCGTTCTGGGCGCATTACCGGATGCCGTTGATGCGGGGAGCTCTGGTCTATTTCTTCACCGGGAACCGCGCTGCAGGTGAATTTGTCAGAAGTTACATGCTTCATGCGATGTCGCTGCCGGAGTGGTACTGGTTCAGCCACTTCGCCTTCCGGGATGATTTTGAGCGGCGCCGCATGGCTTTTCTCTCCAACGCTGAAGTTGCGCGGATGACGGTCTACGTTCTGACGTTTGCGGGGGATCTCTTCTCTCCCCCGGAACGGGCGTTGATTGAAAAGAAACTGCGTGAAAACGGGATCGAGGCCATTCTGTCATTTTTCAGGTATTCCGATCTCTTCAACAACTTTCATGCCGTTCTCGGCAGCGGTCTGTTTCTCGCCGCCCGGGCACTGGGGGATTCGGAGGCGGAAGCTCTGGCGAAGGAGAAGCTTGCTTGTTTCATCAACAACGGTTTTTTCTCCGACGGCAGTTACGGCGAAGGGTATCACTATGCACTCTATGCGCTTGAACATCTGCGCTGGGCGTTTGAGGCGATGGACGATACGGAACGGAAGGCGATGTTCGGCGCTTCTCCGCTGGCGGGAAGTGCACGCTGGCTCGACTGCTTCATCGCAGAAAAGAAGCTCTACCCGAAACAGCGCTCCCCTTATAAGACGCTGCACGGCGACGCAAACTACTTCGGCGGCGAGCAACCCCTGGTCTTCTACTGGCTGGCTGATTTCTGGAATGACTCCGTTGCAGGAGCGCTCGGACGGCGTACCGGGCGCGGAGAGTCCTGGTGGGTCGACGGAATCTTCACGCTGCTGACCGGTTCCGGTTTCCCGCCGCCGGAGGAACCGCCGCCGCTGCCGTCGTCGCCGGTCTGTTTTGAGAGCGGTGACAATTTCATCCGCCGGAACGATGGAGAAGCCCCGGTCTCGTTCAATCTCTGCTGCATTGACACGGAAAAGGGAACGCTGCATCACCACAAGCGGCCGGAAAACGGGAGCTTTACATTGAGCTTCAACAACTTTCCGGTTGTCGTATCGGCCGGTAACACCAATCTCTACGGTTCCGATCTGCACCGGAACTATGCAATGCGTACCGCGGCGGCCAACACCGTTACAATCGATGGCGGGAATCAGCGGGCGCCGAAATTACAGCGGAACAGAATCATCGGTGCATCGGAGGATGGATCGGTGCAGTTCATGGCGCTGGATTGCCGCAGCGGCTGGGAGAATCTGGAGAAACTGGAACGACTGGTACTTTACTTTCCCATCCATGACGCGATTGTGATCTCCGATGCCGTAGTTTCCGGGGACCCGGTCCTGCCGCGCTCCCATCTCCATCTGAACAACGTCCGGCACGATTCAAGACTGGAACAACGCGAGACCGGGTGCCATGTTTACTTCAATCGGTTCGTGGAGATGGTCATCGGTTGTTCTTCCGGGGAGGAATTTATTGTCGAACGGAAGAAAGGATTTACGGTCAGCGAGCTGTTTGCTCCCGGCGCGTTGACTTCGCAGCGTGGGGAAGAGCAACGCGGGAATGTGTTTTCCCTCGAGTTCGGACCGGCGCAGCCGGTGACGGAGGCGCGCCTGACCATGGTGTTGATTCCGCACCTGCCGGGAAAATCCACGCCTGTTTTTTCGATTTCCGGAAATCGCGTGACCGTCGGGAAATATACCATCGAGTACGATGAGGCGGTTGTGAGAGTGAGTTCTCCGGATGAGTCCCCCCGGATATTCTCCTTCGGGAACTCCGGAGAGGATTCCGTTCCCGGCAGCGGGCGTGATGCTGCACCGCAGGGGGTGGGGCGGGAGGCTCTTTGAAGAAATGAGAAGTTGTATTTGATAGATCGAGGAAATTACACCAGAACATCTTTAAAGAAAGGACCTTGTAATGCGATTAACTCTGTTTCTGTTGTCTGGCATGCTGGCGACACTGCCGGCGGTGGCCGATCTCTTCGACGTTTCCGACCAACTGCCGCCGTATCTGCCGCCGTTGCAGAAATTCGAGCGGGCCGAAGTGATTGCACCTCCTGAAATCCGGGTCGGTTCGCTGCGTCCCGCCGATTTCCGGCGGATGCGCTCGCTCGACGGTGTCTGGAAGATCTCCGGCGTCGAGACTGCGAAACAGCCTTTTGCTCCGCCGACAGCGGAGGAGCTCCGGCACGCGGCACCTGATTTCGATGACTCCGGTTTTGATTCCATCGATGTACCGGGCAACTATTTCAAGAAATACAAGGTTCAGAGCAAGGAACGTCCCTACTCCAGAGCATGGTATCGCAGAACATTCGAGCTGACGCCGGAAGAACTGACCGGCAGGCGGCTGATCCTCAACTTCAACCGGGTTGCCTATGAGGCGATCGTCTATTTGAATGGAGTTGAAATCGGGCGTCATCACGGGACTTACACCCCGTTTGAGATCGATGCGACGGCTGCCGCGAAACCCGGGCGGAATCTGCTGGCGCTCCGCGTCCTGTCGGACAACAGCCCGACCTATGGTGCTCCTCTGCCGGCGGTCCATGTGTACGGTTCCCACTGGTGGATGGGGCTGATTCCCGGCGGCATCACCGGGAGTGTGAAGCTCTCGCTCGAACCGGAAGTGCGGATCGTCCGGGCACTCATAACTCCCGATCTCAAACGGAAAATGCTGCGGGTTGATTATGAGATCGAGAACAACGGCGGGGCGGCGGATGTCGTGTTGTGCGGCAATGTGACTTCGGCGATGCGGAAAGACGCCAATGCCGCTGCCGGGACCGCACAACAGACGGTCTCCTTGAAACCGGGGACGAATCGCGGTACTCTTGAAGTTGCTCTCGCTGAACCGAAACTCTGGAGCGTCACCGATCCGCAGCTTTACTTCCTGACGCTTGCGCTGGAGAAGGATGGTAAAACCATCGATGCCGAGCCATTCCGCTTCGGATACCGCGACTTCAGAATCAAAAATCGCCGTTTTGAGCTTAACGGGGAGCCGATCTGGCTCTTCAGCGAGAATATCTCATCCCATAATTTTGATCCGGCCATGAATCCCGAAACGCTTGACGAGCTGGCGGTCGAAACCCTGCTCGGTTATCGGAACCGTGGATATATCATTCTGCGAACCAGCCATATGCCGATCGCGGACAGGGTGCTTGAACTCGCCGATGAGTGCGGCGTGATGATCGCTTCCGAGTGGGGATGGGCGTTTGAGCACCAGATCGACCGCGAGAAATTCCCGGAAGTCAACAATGTCGAACTCGCCGAACACGTACTTCATATCTACAATCACCCCTCGGTGGTGCTCTGGTCGCTCGGCAACGAGGTTTCACACCTTGAGAAGGGGTGGATCTCCGGAGTGCAGGATCTGCAGGTGCAGCTGGTGCGCAGCCTCGATCGGCAGCGGCGCCCGGTGAGCAGCTTCTCCGGCTCGGCCGGAGTCGGAGCCTATGGTTACAACAAACTCGATACCGACCTTGTGGATTGGCACACCTACATCGGGCTCGGCAGTAAGTGGATCGACATTCAGCCGAACTCCCGTGAGAATTACCAGACTCTGTTGAAAATCTACGCGCCCGGGGCGAAAGAGTTGCCGATTCCGCAGGTTGCCTGGGAAACCGGCGGTTATTCCTGGGGATTCAAACCAGATCCGGCGTTCCGGGTGGGGGATGTCGATGCTTACTGGGATTATGCCCAGAAAATGTCCAACTGGAGCAGTCCAAACGGGATCGGTTTCTCCGGTTCCATCGGATTGGCCGCTGCGCTTGATCCCCGCCGCGGACAGAATTATGCTCAGGCCATTTACATGCACCGGATTCACGAAGGCCTTCGTCTCAGCGGATTGTTCCAGGGAATCGCGCCGTGGCATACGCTGCCGGATTTCGACAACTCGACCTTATGGACCCAGCCGGTTTATCCGGCGTTGACCAACGCGGCTGAATTGTTCCCACGTAATCTGTTCGCCGGCGAGGAGAGCCGCTGGCAGTGGGCGATCATCAACTCCTCGAACCGCCCGCTCAACAAAGGGGAGCTGCGGTTCACTCTGGCAGACCGGCAAGGGACGGAACTGCCGATAGGATCTGTTTCGTTGCCGCCGGTGCCCGGTTTCGAAATCGGGCGCGGAGATTGTACGCTCAAACTTCCGGCGGGAGTCACTGGGTTCCGTCAACTGCGGTTGACGCTTTTTGAGGACGGCAGGGAACTCGGCCGGAATTACTACGATCTTTCCATCGCCGATCCGGCGATCCGCTTCCGGAAGATCGAGACGAAGCGCCCGGTCGTGGTGTTGAATACCGGGAACCGGGCCAGTGTCGAAACGGTGCTCGAGCTTCTGCAGCGTCACGGGATTGATGCGAAAAGCGTCGATTCCCTCGCCGCCCTCTCCGGGAAGGAGCTTGCGATTATTCCTCCGACCCCGGAGGACGGGACCGCCGTCGATCTCTACACCGACACGGGCGCCGATGCTTTCTGCCGGCAGAAAGGCGGCACATTGCTGATTCTGGAGCAGCAACACCCCCGCACCCGGTTCCCCGGTGGCCAGACGCTCCTGTTTGAGCCGACCTGTTTCGCTGATCTGATCGTGCCGGACCATCCGGTCTTCGACGGACTCGATCAGCGTAATTTCGACACCTGGAACAATACGCTCAATCCCGGTCTCCTGCTGCGTTATTCCCTGACACCGTTTCCGATCAACTCACTGGCTGCAAAGGGGCTGATGCTCGGGAATCGGAACCTCGGAGGCGCGGTTATCGACGCCGAATGGGGAAAGGGACAGGTGATCGCATCGCAGCTAGAGGCGGTTTCACAGCACGACACCGACAGTTCTGCCGCACGTTACCTCGTGAATCTGTTCCAATACGCCGCTTCCGGCACGCGTTGGGATAAGATCCGGCCGCTGATGCAGGCCCCGGATCTCGATTTCAAGGTCGTGGAGTCGTCAATGCGGCCGATCGATCTTGCTCCCTACGCAAACCGTTCCTTCTCCGATGAGACCGCCAACGACGGCAAAGGCGGCTGGACCGATCAGGGGCCCAACGACTTCCGGAAGATTCCGACCGGCGATGTCAAAGCGTCCGGTATTCCTTTCCACATCATCGATCCTGCGAAAAACGGCGACCGCAGCTGCCTGGTGCTTCGCGGCACCCATCGGCCGGACTTTCCGGAAGCGGTCCGGGGAATCCGGGTGGACGCTTTTGTTTCGCGGCTCTTCTTCCTTCACACTTCCGCGTGGGGGGCCGACGTACTCACCGGCGCCTATCGGATTCACTACACCGACGGCAGCACCGTCGATTTCGTGTTGCACGGAAACCGCAACATCGCCGACTGGTGGCGCTGCGGCGCACTGCCCGAAGCGAAGGTCGGTTTCATCGTGGTGAATGCTGCACAGCGGCAGGTCGGTTCCTTTGTCGCGGAATGGATCAATCCTCATCCGGAAAAACGGGTGGCGTCATTTGATTTCCTCTCTGCCGGTGCATTGCGGAAGGAAGGGATCGACTATCTTCTCGGCCGGGAACCGGTTCCGGTGCTGATTGCCGTGAGCATGGAGGAGAACGAGGGCGCCCCGATCTCATTGCTCTCCCCGGAGATTCTGAGCCGGATGGGACCGATCGGCTCCTACCATCTGCCCGACAAAGGCGATGTGAAACTCAAGGATGGCATCCTGAAGGTCCGTTTCCCGAAAGTGGAGACGCGCAGAACGCCGGGCGCCATTCTGTTCCTGAAGAAGGACAAACTTGAAAACCACGTTCACACCCTCAGCTTTGATGCCAGAACGAAAACCTGGTTCCGGGTCAAATTCGTATTGCCGGGGCAGAAGTGGGTTCGCAATTACGTCGGATTCGCCGATCTTGCCGGTGACGGGCAGTTCCATCACTACCGGCTCCGGTTCGGCAGGGAGTTCCGGGGCGGGGAGACTGACTTCGGAAAGTTGCTCGGGGAGTTTTTCATCCACTACCAGAGCGGCGAAGGACGCGAGGGGTGCGAGGTGGAGATCAAAAACCTCCGGCTGGAATAGGCCGGATGGATACGGGCGGCCTTCAGGGGCCGCCCGCACGTATCCGGCTCTGACTGTGACCTATTGTTTTTTCTCGGCTTTCTTCCGCTTTGCCGGTTGTTGTTTCGCCAGCATCTTTTCAAGCCGTGCATCGATCATTTTATCCGCGTTGGCGACCCGCTCCTCGTAACGACGCCTGACTTCTGCGAGCCGCGCCTCCTGCATCTTCAGCCGAAGGGCGATTTCCGCGGAGGTCTGTTCATATTGTTCCGCCAGCAACTTCCGCAGTCTGGCACGCAGTTCCTGTTGCTCGGTCTGGTTCCGGCTCTGGCGGCAGAGCCGTGACAACTTCCGGATCTCCTGCTCCGCCTCCTGATGTTTCTGCCGGTTTGCCTCAAGCTTTTCGAGGATGAATTTCCGTGCACCGTCACGGTCGGTCCGGTAAAGTTCACGCAGTTTCTGCTGTTCGGCCGCGTCCATTCCGAAGATCAGTTCGCCGGCGGGACCGAAGGCGTTCTTTTCCTCCCTGAGCAGTTCCCGCAGTTCCCGCTGAGGAATCACCTCGTCCGCGGCTGGTTCCGCCATGGCGGAAAAGCCGAATGGCGCCGCCAGGCACAGTGCCAGAATACAACAACTTCTTTTCATTTTTGTTTCCTCCCGTCAAATGGTTTGCTCTTCTTCGCCGCCGTCGGCGAGCAACATCTGCACCCGGGTCGTTTCGGCGTCGATCGCATCGAGTTCCCCGATCAGTTCCGAGCCGTCCCACAACCCCGTGGCGGCGGCGGTATCCGCGACTCTTCCGGGCCGGGCCGGGAGAAGACAGATCAGCAGAGCCGCCGCTGCCGCCGCCGCCCCGCTCCAGAATACCGGGCGAACCAGCCGGCGGAACCGTTGGCCCCTCCTGGCCTGTGCGGCGGCAAGCACTGTCGGATCGAGCCTGCCGGGTACCGGCGGTGCATCGGGATCGTCAGCCGCGAGGCAGGCCGCCAGTTCCCGGCGGCAGCGGTCGCACGTCAGACAATGGGCGATGGTCTCCCGGTCGAGCACTCCTCCGGCTTCCCGGATGCGACGCTCCATCCTGTGACATTCACTCATGTTTTTCCTCCCGTTTCCAGGATCTTCTTCAATTTCCGGACCGCATAACGCATGCGTACGATCGCGGTATTCACGGAACAGTTCTCCTGTGCGGCGATCACCCTGAATGAAACCTCATTCCGGCGCATCCGGAAAACCGCTCGTTGCTCCGGCGCCAGCTGCGACAGTGCTTCCGAAAGGCGGTGCCGCAGTTCCGCATCCGCGAATTGCCGCCACGGTTCCGACTCCGGAACGAATTGCTCTTCCGCCTCCTCCGGGCCGACCTCTTTTCGACGGTTTCGACGGCGGATCTCATCGAATGCGAGATTTCGGGCAATCCGGAACAGCCATGCCCGGAATCGGTCGTGGTTCCGGTACCCCGGCAACGCGGCACAGACGCGCAGCCAGGTCTGCTGGAACGTGTCGTCGGCATCGGTTTCCGACAGCAGGCTCCGCAGATATCCGTAAAGCGCCTGCCGGTGGCGTCGGTAGAGCCGCTCAAAAGCGGCATCCGACCCTTCCAGATAGGCTTGAATCAATTCCGAATCGTTTTCTTCCACAATCTCACCGGTTCAGATGTTACACCGGATATAACGTTTGAAAAGCTGTTTTGTGACAGCGGATTTCAGAAAAATGCTTTTTTACAATAATCCCGGAATGGATGGAACGCCACTGGCTTCCCGAACCTCCGGCTTCCCGGGGAGAATTTTTATTTTCCCTCTGTTCCCCCTGCCGGATTGCAAAAACGGGAAAATGCTGTTATATTCCCCCAATCCCGCTGCCTGTCTGCCGGTGGAGGAGGCGGAGCCGGAACCATCCGGAGACGGTCGGGAAAATGGAAAACGTTCCAGGGAGAGAATCGATGAGCCGCCGTCCCAATCTTCTTTTCGTCTTTTCCGATCAGCATCGTAAATGCAGCCTCGGCTGTTATGGCGACCACCGGGTACAGACTCCGAACCTCGACCGGCTCGCCGCAGACGGAATCCGTTTCGACCATTGCATTTCGAACTCTCCGCTCTGTGTTCCGATGCGCGGCTCGCTGCTGACCGGGCGCTATGCGTGGAACCACGGTGCCCTCACCAATGATCTTCCGATCCGTACTGACATCTCCGGCGTCGGCGATTGGCTTGAAGGTGCCGGGTACCATACCGGTTACATCGGGAAGTGGCATCTCGGCGGCATTCCGCGCGACAAGGCGATTCCGGTCGGTGAGCGCCTCGGGTTTTCGGAGTGGAAGGTCGCCGAGTGCAATCATCTCTATGACCGCGGATACTACTTCGACGAAGAGAACCGACGTCATGAGATGACCCGTTTTCAGTCGGTTGAAGAGACCGATCTCGCGCTCGATTTCATCCGGCGAAATTCCGGAAGGGAAGTTTCATGGGCGCTTTTCCTGTCGTGGAGTCCGCCGCATGAACCTTTTGATGCGGTTCCTCCGGAGTTTCTCGAATTGTACGAACCGGCGACATTGGAGTTGCGCGCCAATGTCCCTTCTGAAATTTCCGATGCGGCCCGGCGGTGGCTGCAGGGATATTACGGGTTGATCACTCTGCTCGATCGCCAGTTCGGGCGGCTGCGGGAAACGGTGGAGCGCCTCGGAATTGCCGACGATACGCTGATCGTCTACACCTCGGACCACGGGGATCTGCTCGGCAGCCATGGATTTCGCGACAAGCAGCTCCCGCATGAGGAGGCGATCGCCGTGCCGCTGCTGGCCGCGTGGCCGGGGCACTGGGGTTCCGGAAGCGTCTGCGATGCCCTGATCGGCCTGGTCGATCTGCCGGTGACGCTGGCTGCTCTTCTCGGAATAGAGTACCCGGAGTGCGATGGGCGGAATCTGGCGGAAGTGTTCCGGAATCCCGCCGCCCAGGTGACGGGATCCCGTCTGATCTACGATCTGATTCCCTGCCATCAGGCGGAGGATCGCGGAGGGTGCGAGTGGATCGGATTGCGTACCGGGCGTTACACCTTTGCCCGCGATGGAGAGGGGAAAACCACCGTACTGTTCGACAATTTTGCCGATCCCTGCCAGCTGCGGAACCTTGCGGGGATGCCCGAAGCTGCTGCCCTGGAGCGCCGGTTGCACCGCGAGCTCGATCGCGAGCTTTCCGCTGCCGGTTACCGTTTCCGCCCCTGGCGGCGGATGGTTCGTGAGGACGGTTACGTCGCCGACTGGAATGCGAGCCAGCGTTATTTCAAACGAGAGGAGCTCAAATCATGACCCCCCGGAACATTCTACTGCTTCACACGCATGACACCGGGCGCTGCATCTCTCCCTGCGGATATGCCGTCGATACGCCGAACCTCGCCCGCTTTGCGCGCGGGAGCGTTCTTTTCCGGCAGGCGTTCGACTGTGGGCCGACCTGTTCGCCGGCCAGAGCCTCGCTGCTCACCGGGCAATATCCGCATCAGTGCGGTATGTTCGGGCTGGCCCACCGGGGATTCCGGCTCTTCGAACCGCGGCGCCATCTGGCACATTTTCTGTCGGAACGCGGTTACGAGACCATCCTCTGCGGGATCCAGCATGAGACCGACGGCCCGGCCGCCGCTCTCGGTTACGGCGAGGTTGTGGAATCCGCGGCGGCGCCGGCTGGTGCGGATTTCTGCCGGAAGATGATGGTGCGCGACCTTGAAAATACCGCCGCCGTCTGTGACCGGCTGAGCCGAAATCATGACCGGCCGTTTTTTCTCTCTTTCGGTTTATTCGCCACTCACCGTCCGTTTCCGACGGAGCCGGACGCTGAGGGAAACCCCGATTTCCTGCTGCCGCCGCCCCCGGTACCCGATACCCCGGAGTGTCGCCGGGACTGGGCGGCTTTTCTGACACTGGTCCGTCATGCCGATCGCTGTTTCGGGCAGGTCCTTGAGACACTTGAAAAGCTTGAACTTGCAGAACAAACACTCGTGATCGTCACCACGGATCACGGGCCGGCTTTTCCCGGCATGAAGTGTACCCTGACCGATCACGGTTGCGGTGTGATGCTGATGTTGCGGGTTCCCGGAATGCGGGGCATGGTTTCGGATGCGCTGGTGTCTCACCTTGATCTCTATCCGACCATCTGCGAGTGGGCTGGTCTGGAGGCTCCGCCGTGGCTTGAAGGGCGATCCCTTCTGCCGCTGTTGCGCGGAGAGGCCGGGGAAGTGCGTGACGCGGTGTTTGCCGAGCTCAACTTTCATGCGGCGCGCGATGTTCAGCGGACGGTGCGGATCCGCCGTTTCCGGTATATCCGCCGTTTCGATTCCTGGCCCGGAACGATCCTGCCGAACATCGACGACGGGCTGACCAAGCGTTTCCTGCGCCGGGAAGCCGGACTGGAGAACCGACCGCGCGGTCCGGAAGAGCAGTTGTTCGATCTCTTCCGTGATCCGGCGGAGGGACGATCGGTTGCGGAGGAGCCGGCTTATGCGGAAGTTCTTTCGCTTCTGCGCACCCGGCTGTCGGAGTGGATGACCCGGACTGACGATCCCCTGTTGCGCGGACCGCTGAGGGCTCCGGAAGGGGCCCGGGTGAACCGGCAGAGCGGCAGGGAGGCCGAGGAAGAGGATTTCGAGGAAGCGGAGGCCTGATGCGGGCTGTTTTCCGTGGTTCCCGGTCTTACTTCCTCCGGCTTCCCCCCCGGAAAAAATCGATCTCTTCCGCAAAGAGTTATGAGCGACACTCCGGGGAAATATTACCTGAATTTTTACTGGTATAAATATGAGGTGGGTTGACATTTGTCCGGGGACTGCTATAGTAGGCGGTCATATGAGGTCCGTCGGAGCTTTCGGAAGGTCGATGAAGCTCCGTTCGCGGATGCGGTCGGCGGATCGAGATCAAAACAAGGGAAAGGAATGGATGAATGAAGAAACTGATGATGATGGCTCTGTTTGCCGGTGTCGTTGCTTTTGTCGCAACAGGCTGCACGACCATAACGACCAGTGACGGCGCGGAGCGCATGGATCTGCCGGAATCGGTCTCCACCGATTACCGGGCGAATTTCGAGCATAAGAATGTCAGGGTGAAGGGATCCGGAAACGTCAACGTCCTGTTCGGCATTTTCGCGTGGGGTTCCGAGGGGTTCGCGGAAAATTCCGATCTCTCTTACTTCAGCTTTTTCCCGTCACCGGCGAACTATGCCAAGAGTTCGGCGGTCTACAATGCCTGCCAGACCAACGGCGCGGATACGTTGCTCGGTACCCGTTACAAGGTTACCACGACGGATTACTTTGTCTTCAAGCAGGTCAAGTGCGAGGTCGAGGGCTTCCCGGCTGTGATGACCTCGATTGAGAAGATGGTTCCGTATGTGTTGCCCGAAGGTGCGAAATTGATCTACCTCGAGCCCGGCGTGAAGCCGACCATGATCAAGTAACATCTCCGGCATTGCCGGACGGCGAGGGGGCGGAACACGGTTCCGCCTCTTTTCTTTTTTATGCAATGCAGGTTTTCCGGCCGCCATCCCTTTTGAGCATTTCCTTCACTCTCGGCCGCCGGAAGGTCCTGAGGACGTTTCTCTGAAGGTTTTCCGATCTGCATGGATTGCATTTGTCGCAGGAAACGTTATATTATTTCCGAAATTTTAATGGGAATGAAATGTGAAAATTCGGTTGGGAAATACACGATGAATCCATTTGAAGAAAACCGGGCTGTACTGCTTGAGCTGGTGATGAAGCAGGCGGCCAGAATGTTCAACGAACCTACCGGGTACCTGACGCGTCCCTACCTCGATCCCGGCGGCCAGTACTCCAGCAACCTGTGGGACTGGGACTCCTACTGGGCTTCCGTCGCGCTTCTCGGCATCGCCGCAGAAACCGGTGATGCCGCGTTTCGTGATCAGGCCATCATCCATGCGAAGGGATCTCTGCTGACTTTCTTTGATCACCAGGCGCCGGACGGCAGTATGCCGATTCTGTTGACCGACAGCGACCGTGACGTTTTCGACACCATGGATCCCGGGCAGAATATCGGGAAGCCGGTCCATGCGCAGTTCGCACTTCTGCTCGATGATTGCGGGGCTTTCTCCGCCGGGGAGAAACACATTGTCATGGCCGGGCTGCGCCGGTTTGCCGAATGTCGGATCAACCGTTCCAAATCGTTGCCGACCAATCTGTTTGTCTGGAACAGCGATGCGGCGATCGGCGTCGACGACGACCCCGCGGCGTGGGGGCGTCCGCCGAAGTCAAGCGCGCATATTTATCTGAACTGTCTCGTATACAGTGATTTCCGCGCCGCTGCACAATTTGCCGGCCGCCTTGGTGACTCGGCAAATGAACAGTTCTTCACGAGTGCCGCCGACGAGCTCGGCGCGGCGATACGCAAATACTGCTTCGACCGGCGCGACGGGCTCTATTACACGGTCGACGTACAGTGCCGGACGGCGCACCCGGTGTTCCGGATGTTTACGTTGAACGTTTCTCTCGATGCCTTCTGGCATGCTCTGCCGTTGAAGATCGGCGCCTGGAGCAGTTTTCTGCCGCTTTGGGCCGGGGTGGCTGCTCCGGAAGAGGCGGAACGGATGGTTCGCGAACATCTGGTGAAACCCGGGCGGTTCTGGACTCCGTGGGGGATCCGTTCGCTCGCAGCCGATGAACCGATGTATTCTCCGGAAGTCTCGCGCGGGAATCCGTCGAACTGGCTCGGGCCGATCTGGATCATCGCCGACTACATGGTCTGGTGCGGCCTGAAACGTTACGGTTTCGATGACGTTGCCGCCGAACTGGCCGCCAACACGGTTGGAATGCTGGCGGAAGATGCGCGTACGACCGGCGTGCTGCACGAATACTACAGCCCGGAAACCGGCAGAGGAATTTCCGGGCCGGGATTTCTGAACTGGAACCTGCTGGCATTGCTGATGAAATAGTTTCCGCCTCGGGTTTTGAAACGAAGGGACATCATGATGGTTTTCAGAAAAATCGCGATCCTGCTGACGGTCCTGGCGATGATTTCTTTCGCGGGGTGCCGTTCGACGACACCGGAACCGTCAGGGAAAACATCGGAAGCGGTCGTCGTCGAGTCCCCGGGAGCCGCGCCGGAATCTTCAGAATCTTCTGAGTCTCCGGCTGTTCCGGAGGTCCCGGAAGCGGCGGTCGTCGAGTCCCCGGAGTCCGCGCCGGAATCTTCTGAAACATCGGAAGCAACTGCCGTGCCGGAGGAGGATTCCTGCGGTCCCTGGACGCCTTCGAGATTGGAAAACGAGCTTGCAGGTGAAGATCCTCTTGAGGGGTTCAACAGAGCGATGTTCGCCTGTACGGATTTCGTGATGGAGTATGTCGCCGATCCGGTTGGCCGTGTCTACACATCGATTCTGCCGCGACCGGTGATCGAGAAGATCAACAATCTCTGCGTCAACCTCGAGTTCCCAGCCCGCGCTTTCAGCTGCCTGCTCCGGGCGGAGTGGGGGGGGGCTGGTGACGAGACTGCCCGGTTTCTGATCAATACGACCATGGGAATCGCGGGATTGTTTGATCCTGCCGCCTACTACTTTGATTTTTACAGTACCGATTCCAATTTCGGCCAGGCGTTCGCGGAGTGGGGAATCGGGCCGGGGTGTACGCTGGTGCTGCCTCTGATGTCGTCGGTCAATGTCCGCGATACGGTCGGCAGTATTTTCGATATGGCATTTGATCTCAAGACATACATCCCTTACGCAGGATATGCGACCGCGTTGAACCGGATGGTGATCGCGGAGCGTACCTTCTCCAAGACGATGGCCGGCAGCAGCGACAAGTACAAGAGTTTTCGTGAGCTCTCGGTCGCGCAGCGTGAAATTGCTCAGCGGCTCTATTTCTATCACCTGCGCAATGCCGCCGCGGAAGCGCGCAGGCAGGCGAAGGCTGCCGCGGAGGCGGCGGAGAATGCCGCGGAAGAGAAAGAGAGCGTGGAACCGTCTGCGGAAGGGGCGACTTCCTCTTCCGGGCCGGAATGGGAGCCGACTCCGAAACCGGCGGAGCTTACCGGGAATTGGAATTCGATCCGCAATTATCAGCCGCAGACACCGGTGCTCGATACGATGCGGGTCGCCCGTTTCGTCGCTGAAAACAACGATGATCCGTGGTATTTCCGGTTGTCATGGTTCAACTCCGACTTTTCGAAGAAATGCCTGGAACGGGAAATTGAATTTGCGGCGGATCGGCCGGAGTTGCAGTACGGGTTCTGGAAAGCGCCGGAACCGGAGGAGGAGCCGGAAAGTGAGAACGATGAGAAAGCCGCTGCCCCGGAACGGCTGGCGATTCTGCTGCCCGGTATCGGCGGCAACTATTACGGGATGACTTCCACCGCGCTGGCGGAGCTTCTGAATCGCCACGGCTGGATGGTGCTGGCGCTCGACAGCACCTTTTCCTGGCAGTTCATGACGGCGGTCGGCAACAATCCGCTGCCGGGGTTTCTGCCGGAGGACGCAGAGAACGTCCGCATGGCGCTGCGCCGGATTCTCGACAGCCTTGAACGTGACGAACTGATTTCGGCGCCGGAGATCGTGATGCTCGGCTATTCGTTCGGCGCGCTCCACACGTTGAAGATCTCGGAGCTTGAAGAAAAGGAACCGATGCTTGGAATACAGCGTTTCCTTGCGATCAATCCGCCGGTTGAACTTTCTCATGCGATGGAGCGGGCCGACAGCCTTGCCGAAACCGGTTCGGGGTGGACTGCTTCCGAGGCGATCGATCATCTCGTCGACGCCGGCGGCCAGCAGGTCGCGGCCATGATGACCAGGTTTCCTCCATTCGATCCCGAGGCGGAACCGGCGGAAGGCGTTGACTACCGTGCTCCGATTTCCGAGGAGGATGCGAACTACATTGCCGCGCTTTACTTCCGGATTTCGATGCGCGGACTTCTCTTCGTCGCTCATCGCGAACGGGGATTGCCGCAGTTTGCGAAACCTTACAAGTGGGGGGATCGCAATGCGCTCTACTGCGAAATAGACCGGGTTTCCTTCCGGGAATATGCCGAGCAGTTCCTCGCACCTGAAAAGCCGGATATTCCGCTGGCCGAGCTTTACCGGCAGTCCGGGTTGCGTTCCATCGAGGAGTCGTTGAAGGGGAATCCGAAGATCCGGGTGATTCACAACTACGACGATTTCCTGCTGACGCCTGAGGATCGTCTCTGGCTTGACCGGACCCTCGGAACGCGCCTGACCTGGTTTGACCATGGCGCCCATCTGGGCAATCTTTATGTTACCACGGTTCAGCAGGCGATTCTCGATGCTCTTGTCCTTCCGGCGGATGAGTGATTGTCGGCGGAAGTTTTGTTCGCTTCAGGACGTTTTTTCCCGGAAAAACGTCCCTGAGTACTTGACTTTTGAGACAAGATATGTCATTATGTATCATTTTACAGAGGGAATGGAACGCAGGGTAACGGAAGGTCATGGCGGAGCACAGGGGAGATTCCTATAAACCGATCTATCTGCGGATCAGGGAAGATCTGATGCGCCTTTTTCAGGAGGATCCCGAGGGGCGGCTCCCTCCGGAACGGGAACTCTGCCGGCGTTACAATGTCTGTCGCCCGACGGTTCAGAAGGCGCTGAGCTACTTCGTCGAGAACAATATGATGGTGCGCCGGGCCGGAAAGGGATCGTTTTTCCGCCGTCCCTCGATTCCGGAAAAACTGCCGACCGAGGTTCGACTGGTGATCCGCAGGGATTGGCGCGGCTGGGCCGGTGACTGCTATTTCGGGCTTGTGGTTCAGGGGGTTTACGCCGCTCTGGACGGTACCGGAATCGGGCTTTCGATCGGGCAGTTCTCCGACAAGCTGTTCCTGGAACTGCTTGAAACGCCTGACGTGCCGAGTCTCTGGCTGTCTCCGGAGGAAAACGAGCTGGCTGCGATGCGCGAGCTGGCCGATGCCGGCGGATGGGTGACGGCCGTCAACCGCCGGAGCGGTTACCACGGCATCCATTTCGTCAGCGTTGACCATTACCGTGCCGGCGAGATGGTTGCGGAGTTCATCCATGAGCGACATGGGCGCCGGGTGCTTTTTCTGGCCGTGGCGGGAGAGGAAGGTCTCTGGAAGGAGCGAGAAAGAGGTTTGCTCGAAAAACTCGACCCGGCGATAGAATACCGGCGGGTCGAGATTCGTTTTCCGGAGCGGCTTGAACAGTTGCAGCAGGTGCGTATGGAGGCTGTTGCCGATGATGGGCGGGAGCCCCCGCTTCTGGTCATCAACAGCGGTTCGCTTTACGAGTGTACCCGTCAGGTTTTCCCGGAACTTGCGGATCGGATGCTGGCATTCGTCGACAACGCCGAGCCGCTGGCTGCCGGAGTGACCCGTCTCTGTCAGCCGACCGTTGAGATCGGACGACTCGCCGGATTGATTGCCGGACGCAGGCAGTTCAATCGCTCCGGAACCCTGATCCCTCCTGTCCGGCTCGATTGAATCCGCGGGGCTCAGCCGAGCGTATCCAGAATTTTGCGTGCGAGCAGTTCCCCGATGCCCGGCACCCGTTCGGCAATCTCGGCGGGAGAGGCCTTCCGCAGTTCCCGCAGCGAGCCGAAGGCGCGCAGCAGTTGTTTCTTCCGGTTGTCGCCGATGCCGGGAATCTCATCAAGCCGGGATTGTTCGATTCTCCGGTTCCGCAGATTGCGATGATAAGTGATTGCGAATCGATGAGCTTCGTCCCGCAGCGCCTGCAGCATCCGCAACGCCGGATTGTGACGGTCTAGCACAATCGGATCACTTCGGCCCGGCAGGTAGATCTCCTCGTTGCGTTTGGCCAGTCCGATCACCGGCAGCGGTGGGCATCCGATTTCGATCAGTGCATCGATCGCCGCGGAAAGTTGTCCCTTGCCGCCGTCGACCATCACCAGATCGGGCAGTTCGCGTTTTTCCTCCAGCAGCCGGCCGAAATGGCGGATCAACGTTTCCCGCATCATCGCGAAATCGTCACTCTGGTGAACCGTGCGGATCCGGAAATGGCGATAGTTCGCCCGATCCGGTTTGCCGCCCTTGAAGGCGACGAGACTCGATACCGCCAGCTTTCCGAGGATGTTTGAAATATCGAAGCCGATGATCCGATCCGGAGGTCTGGCCAGTCCGAGCGCCTTTCCCAGTGCCGCGACCGCTGCGCCGCCCGGTGTCGCATCCGGCAGTTCCGGTCGCTCGAAGGCACGGTTACGGCGGCCGAACACCGTCTCGAGATTGGTCAATACATCCCGCAGGTGAGCTGCTTTTTCAAATCGCTGGGCCGCCGCTTCCTCTCCCATCTTCTGGCGTACCAGGGCAGTTACTTCGCCGATGTCTCCGTGAAGTACCGCCAGAGCCCGGTCGAGCCGGTTGCGGTACTCCTCCGGCGTCACGGCGCCGATGCATGGGGCGCAGCAGTCGTGGACGATCCGTTTCAGGCAGCGTTTCCGTGTCTCTCCATCGGGTTCCGAATCGCGGCAGGCGCGCAGGCCGAAATGCGCCAGCAGAAATTCCAGAGTCATTTTCAGGGCGCTTCCCTTCGGAAACGGACCGAAATATTGTGCCCCATCCGGTTTCTTGAGCCGTGCGAGTTTCAAGGTCGGAAACTTCTCCCGCGGATCCACCTTGAGCAGCAGATAACGTTTGTCGTCGCGCATCAGAACATTGTAATGCGGTGCGAAATCCTTGATCAGGCGCGATTCGAGGATCAACGCCTCATCCTCGGTCCTGACGATCTCGTAGTTCCAGTCATCGATGGAGTTGACCAGCGACCGGAGTTTCGCGTCGGCGCGTTTCAGCCGGGAGGGCTGGAAGTAGGAGCTCATCCGCCGCCGCAGATTTGCGGCTTTCCCGACGTAAATCACCTTGCCGAAGCGATCCCGGAAAACGTAGACCCCGGGCTTCGGGGGAATTTCGGATGGATGGAAATCGGAACGCTGCATATTCTCTCCTGATGGGGCCGGGGGCTCCCCCGGGGATCCGCACGTTTCCCGGCGGAGTCTCGTCGGCGGTGGCTCAGAATAACGGCGCTCCTTCGATTTTGTTTCCCAACACCTGACCGAAACGGTGTTGCTCGATCGGCTGGCTGCGGTTGTCCCCCACCACATAGAAGTGTCCCGGCTCCACCTTGCGCGGCGGCAGCTCCCAGTCACAGAGGTAGCGGACATAGGGTTCGTGCTGCTTTTCCCCGTTGATGTAGAGGTCGCCCTTCCGGAATTCGACCGTCTCTCCGGGAAGCCCGACAATCCGTTTCAGAAAATAAACCTTGTCTGCATACCGGATGATTACCACATCACCCCTTTTCGGTTCGGAGAAGAGGTATTTCCCCCGCCAGCAGAAGGTGAAGCCGTGTGAGGGAAAGGTCGGCACCATGCTCTCGCCGTTGATGACGCACGGTATCAGCACAAAACCGAATACGATTACCGCGAGAATCGCCACCGCAGCCATCCTCAGAAAGAATCCCCGGTTCAGGCGGGGAACGAAAAATTCGATGAAGGACCCCGCGCCGGTCGCATCGTCCGAACGATGCGCTCCGGCGATTTTCAGCCAGACATCTTTGATTTTTCCGAGCGACATGATGATTGTCCGCGTTGCCTCAGCGTTTCTTCTTGACGCCGGCCGCAGCTTCCGCCGCCACTCGTTCCGCGGCTTCCTCCGCCTCCAGATACGGCAGGAAACGCGATTTGTCGGTGGCCTTCATATACGCCTCTTCCGCCGAAATGTTGTCTGCGTCGAACTGCTCCTGAATGGAGTTGTCCATCGAACGCATACCCCGGCCGCCGCCCGAGTCGATGATCGTGCGGATGTTGGAGATCTGTCCTTCGCGGATCGTATTGGGCAGACCTTCCGCCCACAGCAGAATTTCGTGAACCGCAACCCGGCCGCCGCCCTTTTTGCGGCAGAGCAGCTGCGAAACCACCGCCTGAAGACATTCTGCAAGCATCGTCCGGATCTGTGCCTGCTCGTCGGAGGGGAAGGCGTCGATGATACGGTCGATTGTTTTCGGCGCATTGTTGGTGTGCAGCGTTGCGAAAACCAGCATGCCCATCGCCGCGCAGGTGAGGCCGAGACGAATCGTCTCGTTTTCCCGCATTTCTCCGATCAGTACGATATCCGGGTCGGAACGCATTGCTCCGCGCAGCGCCCGCGGAAAGGAGTCGCTGTGGATGCCGACTTCACGGTGGACGATGGTGCAGTTCTTGTTCTGATGCACAAATTCGATCGGGTCCTCAATGGTGATGATGTGTTTGTGAAGGTTGTCGTTGATGTAATCGATCATCGCCGCAAGGGTCGTCGATTTCCCGGAACCGGTCGGCCCGGTCACCAGGACGAGGCCGGATTTGTAGTTGCAGATTTCGACCAGCGTCTCCGGCAGATGCAGATCCTGCATCGTCAGAATCTTGCTCGGAATCTGACGGAGAACGCAGCCCATTCCGTGATAGTTGTAGAAGTAGTTGCAGCGGAAACGGGCCAGACCCGGGATCTCATGGGCGAAATCGAGGTCATGCGTCTCCATGAACTTTGTCCAGCGCTTTTCCGGCAGGCAGATCTCCTTCATCAGCGCCTCCATACGCGGCGCATCGAATACATCGTCGTCGAGCGGGTGAATGTTACCGTGGATTCGCGCCTTGGCCGGAAAATTGATCGACATATGCAGGTCCGACCCGCCCATGCTGAGCATCTGGCGCAGATATTTATTGATCATCGGTTCGTTTGCCATAACTACTTGATTCCTCCCGGTGAGTTATTTCCTGCCCGCCTTCAGCTTGCGGGCCTCGCGAGTCGCCCACTCCTTCTGCAGCTGGGCGATCACTGAAGTATCGCGCATGTTCGCCAGTGCCACATCATGATCGATCTCGTTGAGGAGATATTTTTCCAGCAGGCACTGGTCGAGAGTGCACATCCCCTGTTTGCTGCCGGTGGCCATCGTCGCTTTCAGGCGGAACGTCTTTCCTTCGTTGATGATGTTTCCGACCGCCATTGTGTTGATCAGAATCTCATAAGCGACGGTCAGCCCGCCGTCGACAGCCGGCAACAGCCTCTGACAGATGATCCCGCGCAGACTTCCGGCGGTCATCGCGCGGATCTGCGGCTGCTGCGCCGGCGGGAAGACGTCGAGCAGGCGGTTCAGCGTGTTCGCCGCGTCGCTGGTGTGGAGCGTCCCGATCACGAGGTGGCCGGTTTCCGACGCGGTAATCGCATTTTCAATGGTTTCGAGGTCGTGCATTTCGCCGACCACGATCACGTCGGGGTCTTCGCGCAACGCCGCTTTCAGGGCGGAGTGGTAACTGATGGTGTGTTTCCCGATCTCGCGCTGAGTCACCTGGCATCCCTTGGAGAGCTGCAATATTTCGATCGGGTCTTCCACCGTGATCACGTGATCGGTCCGTTTGTTGTTGATGATGTTGACCATCGCCGCAAGGGTCGTCGTCTTGCCGGCTCCGATCGGTCCGGTAACCAGCACGAGGCCGTTGTTGTAGTCCAGCAGGCGTTTGATGTAAACGATGTCATGATCGAGGAAGCCGAGCTCCTCAAGAGTGCAGATATGATCGGGAACCAGCCGGTAACTTCCCTCGATACCGTCCTTGTGCATCATCAGGCAGACGCGGAAACGGTCCTTGCCGACTTCGAGTGCGAAATTGAGATCGAGTTCCTCGTAGAACTGCTTTTTCCGCTCCGGCGAGAGCAACGCGGTGTTGAGCCGCTCGGCAGCTTCGGGGGGAAGAACGTAGTCGTCGAAACGCTCGATGTTGAGCTGACGGCGCACGAATGGTTTCGCTCCGCCGGAAAGATGCAGGTCGCTGCAACCGAGGGCTCGCAGGCAGGTGAGCAGCATGATCATCCGCTCTGCAACCTGAGCATCGGAGAGGTTCGCAATGTCCCGCAAGGTCGGCAGATCCTCATAAGAGTGGATCTTGCTGAGGTCGATGTCGATTCCTTCAAACCGGGTTGCGGAATCCTTGACGATCCCGCGGCGTTTCGGTCTTTTCTGGACGTTTTCCTCTTCGTCACCGGTATCGGATACCGGTGCCGCCGGCGCCGCTGCCGGAGACGGCGCCTCCAGTTCGGGGGCAATGCCGGTTTCCGCCTGTTCGGTTGCATAATCGATCACCGACTGAATCTGCTCGAGAACCGACTGGGCGTCCTCCTGGCTCAGCCCGGCAACCAGCCGATCAAGCACCGCCTGGGCGAACGCGGTCAGATCGGCGTTCGGACCGAGCCCGGCGTAGAGCTGCTCCGCCTCCGCGGGAGTCAGTGCACCGTTGCTGACCAGCGCATAGATAAACCATTGAACATCGAGCGGCATATATTGAAACTCTCCTTCCTGACTTGATTCGTTTCACGCTGAATCTTATCGGTAAGTATAGCGCATCAACCGCCCGTTTTCAAGATCTTTCCTCAAAAAACCTTCAGGGAAACCTGAGAAAGTCGCCGGAGCCGTCCCCGTGGCCGGGAAAGCCGCTCATTCGCCGATGATCTTGATCAGGACCCGCTTGGAGCGTCTGCCGTCAAATTCGCCGTAGAAAATCTGTTCCCACGGTCCGAAGTCCAGCTTGCCGCCGGTAACGGCGACCACCACTTCACGCCCCATCACCTGCCGCTTCAGATGGGCGTCGGCGTTGTCCTCGTAACCGTTGTGGTTGTACTGCTCATGGGGGAGTTCCGGTGCGAGTTTCTCCAACCACGCTTCGAAATCGGAATGCAGCCCGGCCTCATCATCGTTGATGAACACCGACGCCGTGATGTGCATTGCGTTGCAGAGGAGCAGCCCCTCGCGGATGCCGGATTCGGCGAGAGCGGCTTCCACCTCCGGCGTGATGTTTACGAATGCCCGGCGGCGCGGCAGCCGGAACGAGAGTTCCTTGCGGTACGATTTCATGTTTTCCTCCGATCAAATAAGGTTGCAGCTGGATTCTCTTTCCCGGGAATCCGCACCACCGTATCCGGTGCGATGCAGCTAATGTAACGCCGGAATGCCGGATTTTCCACTCCCCCTTGCTGCTGAGAGTGCGACTGTCAGAACCGCAATGTCAACATCGGCAGATTGCCCTTTTCGCGGGAGAGCGAAACACAATGAACCCGGAATCCGTCGGCCAGCGGAAAGAACCACCGGGGAAACAGGTTCCGGAGTTCCCGGTCGATCTTCGCCTCCTCTCGGGCGGCAAGGTTGCCGTCAAACCGGAAATCCACGGTTGTTTCGGAGTCCGGCTCGATTCTTGCCGCCGTCGCCACAAGTGCAAGATCGGCGGTCGTCTCCTCCGACGGGCCGGGCAGAACCGGGCAATGAAGATGATCCGCGAGGCTTCGGGCGAGTGCCGTTTCCAGCTGAAGAAAATCGGGTGCCGGGGCGGATGCGTTGCGGGGGCGGTCGGCGGCGGTGAGTGCCGAAGTCTTCAGATCGAGTTGAAACGTACCGTGAAGAAGTTCCGGAGAACCGGGACGGCCGGGAAGTTCCGGCCGTTGTGCGAACGCAATCCGGGAGAATGCCAACCGTGAGCCGGCGGGCAGCGACAACGTGTTCTCTCCGAAGCGGCGGGACGCCAGTGCGGCCAGGGGGTGTTTCCTTGCGCACAACAGAACTCCCCCGAATGCGATGTCCTGATCAAAATGGAAAGAAAGGTCGTTCAGAATCACGGTCGCTTCCGTTGCGCTGTGCTCCAGTCGGCCGATCAGGACGGCGATCCCGCGTTCGATCACTGCCGGATCGGCAGCTCCTGCAGCCAGCAGTTTCAGCCGGTGATCGATCTGCGCCCTGTCCGGGAGGCGGCTTTTCTGCGGCACACTCTCTTTTCCCCTCCTTCCGGGAACGTTTCCATTCCGGGGGTGGGCCGTTTCCCTCCCGTTTCGGTGAAAAAGGTGTTGTTCCGTTTTCGGCATCGCGGTCATCATACCCTCTCCTTCCTGTTTCTGTGTGTCGTTCGTTTCGATTTCCAGCCGGAACCGGATTGTTCCGGCTGAAATGACCTTTTCTCGGTTTTTTTGTCAACCCCGGAGGTTTTCATCTGGCAATTCCCGATCGGAGCGATTATAGTAATTCGGTGCTGCGGCGCGAATTTCAGCGACAACTCCTGTAACAACACAAAGGAAAGAATATGCGGATGATGGATAGAGAATTGCTGCGCAGAAAGATGCTGGGTTGTTTTCTCGGGAAATCGGTTGGCGGAACTCTCGGCCAGCCCTATGAGGGGTGGGAAGGGCCGCTTGGGTTGACCTTCTATGATCCGGTTCCCACCGACATGATCCCGAACGACGATCTCGATCTGCAGGTGCTCTGGGCGCAGGAGCTGGCCGCCCAGCCGGAACCGGTGGTCGATCGCGACCTTTTCGGCCGGGCATGGCTCGACCACGTGCAGTTCCCGTGGAGTGAGTACGGCATTGCGATCCGCAACCTGAAACTCGGCATTCCCGCCACCTGGAGCGGTACTTACGACAACTGGTTCAAGGATGGTCTCGGGGCGGCGATCCGCAGTGAGATCTGGGCCTGCCTCGCTCCCGGAAACCCGGAGCTGGCGGCGAAGTTCATGCGGGAAGACGCGATGGTGGATCACGTCGGCGAAGGTGTCAATGCGGCGGTTTTTCTCGCCGTGCTTGAGAGTGCCGCCTTTGTCGAGAGCGATATGGACAAACTCCTCGATACCGCGCTTGCTGCGATTCCCGCTGATTGCGACATTGCCCGGGTGGTTCGCGACACCCGTCGCTGGTGTGCTCAGAAGCGCACCTGGACCGAGGTGTTCCAGCTGATCAAAACTCATTTCGGCAGTGAGGATTTCACCAACACCGTGATGAATTTCGGCTTCTCGGTGATGGCGTTGATCATGGGCGGTGGTGATTTCGGCAGATCGATCTGCCTCGCGGTCAACTGCGGCAAGGATGCCGACTGTACCGGTGCTACCGTCGGTTCGATCCTCGGCATGATCGATCCGGAGGGGATTCCGGCGGAATGGCTCAAGCCGATCGGGCGCAAGCTGGTCCTCTCTCCGACCATCGTCGGCATCACCCCGCCGGCGACCCTCGACGATTTCGTCGAACAGCTGCTCGAGCTCAAGGACAAGGTGACGCTGCGTGACAGGCCCGACGATCCGGCGCCGGACTGGAATCGCTTCGCTCTGACCGCCGAATGCGGACTTTTCAACCGCTGGATCCGTTATGACGATCGCAAATCGCCGCCGGTCTGGCCGGAGAAAACTGTTCTCCGGACCTTCCCCGGCTCCAACGGGTCGATTGAGGCGAGCGAGGTGCCGCTCAATGCGCTCTATCTGATGAAGTTCAAGTTCCGGCTTGCGGCTCCCCGCCGGGTCCGGGTGATGTTCTGCACCTCTTCGCTCTCCCGCGTCTGGATTGACGGTGAATTTGCTTTCGGCCGCGACGGCGGCTGGTGTCAGCCATCATTCCACCACTGCCCGATCAACCAGTTCGCCGACCTGGAGCTGGCTGCCGGGGAGCATATTTTGACTGCCGGCGTTGCCCCGGCCGGTGACGAGGAGCTGATCCGCTGGACCGTCGGCATCGGAGATGCGGCCGACTTCCAGTGGATTCCGGATGCATTGATCCGGTGAACCCGGCTGCCGGATTCTCCTGAAATCGGGTTCGACAGGCTTGAAAAGACGGGGCGTATGAGGAATCCCGGTCCGGAAGACGCCGGCCGGGATCTTTTCCGGAATGCATCCCGGATTGAGTTCCGGTTGCGATGAGTCGCTATATTGATCTACACACTCACAGTGTTTTTTCCGACGGGAGTGATACTCCTGCTGCGCTGCTGGCTGCCGCTGTACGGGCGGAACTGGCTGCCGTTGCACTGACCGACCATGATACGGTCGCCGGGATCCCTGATTTTCTGGCGGCCGCCCGTTCCTGTCCGGCGATTGAGGCTGTTCCCGGGGTTGAGATATCGACCTCCTTCAGTGGACGGGAGTTGCACTTCGTCGGGCTTTTTATCGATCACTCCTGTCCGGAATTGAAGCTATTTCTCGAAGAGATGCGTCGCAACCGGCAGCGGCGCAATGAGGCGATCCGGCTCAAACTGAATAAACTCGGTTATGTGTTGACCTGGGATGATCCGGTATTTTCCGAGGTCACCGACTCCTCCTCCGTGGGGCGGCCTCATTTCGCCCGGGCTTTGATGCAGAATTACGGCTTCCCCTCGATGCAGGCGGTGTTCGACAAGCTGCTCAAGAAGGGGTGTCCCGCCTATGTGCCTCGTGAACTTCCCGATCCGGTTCGCGCCATCCGGGCGATTCATGCCGCCGGCGGGGTGGCGGTATGGGCTCACCCGGTCTATCGGGAATGCAACGAACGGGCATGGGCGAAACGGATCATGAAACGCTTCGCACCGCTCGGTCTTGACGCTGTGGAGGGGTATTACAGCATGTTCGGCCCCGCCGAGACGGCGATGATTCTCGAATTGTCCGCAATGTATGGCCTTGCTGTATCCGGCGGCAGCGATTATCACGGAAAAAATTCACCGGGTGTCTCCATCGGCACCGGGGCCGGGAAGCTCCGGGTCCCGGCCGAACTTCTTTCCCGGCTGCGTCCGCCGGCGAGCTGAGGATTGCCCCCCCGGAGACCCTGTCGGATGCCGGTTGGCGTCGCGGTCCTGACCGGAACAGGATCTCCTCCCGTTTCGACAGCATTCTGGCGTAATCTCCGGAGAGAGTTGTATCGCAGAGATTCGAATAGTGCCACGGGCAGCAGGGCAGTGTTTTCCGGTCATGCCGGCAAGTCTGGTGATCCGCGGCGGTTGCGGCATTGCGCCGGGAATGCCAGAAGGCCCATGACGGTCGGAACCCCATCACACCACTCCCGGTAAGCGGCGGGTCCGTACTGTCCGATTGCGGATCGTCGTTTCGCCTGTCGTGGAGAATGATTTCTCCTCCTGCGACAAACGTCTTCCAGGGGGGGCCCGGGAGAGATCGAGATGGGAAAAAGGGAACGATGGTTCCCCGCTTTGGGCCGGCCATGCCGAATCCTTTCTGAGATTGCATATGACTCCAGAATGCGTCGCTTCTGAGAGCGCGGTGCCGACAACGACATCCCATCAGCCGATCGGGCCGGACCGGTAACGTGATCCGGGAGGGAAAGAGCGCAGGCCTGCCTCTTCCCGATTTTCCGGCATTTCATCGAGGATTTACACGCGGTTCACGGTTTATTCCCCGTAGCTGGAACGGCAGCGGCGTCGGAACTGCGAGGGAGAGAGGCCGACCGCCTTCCGGAATACCGTGGAAAAATAGAGTCCGCTGCAATAACCGAGTTGTCCGGCAATTTCCTTGAATGAGAGATCGGAGTCTCCGACCAGTTCACGCGCCCGTTCCAGGCGTAACCGATCCCAGTATGTATGCGGCGAGCAGTTCAGATCGTGCCGGAATGCCCGCAGCAGCGTGTGTACGCCGACTCCGCATTCAGCTGCCAGAGCCGGGATAGACGGTTTCTCCCCGAGTCGTTGCTTCATCAGTCCGATTGCCCTGGCCGGAAGTCCGCCGGGCTGCGTTCTTCCGGTCGAGGCACGCAATTCCGTGGAGAGATCGGCCAGCAGGGTGTAGATCATTCCGGTGATTGCAGCTCCCTCTTCTTCCCTTTGTTTTCGCAGCCCTTCGCCGATTTCGCGGAAGCGCCGGAAATACGATTCCGGATCGCACAGCCGGATGCAGTTGCTTGAATGGAGATTCAGCTCACGTTCCAGAATGGGAATCAGCCGGCCGCACAGCATCAGGCGCAATTTGTGAAAGGAACTTCCCTTGGGTGTGCTGAATGTGCAGTCACTTCCCTTGTGGATCAGATAGAGTTCTCCGGGCGAGACCTCCGTCTCGAGACCGTTCTGTCGAAAATGCAATCTGCCGTCGATCAACAGTTCGAGTGTCAGATCGGCTGCGTTGATGAATTGGTACCATGCCCCGCTCTCCCGCCGGATTTCCGAATAGTAACGGCACCAGAGCAAACCGGAAAAAGGTTCCGGTCCGATCCAGTCGCTCACCGCGATCCGGATATTCCGCCGGAACCAGTCATCCCGGTACCGCTCGATGGCGGCCGGGGGGCGGCGTAATTCGATGATGCGCATTTTCCGGATTCCTCCTGTCCGAATCAAGATACCCTTCCGGCTCCCGCTTTTCAAGAAGTTGTCGGAAAAAGAGATTGGTTTGTTTGAAAAACGAATGTTTTCCCGTTTCCGGGGATGTGATTTTCTCGTCAGAAGAAGCTATTTTGAAGAACGGCATGAATTTACAACGGCAGGGAGGCAAATCATGTTTGTAAACGGGAAACTGCGGGATCGGAAACCGGAGGGCGGCCAGCTGTTCAGCATCGTACTGGCTGGAGATCTCTGTCCATGGCGCAGCGGAGAGGAGATGGCATCCGCCGGCCGGGCGGCCGAGGTACTCGCACCGGTGCGGGATTTCATTTCCCGGGGCGATCTCGCTGTCGTTCAATGGGAGACCCCGCTCGCCACGGTGGAACGGCCGATCCCCAAGAGTGGTCCCAACCTGAACTGCCTTCCCGTCAGCGCCGAAATCGCCGTTGCCGGAGGTTTCGATGTCGCGCTGCTGGCCAACAACCACATCGGAGATCAGGGTGCGGAGGGGGTTCTGGAAACGATTACGGTACTGCGCCGGGCAGGACTGGCTACTGTCGGGGCCGGTCCGGACCGGTGTTCCGCCCGGGCGCCTCTGCTGTTGGACTGCTGTTCCCGGCGGATCGCCATCTTCAATTTTGCGGAAAACGAGTTCGGCATCGCCGGCCCCCACACTCCGGGCGCTGCTCCGCAGTCTCCGCTGGAGGATCTCGCCGCCGTCCGGAAGACGGCGAAAGAGGTGGATTTCACCATTGTTGCACTGCACGGCGGTCATGAATACAATCCGTTTCCATCGCCGCGGCTGGTTGAACTCTGCCGGGCGTTTGCGGAGGCGGGCGCCGGGATTGTATTCAACTGCCATACCCATTGTCCGGAGGGGGTGGAATTTTACAACGGAACGGCGATCATCTATTCTCCTGGAAATTTCTTTTTCCCGAAACTCTACGGTCGCTATCCCTCGTGGCGGACCGGTTATCTGACGCGCTGCTGTTGCGATCGGAACGGCGCTTTTGAATTGGAACTCTGCCCGTATCGTTTCGACAACCGGCAGGTGACACCGCTCGACGCAAAGGAGCGTGAATTGTTTTTCACGCAACTGACGGAACTTTGTCTTCCCATCGGATCGCCGGAACGGTTGCGGGCGTTTTTCGAGGCATGGTGCACACAGGCCGGGCCGGTCAATCTGCCCGAAGACTGGGAAACACGGAGAGGGGACCCCGGGATTGAAGCGGCCCTGTTCGGACTCCGCAATCAGTTCTCCTGTGAGTCACATCACGACCTGATCCGTTGCCGGTTGCGGCAGATCACCGAGGGGCGGGGGGTCAAGGAGGCTGAACTTCTGCCGTTGATTCGGAAGTATCAGGATCCGCCGTGGATGCATCACAACTGATCCGGCGTCACCATTCCGGAGCGGGGCATCGCCTTCAGCCGTTCAAAAAAAGGATTCTCCTTTCCCCAGAGGAAGTTGGACAGTTCAATTGCACGGCAGCATTTGAAGCCGTTTTGGAGCACGGTGAAGAAAAACTTCCGCCGTCCCTCTTCCGGCTCCGGTGCCGTTTCCCCGCGAAATCTCCGGAAGAGCCACGGGTCACGCAGCCAGGCGCGCCCGATCATCACTCCAGCTCCGCCCGTCGCCGCGAGCAGTTCGGCCGCTTCGGTGGCGGTTGCGATGTCGCCGTTGAGGATTACCGGGATTCCCGCGGCCAGTTCCACGGCGCGTCGCAGCCGCTCCTCCCGGCCCGGCGCGGGGAGATAGCGTTCGGCAACGGTCCGGTAATGGAGAAAAATTGCATCGACCGCGCCCGTTTTCGCCAGCAACGGCACCAGATGTTCCAGTTCTGCCGGATCATGCCAGCCGGAACGCATCTTGACGCTGACCGGAAGTTCCGGAACCGCCTGCCGGACGGCCTGTACGATCCGCAACATTTTTTCCGGCGTCCGCAACGCTCCGCCGCCGGCGAACCCGGAGGTCACCTGTCGGCTCGGACAACCGAAATTGAGGTTGATTCCGGCGACACCGATTCTGCGGAAGCGAAATGCCGTTTCCGCAACTACCGCCGGGTCGGTCCCCATCAGCTGTACCGTGACCGGCACATGACCGAGAAAGGGAGAGAGAAATGCATTGAGAATCCGCTCTTTCGGACAGGCCGTCGAAACCCTGAGAAAGGGGGTCATCCACCGTTCGATCAGATCGAGCGACGCGGCAGCGCGCACAAAGGGTTCCGACATCACGCCCTCCATCGGCCCGGGCCAGAGTTCGCCGGTGAAGTGGATCATTTGACTTCGACCGTCATTTCGCCGTCTGCCAGTTGCGCCTGCAACCGCCGCCCCGGAGCCACTTTGCTGGTGGTGACCGGTTTCCCCTCGGCGGGATCGAAGAGGATCGCGTAGCCGCGTTCCAGCTGCCGGCGCGGATTCAAGGCCTCCAGGGTTCCCGTCAGCTGGTCGAGGCGCGCCCGGTGCCGGATCAAAAGTCGGTCGGCTCCGCCGGCCAGGCGATTTTCCAGTTCATCGAGCTGCTGACGGCGCATTTCAACCATATGGATCGGTTCCCGGAAAACGAAACTTCCGGAAGCTTTGTCCAGCCGTCCTTTCAACCGGGTCAGGCGCATTTGCAACGCGGTACGCAGATCCTTGCCGCAGCGCGTGAGCGTGTCGGACAACTCCCTGCGTTTTCCGATCACCAGCTCTGCTGCAGCCGACGGGGTCGGCACCCGGAGGTCCGCCGCAAAGTCACAGATGGAGAAATCGATCTCGTGCCCGACTGCGCTGATCACCGGAATCCGGCTCGCTGCCACCGTGCGGGCGAGGATTTCCTCATTGAACGGCCACAAGTCCTCCATGCTCCCCCCGCCGCGTGTGACTACGATTACATCGGCGCCGCCGGTACGGTTGAAAAATTCGACGCCCTGCGCAACCTGGGCCGCCGCGCCCTCTCCCTGCACCTGACAGGGGTAGATCCGGACATTCACGTTGGGAAAACGGCGGTTGATGATCTGCAGGAAGTCGCGGATCGCCGCACCGGTCGGGCTGGTCACCACCCCGATTCGCTGCGGCAACAGAGGAATCGGCCGCTTGCGCGACTGATCGAAAAGGCCCTCCGCCGCCAGTTTGCGTTTCAGTTCTTCGAACCGGCGCTGCAGATCCCCGAGCCCGGCGAGCCTCAACTGCCGGATCGCGAACTGATATTCGCCGCGTACCTCGTAGACCGACAGGTTACCGAATGCTTCAATCTGGGAACCGTTGGCGACACCGAGCCGGGCACAGAGCGCCGCTCCACCGAAATAGACTGCGCGGATCTGGGATCTCGCATCCTTCATCGTGAAGTAGGCGTGACCGGAACGGTGCATCGTCAGCGATCCGACTTCTCCCCGGAGCCAGAAGGGCAACAGGCTGCCTTCGACGATTTCACGCACTGCGCGATTCACGTCACTGACGTTCCAGATGATCTCCGGGGTTTCCATGGCGCAGGACTCCTACACTTCCAGCGCGCCGACGATCTCGGAGACGCTGCGGTAACCATGGCGGTCGAGATAGCCGTTGATTCCGTCGATCACCGCGAGCGGAGCGTGGGGATCGACGAAGTTCGCGGTTCCGACTGCGACCGCACTCGCTCCGGCCAGCAGAAATTCCACCGCGTCTTCCCCGGTACAGATACCGCCCATGCCGATGACCGGAACCTTGACTGCCCGCGCCGCCTCGTAAACCATCCGGACTGCGATCGGTTTGAGCGCAGGTCCGGAGAACCCCCCGGTCCGGTTCGCGATTTTCGGCCGGCGCGTCTCAATATCGATCGCCATCGCGGTTATCGTATTGATCAGCGAGATCATATCACTGCCCGCGGCTTCCACCGCACGGGCAAATTCGCCGATGTTGCTGACATTGGGACTGAGCTTGGTGATCAGCGGCAGCCCGGTTGCGCGGCGCACCGTCGAAACGACCTCGGCGGCCAGTTTCGGATCGGTGCCGAAAGCGACGCCTCCGGCCTTCACGTTGGGGCAGGAGATGTTGATCTCAAGCGCGGCGATTCCGGCGGATTCGGCATCCAGCCGCGCCGCGACTTCCCCGTATTCGGCGATGGAGGTTCCCCAGATGTTCACGATTACGGTCGCTCCGACCCGGCGCAGGAAAGGCAGATACTCATCCCCGTGCAGGAATTTTTCGACGCCGGGTCCCTGAAGTCCGATCGCATTGAGCATCCCGCCGGTGACCTCGGCGACACGCGGGGTCGGATTGCCGTGCGACGGCGTCATCCGAATCCCCTTGACCACCACCGCTCCGAGCCGGGAGATGTCGTAGTATTTGTGATATTCGAAACCATACCCGAAGGTGCCGGAAGCGGTCATAACCGGGTTCTTGAGGGTGAGTTCCCCCAGCCGGGTTGTCAGATCAGCCATGATGTCCTACTCCACGTAAACTGTATCGAGGTTGAATACCGGGCCGTCGGTACAGGCGCGGGCGTATTTCCACCCCTCCGGCGTGTCCGCCTTGATCTTGACCACGCAGGCGAAACAGGCGCCGACACCGCAACACATCAGGTGGTCGATACTGAGTTCGCCGGGCATTCCGGCGGAATGCAGCTGTCGCGCCAGCGCCATCAGCATCGGGTGCGGGCCGCAACCGTAAAAAAACAATTTTCCGCCGCTCCATTCGGCGAGCAGCTGCTCCACCAGGCCGGTGACGAATCCCTTCTTCCCTTCACTGCCGTCGTTGGTTGCGATGCGCACATCGTATCCGGCCCGGTGGTAGACGTCGGTGAGGATCACATCGGCCGAACTGCGGGCACCGAAGAGAAAAATGCCGCGTTGCGTCATCTGCCGGGTCAGCAGAAAGGTTGCCGCCGCGCCGTAACCGCCGGCAACCAGCACCGGCGTAACGTCGGCCGGCACGTCGGAAAAACCGACGCCGAGCGGACCGAGCAGGTCGCAGACCGTGCCGGGACCGAGTTCGGCCAGGGTTGCGGTTCCCGCCCCGACCACTTTGTAGACTACGGACAGAGCACCGTCCGACTCCACGTTGTGTATGCTGAACGGGCGGCGCAGAATCCGGTCGCCGCGGTGGTCGATCCGGACGTGTACGAACTGTCCCGCCCGCGCCTGCCGGCAGATCTCCGGCGCGAAGAATCGAACGATATGGTAGTCGTTCTTCAACCGGATGTTGTCGATGATTTCTCCGTTTTTCATGATTCAGAAATCCATGCTCCCCTGGATGTAAGGATTGGTGTGACGTTCATGGCCTACCGTGGTGACGGGACCGTGTCCCGGGTGGATCACCAGATCGTCCGGCAGCGGATAGATTCCGGTGCGGATGGAGTGCAGCAGTGCATCCGGGTCGCCTCCGGGCAGGTCGGTACGCCCGACTGAACCGGCGAAGATCGTATCCCCGGCGAACAGGGCGGGAGTTTCCCGGAACAGGAACCCGCTCCCTCCCGGGGTATGGCCGGGTAGCGCGATCACCGAGAAGTCGTCGTTCGGTTCGAAATCCGCCGGTTCCGGGAGGTTTTCCGCAGCGTCGATGTAGGGAGGAAGTGCGTTTTCCGGACTGCGGTAGAACGCGTGATCGGCCGGGGCCAGAAAGACGCGGTCGACTCCAAGCCCGTCGGCGACTTCACCCGCCGCGGCGATGTGGTCGACGTGGGCGTGAGTCAGCAGGATTGCCGCCCGGTCGAAATCGAATTGCCGCACCTGACGCAGAATCTCTCCGGCGTCGGCACCGGGATCGATCACGTAGAGCGTACGACTTCCTTCAACGAATACCAGATAACAGTTTGTTTCAAGCAGTCCGACCGGAATGGTTGCGATCTTCATGTTTTCCATCCTTATTTTTGAACGACGGAACGGGGTACCAGCAGAATCCGATCCGCCGAAAGTTTTGTCAGTTCCCGCTGCAGATTCACCAGTTTCCCGTAGTCGAGCGGGGCAACCTGTTCCACGGGGAGGGTCAGCCCGCACTCGAGCCGCAGCAGATCGACTCCGGGCTCGAAGTATTCATAGAAGAGCGCCGAGCCGAAACTGCCCAGTTCCACGGCTTCCGGGCGGTCTCGCACCACTTCGAAGTTCCGGGGAATTTCGATCCGGTATTCGAGTTCGATCCGGCCGGGGGAGTTCCGCCAGAAGGGGGTGCGCCGCTCGCTGCCGGCGGTGATGATCCGCGAGGCGAGTTCTCCGAATCCCGGCAGTGCGAAGGCAAGGTATTTCCCCGATGCCGTGGCGTAGTGAGGTACCGAAAGTTCGAAACTCACCGTACCGGGATAGGAGTTGAAGTCCGTTTTCGGCGTCCCGACGATCTTCGCCTGTTGCGAGAAGCCCGCCGCGAGTTCTTCAAAATGGCGGCGTACCGCTTCCGGAGTCATTTCGGCGAACTGCCGGCGCGCGGCTTCAAATTCGCGCCCGAACAATTTGCGTGTCACCCGGATTTCCGCCTGCCCGTCGGCGGCGAGCTTGAGATCGTAGAGGACCGTCACGGAACTTTCCGCCTGCCGTTTCGGGCGGATTGCGGTCAATTTCCCGGTTTCAAGGTTGAGTCCGATCGCCTCTTCGTGACTGACCGTCCCGAGCCGGGCGTATTCGCTGGAGTCGTTGAGATAACACTCCAGGCCGGGCTGATAGACCAGCAGCGCACTGAAGATGTCCTGCGGATAGCGGGAGAGAAGTTTTACCGCCGACGGCACGTATCCGCGGTCACTCGCCGCGACGAACTGGTAGTCGATTTTCGCCTGTTTCAGCAGCGCCGCGATCAGAAGCGCCCGGTCGGCGGAATTGCCGTATCCGGATTCCAGGGTAACACCGGGATCATTGAGCGCGGAAAGCGGAAGGGCGTTCAGTTCCGGTCCGACGGCGCGAATGCGGTGCGCCACGAAATCCCGGATCCGTTGAATCCGCGCCTCGAATTTCGACGGGTCGGGACCGAATGCCGGATCATCGAGCAGGTCGAGCTTGCGGGCCAGTTCATGGACTGCCGGAGCGGCTTTTTCCAGCTTTGACTCCAGCACCCGGTTCAGTTCCTTCGCGAAAACACCATAATTTCCCGAGGAGATGAATATCGTCGGTGCAAAAGTCCAGAGAGGAGCCATTCCCGGTTCGCGCGGCAGTTGCGCAACGTTGGAACAACTCCAGGTGCGTAACAGCCGGTCACCGCTGCGCCTTTCCTGACTGGTGACGCCAACCGGAGCCGGTGAAACTTTCAGTTCCAGCGAAGCCGGCGCGTCGATCGTGCAGCTGCGGTGCACCACCGGGCTCGGACCGGCGAAGGAGACCGCTTCCGCGAAGAACGGCTGTTGCCTGACCTCACGGAGAATCACACTCTCGACAACCGCTCCCGGCGTGACGCCGGGCAGGCTTGCAACCAGGATCCGGCCGGCCGGGTAACGCGGCGCCGAAGAGACCCACGGCTGGTCCATCAGGTTGAGTTCCCCCTTCTGCAGTTCCCGGCGCGTACCGTCGGGCAGTGTTACCGCCGCCGCTATCTTGACCGTCTCCCACGCCGGGTTGTAGGGAATCTTGATCTCGGAACCGGATTTGACCCCGGCGTAGTTCAGGATCCGGCGCACGCACTTCTCTTCGCGCGTCCAGCTTGTCTCATCGAGAAGAGTTATTTTATCCCGGTAGTCGAGCACTACCGAATCGGCTTCCGGAAAGGCTGCCGCGAGCGCTTCCGCGGGAACTCCCGCGTAATCCAGCTTCGCCACCGGGAGTTCCCGATCTGCGACGTCGATTTCGCGCAGTGCTCTTTTGAGTTCGAGGTAGGCCTCCGGCGTCACCTCTACCGTGTCGATGGAAAACCGGCTTTCCCCTGAAAGCGTATTGTCGGAGAGCGTCATTCTGCGATTCCACGAGAGTACTCCCGTGGCGCTGATTTCGGCCGGTTTCGGTACCGCGACGATCCGGCAGGTCGGGGGCAGCGTCAGTTTGAACCGTTCATCAACCGCGCAGGTCGAGAAGATTTCCAGTTTGAAACGGCGTTTCTCAAGTCCGACCGAACCGAGCACGAAGCCTGCTGCGCCGATCCGGGTGCCGAACTCCGGCAGCTGCACCAGAAATTCCGCAGCGTGTTCCGGCAGGAAGTTCTTCATCGAAAACGTCAGCTTCGCCGTCAGCGGCCTGCTCATGTCGCGCACATTATCCGGTTCGACGGTCAGCGAGTCAAGTTCCGCCCCCGGAATCGCCTGCTTCAGGCTGGCCGCGAAAAACTGTCTGCGGTAGTCGGGCGACCAGCGTGAGAAGGCGTCGCGGTAGATCTGGTCGTTGATTCCCTCGAAGCGGAATGTCGATTCGCCGTGCAGCACGCCGCCCGGCGAGACCGTCGCTTCCGATTCGATCCGCATCTGGTTCGCTTCCGCCGGAATCCGTGCCGAGCGCAGCAGTGTCTCGCCTTCCGGCTTCGCGACGAGGTAACTCATGTTGGAGAGGGCCGAAGGGAAAAGTTCGGTTGTGGTTTCGAAAGTCGGATCCATCAACTGATATTTTCCCGGTTCGAGTTCAACTGCAGTCACCGCATGGTTGAAATAGTTGTTCGGCACCTCGTCGTCCTTGGGTTCCCCGCTCATGAAGAGCACCGGATACGCCTTGAAGCCGGCCTCCCGCAGCATCGCCGCCAGCAGTGCCGCCTTGTCGCGGCAGACTCCGTAACGCTGGTTGAACGTCAACGCGATGTCGTGCGGCTCGTAGCCGGGTGCTTCCGCTTCGGCGGTGACGCCCATGTAACGGATCTGCTGCGAAACGAACTGGAACAGCGCCATGATCTTCTCTTCAGGAGTCCGGGCGTTGCGGATCAATTTTTCGGTTTCCGCCCTGATTTCAGGCGTCACGGTCAGCCGCGGTCGGCAGAGCCGGTCGTACCAGATTGAGATCTCACGCCAGTTCGCCGCGGTGCTTACCAGCAGCCGCTGGACGCTCGAATAGAGCGGAGGCATATCCGGTTCCGGAATCACCTGCGGGACATTTTCGGCCACCCAGCTGTAGAGGATCCGTTTCTGCTCCTTTTTCTCGCTGAAGGTCACGGTCCCGGGCACCTCGTCCTTCAACGCGATTGCCTTCAGCGGTTTTTCCGCCGGGGCGTCGACCCGGACTACGTACTTCAGGATCGGCACGTCTGCCTGGAGCACGAAATACCCGCACCAGACGCCGGGAATGCGTGCCTTGATCGATTTTTCCACCGAGACGACATGGACGATGTCGCCGATTGCAAGTTCGGGAATCGTCACCGTCATGACCTTGTTGGCCGGATCGTAGATGTTGGCCCCCATCTGGCCGGGACTGATCGCCACCTTGCCGTTGACTGCGGTGTCGACTTTGACGACGGAACCGTCGGGACGGATCACCTCGACCACCGGGAGTTCGAATTTCTCATAAGTGGTATTGAAATAGAACTTCAGTTCCCGCAGGCTCCTGCGGCCCGCCTCGTTGAGCGCCTTCTGGTAGAAGTCGTCGGTCATCGTGCCGAGTCCGTCGGGCTGGTAGACGGCGCTCTGCACATCATGGAGCAGCACGCTGTCGGCATCGGGGTACTTTTCCGCGACCGCCTGTCGTGAGAGCTCCAGCACCTCCGGCAGGGAAATCGTTTCCGCGGCCGATACAAGGAATACCGGCAACAGCAGTGCCAGCATCAGCAGACGTATCATTCTCATCATTCACCTCCTCTTTTTCATCAAAGACACTTTCCTCTTCATAAGATAGATCTCTTTTCAGGAAAATGAAATGAAAAACGCCACATTTATTTGATTTTTACGGATCCGGAACTATATTTATCATCTGAACTGGTGGAAAATAGTTTTTTGCTTTCTTTGTAAGGAGTCGAAATGGGACAGCAGCTGAACAAGATTGAAAAACGTCGTCGTCGCAAAGCTTATCTCGAGCGCTGCAAGGAAAAAATCCGCGCTGCGATCGCCCAGGCGAAGAAGAAATAACTCTTCTGCCCGGTTACGGAAAACGGCTCCCGGTCTTCAGGACAGGGGGCCGTTTCTGCTTCCGTTGATTCCGCAGTTCCGACGGTATCGGGGAGGGGGAAGTCACTCTTCCAGCATGTTCTTCTGCCGGTAATACTCCAGCAGGAAGGGGTTGGCGATCCAGGCGGCGGGGAGTTTCCTGCCGGCTGCCTTGTACTCTTCGATCTTCCGCTGCAGTTCGCATGCCCGGCGGTAACGCTCCTGCAGGGAAACGGTCCCCCCGACATAGTCCGTGATGGCGCGATCCAGGGCGCTGGCCGCGAGTTTCAACGCTTCCGGCACGGTTGCGAGATCATTCATCACCTTTTCCCGTGCTTCATTCAGCTTGTTGTCGGGGAAGGGATAGAAGGGGCTGCAACTCTCCGGAATGGCGATGGAGAGTGCCCATTTGAGTTCATTGGAGTGCAGGTTCCCCTCAAAAGCGCGTCCCGGCGGAACGTGAAAGGCCGGATTGTCCTTCGCCCACCGCGGATTCGGCGGCAGGCCGTCGGAGCCGGCGATCAGCAGTTCGTTATACTCCCGGCTCGCGAGAAATTTCAGAAAGATTTTCGCCTCCTCCTTATGCTTCGCTCCTTTGTAGATCGACGTGCAGCGGGCGGTCAGCACTGTGTTTTTGAACTCAAACTCAGGAAACTGCACGAAATGGAGCCGGAAACCGCCCCGCGGCGACCGCCGCAGATCCATATTCACGTAGCGGCCGGTCAGGATCATGCCGTAACGGCCGTAGATCAACTGCGGCGTCGCTTCCCCATTGGCACTCGAACCCCGGTTGTTTTCAGAGGCCGCCTCGGCGGCGGTCGGAATCAGGTGCAGCTCATGTACCCAGCGGCGATAGAGTTCCAGTGCCCGCCGGAACGGTTCCGAATCGAGACGGGAGGCGGTCAGCGTTTCATTGAATACATCGCCGCCGCCGCTGCGGGCCAGCGGCAGAATCAGATCCGGCATCGGCCCGGCGAAGAACACCTCCTGCTGTTTTTTTCCGGCGTTTGCCTGGCGGGTAAATTCGATTCCGAGTTCTTCGAACCGGGCTGGCGTCCACTCCTCCGGCGGCAGGGGAACGCCGTACTTTGCAAAAGTGTCGGCGTTCACCAGCAGACCGCGCGCCGCAAGGTTGCACGCATAGGCGTACTGGCGGCCGTCGGAGGTCAGCAATGAGGCCGCTCCGGGATAGTTGTGTGCGGGATCGAGGCCGTTTTCCCGGGCGAAATCGGTGATGTCCTCAAGCACCCCCATCGGCGCGAAACGGTTCACCGGCACGTGGTCGATCAGATCTCCCGCCACGCCGGATACCGCCTGAATCAGCGTACTCTGATTGTCGGTCGCCTCCAGTTTTACGGTGAAGGGCAGGCGGCCGTCCGCATCGGCATAACCATTGGAGCGCAGCCAGTTGTGGAATGCCTCGACCTGTTCGATCCGGTCCTGCGACAGGCCCGCCGTCCAGACCAATACCGGCCGGGCCTCGGTCCGCTGTCGGCTGAGCCAGGTGAAGATGGTTGCTGCGGCAAGGACAAGTGCGATTCCCAGAAAGAGATTTTTCATTTTGCTCTTACCATTTTACGGCATAATTCATCCGTTTTTTTCAGGTCGTTCCGCAGTTCTGAAAGCGCCGTCTGCTCCGGTATTTTTCCGGTCCGATGTGCACGCCTCAATGTGAAATAACTGCGACTCAGCTGTTTGAGTTTTTCCAGCAATGGTTTGAACGTCGGGTCGATTTCAACCCGGAATACCAGATCGGGTTTGGTCAGGTAGGCGTAAAGTTCGCCGAATGCCTGCCGAATGCCGACAAGTTCCTTTTCGGCAGCCAGCCATTCGGAAGAGGCTTCTCCCGAAAAACCGGCTGCGTCAAGTTCCGCACGGCGCAATGCCGCAAGATCGGCAGCGACGGCCTCCCGCCGGGCTTTGATTTCGGTTGCAATCACCCGGAATTGTTCCGGGGTGGCGACCAAGTACAGCTCTCCTTCTCCGGGGCGCAGATGGAGTTTCGGGGCGGTTGCCTGCTCAAGCGATTCGAGTCGGTAAAGTCGTTTCCCTTCCGGCAGTTTGAGCATCGGGACTCCCCGATAGTCGGCCGAAGTACTCCGATTGACGAAAACGACCATTGTGCCGAAATCGTTTCTGAGCTGCCCCACCAGCAGTGCGGGTGCGGCGGAAATAGGCAGTTCATTCACCGGTTCGGCATCGAGGAACGAGGGAAGGATCGGGACGATCCGCCGACCGAACTCGGAGATCTCATCGTAGACGGGATTTCCGTTGCCCCATGGATCGACCAGCGTTCGGTCGAACTCCTCCCCGCGCAGTGTCCCGTCGAGAATCGTTGCATGATCGTTGTACAGAAAGAAGAGGATTCCGCTTGCGCCGGCTGCCGCCGAGGTGTACAGGTCAAGCCGCATTTCGACCACGGTCGGAAAGCGCTTGGAAAATTCCGCTTTGTTTCCTCGCGGATGACGATTGCTGAAACTCTGGGTCATGAACCAGACCCGTTTCCCAGCCGTCTGGTTGCGGCAGAGACGGATGATTTTGAAGTGTTCCGTGATTGCCTTTCCATCTGCAGGTGTATTCGGACCGAGGGAGTAGATGTCGGGAACCATTACTTCAAGAGTTGCCCCGAGCTGCTGCCGGACAGTCCCGAGATGAAGCGCGCTGGTCAGCGGATGCAGGGAATCGAGTTCCATGATCTTCTTCTTGTTGGCCAGATAGGCGGGGTACGCGGATGGCAGCGGCTCGTCCTGACCATACCATGCGAGCAAAGCGGGAGATCTCTTCGCTGTTTCAAAAGCCCGCCATCCCGGATCATCGGCCGGGAGTACGGAGAAATCGGTGGCGCAGAACATCGTTTCGATCAGCCGGATACCGGTTTCCTCCGCAAGTTCCAGCCGCAACTCCAGCGGCGTTTTTTCGCAGAAGTTGAGATAGGTGTTCAGATAGTGTCGCCGCATATCGACGAGATCGTCATGTAGCGATTCGCGGATCGGCCGCTCGAAAAGTCCGGAGGAACTGACAATTGCGTCGATCCGGGTGACCGCTCCGTAGGGGAAGATGCTGTTGCGCCGCAGTACCGGATAGTCCGGCACCCGGTAGTCGGTCAGATAGGCATCCAGCGCTTCCTGGGCGGTATCCGCCGGCATCTCCGCCTCGTTCTCCGCCTCGAAAATTTCAATGTCGGCGATCCGGATGTTTTTCCCACAGGTGGCGATCCGGAATCCGTTGATCCGGTCACCGAGCAGGCCGTCGTTGAGAGTTTCCGGCTTCCCTCCGCGCTTATGGGCCGCCTTGAAGAGATATTTCTGTATTGTGACATACTCTCCGGCACGGGTCGGGAAAAAAACGGAATATTCCGCCCCCTCGGTTTCGTCGAAGAAGGTAAGTTCATTGTCGATGCTGTTTTCAGCTCTCACCTGGAAGCGGATCATCGTCCGGCTGGTGACAGTGAATGGTTTCAGTTTGTCAAGAAGCGGTACGTTCCATGCGCGGGGGGCAGGATCCGCAATGGTAAATTCCAAGACGGTCTTTCCCAGCGTCTTGTCATGAGTTGTCGCCACGTTGACCGGACCGGTGGCACTCCAACCGACCCACTCTCCGCGGCCAGTGGCAAAATTGCTTCGGTAATGAGGATCCGCGGCAGTTGCGGCAGCAGCCGCGATGACCACTATGAAGATAAAGTGGCGCATGATGATCAGCCTTTTTGTGAAGTTTAAGTTCCTGTTCAGGGTACTTCAGAGGAACCAAATATATTGCTCCGTGAGGGCCGCCCAGCTTGCGTGTCTGACCGCAGCGGAGTGCCCGTCAAGCAGCAATGCGTTGGTTTGATTATTGTGCCGGAAGTTTTTCGGTACCCGTTGCGGTTTATTCAACACTTCGTTCTCACTGCCGATGAACAGAATGTCACTATGACCATCCATCAGGAAAATGGTTCGTGACGGAGCTTTGATCTGGTTGAGTTTACGCCATACATTATACTCCGGGGCTATGCCGGGGGCACCGGAGACGCTGATATCGACGGCATAGCTGATGTAGGCACCGCGATCCGGGTGGAAATATCGTATTACGTCGTTTTCCGTTGCACAGGCGTATTCCTCGCCGCCGACTTGACAGAAGAATGATTTGCGACTGGGGAGATATCTCGAAAGATCCTGATACCAGTAGTAGTAGTAATCCCCGTTGAATCTCCAGTTGCGCTGTCCGCTGACCAGAAATCCGTTATTGTCGTCCGCATAGAAGACCACCACCTGGCCGAGGGACTTTTCCGTACTCAGACAGGCGGCCGCATACGCCTGATTACGGGCCTGATTCAGTGCCGGCAGCAGTATGGCGGCCAGTATGGCTATGATCGCAATCACTACTAGAAGTTCAATCAAAGTGAAATAATTTTTCTTTTTCATACAGATTCTCCTTCTACGGTTGAATGTATTGCGGGACATGATGCCTTGCCTGCGCGTTGCTTCCGTTGAACAGATCTCCCAGCAGTTCCGCGGTCAATCCGGCAAGCACATTCAGATCGACGGCGAAACAGAAGGGGTTATCGGTGGCAAAATCCATCGGGTTCTGCAGGTTGCGCAGAATCGCCATCCTGGGGTGGTAACCGGAATCCCTGCTCCGGAAGAGTTCCGCGACGAAACTGCTCGCAAGAGTATCGTCGAAGGTCACCACTCCATCCGGGCGTTGCGCCTCCGGCAATGCAAGCAGCCGCCGCGCCGCCTGCGCTCCCTCCGGAACAAAATTTCCGGTCAGAATCAGCTCTTCCGCCTTGCCGGCCCCGGGGAAATGGCGCAGGGCGTTTTCGAAACGCGGCGTCAGTTGCTCCCGGAGCGCTTCCGGAATCAAAATCGCGGGACGGTGAATCCCCGCCCCCTTCAGCTTGTCGAGGGCTGCTTCGAGGTAAGCCGGCATGTCGACCACCACCCGGACCGATCGGGTTTCCAGGCAGCCGACGAAAATCACCGGCAACTTTTTCGCTTCGAAATAATCGAGCGATTCCGCAGAGAGGTCACCGAGGGTGATCAGAGCCTCGATTCCTCCCTGTTCCACCGTGCGGTGCAGTCCTGCGAAGGCGGTGTATTCGAGTCGACCGTCCAGTTGCGGAGCCATGCAGAAAAACGGGAGCACCCGCCAACCGCGTTCCGCCAACCGGATCTGCAGCAGGCTCGACAGACAGCTGCGGAAGGCACTGACCTCAAGCGCATTTACCGCAAGGCCGATGATCCGGCCGGCATGCCCGTCGGCTTCCGGATTCAGCACGAATGCACCGATCTTGTCGCGCACCTCGATCACCCGGTCATTGCGCAACTCATGAAGCGCTGCGGCGATCGTCGCCGTACCGAATCCGAGCCGCTGCCGCAACTCTTCCTGCGGGGGCAGTTGTGCGCCGGTTTTCAGATTTCCCTCGCGAATATATCGTACCAACGCCTGTTTCGCCAGTTGCGTTCGCATTCCTGCCATTTCAGAAAATCCTGTGATAGATGTAAAAACAAAAAACAGTTTACAGTTTTATTATGATGTAAAACACCGGAAAAGTCAAGAGTGGAACTGCTTTTTTTACGGTTTTTTTGAAAGATCCCGGATTCCGGTGAATTTGTGAAGCATCATCCGGATGGAAGGTCGTACGGGAATAACTGCCGCGCACGGGCCTTGATTCCGTGTGCCTTTGTCGACGACGGAGGCAAAAGGGCGCAGAAGCCGAAAAATCCCCCGTTTCACGTTTGTAAAAGAGAGAGGCTGCGGCTAAATTAAAATCGTAAGAGCAAAGCGCGGTTTTCGAGGATCCCGGGTAAATCGAAAGGGAATGGGGCCCGATGTCTCTGCAAGCAGCGGAAGAACGTGTTCCGACGACTGCCGGAGTTCTCCGGAAGGGCGATTTCATTGAGCAGTATGAACTCTCCGACGACGGGGTCGTCTGCGGGGATTTCCGCCTCTATCGGGTTCATCACTGCAGCCTCGACACCGAACGACTTCTGAAGGTGCTGCTGCGGAAAGGGGCCGAAGAGGAATTTCTGCACGGGGAACAGGCGCTTGCCGCCGCCCAGGCCAGGTCGATCCGGCGGGTGTTCGAAGCCGGATTCGACGACACCCGCAACTTCGCCTATGCCGTGCTGGAAGAGTGCGCGCCGGAAACCCTCGGCGATTTCCGCCTTTTCGGCCGTTTTTCTCCCTCCGACGCGATGACGGTGCTCCACACCGCCGCCGAAGCTCTCTGCGCATGGGAGGCTGCACGACTCCATCATGGTGACATCAGTGCTTCCAGCTTTGTATTCACTCCGGACTACCGGCTGTTGAAACTGGATTTTCGGGAGTCTTCCGTCCTGAGCATCAGCGGAACTTCGCTCGATGATGATCTCCGCGGGGTCGGCGTGGTTCTGTTCGAGCTCCTGATCGGCCGAAAACCGCCGGAGAATGAAGGGGATCCGCGGAAGTTCGATACGTCGATTCCCGTTTCGCTGGCCGAAGTGATCGCGCGGCTTCTGTCGCCGATCCGTTCGAAGCGTTTCCGCAGCGCCGAAGAGCTGCTGGCTTCGGTGAATCTGATTCGCGGGGAGATCGTTCCGACGCCTCCCCCCGAACTGCGGCGGCTCGATGAACAGGCGGTACCGCACCGCGGTCGCGGCGGCTTTCTCGCCGGATCCTTGCGCAGTTTCAGCTGGATCGACTGGCTCTGCGCCGCATTCGGAGCATTACTGCTGCTGACCCTTGTCTGCCGCGGTGTATCCTGGTTCCGGGCGATCCCGCCGCCGACGCCTGTTCCCGTTTCCGCTGAAGCGGGCGAACTGCGCCGGGAGCTCGACCGGCTGGAGGCGGAACAGAGCCGGCTCCGGGAGTATCTCGAGGCCCTGCGCAATTACGAAAATACGGAGATGTCCCGATGAACGTCGTTTCGCCTTTGCTTCAACAGGGGGATCTCCTCGGTCACTATCGGATCGAGCGCTGTCTCGGCCGTGGCGGCATGGGAGAGGTCTACCTCGCCTGCGATGAGAACGGCGGCGTGCCGGTCGCGATCAAACTGCTGCTGCCGGAGATCATGATCCGTGATCCCGCTTTCGTTGAACGGTTTCAGGAGGAGGGGCGGCTCGCCTGCCGGATCAGCCACCCCAACGTGGTCGGTGTGATCGATGCCCGGCATGATGTCGATGCCGGATTCTGCTATCTGGTGATGGAGTATGTCGACGGCGGCTCTCTCCAGGAGTTGCTTGATCGCGGCGGGCGCCTCGACTGGGAGTGGGCGTTGACCGTGGCGCTGAAGGTCTCCCGCGCCCTTGAACTTGCCGCGGATCTCGGCATCGTTCATCGCGACATCAAGCCGGATAACATCATGTTGACCGAGTCCGGAGAGATCAAACTGGCCGACCTCGGCATCGCCAGACGGATTACCGCGGCCGGGGATGGCGACGGACGCAAGGTGATGGTCGGGACGCCGGGATATGCATCCCCCGAACAATGCATCGACCCCGGGCGGGTCGATGCCCGCAGCGACATCTACAGTCTGGGGGCCACCATCTACGAGGCCCTGACCGGCAGAATCGCTTATCAGGGCGATACTCCGCTGGAGACGATCAGCCGTGTGCTCCACGATCCGGTGCCGGATCCGCGTATTGAGAATCCCGAGATCCCGGTTCCGGTGGCGGAACTGGTTATGCGCATGATGGCCAAAGAGCAGTCCGCGCGCCCCCGGTCCGCGGCGGAGCTCTCCGCTGAAATAGAGAATCTGCTTTCTTCCGTCGGGGGTCAAAGAGGGCCGGACTGGACGGTTGCCGGAGTCCGGCGATTGTTCCTGGAGCTGACGGAGACTGCGGGGGCCCGGCTGTTTTCACGTCCTTGTGACCGCCGCTCGGCAAAGATTGCAGCGGGGATCGGGGCGGCATTTCTGATCGCATTGTTTGTTCCGTTGCCGAAACCGCCTCAGTTTCACTGCGGAGAGGATCCGAATCCGGCGATTCTGCGCGAGGCCCCGGCCGCCATCGAAGCGGCACGCGCCCGGAATGCCGCTCTATCGGATGAGATCCGTGAGGCGGAGAGCCGGTTGAATGTCACTCCGGGGCAGGCATTTCTGGATGCGCTTCTGGTCCGGTACGACGAAGACCAGCTGCGGCGCTGGTTTGCCGCCGGGGTTCGACCGGTTGCAGGCGAGCTTTCGCGTGACTGGGTCGAGAACCGGGCCGGAATGGCGGCGCTTCCTTCCTACCGGTTTGCGACGGTTGCCGGGCGGCTTCTTGACCGGTATGGTTTTGCCCTGTCTGACGGGGATATGACGAGGCTTCTGCGTTACGCGGTGACCGGAAACTCCGTCGAACGCGGTTTTGCCAGAAATGCTTTGAATGTGTTGTTCGCTTCGGAGTGCAACCGGGCGGTGCTGACGATGCCTTTCCACGACGTTGCCCGTTTCACGGTGGAGATTCCGGCCGAGAAGGAGGCCCTTCGCGCGGAGCGGCTCAGGGATTTCGATCTGCTGCTGAAACTGCTGCGGGAACGTGGATTTTCCCCCGATAAATCCAACCGGACCCCCGCCGAACTGATTGAGAACGTCCCTGAGCTCGCGCCTTTCCGGGAGATGCTCGGGCGTTTGTAAGGATTTTCGAATTATTCCGTTCCCGATCCTCCGGACAGCTTGTAAACGGTTGTTTTTTGCGGTATATTAAAATACCGTTTGTGTAGAAAACAGCCGGCGGCGTCTTCCCCTCCGGCCCTCAAACACCAGGAATTTGCGAATTATGGCATACAAGAAGATTCAAATTCCCGCCGGGGAACCCGTCACTGCCGATGAGCACGGTCGGCTCCAGGTGCCCGATCATCCGATCATCGGTTTCATTGAAGGAGACGGCATCGGGCCGGACATCACCCGTGCATCGATGATGATCTGGAATCGGGCGGTCGAAAAAGCCTACGGCGGCAAACGTTCCGTTGCGTGGATGGAACTTTACGCCGGAGAAAAGGCCAATGCTGTCTACGGTGAACCGATCTGGCTGCCCGACGAGACCGTCGACGCGATCCGCGAATATCTGATTGCGATCAAGGGCCCGCTGACCACGCCGATCGGCGGCGGTATCCGGTCGTTGAACGTCGCGTTACGCCAGCAACTCGACCTCTATGTCTGTCTGCGGCCGGTGCGTTATTTCAACGGGGTGCCTTCCCCGGTCAAGTCACCTGAAAAGACCGACATGGTTGTTTTCCGGGAAAATACCGAGGACATCTACGCCGGAATCGAATGGAATGCCGGCACTCCCGAGGTCAGGAAGGTGATCGATTTCCTGCAGAAGGAGATGAATGTCCGGAAGATCCGTTTCCCGGAGAGTTCCAGCATCGGTGTCAAGCCGATCTCCATCGAGGGCAGCGAGCGGTTGATCCGCGCCGCCATCGATTATGCGGTGCGCAACAAACGGCGCAGCGTCACGCTGGTCCACAAGGGGAACATCATGAAGTTCACCGAGGGCGGGTTCAAGAACTGGGGCTACGATCTCGTCCGCCGGGAGTACGCCGACGTCGCCGTGGTGGCCGCCGACTGCAACGGGCAGGTTCCGGAAGGCCGGATTCTGGTCAAGGACTGCATCTGTGATGCGTTCCTGCAGCAGATCCTGACCCGGCCGGAGGAGTATGACGTGATTGCGACGATGAATCTCAACGGCGATTATGTCTCGGACGCTCTGGCCGCCTGTGTCGGTGGAATCGGCATTGCTCCGGGCGCCAACATCAACTATACCACCGGGCACGCTCTGTTTGAGGCGACCCACGGTACCGCGCCCAAGTATGCCGGTCAGGACAAGGTCAATCCGAGTTCGCTCGCCCTCTCCGGCGAGATGCTGTTGCGCCATCTCGGCTGGACCGAGGCGGCCGATCTGATCAATCGCGGTATCGAACGCGCCATCGGCGACCGGGTCGTCACCTACGACTTCGCGCGGATGATGGAGAACGCCACCGAGGTGAGCTGCTCCGGCTTTGCCAGGGCCGTTGTCGATCGGATGTAAGTTTTTTCAGGTTCCGGTGGTGACCCCGCCGCCGGAACTTCAATCCATTACCAGGGAGCTGATCATGAAACTGGTTTCCATTCTGAATGAAGAGCTCGTGTTCACCGGAGTGAAGGGCGTCAGCCGTTCCGGCATCTACACCGATATGCTCCGCCGTGCGCAGGAAACGCTCGGGCTGCCGCTCGACGTCGACCAGATTGTCTCGGCGATTATCGAGCGCGAAGACGCGCTTCAGATGCCTTATGAAGGCGTCGCGCTGCCGCACCTGCGGCGGCCTGAGTTCAATGATCTTTACTTCATTGTCGGCATTCTGCCCAAGCCGGTTCAACTCCAGACCATCGATCCGGAACAGTGCCGACTGGTTTTCATGTCGCTGATCTCGCCGGAGACCAGTGATCTCTACCTGAAGTCGCTGGCCGCCTTTGCCCGTTTTCTCGGAATCGGCCAGAATAAACAGACGCTCTGTTCTTCGGCCAGTCCCGCCGAGTTTCTGAGTATCCTGAATCACGCGGATGTCAAAGTGCGCAACAACCTGACCGCCGAAGATCTGATGATCACCGACGCGGTTCCGCTGAAGGAGGATGATACGCTTGCCGCCGCAATCGATCTTTTCTGCCGCTGCGACCGCTCGATTCTTCCGGTGGTTGACGGGCAGGGAAAACTGGTCGGCGAGTTGAGCAGTTTGAACATCCTCAAGCAGTTTACGCCGGAATACATGTTCCGGATGGACAACCTCGATTTTCTGAACAGTTTCGAGCCGTTCAACCGTATCTTCAGCGATGAAGGGAACAAATTCGTCCGCGACTTCATGCGGGAACCCGAACTGGTTGTTCATCCTGAAACTCCGCTGATTCAGTTTACGGTCAAAATGGCCAAGCGTGGTGTCAACGCCTGTTTCGTGGTCGATGCCGAACGGCGCTACATCGGTGAAATCATGGTCAAACATCTTGTAAAGAAAGTGCTGCGCGGTTAAAAATGGTTACCTTCTGGATTGGAACAATTGTCTTTTTCGGCACCTACATTCTGATTGCGTCCGAAAAAGTTCATAAAACGGTCGCCGCGCTGCTCGGCGCCGCCCTGATGATGCTGATTATTCTGCCCGGTCCGAACCATGGCGGAGAAGATCACGAAGCGACGCAAATCGGAATCGAAGTCGTTGAAAACAGTTCCGCTCTGCACTCAGCTGCACAGCAGACTGCGGCCAATCTTGCACTGTCCGACGACGCGATCAAAGCCGGGAAGTATGACAAGCTTGACACCTTCGCCCGTTACTCCAACTTTGACGTGGTGTTTACGCTGGCGGGCATGATGCTGCTGGTGAATCTGCTTTCCGGAACCGGACTTTTCCAGTACGTCGCGATCCGTTGTGCGAAGATCGCCAAGGGGTCGCCGATCCGTACGATGATCCTGCTGGTGTTCGCAACGGCGTTTCTGTCGGCTTTCCTGGACAATGTGACCACGATTCTGCTGGTGGCTCCGGTTACATTGCTGGTGGCAAATCAGCTCGGCGTGCCTCCGGTACCTTTCCTGATGGCTGAGACGATGGCTTCGAACATCGGGGGAACCGCGACGCTGATCGGTGATCCGCCGAACCTGATCATCGGTTCGGTGGCCAATCTCAATTTCATGGCGTTTCTGATCAATCTGGCGCCGTTCATCCTCCTGGTGATGGTCGTTTACTGCATCTGCCTCTGGGCTTACTATTCCCGTCGGATGCACGTGACGGTTGAAAAGCGCGCGTTGATCATGGAACTTGATGAGAATGCCGCGATCACCGATCACAGCAATCTCCGGCGCGGTGGAATTGTGATGCTTCTGACGATCGTGGGTTTTCTGGTTCATGGCGCGGCCGGGATTCAGCCGTGCGTGGTTGCGATGAGCGGCGCGGCACTGGCGCTGGCCATCTGCAAGGTCAACATCGATCATGCGCTTGAGAAGATCGAATGGAGCACCCTTTTCTTCTTCATGGCCCTTTTCATCCTCGTCTGCGGTGCCGAGCAGTGCGGACTGATGGCGAAGATCGGCAGCGTTCTGGAACTGATGGGCAACTGGCCGGTTCCGGTGGTGGTGATGGTCATCATGTGGGGAAGCGCTCTGGCGGCAGCGGTAATGAACAACGTCTCCTTCACTGCGGCAATGGTTTCCGTGATTGCCGCATTCATCAGTAACACGCCTTCGTTCCGCGCCATTGAGTGCCAGCATCTGCTCTGGTGGGGGTTGGCTCTGGCGGTCTGCCTCGGCGGTAATGCTTCTCTGGTCGGTGCGGCCGCGAATCTGGTGACGGTCGGCATTGCGGAAAAGAACGGTAACAAGGTTTCGTTTACCCAGTTCCTCGGTTACGGCGTGCCGGTGACGGTCGGCAGCATGGTGCTGGCCTCGATCTACATCATCGCCCGCTACTATCTGGTCTGTGCGAAGTAAGATGTCGGTGGAGTACCGTTTCGCAACCGCGCTCGATTCCGTCCGGCTGGCGGAGCTGGCGGAGTTGTATGTCTTCGCCGGCTGGATTCCGGCCGGTGAACCGGCGGATTTCCTGCCGGGAATGATCGCCGGTTCGGCGGTATTCATCGCCGCTTTCGACAGCGGAAGCGGACGGCTGATCGGTTGCGGTCGTGCGTTGTCGGACGGTGCTTCCGATGGCTACATTCAGGACATCGCCGTCCACCCGCAATGGCGCCGGCGCGGGATCGGCGGCGAGATCGTGATGCGGCTGGCGCGCGAACTTGAACGCCGTGGCGTCGACTGGATCGGTCTGGTCGGGGAACCCGGTACCGAAAGTTTCTACCGCGGACTCGGGTTTGAACGGCAACCCGGCTTCACATTATGGAAGTTTCCCGTCAATACCGATGGCGGAGCAACAAAAGAGGACCGGTGTTGAACCGGTCCTTTGAGCCTCTCACGCAGAAAGAACGGATTTCCCCTATTTGCGCTTGAGGTCGGATTTGAGGCTGATCGCTTTGTTGAAGTTGTTGTAGAGGCTGATCGATGCTGCGACCTCGATGGCGGCGGTGATCTCCTCATCGGTGACACCGGCGGCCAGCGCGGCGGAACGATGAGCGTCAAGACAATATTCGCACCCGTTGACCGCACTGACTGCGATGATGATCAGCTCCTTGGTTTTCGGATCGAGTCCTCTGCCGGCGACGTCGGCGATTTTCATCGCGGTTTCGAGGAACTCCCCGTTCCTTCCCATCGCCTGAAACACTTCGGGAACAAAACCGAATTTCTTCGCGATCCCTTCCTGAATCTTGACCGCCTTGGCATCTCCGGTCTTGTTGTAGAGTTTTACTCCTGCCATTTTTATTCTCCTTCCCGGGTCGGAACCCGCTGTTTCCCGATCAGTGCTGGACGACGAATGTCGCCGCCAAATTGGCCGCCGCGGACTCATCCTGCAGCGGATAAAACTTCGTTTTTGCCTCGTCGTTGTTCAAAGGTTCAACATGACCGTCCAGAAAGAAGAAGTTGGCGACCTTCGCATGAGCCTGGGCGGGGCTGCCGTTACCGCCGGAGCTGTTCAGATTCAGAAGATTGTTCGGTGTCAGGACATTGTTGCTTTCGGTCGCGGAACACCCCCCCAGAATCAACATGTTCGAGGCGACCGGATCTTTCCCCGCGGTCTGGAGAAGTTTCGTGCCGCGGAAGTCGAATCCTTTTGAATTTGCCTTGGTTGTGTAAACCAGTCCGTAGGTCCGTTCCGGGGCATCGGCGTTTGCCTTGTAGTCGTAGATGATTCCGGGGCAGCGCATTACGCTGTAATCGCCGAGATAATTCTTGCCGTTGTCGGTTTTCCCCACCAGGATTTCGCTCCAGTACGGCTCACTCGTGAGCGATTTCAGGAACTGATCGGAGTCGTTCATCCACATTTTGATCGCGGCGATGGTCTGGCGCTGATTGCTGCTGCAGGCCGCCGCTTTGGCTGAAACGCGGGCGCGGCCGACTGCCGGCATGATCAGACCGGCCAGAATGGCGATGATCGCAATCACGGTCAGCAACTCGATGATGGTGAAACTATGACGCATGTTTTTCATTTCCTAAGCCCTTTCTCGCGGCAGATTGCATAATTCCGGGAACATATCCCTGCTTCATAAACTTAGTGGATTGGCCGCGTTTTGTCAAGTCCAACATCTGTTTTCCGCCGTTTTTTCATAAAAAAAATGCTTTCACGATTGAAAAAACCGTAAAATCATCTACTATAACTAACAGGTACATGCACTACGGGGGATAACCATCAGAGAAGATAGGAACAATTTTTCATGAAACGGCGTAATTACTTTACTTTGATCGAGTTGCTGGTCGTTATCGTCATCATCGGTGTTCTGGCCGGCCTGATTCTGCCCGCGGTGATGTCGGCCCAGCTGCAGGGGAGGATCACCACTGCGAAATCCGATATCGCGGCGATTCAGCTGGCGCTGAAACAGCTGGAAAGCACCTACAATACGATGGCCAAGGTGAACGGCAGCAATGTCGAGTGGGGCGGCCAGAGTGTCGGAATCACCACCGCGGGGACAGAGGCGGCCGGCAACAGATGCAGTTATGTGATTTTCGGGGGCGACGACAGTTCCACAGCCGATGTCTACGACGCTTTCATTGCGGAGCTTTCGGATCCCGGCAACGGGAAGAGCGGTTTTGAGCCGAGCCTGAACAAGAGGAAGATGAAATTCCTCGATCCCCGGCCGAAATATGATCCCAGTCAGGATTACGACAGCACGGACAATGCGCAGTATCTGTGGCTGGATCCGTGGGGGAATCGTTATTTCGTGATGATCAACACCGATTATTCTGAAAGGATTCCCTATCCCGGAGATGATACGAAACGGCTCGCGGTCAAGTCCGCGGTCTATTCGATCGGCCCCAACGGCAGCGACGATGATGGAAACAATGCCCGGGTGAATGACGGAGCCAAGGGCACCGATGACATCACCAGCTGGGATTGATGAGAATTGCACAGAACGGGCGGGTGGCGAGCTGGTTTCGTCACCCGTTTTTTGTAATCGTGCGCCGTAAGACGATGTGGCACAGGGGCTCGTTCAGCGCGATCCGTTCATTGAGCCGGTGCGGTAGGGGGCCGTTTCAAAGCTGCTGAATCCGGCTTGGTGCAGCCGCTCTTCCAGCAGGCTGTGAAGTTTTGCGGCCTCCTCCAGCTCCTCCGGACGTAGTTCGAGCCTGGCGGCGTCCCCGAGGTGGCGGACCCGGAAGCCGGAAAAGCCGAGTTCTCTTATTTGATTCTCGGCCTGTTCCACCTGGTGCAATGCTGTTGCGGTCAGCGGCGTCCCGGTGGGAATCCGGCTGGCGAGGCAGGCGGCGGCCGGAAGGTTCCAGACCGGAACGCCCCATTCCCGACCGAGGGCGCGCACTTCGCGTTTGGTGATCCCGGCTTCCAGGAACGGGTGGAGAATGCCGAGTTCGTCGGCCGCCCGCAGGCCCGGGCGGTAATCACCGGGATCGTCGGCGTTGGTACCGTCGGCAAGCGTGGGGAATCCGGCTGCCGTGCTGCAAACGAGCAGGGTATTGAACAGATTTTTCTTGCAGAAGTAACAGCGCTGCGGGGTGTTGGCGGCGACCTCCGGATGACTCAGAGGGTCGAACTCGATCTTCTCCAGCCGGAGTCCAGCGGCACAGCTTTCCGCCCGGCGCAGTTCCGAACGCGGCAACAGAACCGACACCGCGATCAGCAACAGCACATTGTCGGCGCCGAGAGTCCTTCGAGCCGCTTCGGCCAGTACCGCGCTGTCACAACCGCCTGAGAAAGCGATCGCCACTCTGCCGCAGGCTTCAAGTATGTCATGGAGTTTTGCGACGGAGGAGATCATAATATTCCTCTTCGAGAATGTCGCACATGCGGTGCCAGTCAAACTGTTCGACGACCTTTTTCCGACCGTTTTCGCCCATCCGGCGTGCCAGCGCGGGATCGAGCCAGATTTCGCGGCTGCGCGAGACGACCTCTCCGATATTCTCCGGTGCGGTGCAGAAACCGGTTTCCCCGTCGATCACCACCTCCGGGGTTCCGTCAAGCCGGAATCCGATCGCCGGAATGCCGGCGGCGAGCGCCTGTACCACCGAACGGGGCAGTCCTTCGTGCAGCGACAGATGCCACAGAAGATCGGCTTGAGCGATGTAGCGGTGAACCTGCCCCGGCGGAACCAGCCCGGCGAAATGGGCATTGGCGGAGAAGCCGAGGTCGGCGATCTGACGTTCCAGCTCGAAGCGCATCGGCCCGTCACCGATCATCAGCAGGTGGGTATCCGGGAATTCGGCGATGAGATCCGCTGCTGCGGGGATCACATACTCATATCCCTTCTGCCGGAACAATCGCGCAACCGTCGCGATCACCCGGGCATCGGGAGGAATCTCGAGTTCCCTGCGGAGGGTCTGTTCCCGCTTCGCCTCGGCGAACAACCGGGTGTCCATGCCGCTGTAGATGACTTTGTAACGTTCGCGCGGAGCGATCCGGGCGGCGACGCACTGGTCGATCATCGCCTGTGCGACGGCGAAGATCCGGTCACTGCACCGGGCGGCGAAACGTTCCGCCGCCTTGTACAGGAAATTCCTCCACGGTTTCTCGTAGGGGTGAAACGCCTGCCCGTGCACCGTGTGGACGACGACGGGAACTCCGGCCGCCCGGGCGGCCGCGCGACCGATGATTCCGGCTTTTGAGGTGTGGGTGTGTACAACATCGAAGTTTCTTTCCCGGAAAAAGTTCCGCAGGGCGAAAAACGCCTTGATGTCGTTGACCGGATCGATCTCACGGACCAGATTTTCGAGCTCGAAGATCTCGAAATCGGGCCGCTCAATGTGACCGAGAAGTTTTCCCTCCCGGCCCGGAGAGGGGCCGGTTGCGAGTACCACTTCATGACCGCGCTCAAGGTGGCCGATTACCGAATAAAGCGTATTTTCCTGTGCTCCACCGACGATCATCCGGGTGATGACGTGACAGATCTTCAATTTTTTTCGCGATTCAACGGAACTCATGTTCCCAGATCTCCAGAACGTTACCGTAAGTGAGGAGCCGGATCAGTTCCGGGTTGTCCGGACGGTGGATCGTCACCCGCCAGCCCGCGTCACATTCATCCATGCTCATACGGAGGTTAAACATAGACCCCGGATTGAAATATTCAATCTCGAAACGGTTTTTTTGATCGATAATGTGCCAGATCGTCCGGTTGCCGCCGGCATACGGAACGTACCGAGCGTCAGGCAACTCGAGTTCGAGACGGTCAAGTGCCCGCCAGCCGAAACGGTCGGGAACGGGCAGGCTGATCCGGCCGATCGGCAACAGGGTGGCCAGAAGTGGCAGACCCGCGATGCAGGCGTTGCGATAGCGGGACAGGCTCACTTCTTCGAGCCGGGTAACACCGCGGCGGCGCAGAAAATCGACGATGGCTCGGGTTGAATCGCGATCCGGCGCATTCAACAGAAAGGCGATGTTGCGGGCCGGTTCCGCGATGACTGCGAACGGAAGTTCCGCCCTGCCTCCGTAGCCGGCCAGCAATACGGGCGGTTCGAAACGGACCAGTGCGATCCAGGCTGTCATGATCAGCACCGTTGTGGCGCCTCCGGCGGCGGCAATGCGGCGCGACCGGGCGGTCAGCAGAGCGAGCAATCCGGCGTAAAAGAGCAGCAGGCCCACGACTCCGGGGCGGAGCGCGGCGAGGTTGTCGAAGGTGTCGGCCGCGAACCGGGTGACACCCTCAAGAAGGCGGAATCCGAAGTCGAGGAGTTCCGCGCCAAGGTGATCCGCCGATGACAGGAGACTGCCGAAAACGAGTTTGAATCCGAGCAGCGGAAAAAGAATTGAAATTACCGGAATCAACAGCAGATTGGCGACGATCGAGCCGGGCAGAAGCAACCCCTGAGAATAGAGCGAGATTCCGGCGCCGCCGAGGAAGGCCGCAATACATCCCGCCGCGGCGAATCCGACGGATAACAGCCTGCGCTGTCTTCTCTCCCGACGGCGGGTGGCCGGTCCGCCCGGCATGAACCGGAATCGTTCGCTGAAGAGCGCATTCAGCTCGCGGAACCTTCTGGCAGTCAGGATCAGAATCAGAGTGATGGTGAAAGAGTACTGAAAACCGAGATCGGCGACCAGCGGTGGTGTGAGGATCACCAGTACCGCTGCGGCAAGGCAGAGTACGTTTTCGGCTGGCGTGGAGAAGAGAGCCATCCGCAGCAATGCCCAGACTGCGATCATGAAGAAGGCACGGGTGGCCGGAGCATTCGCACCGGTGGTTGCCACATATCCCCCGAGGATTGCCAGCAGTGCCGGATAGCGGATCCGCGGCGGCAGAATACGCAGCCCGGTCAGCAGAACCCCCGCGAGAATCGCCACATGCATCCCGCTGACGCTGAACAGGTGGATTGCTCCGGCATCGATGAACTCCCGGCGGGTCGTTGCGTCGAGACCGCCGGTTGCCCCGAAGAAGAGTGCCGCGGCAAGACGGCGGGTGGAGTCCCGTTTCACCCCGGCAAGCGCCCGCTCGAGGATTGCGTCCCGTACCCGGATCAGATGTCCGAGGATGCCGGGCGATTCTCCTGCCGTTTCGAGCCGGTCGGCCCGGAAAATCCGGTCTGCGCCCCGGCCGGCCAGGTAGGCGGCGAAATCGGCTCCCGATGGAAACGGGATCAGGCCGGCCGGGGTTCTCCGGACCGGTCCCGGGGCCGGCCTCTCGAAGGTTCCTGTCCCCGAAACCTCTTCTCCGTAATGGAGTTGTTGCGGCGAACCGTGAGGCGGTGACAGGAAAACGGTTCCCGTGAGCGGGATGGCGGTGGTCTCTCCATGCAATATGCAGGATTGCAGTTCCGCCCGGATCAGGCCGGGCGGCGGGATGCCGGGAACACCGGTCAGGCGTGGATCCGTGATCCGGAGACGGGCTGTGGCATGAACATCCCGTTCCGGCAGGCTCCGGCGGCAGTCGTGCGGAGCGAAGAAGCCGGTCTCCCGGATCAGTACGCTTGATGTCACCAGCAGGAGTCCGGCGGTTACCGCGGCGGCGGAACGTTTCACCAGCAGCAGAAACGCTGCCCCACAGCCCGCGATCAGCAGCAGAGCGGCTGTTCCCGGAGAGGAGTTCCCCACCGTCAGCACGGCGGCGGCGAAGAGGCTCCCCCCGGCCAGCGCCGGTTCCGGCCGGAGCGGGAGACGCCCGAAAAGATTGTTCCAGCGTATCTTCACACCGGATAATTTAGATACTCTCTGATCATATTTCAATCCGCACCGCTTGACAAAACGTTGGTTTTGATTTATACTGGTGTCAGAGGGAAAACGAAATTTCTGCCGGAGGAGGGTGCTTTGATGAGACTGCCGCATTTTCTGCTGATTCCTGCGCTGCTGATTTCCGGTGCCGTTGTTTCGATGGCGGATTCCGGGGATTCTGAGGCGCGCCGCGAGGAGATCATTGGACGCCTGCGGGATCGTCTGCGCGGCGGTGATGCCGAGGTTACAGACGAAGAGATCGTTTCACTGGTCACCGCCGGGCAGCGCAGCGTGACGGTAAACGCGATCAGAAATACTCCGACCGGCGGCACGATCGTCGAGGTGGTTGAGGATCGTACCGGTCGTCTTCCGGCGCTTTCCGGCCGGCTGGTGATCGACGCGTTGAAGCTTCCGGTCGGCAGCCGCTGGCAGGGAATCATCTACCCCGCCGGAGTCAAGTTGCGGCAACCCGGCGAGAGCCCGCTGGCGGTCTTCTGCGGTTCTGCCGAAAGTGCGGCTGAGCTGCTCAGCCGGTATCTCGACATCTACAGCGAATTTGCCGAGCAGGGGGGAGCTGCGAATGCCTCGCCCCGGGCGGAGAACGGTTCCGACAATGCCGTAGAGGGGATTGATTTCAAGCGCGGCAACAGTGTGACGGTTTATGCGGATGAGGATGGTTACAGCAACTACATCGGTTATTACCTCGGGGGCAGTTACTACCCGGTCTGGTGGTATTGGGGCGGTTACGCTCCGCCGTGGCAGCCGCCGCGTCCGCCGCGCCCGGATTGGAATCATCCGCCGCGCCCGCCGCGCCCGCGTCCTCCGGAGTGGAATCCGCCGCGTCCGCCGCGTCCGCCTCAGCGTCCCGACGTGCGGCCGCAGCCGCGCCCGGAGGTGAGGCCGGGAGCCGGGCTTGGTGTCGGCGGCCGGCCGGCGGGGGGCGCGACGGGGGGACGGCCATCTGTGGGGATTCGCCCCGGCCGTCGATAACCGGGCGGCCGGATGGCGCCCGGATTACTGGCGGTACATGACTTTGAAGGTGCCTCGTTCGGAGTGTCCGGTGGGGGCATCCACCGGTTCCCTGCGGTCGATCAGTCC
>CALXOA010000051.1 GCA_944389895.1 uncultured Victivallis sp. | reverse complement strand
AGGAGAAACGCACCAAACGCCGTCAGCAGGAGCAGAGAAATTTTCTCAAAGGTTCTCATGAGGAGCTCCTTTATTTCCGGATGGTTACGACCTCGTTGACCCACTTGTTCAGAGCATCTCCCGCATTCCGGATGCTTCCGCCGGAGAACGCGCCGCCCCTGCCGAACGCCGCTTTCGGACAAACCTTCCGCATGTCCCGTTCACAGCGCGCCATTCCGCCGCCGCCATGGGTGACGAAGGGAATCACCGTCTTGCCGCTGAAGTCATAGCCGGCAAGGAAGCTCCGTACCGGCGGCGCCATCGTGCTCCACCAGTTCGGTGTACCGACGAAGATGACATCATACTTTGAAAAATCCTCCACTTTCGTCGCCAGTTCCGGTTTGAACTCGTCACGGCACTCCTGTTTCGCCTGATCGACGCACGCGCTGTATTCGGACGGATACGCCTTCACGGGTTTGATTTCGAAGAGCGTCCCCCCGGTCAGCTTCTGAATCTGTTCCGCAGCAAAACGGGTGTTACCGCTCCACGAATAATAGGCGATCAGGATTTTGCCGGGTTCGGTTTCCACCTTCTGCGCCGCAGCATTCTCCGCCGAACACCCGGCCGCTCCGAAGAAAGAAGCCGCCATCATCATCGCCATCGTTCTCTTTTTCATCATTTACCTCCCGGAATTGATAGTGTTTTCCTGTTTCATATGGAATACGAGATAATCCAGACAATCGACCTTTTTCTGCACCGCATGAATTTTCTCCAGCAGTCCGGAACGTTGAGCGGCCAGCAGGCGCAGCTCTTCCCGGATGTTGCCGCGTTCATGCAGGGCAAGGATTTTCTCAATCAGAAGCGGTCCGCATCCGGCATCCCTGAGATTGCGGATCAGGGAGAAATCTTTCTCACCCTGCATACGTGCCGAATCCATCTTCATTTTCCCGAAGTCGCCTTGCAGTAATCCGCATCGGAAACCGGTTCGAGCCAGGTATTTTGATTGGATTCCGGATTGCATTCGATCGCGAGGTGCGAAAACCAGCTCTCGGGGGCCGCGCCATGCCAGTGATCGACATCCGGCGGAATTTCCACCACATCACCGGGCAGAAGTTTCCGAGCCTCCTTTCCCCGTTCCTGATAGAAACCGATGCCACCGACCGCGATCAGCAGTTGTCCGCCCGTATGCCGATGCCAGTTGTTGCGGCAGCCGGGCTCGAAAGTGACGTTGGAGACCGGAACATGGAGCCGCTCGTCTTTCGTCAACGGCGCAAGATAGGACTTCCCGATGAAATATTTTGCATAGGCGGTATTTTCCTTGCCGCGCGGGAAGGCGCTCAGGGAATGGCCTTTCACAAATGCGAGAATCCAGTCGATCTGTGCTTCGGTTACGCCATTATGTTTCCCGATGGCGATGTGGCTGGCAAGCTGACTTTCGACTCCGTCCATCGCGGCGAGCGCGGCGATGGTGGCGAGTTCCCGGACCCGCCAGTCGAGATTGTCGCGGCCGAAGATGTCGCCGAAAAGATGCGCTTTCAAATACTCATCGATCGCCGGGGCGAAGTCGAAGAGCGCCCCCTTGACCGGCGCGCCGCAGAGTTTCGTCTGGTTGGCCGTACCGAAATCGATGCTTTTTCCTTCCGGCAGCGGCCCCGGGAGTTTTCCCGCTGCATCCCGGGTTCCCTCCGCTTTGCGTTCGTTCAGCAGCGCCATGAAGTTCCCGAGCGCATTCAGACTGCGCGGGAAGCCGCAATACGCATAAAGCTGGACGAGAACTTCCTTGATCTCGTTGACGGTCAAGCCGGCATCCAGTCCGGCGGCCAGCGCCTTTCTGAGTTCCGGCATTTTTCCGCGCGCCGTATACATGGAAATCTCAACGATTTTTTCTTCCTTTTCGTTCAATGGTTTCATATTTTCCTTCGCCTCCAGTTGATTGACAAAATGAAAGAGAGAAAACAGCATTCCGATTAAAAACAATTTCCGCATTTTTCACCTCGCTTTTTCCGTTGTTTTCCTGCTTGATTTACCGATATGGCATCCATATTTCATTGTTCAGACCTCTTGCTTTCCGTTATTTAGTATATTGGTTTTTCAATAAATAACAAATACTTATTTATTATACATATCAATGCTTGAAAGGCATATATTCCCATGCTATTTTGGAAAAGCGAAACCCAGGGAGGCGTATTTTGGAAATCAGAGTATTGCGCTATTTTCTCGCCGTTGCAAGAGAGGGAACGATCGTGGGCGCGGCGAAATTTCTGCATGTAACCCAGCCGACTTTGTCGCGCCAGCTTCAGGACCTGGAAGAAGAACTCGGTCAGCAACTTTTCATCCGCAGCAACCGCACCATCACTCTGACTCCGGAAGGGCGTTTCCTGCGGAAACGGGCGGAAGAGATTCTGGAGATCGTCAACCGGACCGAAGGTGATTTCAACGCAATGGGGGAAAATATCGGCGGCAGCATCCATATCGGCGGCGGCGAATCCAAAGCCATGCGCCTGATTGCAGAGACAATCGGAGAACTGCGGGAGGAGTACCCCGATATTCGTTACAACCTTTACAGCGGCAACGCCGAAGATGTCATGGAGCGGCTCGACAAAGGCATCCTTGACTTCGGCATTCTGATCCAGCCGGTAGATATTTCAAAGTATGATTCCGTTGCGCTTCCCATTCGCGATACCTGGGGAATCGTTATGCGGAAAGATTCTCCGCTTGCGGAAAAAACGGCAATCACGCTTCGGGATCTTCGGAATCTCCCGCTGATCTGTTCACGGATCAACATCCGCCAGAGCACGGTAAAAAACGCGTATGCCGAATGGTTCGGGAAAAGTTTTGAAAAACTCAATATCGTGGCCACCTACAACCTCATCTACAACGCTGCGCTGATGGTGGAAGCGGGAATCGGTTATGCGCTTGCGCTCGACGGACTGATCGATACCGTCGGAAATCGCGAACTCTGCTTCCGCCCGCTGGAACCGGGTCTGGAATCCGGATTGAATATCGTCTGGAAAAAATATCAGGTATTCTCCAAGGCGGCGGAACTCTTCCGGGAGCAGCTTCTGGAACGCTTCTCCGAGCCGGAAGAATGATGAGATCCGAATCGGTACTTGAGCTTTGAGATTTCCATAAAAGTTGTCCTGCAAATGAAAGAACGGGAAAAGGGGTGATGTCCCCGATCACAGGGGGTTCTGTTTCTTCGTTCTCCCAGCAATGCACCGGGAAAAACGTTGCCCGACCATGGTGCTTCCCAACTATAAGAACTGTCAAGTACGGCAACGGCGGCCTGATATCCAACGTCAATTGGAGCGGCGGGGGAGAATATCCGCCTTTTTTCGGCTGTAACGTCAGCCGGCTGAACCCGGTTCATCGGCTGCCCACAACGGGATCGTCCGGGGAAGATCGAAATCGCCTGAGGAGAGATTCCACCATCCCCGAATGGACGAAACGGATCTTCCGGCAGGAAAAGATTCTGCGCGAACAGCTCCGGAATCCGAATGCGCGAATGGTGGACCACTCCTGCCAATGCGGTATTATGATGAAAAATAATGATGGGATGATACTGTGCCTGAAATGGGAACCGGACTGTTTCCAATCACTAACCTCGACACCACCAATGGAATGCAATTGAAATATGAACTTCCCCAACTCATGTAACGGTTTTACCCCTCCGGAAAATTCAAATTCACCGTCCCACGTCGGTCGGCGGGAACAAAAATGCCTCTTCGGTTCCGGTCGCGATACCCTCCGGAAACGTGAATGTTCAAAACGGCCTCACGATAGGGAATGTTCTCCAGATGCAGTTCGACAAGTTCATCCGGCAGATATGGGCAGACCATCGCCCCCTCCGGGGAAAATTCCAGTCCCCCAAGCACTGTCAGCACCATATTGATATACCCCGTCGCACACCAGGTCTGATCCCGGCACGACGTCCAGAGTCTCGGTGCCTCCGCATCGAAACTCTCCTGCAATCCCCCGTAAGGCTCGCCGCTCTCCGGATGATAGAGCTCATAAAATCCGCCTGCCCGTTTCACCCGCCGATACTCCCATTGCAACTCCCGCCACGCCTCACGCCTGAACCCATGCAACGCCAGCGCATGACTCCACGCGGCATTGACGTGTGACCAGACCGTACCGCTGTGCCTTCCGAAACCACCCTGACCGGTGTAACGCTCATATCCGGGCCAGACACAGGCGATCCCCTGCGGCGTCCGGAAGGTCTCCGCAACGAATCGAGCCTCCCGATCCCCCCCGCCGACAAGCCCGGTCAGCAGCGCAAACGCATAACCGAGTCCCTCCTGCCGGCACCGATCGTCACCGGCATCCAGCAGATAGTGATACCGCAATGTGCCGGGCTGTTGAAAATGCGTCGAGATCGCTCGCCGCAACTGCCCTGCCCTCTCCTTCCACTTCGAAGTGGTGCATTCTGCAGAAACTTTACAGAGTTCCGCACGCATCCGATCCGCCGTTTCCATGGCCAGCAGATAGAGCAGATTGGTTGAAAAGGCCTTCATCGGCAACCCGACGCCACGAGACGCCAGGTACGGGGGATGATCCTTCAGGCAGGCGACGATTCCGGATTCGTGGCGCTTTGACAGAAAACGTGCCGGATAACCCGCAATCCCATCCTGAAAACACGCTCCGCCGCGAAACAATCCGTCCTCGGGATCGTATTCCGTAGCCAAAAAGTAATCCATACTCCGATCCGCGGCCTCGGGAGCGATTGAAAGAAAATCACGGTCTGCCGTGTAGAGGTAGTAATACCACGCCCCCCACACCCAGATCACGGCATCCCAGTACTCCCCGCCGATTCGAATCCCATCCTCCTCTTTCCTGAGCACAGCCAGCAGTGTGTTGCGTGCCGCCTCCGGGGCGAGCAAGCCCCCGGCGAACCAGGTATTGAACGCCGCATCACGTGTCCACGGCGTATCATAATCGGCTCCGGCAATGATGACCGGAACAGCTTCCGCCAGCAATCCATCCTGAAAAAGGTGGATGTTCTTCTCCAGCGTCTTCTGTGCAAGAATAAAACAGGAATCCAACGCCGGTTCCCCGGTACGTAACAGCATGTTTCGTTTCATCGGACTCTCTTTTCACCCATATGTTTCTTTCCGGAAAAGATACCGCATGGAAGCCCTGCCTGGAATCATCCCGGCATCTTTCGTTTCTCTTACCATATTTCACAATTGACCTGAATGCAAATCTCGTTCCGGCTTTCCCCTGCGGCCGCACGCCTGCGTCGATCCCGGAATGAAAAACCGGCCGGAATCCCATTGGCGACGGCAACAATTCAATCATGGGAAACGATTTTGTTCCAACCGTACTTGACATGCCGACGGTAAGCGGTACAGTAAATCAGGATTATCCGGAAAAATCAGAATGTGTGGGGAGGAACCATCTCCGGCGCTTTCACCGGACAATCCGCAGCCGCTCCAGCAAATACACGGAAAAGGCGGAAAGATGAATGAGGCGGAAGTGACAGCGCTGCGAAATCGTGTTTCCCCCGAACCGCTGGTGCCCGGCGGGACCAATTTCGTCACCCATCGTTTGGATCACTCCGATCCGGATCGCTGGGAATACCGGACATCGGCATCCTATCGCGGAATCACATTCTTCATGCTCTTCGTCGGAATCCTGATCGCGGGGTGCGGCATCTTTGCCGGCGAAGGAATGGGGGCCGAACGGTTGTTGCCGCTTCTGTTTGGCGCTTTCTTTCTGCTGACCGGCCTGGTTCTGTATTTGCAGAGCCGTCGCCGGGCAAGATTCGATTTCGGTCTGGGGTGTTACTGGCGGGACCGTCGCACCCCGAAGAACGGTACCCCGGAAAAGTTGCGTGACTATCTCCCGCTCAAGGAGGTCGCCGCACTGCAGATCGTCGATGAACTGTGTCGTGGGAACAAGGGAAGCACCTATTACAGCTATGAACTCAATCTTGTGAAAGCCGATGGCTCCCGGCTCAACGTGATTGACCACGGCGGCAGAAAAGCGATAGAGGAGGACGCCCGCAAACTTGCCGGGCGATTGCATGTCCCGGTCCTGGGATTGAGTGACGGGAAAAACGCGGCCCCCGGGCCGAAGCGCCGGAGCCGCAAAGTGGGAAACGCGGGAATCCTGGTCGGAAGCATATTCGTCGCCGCCGGACTGGTGATGTCGTGGTTTCTGATCCTTTCTCCGGTACTGCTGCATTTCACGTCGCAGAAATGGGAGGAGGTGCCGGCAACCATCGTTTCCAGCGAACTCGCCCGCTCGCGCTCCTCCCATACAGGACCACAGAAAGGCTCCACCACCTACCGGATCGCGATCTCCTATGACTACCGATACGGAGGGAAATCCTACCGGGGAGACCGCTATGACATCACCCGCTCCAGAAGCAGTTCAAATATCGGTGTCGATGAAATGCGCCTCATCGTCCGGCATCATCCGGTCGGGATGCACGTCATCTGCCTGGTGAATCCGGACAATCCGGGACAGGCGCTGATCGACCGCACGCTCCCCCGTTCCTTTTATCTTTTCAGCCTGTGGTTTCCCCTGCCGTTTCTGGCATTCGGACTTTGGGCGGTGATCGCCGGCATAAAAAGTCGCTGAACGTTTTCCTGAATGAATCCGTTTTTTTGCATGGCTCTCCGGCGGGAGAACAACGGTTCGAAACTATGCTCAAAGAGAGTCATAGTAAGGTTCAAACAGCTTCCCCGTCCCATTCCGGAAGTAGTCGCAAAGCGCCGGGTCGGGACCGTAGAGATTCCCGGCCGCATAAGCACGCGCCCGGCAGCCGCCGCAGCACTGGAAGCGGAATTCGCAAGTGGCGCATTCGCTGTCCGCCCGGCGGAACATCTCCTCCGGCGTGATCGAGATGAAGTCGAAAAAACGGCTCCGCGAACTCAATACGTCAACCAGCGGGAGTTCCCGGAGATTCGGCATCTCTTTGTCCAGCCCGCAATTCGACAACGGCATGCAGGGCATCAGCGTGCCGTCCGGCAGGAGATACGGATGGTGGCGCATGCATCCGCAGACCGGCTGTTTCAACGATACTTCCGACCTCTCCCTCTGCAGAGCCGGCGCGAAGGCTTTCCCGCTCTGCGGGTCGTACAGGTAGCGATGATCGATCTGCAACTGAAACGGGCGCCCGAGCGATTGAAAACGCTCCAGCAAATTCAAGTATCCCCGGTTGAGCGCCTCCCGGGAAACGATGTCGTGGGCGGCGGCGTATTCCCGCCACGCTTTGGAATCCGAAACTTCGGCGACCTTCCATTTCCGGATTCCGAGTTCCATCAGCAATTCGCACGTCGCAGGCAGGGAATCGAGATTATCTCGATATACAACGCTTTCGATTTCAACCGGATAACCTCGCTCCACCAATCGCCGGATCGCATCGATCACGGGACGCT
>CALXOA010000050.1 GCA_944389895.1 uncultured Victivallis sp. | reverse complement strand
CTCAAGAACGGAGATTTTGAGAAACGGTTCCAGGGGTGGGCCTACCCCGATTATGACGGCAAGCCCGAGCCCGGCATGATCGATACGGAGGCCTGTGGCGGTAACTTCTGTTACCGGATGGGCCGTGAGAACGACGGCGAGAATCGGATCGAGCAACGGTTCGCCATCGGGAAGGGGCGGGATCTCGTGATCCGTCTCTTTCTGAAATGCAGCGGAGTTCCCGCCGGGGATTTCCAGTTGCGGCTCATGTTGTGGACGAACAACACGCCGAATGGTTTCGTCTTCAATCCGCCCGGTTCCGGGAATCAGCAGTTGCTTGTTGCCGGGGGAACGTTCGGCTGGCGGGAATATCTGATTGTGATTCCGGCCGCCGCGTTTCCTCCGGAGTCGGAATCCTGCTCCCTGTTTCTGGAACGCCGGCAGAACGGTGTCGGTACGGTCTGGATTGATGAGATGTCCATCCGCTCCGTCACCCCCGGATCGGTTGCTCCGCGGGTGGAACCGGTGGCTGTCGAAGTTCAGGCTGCCCCCGCTTCTCCGGTTGCTGTGTCGGAGAACAGGAACGGTAATCTGCTCCCCTTCGATACCTCCTTTGAATCGGGGCCGTACTTTTTTCAGGGCACTCCCGACTCCTCCGAGGCATGGCATGGCTCCAGTTCCCTCCGCTGGGATCCGGACTTGAGGATGCGCCAGGGATATCTGTTCCGGCTGATCGGGTTGCGGAAGCCCTATGTCTTCAGTTTCTATTTCAAATCGGACCGTAACGACGGGAATCTGAAGCTCCTGCTGATGGATCAGGAATATGGAACTCTCGTTTCACGGGAAATGCCGCTTTCGACGAAGTGGCAGCGGATGGTGGTGATGATTCCGCCGCAGAACAGGATCGTCAGTTTTGTCCCGTTTCTGAGCCGTTCCACTGACGATGCGGTCGTCTGGCTGGATGGCTTCCAGCTGCATGAGGGGGACATCCCGGCCGAATATGTGCCGGAGGCTGCGCTGGCGGTCGGTCTGGTCGACCCGGACGCGCCGGGAGGAATTTTTGAGGCCTCGCCCGAACCGTTGAAGCGGATCATTTCCGTGACCAATTACCGGGCGGAACCGGAGATCCGGCTGACCGCCCGTCTGGAGGCTCCGGACCGTCCTGCCGTCACCCTGCTGGAGAAGACGGTTTCCTGTCCGCGGCGGAAATCGGTCCGCGAGGAGATAACTTTGCTGCCGGAAACGAAACCGGGTTATTACCTTCTGCGGCTCACCGCGGAGGGAGGAACCGGCGTGAAGCGCGTTACGGAAATTCCCTTTGTCGTGGCGACGCCTCTGAAAAAGGACGATCGATTTTTCGGGACCCATCCCGGTTATGCGGACTCTCCCGCGGGGCGTCGGCGTTCCGGCTCCAGCACCTATCGGAACTTCCTCTTCTGGAAATACACCGGAAAAGGTCCGGATGGAAAGTACGTGGTCTTACCCATTCCGAAAGGGACGCGGGGAGATTTCGAAGAGGTGTTCACGACCCTGCAGACCGCGCCTTCTCCCGCGTCGTTGAAGGCGGACGGAACCCCTGATTATGAGGATTGTATCGCCTTCCTGTGTGATGCGTTGAAAGCAGGAGAAGCGGTGGCTCCCGGGCGCTGCTTCGAGATCACGAATGAACCGGATCTGGAGTTTCCCTCTCTTTTCGGCGGCAACCTGGAACGCGGTGCCGACGAAAACGCGAAGCTGCTGAACCGGGCGGTACCGGCGATGAAGGCGGTACAGCCGGAGATCACGATCGGCATCGGCGGTGTCTCGGACGTCGATTTCAACCATGGTTTCCCGTTTCTGACCCGGGTCCTGAAGCAGTTGGAATTTCGTCCGGAGTTGATCGCGGTACATCCCTACTGTGATGCGCGTTTCATCAGTGAAGACGCTTCCGATGTCGGGCCGGAATTGATCGACGTCTACGGCAGGACGGAACAGTTGAAGCAACTGTTGAGGAAGCGCGGGCTGACTCCGGAGCTGTGGTTCGGTGAGATCGGCTGGGCACTCGACGTCGAGGCGGATCCGCTTTCGGCACCCGCCCGCCGGCAGGGTGCTTATACCGCCCGGTTGTTGCTGCTGGCCCGGGCGCTGGATATTCGTCGCGTCTACTGGTTCATGTCGGACAACCACATCGAAAAGGAACGTTTCTATTATGGAGTCTGGCGCAATGGCGCGCCGCTCCCCGCCGTGGCCGCGTATGCCACGGTTGCCCGGTTGCTGTCGGGTGCCGTCCCCGACGAGACGATTCAGAATGGAGACGTGCAGATGTTCACCTTCCGCCGCCCGGATGGGAAGCTGGTGGGGGCTGTCTGGATGCCTGCCGGAGAACCGGGGCGTTTCATTCTCGGTGGAAAAGTTCGTGATCTGGAGCTTTATGACATGTTTGGTCGCGAGGTCGATCCGGCGAAGCTGGTTGTCAACGCCGAACCGCTCTATCTGATCGGCGGCGACGATCTCAAGGTTGCGTTGAAAAACGCGGAAATTGATCTTCCGCCGCTGGCTGTTGAATGGAAGATCATTTCCGACCGGGAGGTCGCGGTAAGGCTGACCAACCGGAAGAAGGCCGCGCTGACCGGAAGTGTCCGTCTGGGGGGAGCGGTGTTTGAGCAGGCGGAACAGCGCATTTCGCTTGCTCCGGATGAGGAGTGCGAGCTGCGCTTCCGCTCCGGGGAGTCGCTTTCGCTCCGGACGTTGCAACTGGAACTGGAGAGTCCGCAGGGACGCCAGACGCAGGAGTTTCGCATGGAGATTCTTGCTTCCCCCGGCAAATTGCCGGCGATGACAGACCGTACCTGGCTTCTGCCCAATGATCCGGGCAACGGGTACGCCGGAGCATCGGATCTGAGTGTGAGCGGCTCATTCCGGCACGATGCGGAGTATTTTCATCTGGAGCTTGACGTCGTCGATGACGTCCACCATCAGACCGGAGATGTTTCACAGCTCTGGGCGGGAGATTCCGTGCAGATCGCGTTTGACGCCGGTGCCGATGCGGCGAAGGGCTGCTTCGCATATGACCGCAATGACTATGAGTTCTCCTTCGCACTGGGGCCGGATGGGGCGGTCTGCCGTCTGGAATATGCCTATGAGCGCGGTCGAAGTGCTGAAATCGAGCGGAGTCTGCGTTATCGGATCGACCGCGAAGGGAATGTGACGCGTTACCGCATTGCGATTCCGTGGAAAGCGCTCGGGCTGAACGGCGTACCCGGGACTTTGTTCGGGTTCAATTTCGTCGTCAACGACAGTGACGGGCATGGGCGTCGGTTCTGGATGGGACTCACTCCCGGGATTGCCGACGGCAAGAATCCCTACGCATACAGAAAGATCTTCCTTTCCCGGTAGCGGTTTCCCGCTGCGTTGCCCGGTGTCTTTTCCCGTTGGAGGAAGGGGCGCCGGGTGTTTTTTTTCCGGATTCCGGTTGAAATCCTCTCCGGCGGCGTTATATTCGTCTTTCGTTTCCCGCGGTGCGAAGATTCCGCCGCGGTCAATCAGCAGGAGGCAGGAGATGGGCATGATTTGCAATGTGAAGGATTTCGGTGCCGTCGGCGACGGTGTGAACGATGATTCGATTCCGATTCAGGCGGCTTTGCAGGGAGGAGGCAGGGAGGTCGTCATTCCCGCAGGCGATTACCGGATCCGGCGTACCCTGAAGGTGGATTCCTTCACGACCATCACGGCCGATCCCGGCGCCCGGCTTTTCGTCTGCGGCGAAACGGAACACGGCCCGGAGGATTTTCTGCTGACCAACAGCGACCACGTGTTCGGGAATGCCGCCATCCACATCTCCGGCGGGGTCTGGGACGGCAACAAGACCGGCCGCTGCAATTTCAAGGATCCGGATATCTTCAATATGAATGCCTGCACCGGCACCGTTCTGAATTTCCGGAATGTCCGCGATCTGAAACTCTCCGGGCTCACCGTGGCCGACAGCGTGGTCTACTTCATCCGCATGTGCATGCTCGACGGTTTCGAGATCCGTGACATCAATTTCCGCAGCAGCGTGATTGAGAACAATCAGGACGGGCTTCATTTCAACGGCTGGGTGCAGAACGGGATCGTCGAAAATATCCGCGCCGTGACCAAGGGGGAAACCAACGACGATCTGATCGCCCTGAATGCCGACGATTCGATGTCCCGCCTCGAAAACAACGGCATGACCTGCGGTCCCATCCAGAACATCGTATTCCGCAACCTCTACGCCGAGGATTGTCACACCGTGATCCGGATGCTGAGTTTCACTTCGCCGATCCGCAATCTCCGTTTTGAAAACGTCGTTGCCGGCTGCCGCTGTTTCGCGATCAACATGGATGCCGCACGCTACTGCCGGACTCCTCTCTTCCGCGACGGAGATTTTCCCGACGGCGTCGGCTGCATCGAGAACATCGAGATCGACGGTTTCCGCGTCTGGTGGAGCACGCCCGGCGAGCGGAAGGCGTTGATCGATTGCGAAAGCAGGGTGCGGAATTTCACGATCCGTAATTTCGTACGGGACGCCGCGCTGGATTGCAGTCCGGCGGAGGCGACCTTCGTGATCGACAAGACCCCGGGCGTCCGTATCCGGGCCGCAGCAGACGGCAAGGCGACGGAACTGTGTTCCGGGCGGGAAAAGCTGACGCTCTCCGCTCCGTTCGAAGAACTCAGTCTGAACTGATCTGTGTGGTTCCGCCGGCGGGAAGGCGCGGTTTTATTGCTGTTCCGCGCCTTTTTCCGGTTCCGGGGCGGCGGGTTGTTCCTTCCCTGCTTCCGGTTTCTCTGCGGCTTCCGGCGCAGGCTGTCCGGTCAACGTCTCGTCGAGGATTTCCGGTTCGGGATCGGTGTATTTCAGGAACTCCGCCCGGATCACGCGCCGGTAACTGACGACCGCGCTTCCGTCGGAGGGGGTGCCGCGGACACTGCCGTAGTTCAGATCGACATCCTTGTAGAGCTGGTTCCAGCTGCGGTCGGTGTCGTCGTAGTCAATCGCGGTCATGTAGTTCGGGTTTCCGTTCTTCTGCACTTCGCCCGGCACGACCTGCTGACCGGTGATCAGAACCGCGTTGGCTCCGTACGCGGCGGCCTTGTCAAGGAGTTTCGCCTCCAGCCGGTCGCGGCTGACATCCATGTAGTCCCCGCTGGCGACCGCCTGGCCGAGCACCTGATACTGGCGTTTGATTTTCGCCTTGTCGGTGAAGAGTTTGACGTTTTCGGTCGGTTCCGGTTCGCGGACTCCTTCGTACTCGAAGGAGACGCAGCCGGCCAGCAGAAGCAGTGCCGCACCGAGGGCGGGGATGAGTTTCATGATTGTTTTCTCCCGGATTTTATGGTAATCTGATGAAATGACTTCGACTTAAATTTAGCCGGGCAAGCCTTTTTTTTCAAATCAAATCGGGAAAAACATATTGATTTTACGGGCCGGAAGCATTATTTTATCAATTGAGGAAATCTGCGATGGTGTAAATTCAGCATGTCAGTCTGCGGCATGAAACTTCTGGAGTCTGTGAAATGATGGAATTCAAGGGCGTCTACACGGCACTGGTCACTCCTTTTGCCGGTGGCAAGGTCGATTACGTCGCGCTGCGCAATCTGGTCGAGATGCAGGTTGCCGGCAAGGTCGCCGGGATTGTGCCGGTCGGTACTACCGGCGAATCCCCGACTCTGAGCTGCGAGGAGCATCTCAAGGTGATCGGCGAGGTGGTTCAGGCCGTCGCGGGCCGCTGCCAGGTGATTGCCGGTACCGGGGCCAATTCGACTGCGGAGGCAATTGAGCTGACCCGGGAGGCCAAGGCGCTCGGCGCGGATGCCACGCTGCAGGTCACTCCCTACTACAACAAGCCGACGCAGGAGGGGCTCTACCGCCATTTTTCGACGGTTGCCGACCGCGGGGAACTGCCGGTTGTGCTTTATAATGTGCCCGGTCGCAGCGGTGTGGCGATTGCCGAATCGACGGTGGCCCGTCTGGCGCAGCACCCGTTGATCGGAGCGGTCAAGGAGGCGGCAGGCAGTGTCGATCGGGTATCGGCGATTCTCGATCTCTGCGACATTACCGTGCTTTCCGGGGATGATTCGCTGGCGCTGCCGATGATTTCGGTCGGAGCCAGAGGGGTGATCAGCGTGACCAGCAACATCGTACCCGCTGAGATGAGCGAGATGGTGGCGCTTGCTCTGGCCGGTGATTTTGCCGGGGCGTTGAAGCTCCACCGGAAGTATTATTGTTTCTTCCGCGACCAGTTCATCGAAACCAATCCGATTCCGATCAAGGCGGCGCTTGCTCTGGCCGGCATCATTCAGGAAGAGTACCGGCTGCCGCTTTGTGAGATGAGCGGCGAACATCGCGAGAAGCTGATCGCGACGATGAAACGCTGCGGGATGCTGCAGTGAGAGGTTGCCGGGGAACCGGCGGGAACGGCGGCGCGGATGAACGGGTTCATGCGCGCCGTTTTTTAATTTGAATTTTTCAGGAGCGGCGGAAAGGTGTCGAAACAGGATAAAACCAACGTAATGCGGGCGCTGGAGGCGGCGAAGATCCCTTATGCGCACTACAGCTACAATCACGATGGAGACACGGCGGTTGACGGAGTCACCGTCGCCGCTTCGCTCGGGAAGCCGGTTGAACAGGTGTTCAAGACGCTGGTCACCCGCGGAGCGGGGCACGATTACTTCGTCTTTGTCGTTCCGGTGGCCCGGGAGTTGAATCTGAAAGCCGCCGCCGCGGCAGTCGGCGAAAAGTCGGTGGAGATGATCCACGTCGCGGAAATCAACAAGGTGACCGGTTATATCCGTGGGGGGTGTTCGCCGATCGGGATGAAGAAGAGTTACCGGACGGTAATCGACAGTTCGGCTCACTCCCTTCCGACGATGATCTTCAGCGCCGGAAGGATCGGTTTGCAGGTTGAGGTGGATCCTGCCGATCTTGCCCGGTTGACGGGCGCACAATTCGCCCCGATTGCGAGATGATCGAGGAAAGAGTCCGGGAAAGAAGCGGTCATCATGCAGGGCGAACGGGTGAGCATCGAAGCGCTGTGGCGCGTTCTCGATCTTCTGGAGAGCATCAAGGTACGGTACTGGGTCGCAGGAGGTTGGGGCATTGATATTCTATGCGGCCAGCAGCACCGGCCGCACCGTGACGTCGACATCGATTTCGACGCGGTGTTCACCGATGCTGTGCTGGAACGATTGCAACCGGCCGGGTATGAGATCGTGGCGGACCGGCGGCCCTGCCGCATGGAGCTGCATCATCCTTTGCTCGGTTCTCTTGATCTGCATCCGCTGGAAATTCAATGGGACGGGAGCGCCCGGCAGGCGAAGCCGGAGGGCGGCTGGTATGAGTTTTCGAAGAGCAGTTTTACCGCTGTCGCCTTCGACGGCCGGCGGATTCCCTGCCTCTCTGCCGCAGCACAGGAGCTTTTTCACTCCGGCTGCGAGTTGCGCGAGGCGGATGAGATCGATCTGCGCAATTTGCGGGCCGCGGCGGCGGAGCGTTATATGCCTGTGCTGACGCCGCGTGAGATCATCCGGCACTATTATCCGGAAGACACTCCGTTGCGCCGCATGCTGCTGAAACACAGCCGGCAGGTGCGGGACAAGGCGTTGGAGCTGCTGAAAAATCCGGCCTGTGCGAATCTGGCGGTCGATGTCGAACTGGCCGCCGACGGCGCCATGCTCCATGACATCGGAATCCTGCGGTGCCATGCGCCGGGTATTTTGTGTACCGGCGATGCTCCGTATATTACCCATGGGCTGATCGGAGCACGGATGTTGCGTGACTATGCGGCATCGCACGATATGGAGCTCGAGGCTTATGCCCGGATTTGCGAAAGGCATACCGGGAGCGGACTGACGGCTGAGGAGGTCCGGAGAGAGTCTCTCCCGTTGCCGGAACGGGATTGGCTGCCAGAGACCGATACGGAGAAACTGATCTGTCTTGCCGACAAATTTTTTTCGAAGTCCGGCGATATGCGGGAGAAGACGCTTGAACGCATCCGCCGGTCCATGCAGAAATTCGGCGAAGACTCCGTCGAACGGTTTGACGAACTGTGCCGCCGCTTCGGAGTGATCCGTTAAGAGGCGATGCCCGGAAACACAGGGGAGAGCGTCACCAGCGACCCGAGGCGCCGCCGCCGCCGAAGCTGCCGCCGCCGCCGGAGAAACCGCCTCCGCTCCTGCCGGAAAAACCTCCGCCGAAACCACCGCCTCCGCCGAACCGGTTTCCACCCATGTACCTGCTTTTGAGTATGCCGAGGCAGACAATGATCACAATCAGCAGGATAATGGTGGAGTCATCAAGGGGGGTTTTCTTTGCAGAACGGCTTTTCTGCGGAGGCGCCGGAGCATTGTCCGGAGCTTTCCCGGTGACGTATTCCTGCACTTTGCCGACTGCGTAGATCGCTCCGTCTGCGTAGCGTTCCTGTTGAAAAAAATTCGCCAGACCGCGGATCACGTCGCCCGCTTTCGCATCGTTGATTTCCCCCTCCCAGCCGTAACCGATTTCCAGCCGCATACGGCGTTCCGAGGGGACGATGATCAGAATGGCACCGTCATCCCTGCCTTTCCTGCCGATCTTCCAGGCATCGCCGAGAGCGATTCCCACCTCCTCGATTGTAAAACCTTCGAGGCTCTTCAAGGTTGCCACCGCCATCTGACCGCCCTGTGTTGCCTTCTCCAGGGCTTGAATCGCCGTTTCAATCCGTGCCTTGCCGGCGTCGTCGAAAATCCCGGCCTGATCCACTACCGGTCCTGAGAGCGGTGGTACCGGAAAATCGGCGGCCGCCAGAGTGGAAATACCGAGCGTGAGGCTCAGAAGTAATGTGTAAAAAAATCGCATTCGGTCCGCCCTGTTTAAAATTTGACTTCCGGGACTTTTTCCACTGCGGCGCGTCCCTGCGGGGCTTCAAAAAATTCGACGGTGGAAAATCCGAGTCCGGGCGCGAAGAGCGAACCCGGGAATTTCCGGATCGCGGCATTGAAATCGCGTACCGCCTTGTTGTAACGGGTCCTGGCGACGCTGATCCGGTTTTCCGTACCGGCGAGTTCATCCTGTAACCGGGCGAAGTTCTCGCTGGCCTTCAGTGTCGGATAATTTTCGGCGATTGCGAGCAGACGGCCGAGGACCCCCATCATCTGCGCGTCAGCTTCGGCCTTTGCCGTTGGACCTGCGGCGCCGGCAAGTTTCGCGCGTGCTTCAGCAACTTCGGTGAAAATCTGTTCCTCGTGTTTCGCGTAGCCCTTGACGGTGTTGACCAGATTCGGAATCAGGTCACTGCGCCGCTGGAGTTGAATTTCAATCTGACTCCACTCATCCTTGACGGCGACATCGCGTTCGATCAGCCCGTTACGGATCGATATTGCGGCGATGATGGTGATGAGGATGACTGCGGCGATTGCGCCGAGGGTGATCCAGAAAGCCTTCATTTCAGAAAAATTCCTTTCCTTGAGTTTTGTTTGCCGGAAAATACATCGGCAATAATGTAGCGTCAGCTTTGCAAAACACAAGGGAGAAACGAAATTTTTTCCGGTGGAATTGGAAAGCATTTCGGGAGGACGGTCTATTCTTCGGCAGGGCGGGCTGCAGAATGAAATTCATCCGTTTTTTCCGCTTCTTCCATTGAAATGGGGTGGCAAAGGGATATATTGAACCTCAAAAGTCATTGTGAATTTCCCCCGTAAACACAGACACTGATATCATGAAGCACAATCTGACCCCCCGTTCCGACCGGCCGCGCCTGTTTTTTGAGCCGGGCGGAACAGAACGGCTCCGCGAAAAACTTTCCATGCCGGAAGGCCGGGCAATGGCTGACCGGTTGCTGCACGATGCCGGACTCATGCTCCGGATTCCACCGCAGCCGCGTAAAGTCGAGGGACGGCGGATGCTCTCCGCCAGTCGAACGGTACTTTATCGCATCAATACCCTCGGCATCGTCTTTTTTCTGACCGGTGACCGCCGGTACGCCGAGCGCGCGGTGGCGGAGGCGCTCCATGCCGCAAATTATTCCGACTGGCATCCGGAGCATTTTCTCGACACCGCTGAAATGACTCTTGCGGTTGCGATTGCGCTCGACTGGTTCGGTGCATTGCTGACGCCGGAGGAGACCGATCAGCTGACTCAGGCGATTCTGGACAAGGGGTTGCTTCCCTCCTGCAGCGGCGGACAGTGGTGGATCAAAGGTACCAACAACTGGAATCAGGTCTGCCACGCCGGCATGACGGCTGGGGCGATTGCGGTCTTCGAATGCGCTCCCGACTTCGCCCGGGAAATCATTGAACGCGCGATCGACAATGTCCCTCGAGCAATGGCGGTCGGGTATGCTCCCGCAGGGGCGTATCCCGAGGGGCCGATGTACTGGGCCTACGGCACCGAGTTCAATGTCGCTCTGATCGCAATGCTCGAATCGGCGTTTGGAAGCGACTTCGGACTCGCGGCTCAACCCGGATTCGACCGGACCGGGGATTTCCTTCGTGCAACATTGACGCCGTCCGGGCGGCTCTTCAGCTATGCGGATTCCTCGACCACCCGCGGGATCAGTTTCGCGCTCTTCTGGCTGATGCAGCGCTTTCAGCGTCCGGAATGGTTCACCATGGCGGAACAGCAGCTGCTCAGCCGATACGCGAAATCCCGGCCTGTGGCGGTGAAGGGGGAGGGGCCCCGGATGACGCCTCTCTCTCTGATCTATCTTCAGCAGCCGCCTTCACATGTGGAACCGCAGCTCGCTTACTTCAGCGGTGCGGAGGCCGCCGTGCCGATCGCGGTATTCCGTTCGGCGGAGAAGTCCGGGGCAAGCTATCTCGGTTTCAAGTGCGGCAGCCCCTTCATCTCACACGGGCACATGGATGCCGGGTCGTTCTTTTTTGAGGCAAAGGGGGTGTTGTGGGCCGCCGACCTCGGCAGCGAATCCTATCATCGGCTCGAATCGCGGGGAGTCGATCTCTGGAACAACCGGCAGCACAGCGGTCGCTGGCGAATTTTCCGGCTCGGTCCGGCCAGCCATAACATCCTGCTGATCGACGGGGAGGAACAGCTGGTCGAGGGCAGGGCGGTCATCACCGAGTGCCGGGCAAACCGTGCCGTGGCCGATCTTTCGACGCTTTATGCGGGGCGCGCCCTGCGGGTTGAGCGGCGCGTGGCGCTGATCGGCGAGGCGGCGGTGATCCATGACCGGCTGGCCGGTCTGCGCTCCGGTTCCCTGGTCCGTTTCCAGTTCTGCACTCCCGCGAAAGCCGCGGTGGGGAAGGATGGTGAACTCACGCTGAGTCGGAGTGGTTGCCGGGTACGGCTTGAGACAAGTCAGCCGGTCGAGTGGGAGGTTACCCCGGAAGCGGCTCTGCGCGGGCCGGACGACTCTCCGAATCCGGGGTATTCGATGGTGAAATTTGAATTTATCGCGCCTCCTTCGGGCAATATGGAGTATCAGGTTGCGTTGACTCCTCTGGCGTAGCGTGACGCAATGCCGGGCGCCGGGAGGCCGGTGCGGGATCAGGAGTTTTTCTCCAGCCGGTCTTCCAGCCGGGTGAGCCGCCGGGCGTGTTCGTTCATCCGGCGGTCACAGTCGCTGTAATGGATCCGGTGTGAGACATCGCGGCGGAGTTGTCGCAGTTCCCAGGCCACCCAGGCTCCGCAGGCGGCGGTGACCAGTTGAATCCAAGTTTCATTCATCGAAGGATCCTCCATGAAAATTCGCCTCGGCACAGCTGCACCAGCCCTCCCAGCCGAAGCGGTTGCACAGCCGGGCGAACCGCCAGGCGTCGAACATCACCTTGTAACGGCGCGGATCATACCAGGCGTACTCATATTTCGCGGCTTTGAATCCATTTTCGCGGAGGCGGGCGTTGGCTTCCGTGAAACGTTCCCGGGTCCCGTCCGACAGCGAAAATTCGACGTCGTGAATCATGGCGGTCGCCTCCAGAGTCGGATGCAGTCTGGTCAGCGCCGTCGAGAGCCATTCCGGAAATGCCGCCGGCCCGATTCCGTTGCAGATTTCGGCCAGTTCCGCAAAGGAAAATCCCTCCAGCAGTTCCCGCCGGGCCAGTTTCTGGCGTGTCGCCGCGGCAACGAGAGCCGCGATTTCTTCAATGGAATATTTCATTTTTCTTACCTCTTCCTGTCTCCGGATTATCCGGAAATACGATGATGAATTTCAAGCGACGCGATCACCAGTGCGGTCTCCCCGAGCGTATCGGCTTCGTTTTCGAGATCACGCCGCACGGCCAGTTTCCCGGAAACCGCGGCGGGAAAGACGAGATCCGTCACGGAGAGCTCTGCGGTGACGGGAATCGTTGCGGCAGGCATCTCCTCCCCGTTGACCGATGGGATCAGTACCGCGTTCCCGGTGGTGGAAAAATCATCGGAAACGATCCGCATACGAAGTTTTTCCGCATCGTAAACGTGGTCGGCGAAGAGCAGTTCCGGCGTCGTCGCATCGAGTTTCGAGCAGCGTCCGCAGCGCGGATGGGCGACCGTAAATTGGACGACCGGGTTGAAGTTGACCGGCGCACCGGAAGCGGTTTCGCCGCCACCTCCGGGCTCCGTGTTGCCTCCGGTTACCTCACCACCCGCCCGGGAGAGCGGGAGAAAACGGCAGCGTGCCAGTACGGATTGCTCTCCATCCGGAGCTGTTCCGGTGACCGCAAGTTCACACTCCGCATTCTGCGCCGCCGCAGTGCGGAACGCATCGGAAAGGAACCGTACGCGGAAACTGAGTTCCCCGTGATCCGGCCGTGCCGTTGTCCCATCGAAGTAATCTCCCGTGCGGCAGCACTCTTCTCCTTCACTCCGGAACAGAGCCCCTTCGAGGGTACCCAGTCCGGCTTTCCCGCCACAGATTGCGAACCGCATATTTTCCGGCAGCGGAGAACGGGACAGCGGCTCTCCGGGATGATCCGGAGGACCGAAAAAGTTCAAACAGATGACCGCGGTTTCGCCGTGGATCATTCCGGGATAGCCTCCCGGGTGCCTGACCGGCAGGCCGTCCGGATAGATCTGTCTCCCTGATTCCGCATCGATTGCAATGCCGATCCGCCGATATGTGTCTGACATGATTTCACCTCGCAATTCCGATTGAAATGAGTTACCGGTACATTGACCGGAATCATTGTCAACATTTGAAGCGGAAAGAGTCATTCGGGGAATTTGCAAAACGGGAGAAATCACGTTAGATTAAAGCAAATCGGAAAAATCCGGTGAAAATTCTGCAGTTGAAAGGGAAAGGAGTGTGCGACGAATGACTCAGGAGAAGGTTTCCGAAGCCGAACTTCGGGACGACAGCATCGGCGTTCCGGACGGGGAATACGAGCGTGAACCGGTGCCGCAGAAGGCGTTGCTCGGTTTCAAATCATTCATCGGAATGTACGCCGGCGAGCATTGCGCCGGTACCGAATTGATGCTCGGGCCGCTTTTCGTCGCCGCCGGCGTCAGCGCCTTCGATCTGCTGGTCGGTTTGATCATCGGGAACCTGCTTGCCGTGTTGAGCTGGCTCTTCCTGACCGCGCCGATCGCGACGAAAATGCGGTTGACTCTCTACTATCAGCTGGAAAAAATCTGCGGCCGGAAACTGGTGATCCTGTACAATCTCGCCAACGGAGTGATGTTCTGCTTTCTGGCCGGAGCGATGGTCACGGTCAGCGCCACCGCGATCGGGATGTGGTTCGATTTTCCGATGCCTGCTCTCGACGACATGCTGCCGAACAGTTTCGGCTGGTGCGTGACCGCTCTGCTCACCGGAACCGTGATCGCCTATGTCGCCGCCGCCGGTTACAAGACCGTCGCGAAAATCGCCAACATCGCTGCTCCGTGGATGGTGCTGATGTTTTTCGCCTTCGGTTTCATCGCATTCCGGGAAATTCTGAATGTCAGCCGGATCGAGATCAACAGCCTCGGCGCGTTGTGGGAGTTCGCCAACACCGAACTCTGGCGTGGAGGTGAACCGTTGCCGGGACAGGTCAAGTTTACCCTCTGGCACGTGATCTTCTTCTCGTGGTTCTGCAACATCGCAATGAATATCGGCATGGCCGACCTGACCGTACTGCGTTTTGCGAAAAAGCCGTGGTACGCGATTGCCACCGCAGGCGGCGTCTACCTCGGGCACTTCGTGGCCTGGCTCAGCGCCTCGCTCCTCTTTGCTCTCCAGCTCCGTCTCAACCCGGCGGATACCGCTGTACTGCCCGGACCGATGACTTACAGGGCCTGCGGCATTGCCGGGTTGATCTGTGTGGTCGTTGCCGGCTGGACCACCGCCAATCCGACGATCTATCGGGCCGGACTGGCCTTCCAGGCGGTGATGCCGCGAGTCTCCCGTTTCAAGGTCACGTTTGTCACCGGAATGATTGCCGCGGTCGCCGGCATGTTCCCTGCGTTTGCGATGAAACTGCTCGATTTCGTTGCACTCTATGGTATGGTTCTGATGCCGATGGGAGCGGTGATCTTCGCTGACTTCTATCTGATGAAGCGTTTCAAACTGCGCAGTTTCTATGCGGAACTCGCTGCGGTCGCCTTCAATCCTGCCGCCGGTGCCGCCTGGATCCTGACCATGCTGCTCTGCTGGGGACTGGTTGCTTTTGCCGGGATTCAGATCTATTTCGTCAGTCTTCCCGGCTGGTTCATCGCTGTTGCGCTCTATCTTGTGATCAGTAAATTCTATCAGAAATCGGAGGTGGTTCATGAGGTTCGATAAGATCGTCCGCCCCGTCGCCTGCATTCTTTCATTCCTGGCGCTTGCCGGAATCATCGTGCCGGTAGGGTTGTTTTTCACCAATGCGCTTGACAAGGAGCTGATGAAGAACTGGCTCTTCGGCGCCACCATTCTCTGGTTCGTTGTGACTCCCTTCTGGATGGAGCGCGAAAACCACTGATAATCAGAAGAAAAATGAATGCGCCCCGGAGCCGTCAGGTTCCGGGGCGCATTGCAATCTGGAGATGTTGCTCAGAGTTTCTCCGGCAGCGTCAATTCTCCGAACTCCCGTGAATTTCGTTCACGCCCGATTCCCGAACTCCATTGGAGGAAACCGAGCCGGCCGTTGCCGTCGTTCTGGTTGACCAGCAGCGAGAAGCCCAGCCGCATTCCGGGCTGCAGAGAGAACTGCGGGTGGATCGCTTCCACCGGAATCATCACTTCGTAGAGTGTGTCATCCCCGGAACGGGAAATCTCGGTCCGGACTCCGGCCGGAGATTCTCCCACACGATAGGAAGGAACGAGATCTTCCGCCGGCAGTGTCTGATAACGGTAGGCCACCGGTTTTCCCCCGAGCAGTGCGAACCCGAATTGCACGGTGCGGACGGTTTTGGTCCCGTCGGAGAGATCGATGTCGATCTGGACACTGTCCCCCTGCCACAGTTGTTCCGGATTCGGTCCGCCCTGATGAACCTTGTCCCGGACCCGCACCGCGAGATAGAGATTGCGGGCATCGGCGGCGACGGCGAAGCTCGCCTCCAGCGGATTTTCCGGATTTTCCTGCAGGAGAGTTCTGTCCGGCACCTCCTGGAACGAGTTGGCCGGGAAGCCGGTCAGTTTGCCGTCGAGCGGCGGGGTGGCCGGGACCGCCTTTGCTTTGTAGAGTTGGCGGTTGACGGGTGCATTTTCCCGCAGACGGATGAACTTCAGTTCGGAAAGTTCAAAATTGCCGATCGTATTGTATTCGTAGAAATGGAGTTCCAGCTTCACCACATCGGCGGGGCAGATCCATTCGTATCGGAAACCGTTCCACTGTTCTGAAAGTTTTTCCGAGAGCAGATTGTGGGAGAGCACCCGTGATTTTCCGTCCCGGTCGATTCCGATGCCCATGACCCGGAGGATTCCGGCACCTCTGGCCCGGAAGTCGAGCAGATAGTGTGCTCCCGGTGTCACATTGAGCGGCTTTTTGATGGTCAGAGCTCCGGTTTCCGGGGCGGTGACAGCCACGGCTGCACGTCCGGAATGGAATTTCGCTTCCGCCTTGCCCCAGGTGCGCCAGGATTCCGGGGTGAGCTGCGGCAGCAGGGAGATTCCGGCGGGGGACTCCTCGATGATGTACTCCAGATAGCGGATCACCGGCAGGCGGCGATCCGGCAGCTCGATCTCACCTGAGAGTTTCATCGTGACGATCGAATTGAGCAACTCCGGTCCCGTCGGCAGCGAGACGGTGCGGCGTTCGCCGGGGGCGAGGCGGAACTGTTGTTGCGCACCGTCGGACCGTGAGAGGGAAAAGGTGCCGCCGCGGGTTCCGGCGGGCAGGGCGATTTCCAGACTGGTTGGTTCCCCGGGACGCAGATCATCGGCACCCTGATGAATTTCCAGTTTCGCGAGTTCATCGAGAGCGGCGACGTCGATTCCGGTCAACATGACCGGGGCACTGTCGACTTCGAGTTTCAGGATCCGGTCGGGAGCCGACAGCTCTTCGGCATTGTCCATCAGGTCGATGCTCCGGCACTTCTCCGTCAACGTCGGCAGCAACAGTGATTCCGGCTTGCCTGCGCTGTTGCACAACACTGCCAGATACTCCCCTCCGTTCGCTTCGGCCCGACCGGGAGTGACGTAACGGTAGAGAAAGAGTTCCAGCGTACCGGAGAGGCGGCGGTAACTTTCGAATTTTGCGCCGGCGGTCCGGTTGAGCAGGGTCTTCAGTGCGCTGAAGGTGTACTTCGGGGTGTTGTCCGGCCCGACGATGCCCCATTTCCGCCACGTTCCTCCCGCGATTACGAAATTGTAGATCCGCTTGAAACCCTGAGCGTTGGCGTAGAATACGTTGCGGAACAGGGTTTCCGCGGCAGTACGCCGTGAGGTTTCATCAACCTGACCGAGCGGATTGCCCGGATCCTCCATCTTCGATTCGTTGTTGATCAGTGGCGCGCCGGGAGCGTATTTTGCGAGCAGGGCGACGTCGTTGGCGATCCGGGTATCCGTGACGTAGTGATCGGCGTGAATGTCGACATAACGGGCGATGCCGAGTTCGAAGAGCTGTCGGATAAATTCATCCTGCCGCGGCCAGACGGTTTCCGCGACGATCTTCGCCTCCGGGTGTACCGCTTTGATTGCCTCCGAGGCGTTTTTGACCAGGTCGACATATTGCTGTGCGTTTCCTTTCGGCCAGAAGAGCGATTGTTCCGAAACCTCGTTCCAGATTTCGAACTCCCGAATCCGGTCACCGTAACGGCGGGCGACCAGCGTGCAGAACTCGCGCCATTTTTCCATGTCCGGCGGCGGAGCGAAATAGTGTTCTGAGACGTGATTGTATTTTCTCCCGGGGAAATATTTATCCATCAACCACTTCGGTGTACCGAGGAGTGTCAGCTGCACCCGGATGCCGTTGGCGATCTGCGACTCGATCATCTGATCCCACGGTTCCCAGAAATATTGATGTTCAGCCGGTTCGACGAAGTGCCAGCAGAGGGAATGGATCCGTTCGTGCCTGATCTGCAGAATTTTCTGCCAGCGGGCGTACTCCGCGAACTTTTTCCGGTAGGAGTCGATTTTACTGGCTTCCAATGGGAAGTACATGCCGAGATCAAGGCCGGAAAAGCCCAGAAAACTCAAATCGACCTCCTCCGCCGAGAGCGGTTCGATCTCCCGGACAGCGGCGATCCGGGTTTCGAGAGGCGGAGCTCCGTTCCCGATCGGAGTGGCGCGTACCCGGAAGTGTCCGCTCAACTTCTCCGGGACCGCGATGATTGCCCGTGCGAATCCATCGGCATCCGGTTTGAGTTCCGCGTTGCGTTTCAGAACGACATTCCCCCGGTAGTCCACGAAGCTGACCTCGGTATTGTGAGTGCGGCCAGGTTCGAGGTTGTGAAATTCAAGGCCGACCAGGGCCGGGTCTCCGACCCGGTAGATGGAGGAGTTCAGGAAATTTTCATGGGCACGGAACTCTCCGTAGGGAGCCGGACGCTGGTCCGCGTCGAGAGGCGCCAGTTTCAGGTAGTCGAAATGAAACACCCTGCCGTAAGTACTGCCGCTGGTTTCGGCAAGTTCCAGTACGTTTTCGCCGGCCTGAACCGGGAAGGCAATCCTGACGATCAGCGGAGTCCCGCGCTTTGCGAGGAATTGTTCGACGTCGTAGGGCACTGCCTGAAAGGTCATGCGGTTGCCCGGTGTTGTCACGCGGACGCCGGATTCCACCCAGGTCATGCCGTCGATATCCATATTCTCATTCGGTGTGACCCGGTGCCCCTTGTAGTTGCGGTCGTTGGCGTAGAGAATCCGGAACTCGAACTCCCGGAAGCCGGGCTTCTCCTCCTGCCAGAGCAGCCGTACCCTGCGCAATGGTGTCAGATTGCCCGCAGTCGCTCCGGTCAGCGCCGGCGGCATGGCGGGGGAGGGAATGAGTTTGTTTTCCGGGATGCGGAACGTGAGGGTTCCGGTTTTACCATCGTAGCCCGGGGATTCCAGCAGTTGCCGGGAGGTCTGGAACTCCCGGCTGGAATAGGGCTGAAACTCCTTCGAAGAGTTGTCCGGCGTTCCCAGCTGCCAGACCGGTTCCGCGGCCATACTCAACAGGGGCAACAGGAGAAAATGACAAAAAGAGTATTTCATAAATCCGTTTCCAGTGCAGGCAATGTAAGTTATGGAATCACCAGTTTTCCCAACCGAGGGTTTTCTTCCCGACCTCGTTGTTGACGTCGAACTCGGGGCAGGTGTTGTGCGGGTCGAGCGGAGCGCGGACTTTGACTCCGGAAACGTGCCAGTCCAGCCAGAGAATGTTCGCGGTGGTGTCGTGCCGGCCTGCCGGACAACCGAAACCACTGTTGCTGTAGCTCTTGACATCGGCATAGGCGGGCGCGATCCGGAAATAACCGTTTTCCATGTCCGGACGTCCTGCCGCCTTGTCGATGCTCCAGGAATCGGTCAGGCCGATTTTCCG
>CALXOA010000049.1 GCA_944389895.1 uncultured Victivallis sp. | reverse complement strand
CCAAAGACTTTGCACGCTTGTGTTACGCTGCCAAGTTGACGGCTCAACTCCAAAAGTCCCAGTTTCGGTTTGATGATTTTTCCCTCGAGATTCATCTGATCTTCCTTTCTCTTTTTGATGCTTTTTTAAAGATAGCATCGTTTCTTGTTTTGTCAGATGAAGTCTTATCTTTTACATGCTTCGAGTTGTTGAATCCGAGATAACAATTCCTGGTTTGCCTGACGCAGACTTTTATGCCGCTTTACCAATCGTTTTTTTAATTCTATGGTCAACTCGCCAATCGTCTCTTTGAGCTTCCGGTTTTCGCGTTCTAAGCGCTCGCGGGCATGATCCACTCCGCTCCGCTCAAATAGTTTGGCTCCATCCGTAAGCAGTTGATTCCGCTATTTGTAGTACATCCCCTGTGAGATCCCATGCTCATTACACAATTCGCTGATCCGGCACTCTCCCTTCAACCCCTCAAGCACTATTGCGAGCTTTTCCCTGGTTGTCCATTGTTTTTTCGTGCCCATGATCTCTCCTTTTCGACGACTCTCTTAATTTAGCACATTTCTCAATGGGGGGACAATATATCTTGTATGGTCGTAATATCCAAAGAAGTGAAGAGGTATTACTTTAAAAGTTTTTTCAATTATTTTGGTGTTGGCATTGAAAAAAAGTTTATTACAGTTATATTCGATTACAAAATAGTGATAATAGGTTTTATTCTTTACTTTGTTATTACGACAGAATATCATGGTTATCAATTCAGCTTTGGTTTGTAGTATAATTGGTGCATTGGCTGCATATTTAGCCTATCAGCGTTTTGCAATATTCAATGATTGGCTGCGCCCTCTGGTTGCCCGGAAGGAAAATAAGCGATTTGAAATAATATTATCTGCTGCTTTGATTGCTTTGTCTTCCATTGTCGGATTATCTTTGCCTTTAACTGTTTTCAGCGGGATTGTGCTGATTCATGCGATTTTACTGTTGACAGATCTGGTTGGTATCAGCTTACCGGCACCTTCAAAAAAAATATCATCTTTTTTCTGTGGTTTTATCGTTATTGTTTTAGGGGCATTCCTAGGTTATGTTGCTCATGAATTTACCAGCCAAATACAGGGCTTGATTCAAGAGTATCAAAAATCTGTTTTTATAAACGCTCTTAAAGAAATGTCGGAGAAATTCTATTATGTTATTTTGATTCTTCCTATTGTTATGATTGCCAAGCGCTATGGATTATTTGTAGGTTTATTGGCGCTAATCATACCCTTACTTTTATTTGTGTGCCCCGTACCAGGTTTCATCATTGCAGAAATAAAAGCTAATTTTGGGGAACAGGTCAATGTCCAACAATGGATACCAATGTTGTCACTAGTTGTCGGATTTCTACTTTATTGGATTTTGCTAGTTCAGGAAAATAAATTTATCGATGCCTATGATCATAAAAAATTTCAATATGTTGGAAATAATAAGGTTATTGCGTTTCTCTCGCAAAAAATTACGAATTTCAGGCGGGTTGCTAGAATAAGAAGAATTAAGGCCGGGCAATTGCCCGGCTACAAAGATATGGGGCAGTCTTATGGAATACAGAAAAATGAACCATTGAATTTTTCTTTTGTGCTGAATAGTATATTGTTCTGTGTCCTCGGTGGAGTTATTTCCATAGCAATCAATCAAGAATTTATTGCACCTGACCCATTTTACATAGTACTTATCAGCAGTGGAAATTATTTACTTACAGCATTTTATCTGATTCTAAGGGCAATAGCCTTTTTTGTACTAATCGCTGGAACTGTGGTAGCTTCTAAAATTTTTCCTACTACGGGATTGACTTTGGTTTATCTCCCCGGACTTCTTTTGAAATTAACATTTTTTACTCCCCTTATGCAAATCTTGCTTTCTTTTATTTTGGGAGCGGTAATTATTGCATTGGAAACAGGTTTTACCGTTGGAGTATTCAATAAAATCAAATCAAATCCTAATGTTTTACGATTGTTTCAGAACTTCGGGAGCGATATGCAGGACTCGCTGGTTGATGCGATTTCGGTAACTTTCATTACAGGGAGTTTGATTATTGCGCCTCAAATTGTGCCGGGCAACGAACGTTTTGGAATTGCTGCAGTCACAGGATTTTATACGATAGCCCTGACTTGCTATAACATATCCAATTCGCGCTGGCGACTTATACAAAAAATGACAGTTGGACCCGCCGCAATATTTTTTACAATTCTTTTTGCCAAGCTGTTAGGTGTAATCTAGTTTCATGGTTGATTCATGCTGGTGCTAGAAAAGATAAAAAGGATCATTCCTTTATGGAACTTTAAAATGTGAGTGCTGAATCTCTTGGCGGGAAGTTTCCAAAGTAACGGTTGCAGTGTGATTGTCGTTTTGTGTGAGAAGAGTTATTCAGAGCGATATTCAATGCTATTATATTGGGAAACATTTCAGCTGATGTTATAGATACAATGTGGCTTTTTCTATGAAAAACAAAATTATTGAATTGCTGCATCAGAAAAAAAGAATCGGTATCGGACTGATGTCTGGTACGGCATTGGATGGGGTGGAAGGAGTTGTTGCCGAAATTTCCGGAAGTTTTTTACAGACTCAGATCAATGTTCTAGGCTTTGGTCGATTCTCATATCCTCCGGAATTACGGCAGCAGTTAAGCATATTGCTTGAAGGGAAATGTGTTGATGCATCCATGATTTGTCGCCTTCATCGAACGTTGGGGACATTCTGGGGGAAAACCGCGCAACAGATTTTCATGCATTGTGGAACGGCGGCTACCAAACTTGATTTTGTTGCTTGCCATGGGCAGACCGTATCACATCTTCCGCAAGAAAACGCCACTTGGCAAATTGGTGATTTTGGGTGTGTTGCTGCACACACTGGTTGTATTACCATCGGTGATTTCCGTACTTCAGATTCTGCTTATGGGGGGACTGGTTCTCCCATCGTTCCTTATGCGGAATTTGTCCTCATTTCTCATCCCTGTAAAAATCGGGTTTTGCTGAACATCGGGGGAATCAGTAGTGTTACCGTGTTACCTAAGGGGCAAAATGAAAAAGAGGTCCTGAATTTCGATTTGGGACCAGGATGTGTTCTGATTGATGGCTTGGTAAATTTGCTTTCAGGGGGAACGCAGACTTTTGATTTTAACGGCTTTATGGCTGAGCGGGGAAAAATTCAGAAAAAATGGCTTGACGAATTGTTGAATCGAGATGCATTTTTAATCTTGCCTCCCCCTAAGACGACCATACGGGATCATTATAATACTACCCTTGCCAAAAAACTTTTGTCCCAGGGACATTCCAGACGGTTTTGTGATGAAGATATTGTTGCAACCATTACTGCCTATACGGTTAACTGCATAATAGATCAACTGAAGCGATTTGTTTTTTCGCGGTTTTCAGTAGACGAGTTAATTGTTTCCGGAGGGGGAGCTAATAATCAATTTCTGATTCGTTTGTTAAGTTCGCAGTTACCTTTACCGATTTCTCCTTGGAAGAAATTAGGACTGACATTTTCAGCAGCTGAGAAAGAATCCGTAGCGATGGTGGTTTTAGGAAATGAGTTTTTAAACTCACATTATAACAATCTGCCTGCTTTAACAGGTGCTTCCGGTAGAGTAATCATGGGGAAATTGGCTCAGCCATCTGATTGGGTATTATGAATCTACTTGATGTTTTCTTCCTTTGCTTTTTTTTAGTCTTTCAAGTTTATCTTGGAAAAAAATTTTCCTCGCGGAATAATACGTTACATGCCGTCTTCAATGGAAATGGAAAAATTCCTTGGTGGATTGCTTCTCTGAGTAGTTTCATGACTATGTTTTCTGCGAGTACTTTTATCATTTGGGGTGGAGTTGCTTTTAAGTTCGGTTTTGTTGCCATCACTATCAATCTTTGCATTGCTTGTGCTGCGTTTCTTGTCGGGATTACCCTTGCAGGAACCTGGAATCGTTTAGGGTTTGAATCTCCTGCGGAATTTTTACTCATTCGATATGGACGGAATATGATGCGGTTTTACACGATTATCATTTCTTTTTGCCGTTTGGTTGGAGTTGGCGTGGCTCTCTATTCTTTAGCCGTTGTCTGGAAAGTATTGTTTCCTGAGGGGAGTATCCTAGGTCTACCCAGGAATGTAGTAATTTTGGTTTTGGGGAGTGTAATCATTATTTATACTATGCTGGGGGGATTTTTCGCAGTGCTGGCTACGGATGTTTTTCAGTTTACCGTACTCTATGTTTCTCTCTGTCTGGTTTTTGTTTTTTCTCTTTTCTCCATCGATAATCTTATGGAAATTTTTTCTGTACTTTCTCCCCAATTTTTTCAGCCGTTTCGTCCAGATGTTGGTTACGGTGGAATTTTCATCATAGGCTGGATTGCTGTGCATTATTTCATGATCGGTGCAGAGTGGGTGTTCATTCAGCGTTTTATTTGTGTGCCGACGCCCAACGACGCTCGAAAATCAATGTTCTTATTTTGCATTCTTTATGTAGTCAGCCCTTTCCTTTGGTTGATACCTCCGATGGTTTTACGTGCATCATCCGGATTTTCGATTGAACCGGAAGAGGCTTACATCATAGCCTGCAGAAAATTTTTGCCCTTTGGATGCCTCGGATTGATTTGTACTGCGCTTTTTTCTGCTACAGCCAGCATGATCAGTTCTTACCTCAATGTTTTTTCCTCTGCTCTGATCGTTTTATTTCGGCAGGCTCAATGGGTGCGTTGTTCAGAGCGTCAATATTTGATTTTGAATAAAATGATAACATTACTGTTAGGGGTAACCATTATAGTTATTGCTCTGGGGATTCCCTTTTTAGGCGGTGCAGAGGCTATTATTATTGCCATTACCAGCTTATTTTGTGGTCCATTGTTTATTCCTATACTGTGGGGGATATTTAGTAGGACGGCGGATTGGAAATCAATTATTCTGGTTCTCTCAACTTGTGTTGTTGCCTTTCCATACCGATTCTATTTTGACGATAAAAGGTATATCGATTTCTGCATTGGTATCGTTTTACCTATTGTGCTCTTATCTGTTACCGAATTGGTTAATCGTCATAATATATCTCCTAATTACGAGAGGATGAAACAATTTCAGTCAAAGTTTTTTCCCTTGCGTACATTCGATCGAGAATTTGAAAAATCCGTGTTGCAGATGATCAAAATCGGAATAGGCGGTTGTTTGGTTCTGTTGGCGGCAGCATTGATTATAAACAGCTATCATTCAATCTGGTAACATTCGATGTCGTTTTCACACATTCAGCTACTTAACGTAAGTCAGCAATAGACTGGATAGAGAAGGACTTGAGGGGGGGAGACTCTGCACAGATGAACTTCCCTTTCTTTCTCATTTTTCCGCTTCCGGGGACGTTTGTGTGCCCGGTACCGGATAATGCCTGCAAAATCATGTATGTTTTCAAAAAGATTGGCTGTTTTACCGGATTTCACTGTGAATGGGCGGTAAATAGCTTTCATCCGAAGATGCAAGATTTCTCTTTTAACAGGAACCTGAGGCGCACTACAGTGCAATCATCATTCTGTTGAATTTCTTGAAATTTAAAATCCGGCTTCGGATTCACTCTTCCGTTTTGCTGCGTTGAATGGTTGAACTTCCTCATATTGACTCCTTTCCAAGATGGATTTCGGCAGACATCTTGTTGGAGAGATCTGTGCGTATGAGAGGGAAAAAGTCCTGGGGGACAGAAGTGTCATCTCTCACAAAAAGAGAGCTCCTGTGCAGAATCAAGCAGTCATTGAATTGTGAATAATGGCATATTATTTGAAAAATTCCTGTTCTATACCAGATTCCACCGGAGCAGTTGAAAAACGGTTTCCCGCAGAAGTTATCGGCGGATTTCCGGTATCTGCTTTCGTGTGGGAACGGGAGGGGCCCAGATTGCTGAAAGGTAATTTATCCGCAATCTTCCGGTTAGGTCGGAAGATTATACTATAGGCAGGAAGATGGTAGCCGCAGCGTGACCGGAGCGGCGATTTCGGAGAAAGGAGAGTGCCGGATGAAAACGATTCTGTCTGCCCTGCTGGTGGCTCTCACTGTCTGTGCCGCCGTTTCGGCCTCGGAAGATGTGGTTGTCCTGACCGGGGAGGGACCGGTCAGGGGTGTCGGTGCCGAAGGGCTTGAGGTGATTGCCATGTCATCGGAAGGTGTGGTCGCCTATGCGGCCGATGAGATTTCCGTTTCAACCAATACCATGTCTGTCGAACCGGAGCTGGACGCCGGGAAGTCCGAGGAAGAGCCGGTCTCTTTGGAAAGCGTGGTTGGTGCACTTTTTGAACAGGAAAACTGATTGCGAAAGGCTTTCCTCACATTTCCCGTTCAGATATCTGGGACGGAGCCGGAATTTCCCCGCGGTTCCGTCCCTCTTTCTCTTCAATAGAACGGAACCCCTTCAAGCCGGAAGGAGGCGCGCTCTTCCGGCGTATAAAACACCTTCATCAGAAAAAGTCCGTTGGGCGGCGCGGTTTCGGGTGCCTTGGTCCGGTCGCGCGCTTCGAGGATGGCGCGAACATCCTCCGGCGACAATTTGCCGCTGCCCGCCGCCTCCAGCGTTCCCATCAGGCAGCGGATCATTTTGTAGAGAAAGCCGTTGCCGACAAAGGTGACGCAGCAGAACTGCCCGAACTCCTGTACATCGATCCGGTAGATTGTGCGCACCGCGTCGTCGATCATACTGCGTTCCACCACGAAACTTGAATAGTCATGAGTTCCCACCAGCATCCGGGCCGCAGCGCGGATTTTCGCGGTATCCATCCGGTGGATCGGACGCCAGGTGTAACGATCGGTGAAGGGGGAGGGTTCCCCGAGGTTCAACACGTAAGTATAGGCTTTCCCGAGCGCATCATACCGGGCGTGAAATTCCAGCGGTACTTCGGTTACGCTGCGCAGCTTGATGTCCGGCGGGAGCTGGCGATTGACCGCCCGCAGGATCTTGTCGGTCGGAATGTCCGGTCGTACCGGAGTCAGAAAGCTCGCGGCGAAGCGCTGGGCGTGGACACCCGCATCGGTACGGCTGCTGCCGATCAGATGGATCGGCTGGTTGTTGTACATTTTCGTCAGAATTTCCTGCACACGTTGCTGCACGGCGACGCAGTGCGGTTGAATCTGCCAGCCGCTGTAATTGGTCCCGTCATAGGCGATTTCGAGGAGATATCGCTTCGACGGTTCATAAGGCGTATTCTCGATGCTCATGATTCAGATGATCGCTTCGGCTATGGTGTTCCAGAATAAAAGGCCGCGGCCGGTCAATATAACACGGTTCCGGGAAATGTCAAAGAACTCCGGTGAAGTTTCCGACGCTGCACGCCGGGCGGCGGCGAGGCGCATCTCCCACGGGTCGGCGTCAGGCGTCATCGCCCAGAGTTCCGGGGTCCAGCCGTCTGCAGTGCGGAGGTTGATCGCGAAAATCTCATTGCGGCGCGCAGCGGGCGGAATCTCATCTGTCTCCGGAGGCGTTCCCGCCAGCCACGCGGTCAACGGTTCGGCCTGGATGAAGCGCTTTGTTCCGTCAAAGCTCGCCGCGGCCGGACCGAATCCACGCAGCAGCCCGCCGCGCCAGACATTGCAATTGTGGCGACACTCCCCGCCGGTACGGGCGTAGTTGCTGATCTCGTAGCGGCGGAACCCTTCCCCGGCAAGGAACTCCCCGGTCTCCTGCCAGATCCGGGCGGCCTCGTCATCATCCGGGATAAGTTCATCGCTCAGGCGCGCGCCTTCCTCCGGAGTCAGGCTGTAGCAGGATAGATGGTCGATCGGTAATTGGACGGCCCGTTCAAGGTCATCTTGAAAAGCTGCGGCACTCTGGCCCGGAATTGCGTAGATCAGATCGAGGTTCCAGTGTGGAAATTCCGCAGCCGCGACCAGTTCGATTGCCTGTTCCACTGCTTTCTGCGAGGAGTCCCGCCCGAGTGTCCGGCGGAACTCCGGATGGAAGGACTGAATGCCGAGACTCAGGCGGGTTGCGAATCCACGCAGCAGTTGAACCTTCCCTTTGTCGAGCGTTTCCGGGTTTGCTTCGATGGAGATCTCGGTGGATGCATCGGGATGGAGCCGGCGGTCGATCAGGGTGAAGAGCCGTTCCAGCTCCGCTTCAGAAAGCAACGTCGGGGTTCCCCCCCCGAGATAGACGGTTTCGCACCGTTCCCGGGGAACGAAGGCGGAGAGCTCCTCTTCGAAACGGTCGAGACAGCATGTGATCGACTCCTGATCCGGAGACGGTTCCGAATAGAACGCACAGTAACCGCACTTCGAGCGGCAGAAAGGCAGGTGGAAATAGTAGTTCACTCCGCCAGTCCCGCCAGCGCGAAGCCGACCAGATAGGCGATGCCGGCCCCGAGCGCCGCATCCGGAAAGTCGAACTTCGAATTGTGCAGCGCCGGAGAGTTTTCCCCGGTACCGAGTTTGACGTAGACGCCGGGATATCTCTGCAGATAGTAGGCGAAATCCTCCGCCCCCATCGAGGATTCCGGCAGCTCGACGCAGTTGTCCGCCCCGACCGCTTCGCGCATGACTCGGCGGGCCAGTTCGGTTGCTCCGGCTTCGTTGAGCGTAACCGGGTAGGAGAGATGGTAATCGATGGCACATTCCACCCGGTGTGCGCGGCAGACATTCTCCACCGTCTCCCGGAGTCCCTGTTCAAGCTCGGTTGCGACCGTCATGTCAAGTGCACGGGCGGTTCCCTCGAGTTCCACTTCGTCGGGGATCACGTTGGCGAGCCGGCCTCCGGCCAGACGGCAGATGCTCAGCACGGCCGGCTGCAGGGGATTGATCCGCCGCGAAACAACGCTCTGCAATTCGGTGACGACCGCAGCGGCAGCCACGATCGGATCGCGCGTAAGGTGCGGCCTGCTGCTGTGGCCGCCACGTCCCCGGATCGTTACCTTGAAGTGGGCACAAGAGGCCATGATCGCACCGGTGCGAACCGCGAGAACGCCGACCGGAAGCCCCGGCATACCGTGCAGCGCGGTAACCAGGTCGGCTCTCGGATTCTCCAGCGCACCGGCGGCGACGAGTTCGCGACCGAGCGCCCGGTTTTCCTCTCCGGGCTGCCAGACGAAGCGGATGCTTCCCCGGAAGCGATCCCGCATCGTACTGAGCACTTCCGCCGTGCCCATCACCATCGCGGCGTGGGCATCGTGTCCGCAGGCGTGCATCATGCCGGGCCGGAGCGAACGGTAGGGCACGCCGCTTTCCTCGGATATCAGAAGCGCGTCGATGTCGGCGCGCAGTGTGACGTTACGCCCCGGCGCGGTTCCATGGAGCAGGGCGACCGTGTCGGTCCCGATGAAGGGAGGAAGGACCTCAAAATCGAGCGGTACGAGCCGTTCCCGGATCAGCTTCATCGTCTCAAATTCGCCTCCCGCCGGCTCTGGAACCCGATGGAGACGATGGCGAAATTCAACGATTCCGGGCAACACCCCGGCTATCTGGCGATCCCACATTTCCCGAAAACTCCCGCTTTGAGAAATCCGTTCCGCGACACTCACTACACGTCCCGTCACCCGCGTGCATCATAAACGACGCGGCCGCCGACGACGGTCATTACCACACGGCACTGCACCTCCCACCCGTCGAACGGGGTGTTGCGCGAATTGGATTTGAATTTCTCCTTGTCGATCACATATTTCGCCGCAGGATCGAAGATCGTCAGATCGGCTGCGCGCCCGGCTTCGAGGGAGTAGTTCTCGAAGCCGAGGACATCCGCCGGACCGGTGGTGAATTTCGCCACCAGATCGGGCAGTTCAATGACTCCCTTTGCCACCAGTTCCGTGTAGGTGAGGGGCAGGGCGGTTTCCAGGCCGATGATTCCGAACGGCGCGTCGTCAAATTCAACCATCTTTGCCGTCATCGTGTGCGGCGCATGGTCGGTGGCGATCACGGTGATCGTGCCGTCGGCGACTCCGGCGATCAGCGCCTGCCGGTCGGCTTCGGAACGCAACGGCGGATTCATCTTGTAATTGGTGTCGTATTTCTTGATGCACTCGTCGGTCAGCGTCAGGTGATGCGGAGTCGCTTCCCCGGTCACCGGAATGTGTTTGGCTCGGGCGTTGCGCAGAAGCTCCACACTCTCCTTGACGCTGACGTGCTGCATGTGGATCTTCCAGCCGATCTGACGGGCAAGGATGATGTTGCGGGCGATCATCAGCTCTTCGGCGGCTCCGGAAATGCCGTTCATCCCGAGCAGCACGGACCACTTCCCCTCGTGCATCACTCCGCCTGCCGCGAGACATTTATCCTCACAGTGGTCGAGGATCGGCAGGTTGAATGACTTTGCGTATTCGACCACGTGGCGCATCAGAGCATGATCCTGAATACAGCGCCCGTCGTCGCTCAGGGCAACCACTCCGGCTGATTTGAGCGAACCGATACCGGCCATCTCGACGCCTTCGTAGTTTTTGGTCATGCAGCCGCAGGGAAGTACCCGGACCACGCCCTTCTGGGCCGCGGTCTGACGCAGAAATTCGATCGCTCCGGCAGTATCGGCCGGAGGATTGGTGTTGGGCATCGCCACAACCGCGGTGAAACCGCCGGCGGCCGCCGCTGCGGTGCCGCTGGCAATGGTTTCAGCCATGTTGTTGCCGGGCTGGCGCAGATGGGTGTGCAGATCGATGAAGCCCGGTGTGAGCACTTTCCCTTCAAGATCGATGATTTCCGGGGAGCGGACTTCAGCTGCATCGACGATACGACCGTCCACGACGCCGAGGTCGCCCTTGACGTCGATGTTGCGCGCGGGGTCGATGATCCGCGCATTTTTGAAGATGTAGTTTTTCATTTTTTCACGCACCCCGCTACGAGAAAGAGCACCGCCATGCGGACGGCGAGCCCGTTGGTTACCTGTTCGAGGATGACCGAGTTCGGACCATCCGCCACTTCGCTGGAGAGTTCGATATCGCGATTGATCGGCCCGGGATGCATGATCAACGCGCCCGGTTTCATCTCCTTGACACGTTCCCGGTTGATCCCGAAGAATTTCGCATATTCCCCCGTACTCGGGAAGAAGCCTGCGGTCTGCCGTTCGTGCTGGATTCGCAGCAGATTGACCACGTCGGCGTCGCGCAGCGCATCCTTGAGATCGTGGCAGACCCGGACTCCGACCTCTTCAAATTCGCGCGGAACCAGCGTGGACGGCCCGGCGAAGGTGACGTTCGCCCCGAGTTTCAGCAGTCCCCACATGTTGCTGCGGGCCACACGGCTGTGCAGAATGTCCCCCAGAATCGTGACGTTGACCCCTTTGAGAGTTCCCAGCTTCTCCCGGATCGTGAAGATGTCGAGCAGCGCCTGAGTCGGATGGCTGTGGGCGCCGTCGCCTGCGTTGACCACCCCGCAGGAGAGGTGTTTTGCTATGAAGTCCTGGGCGCCGGGCGCGGAGTGGCGCATCACCACCAGATCGACCTGAAGCGCTTCGATGTTGCGCACGGTGTCGAGCAGAGTTTCCCCTTTCCGAAGGCTGCTCACCGCCGCCTGCATGTTGACGATGTCGGCGCTGAGCCGTTGTTCAGCCAGTTCGAACGAAACCCGGGTCCGGGTACTCGGTTCGACGAAGAAATTCACCACCGTCTTGCCCCGAAGCGCCGGAACCTTCTTGACCCGGCGCTCGGAAACCTTCTTGAACTCTTCAGCGGTGTCGAGGATGAATGTGATCTCCTCGGCGCTCAGATCGTAGAGACTGAGCAAATCTTTTCTGGTCCACTCCATAGTTTACCGCGTGCCTTTATGTAATTGGAAATTGGAATGTCGTTTCATTTCTGCCATTCAACCTGGAAAATCCCCGCTTCTTCGCCGTCCTCGTCAAATTGAACCGAGATTTTTCGACCGGAGGGCAGCCGGCTTTCGAGGCCGACGTAATCGGCCCGGATCGGGTACTCCGGGTTGCCGCGGTCGACCAGCACCGCCAGACGGATCAGACTGGGGCGGCCGTAATCGGTCAGAGCGTCGAGCGCCGCCCGGATCGTGCGCCCTGTGGAAAGGACATCATCGACCAGAATCAGTTTCGTTTCGTTGACGTCGAAGGGAATCACCGTCTCGCGGATCAGCGGCAGCCCGCTGCGGCGCCCCACATCGTCGCGGTACATCGAAATGTCAAGTTTGCCGAAAAGCGGGCGCCGTCCGGTTTCGCGCTCAATCACGGAGCAGATCCGTTCAGCGAGCGGAACCCCCTGTTTGTAGAGCCCGACCAGCGCGAACTCATCGGAGTCATCGGGGAAATCCCGCCGGATTGCAGCGGCGATCCGGTCGATCGCCACGGTCATTTCACCAGGTGAGTAGAGCTGTTTTTTGAGCGTCATTTGTCACTCCAGAGAGTTGTGTGTGGGAATCTCGCGGTTTCACGCTTCGAAATATACTTCAGGAATCGGTTTTTCACAAATCCGGAAAGGAAAAAAAGCGGTAACTTTCCCTGCCGCATAGATGAATGTACGGGGGGGGCAAGGCGGGGAGCCGCAGGTGAGTACAGGGCCGGATCAGGCTTCCTGGAGGGGAAATGGAGAATTTCTTCTTTTTTTTCGAGTCGTCTCTTGACAAACGAAATCTTTCGATTCATAATTAATAGTGACACAATTGTATCACTTTTTCGCGGTGAAGCATGAAACCATACGCAAAGAGCAATGAGATTCTGGAACAGGTGCGCGCTCTGGTGCTGGAGCGGCGGCGGAACGGGGAACTGGTTCTGCCCGGGGTGCGGGACCTGGCGGCTCAGTTTGAATCGAGTTGCGGAACCATGGTCAAGGTACTGGCGCGGTTGCGCGAGGAGGAGTTGATCTATCAGGAGAAAAAGACGACCCGGATCCTGCCGGTGCGGAGGCAGCGGTTGCGGTACGGGTTCGTGTTCACCGGGCACCGGGAGAACGGTTCCTGCTGGTTCCACGCTTACGACCGGCTGCGTTACCGGCTCGAAAAACTGGCCATGGAGGCCCGGATCGAGATCGGTTTTTTTCTGTACGATCCCGAGGATCCCGCCGGCTCCCCGGAGAAATTCGTCTCGACGTTGCGGGATCTTGATGTCATCTTTGTATCGTTGGTCACTCACCGCCTGGTTGAGCCGCTTGTCGCGACCGGGAAACGAATCGTCATTCTCGACAGCGACAACTGTTGTTCTTCCGCGGATGTGATGAGGATCAATCTGGACAATCGTGAGGTCGGCCGGATGGCGGGCCGACTGCTGCTCAAGGCCGGATGCCGACAGGCTCTGGTGCTGGGGGCCAAGGCAAGTCCCCGTGCCGGGATGTTCCGACTCCGCCTGGATGGATTTTCGGAGGTCTGGAACCGGAAAGGTGGAAACTATGAGATCGCTCTTTCCCGGGAAGAGAACATGTTTGAAGCGCTCGGCATATTGCGGAACCGGCTTGACGAAGCCGTTGCCGCCGGTTGCGACAGCATTTTCTTCATCTCCGACGAATGGCTGGATCTGATCGTTGAGGAGCTTTTCCGGCGCCGACTGGTGCCGGGGCGTATCTCGATCGTCGCCGTTGATGGTGCGAATACCGCGATACGTCATCAGCCGCCGGTCACTACCATTTCCCACGCCAACGTGCAGATCGCCGCGGAGATGATGAAGTTGATCGCCCGCCTTGAACGCGATCCCGATGATTTCCCGGCCGGAGAAACCGTGCTGGCGGCGCCTTCCCTCTATCGGGGGCAGACGTTGCGGAGCGCAGTTGTCTCAGCCTCTGAACTGGAACATTTTTCGGTTGTTGAGTGAATCGAAATGGCGGCAAAACTTGAAAAACACAGGAGGGCATCATGAAGAAAAGCGCAACATTTTTCACTCTGATCGAGCTTTTAATCGTAATCGCGATCATCGCGATTCTCGCCTCGATGCTGCTTCCCGCGTTGAACCAGGCACGTGAAAAAGCGCGAACGATTCAGTGTACGAGCAACATGAAACAAATCGCCCACGCTTTTCAGCTTTACGGCGCCGACAACGGCGGCTTCTGGCCCCGTTATCAGCTGACCAGCTCGAGTCCTTTTTGCCCGTGGCTGTTCAACAACACAGGCGGTTACAATACCGTGCTGGTTTACATCCCCCCGGATTTCATCCGCTGCCCTACCTATACCGCGATCATCAATGGAACTTCAACTCAGGAGAATCAGCCGTTCGGCATGAACTGGTATATCGGACAAAAGCATATGAAGCCGGATCGGATTGCGGATGCGTCGCGGACGATGCTCTTCCTCGACTATCGTGGCGGCTGGGTGATTTCTCCCACTACTTCCGGAAGTCCGGACAGCAATCTCGTTGGAAAAACTTCCCAGTGGAAACGGCACTCCCAGGGAGTTAACATCGCCTATGTCGACGGGCACGTGGCGTGGTCGAAACTGCCGTGGCCTGACTTTGTGCCATATTCCAACGATTTCTTCATCTGGAAAAATTGGTAAGGTGGGAAAGAGGAGTGAGGGTGGTATGAGACAGGGATTCCGGGGGATTCTGCTGTGTTTCGTTGCAGTTGCGGCCTGTGGCGGGGAACCGCTCTGGAGTCTGGGGCGGAAGGATGGCTCCGCGGCTGAATTTCAGTTGCAGTACAATCCATGGGAGTACGGACGGACGCCCCAGCTGGTCGGTCATCCGGCGATGAAGGATTTTGTTTTCACCTACCGCATTCCAGAGAGCGGTGTACCGGAAAGGCCGCCGGTGGTTTCGGGGATCGGGTCGGAGAATTTCCGGAACTGGATGTATCCCGGCGAGATCGTAACCGGCCTTGTGCTGGTCTGGAGTGAAAAGCAGCCCGGAAATCGTGAACTGCTGCTCGATTTCGCCGGGTGGCGGAACAACGGAGACGCCCGGGACGGTTTGGCTCTGACGCTGCCGGATGGTTCGCGCGACTACCTGTCGCTGCCGGAGGACCCGAAGGAGAAACAGTTTTCGCGCAGAGTGGTGTTTCCGGTCGCCGCCGGCGAGAATACGTTCCGGCTTGATGCAATCGGGAACGGCAAATATTTTCAGGTGAAATTCGATGCACTGCAATTGCGCGAGAGCACGGAGCTTCCCTCGCTCGGGCGTCATCTGCGGTTCAGCTTCGACGGTTTCTCTCAGATCTACCACCCCGGCGACCGGGTGAAGGTTACAATCGATGCGCTGCGTATTCCGGATGGGGAGCTGTTGTGGACTCTCTCCGACGCTTTCGGGCAGAAGGTCGGTTCCGGTCGGGCGGAGATCCGTTCGGAGCGTGCCGTGCTCGAGCTGGCCGCAGCGGAACGGGGATATTTCAAGCTTGAATGCCGCGCCGGCGGCTTGACGCGGGACGCTTCCTTCGTCGTGCTGGAGCCGGTTGCCGAAGGCAGGCTTCCCGAGTCCCGTTTCGGGGCTCACGCGTTGCCGATGGATGCCTACTACCCGGTATGGCATGAGGAGGCGGCGGAGAAGAACATCCGCCGTGCCGCGCTGGCGGGGGTGAAACACTGCCGCTATCACGGACTCAAATGGAATCTGGTTGCACCGGATTCTCCCGACCGGTCCGACTGGACGCTTGTCGACAGGAAGGTCGCGCTCGCGGAGAAATACAACATGACGCTGCTTCTGAATCCATGGGGGACCCCGGAGTGGGCTTCCCCGGTCAAGAGCCGTAAACTGGCGCCGCCGATTGGAGTCCCGCAGTTCAGCGTCTATCCGCCGGAGGAAGGTGCATGGCGGAAGTTTGTCGGAGAGTTGCTCACCCGCTACAGGGGCCGGGTTTCCCGTTATGAGTTCTGGAACGAGCCGTCGTACCGCAGCGTCTTCTGGCTCGATGGTTCTCCCGCGAGCTACGCGAAACTTCTGAAGGGGGGATTGGAAGCTGCCCGGGCAGCCGATCCCGATGCCGTGATCTACTCCGGAGGACTCTTCAACGCAGCGGTCGGTTTCCTCGACGAGGCGATTCGCGCCAATGGCGGGAAACTCTACTTTGATGTGATGGGGATTCATTATCCGGGGGATGAGGTGTATCAGGCGTGGCGCAGCCTGCTTGACCGCAATGGCGGTGCCGATGTCCCGCTGGTCAATACGGAGGGGCACGCCGGCAACCGCGAGGCCACATCGCTGGAGCAGGGCGGAGCAGTGGTCAAAAGTTATGTGATCGATGCGGCAAACCATGTGAAACAGACCTACGGATTTCTGTTTTTCAGCAACAATCAGGAACGACAGGTACGGAGTTTCTTCGATTCCGTCGGCAATCCCCAGCCCGCGTATGCCGCTTTCCGGACGATGACCCATCGGCTGGAAGGAGCTGATTATCTGGGCGATCTCTCCTCCGACCGCATTGCCGCATATTTGTTTGAACGTGACGGGAAAGCGGTGATCGCAGCCTGGGCGCTGCTCCCCGGTGAAACGTTCCGGCTCGACAATGTACCCCCGGAGATGACGCTGGTCGATCTGATGGACTGCGAGAAAACGCTGGCGACTCCGGATGGCCTTGAGGTGGCGTTGACTACGCTTCCGGTGTTCCTCGAGGGGGGCGACCCGGCTGTGCTGCAGAAGGCCGGTCAGATACGCTCCCCATTCCGGGCGGGGGCGATACTTCTTCCCGGCGAAACGTTGCGCCGCCGGCTGGCGCCGGCGGGCGACCCGGTGAAGTTTCAGATGAATGCGCCTGAAGCGTGGACGTGCCGGATCGTCGACAATGAATTGATTCTGACTCCGCCGGAGAAAACAGAGGAGGGAAACTATCGCCTGACCGGCGGGGCGACCGTGTCGGTCGGGGGGCATGAATACCGTTTCCCGCTGGAACTGGCGGTCAGAGTCAGTTTGTCTCCGGTCGGCACCAATCTGTTGCGCAACGGGGATTTCTCCAACGGAACCGCCTTCTGGTGGGCCGGTAAGGGCGGCAAACTCGAGTGCAGGGGAGGGGAGGGGGGAGAGCGTCTGATCGAGGTAGCCTCCGCTCCGTTCGGTCCGACCGGGTCGATTCCGGTTCAGTTCGGGGAACGTTATCTGATCTCGGCGTCTGCCGAAGGGGATGGCGGTCTCTTTGGCGTCATGTATTCGCTCTTCGACCGGAACGGCAAAAGGGTTTTCCCGGCAAAGGATGGACTCAATATCCTGCAGCACCGGAGCACTCCCGACCGCCGGAATTACCACGCCGTCTTCGAAATCAAACAGCCGGAGGCGGTGCGGATGTCGCTGCTGATGCTGGCGAACCTCGGAAAACCGGAGGGAAGAACTCGATTTGAGCGGTTCGGGCTTTTCCGGATCGAGAGCCGTTACGGGATTCCGAAACTTCTGTTTCAGGGAGACTGCTCGCGGGGATCCACCCCGGTCGTCGCCGATGGCCGGCTCGAGGAGTGGAACGGGATTCCGGCGATGCGGATCAACTCCGCCGATCTGGTGGTCGGCGACGGGTGGAAAGGGGCGGCGGATCTCTCCGCAACGGCGAAACTGTTGAATGACGGGCGGAATCTCTGTTTTGCTTTCGAGGTGAAGGATGATCGCTTTTTCCAGAATACACCGGAGACGCCGTGGGAGGGGGATTCCATTCAATTCTCAATCGATCCCGGGCTGGACGGGCGGGACTACCATGAGTTCACGATCTTCCGGGATGATTCCGGGCGCTGCCGGTTGATCCGCAATCACCTCTACTGGACGCCGGAACTGCCGACCGGATTGACCCGCACCGGAGAGATCGCCGATGCGGAAGTCGTGGCACGCCCGGTCGAGGGCGGCATGATCTACGAGGGAAAGATTCCGTTTACCCAACTTTTCCCGCTGACCGCAGAGACCGGGGAGTTCGGTTTCTCGTTTCTGGTCAACGACAATGATGGAAGCGGGCGGAAATACATCCGCTGGAGCGACGGCATCGGCGGGAGAAAGAATCCTGCCGAATTCGGGCTGGTCCGGAGCCGGAAGTGACGGCGGAGACGGAAGACGGGGGCCGGGCAACAGCTCCGCGCCCCTCTATTCCGTTTCCCGTTCGGGGGGAGTGTGCGATTCCGGAGACCCCTCCCGGGGGACCGGGAACGGCGGCAGGATGGAAATCATTCTCCGGACACCGCTTTTTTCCGGAAGTTCTGCGGTGAAAGCCCGTACTTTTTCCGGAATGCCGTTGAAAAGTAATAGGCGGAGGCGTAACCGCAGCGCCAGCTGATCTCCTTGATCGGGAGATCGGTGGCGATCATCGAGCGCGCAAATTCCAGCCGCGTCTCAATCAGGTGCTCCATCGGATTTCTGCCGAGGTGACGCCGGAAAAGGCGGACCAGCGTGGGTTGACTTACCTCCGCCGCCTGCGCGATCTGTTCCTGCCGGATCGGTTCCTGAAATCTCCTTCCGATGAAATCGAGGGCCTTGAGCAATGCGACCGGATACGCTCCGCGTGTGGAGTGAGAGGTCTCGGAGAGCCGGAACAGCAGTTCATAGGTTCCACCTGCGACCAATGGTTCCGTGCCGCTCTTTCTGCCGTCGAGAAGAGAGAACAGAGTGTGGAACAGCGACTCAAATTCACGGGGATTTTCCGGTTTCAGGTGCCGGACATTTCCGAGTCTGAGCGACTCGACAACGGGATCCAGGAGAGATCCGGTAATGCAGAGAACGAGTTTCCGGTAATGATTGTTCTCCTGAGTGCTGAGTTTTGTCTCCGCGTTGTGGTGAACCAGATAGAGTTCTCCCGGTCCCACCTGGTATTGAATGCCGTCATCCTCGTAGAATTCCGTTCCGTCGAGGACCATTTCGACGGCGAGATCCGGGTTGTGATTGTGCTGGAAAAAGCTCGGTCCGTACCGTTGAACCGTCAGTCCGATCCGCGGATAAAGGTTGCCTGCCGCGAGCGATGCTCCCGGCCAGAAGTGATACTGGATCCTCACATTCCGGTAATATCTGAGGTTGCGCAGATCCCCGTGTTTATTTCGGATCAGATTGGGCATTTTAGATCCTTTTGATCGAAAATTGAATCTTTTTTCTGTTTCTTCTTTTCTCTTTTTTCTCAACATATCGTATAATATCTGAAAAGCAAGAGTGAAGAATCATAAAAGGTTCCAACGCGAAATGATGGGAACGGCTCTCGAAAATATGCTGGCATATCGCCTGCCTTATGGAAAATTTCTGCACACGGAATGGGAGACACTCGAATTGATGAAACAATCGGGGATCGATCTGGTCTGCGTCTCTCCGATGAATACGGTCAATGCACTCGGGGAGCCCTATTCCGATTATCCGCTGATCTGGAAATGGGATCATGCTTACGATTTTTCCGTGCTTGACCGTCAGCTGGAGGAGGTATTGAGTCACCATCCTGCGGCACGTTTTCTGGTGACGGTTGATCTCAATTCGCCGCTGTGGCTGGCGCGCCGCCTTTCGCTGGACTCCTTTTACCGGCTCACCGACTGTGTTCTCCATCCGGAATGGAAGACGCTGACCACGGAATATCTGGAAAATTTTCTCGATCATTGCGAACAGCGATGGGGAGCGCGGATCGAAGGGTACATCATCGCCTGCGGCCGGACGCTGGAGTGGATTGAAACCGGCAATTTTGAACCGTCCGTCAGAAAAAACATCGATTTCCGACGGTGGTGTGCCGAACATGCCCTGCCGCGATACCGGGTACCGGTGATCGACCCGCGGGAGAGACGCCGGCATGAATCTGTCTACGACCCGGAGCGGGAAGGCGCGTGTGTGGCGTGGCTTCGCTACATCAACGCTCTTACGGCGGATCTGGTGATCCACTTCATTTCAACCGCGCGCAGACATATCCGCAGAGAAGCGAAGATCGGGATTTTCTACTCCCATATCCGCAGCAGCGGAATCGGCGGACATCTCGACTGTGAGCGTGTGCTCGACACTGCTCCTCCGGATTTCGTGATCGGTGCGGCGTGTAACCGCCCTCCCGACATCGGCGGCAACTCCGGATTCATCGGAGTCACGGAAATGCTCCGGCGCAGAAATATCAATTATCTGTTCGAATGTGACCGGATTACAAGTGATGCGAATCTGAAGCTTTCGGAGTCCGTGACACTTTCCGGGGGAATCTGGAGTGGCTGGAAAAACGAAAGCGAGGATGCGGCCGGGCTCAAACGGGAACTGGGGATGGCTCTCGTCAACCGGCTTTCCTTCTGGTTCTTCAACATCTGGGGAGGCATGTATCGTTCTCCGGGAGCGCGGAACCTGATCCGCCGCGCCGCGGACGTCTGGCGGCGGTACGCGCCTCTGTCGACCGGATCCGCCGCACAGATTCTGATCGTTATCGACCCGGAAAGCAACTACAGGCTTCACTCCCGGAGGGAGGTTTCCCGTTTTACACGTGTCGAAACCAATCTTTCCGCTGCCGGATTGCCCGCCGATACCGCGACGATGAGCGATCTCGAATCCATGGATCTCTCCCGTTACCGGATGATTCTCTTCCAGAATCTGGTCGCGATGGATGACGGAAGAGCGAAGATGTTGAAGCGGAAGGTATTCAAAGACGGGCGATCTGTGATCTTTCTGAATACTCCGGGAATCATCTGGAACGGCCGCTATGCGGAATCGAATCCGCAACGACTCATCGGACCCGGTACTCCCGCATCGGGGATCATCGTGCGGAAACGAAGTTCCTGGACGATGATCCTTGCCGCAAACGCGGAATTGCTGACGGCGGAGAAACTTTATGAGCTTGCGGTCAATTCCGGCGTGCACATCTACTGCCGGAATGCCGCGTTTCACGCTTCCCGGGAACTGCTTTCGATCCATCGGCGGGAAGGGGGGAGAGTTGAAATCTCCCTGCCGTTCCGGGCCCGGCGCGTCATGGAGATATTCGAAGATCGTCTTGTCGCGACGGATGCAGAACGGTTTGTGGATGATTTTCCCACTCCGGGGACCCATGTTTATCATCTGGAACCGGATGAGCGCGACCGGTGAAAAACCGGGAGGGATCTTTCCGGTGTGACAGGAAGTTTACAGAGGGCAGGAGGCGGTGCCGTTCCCCTCACTTGTTGCGGCAGAATGCGCGGGGAGTGGAACCCAGTTGCTTTCTGAACTGACGGTTGAAACTCGAGAGCGAAGGGAAACCGCAGCGCACTGCCACTTCGGAGATCCGGTATTTTCCGCTTCGCAGTTCCGCTCGAGCCATGCTGATGCGAAGATTGTTCAGATAATCGAGCGGGGAGGTTCCCGTTGCACACTTGAAAATCCGTCGAAAATTGGTGACGCTCATATGACAGAGGCGTGCGGCGGCCGGAATCGAGGCCGTTTCTGCGTAGTGTCGGCTGAAGTAGGCGATGGCAGGCGCCACCCGCTGGAAGTTTCCGGTCTCCGGGGAGGGAAGGGGCTGTCCAGGAAATACACCGGTTTCCTTTCTGAGATGGAGCGCCAGCAGCAGAAGCAGCGCACACCGCTCCTCCTTCTCTTCCGCGTGGAACAAATCCGCCAGCAGCCGGCCACCCCGGGGATCGCGGGTACCGTCATGGATGTTGCGGAACCGGGAACCGCGGAGCGTGGAGAGGGCGCTCAGATCCAGATTTGGGAAATGGGGCAGCAGGAGCCGTTCAAAATCCAGATAGAACCAGACCCAGTGTGAGGTCGTTCCGGGGGAACTGGTGGCAAGGTGCGCCTCCGACGGGCCGATCACGGAGAAATCTCCGCTGCGGAAATTCATGATCTTGCTTTCGACGACAAATACGCCTTCGCCTTCCAGACACAATCCCAGCTCCATACAGTCATGCCGGTGCAGATGATCGATCGCCTGCGACGGATGGCGCCGGTGGTCATGAATATACAGTGGAAACTCCGCATCCAGCGGGAGTTGCAGGAACTGGACCGCGTAATTTGGTCGATTCTACATATTTTTTGATCTTTTTTATCTGGTTATTGCCGATATGGTCCATTATACTATATCAGCAATCTGAATGGAAAACAAGAAGAGAGGTGTGACGATGTTGATTTCCGGCTGGCAGAATCCACTGGAGCTCCTGAAAGCGGAACTTACTCAACTGGAAGAGGAAGGGCGTCTGGTTCCGGAAGCGCTCCGCGAGGCTGTTGCCCGGATGAACCCGGAGACGGAGGCGTGGGCGGAGGAGCCGATCCATGCCGTAGCGGAGAAGTTGAAGGATCTGCCGATGCGGGCGGATTGGCCCTACCGGGAGCCGGATGAGCTTGCGGAGATCCGCCGTCTGCGTCCGGAGGGGCCGCGGCGCCTGAAACTGTCGCTTCCCGACGATGAGATGCTTGAGCGTTTTCATGGAGCCTGGCGGGGGCGCTGTACCGGTTGTGCTCTGGGCAAACCGGTCGAGGGAAAGGCGCGCGCCTGGATCCGTTCGTTGCTGACGTCCCGGGGCGAGTGGGAGTTGACGGATTTCTTCCGGGGGGGCGATCCCGAACTATGGTGTCCACGGTCCCAGCGTGAAAACATCTGCTGCATGGAGCCGGATGACGACATCCATTATACCCTCGTCGGACTTTGTGTGATGGAGGAGAAGGGGACGCAGTTCCACTGGAACGATATCGCCGACTGCTGGAACAGCCGTCTGCCCTACAATGCGATCTGTACGGCGGAAACGCAGGCTGTTTTGAACTACAACCTGCATCGGCCCAGGATCTGTTCCGATTCCGGTGACTGCATTGCGACCCCGGAATTTACCCGCATGTTCAACAATCCGTACCGTGAATGGATTGGGGCGGCGATTCGAGCTGATTTCTGGGGATATGCGGCGGCGGGAAATCCGGAACTGGCGGCGGAGTTCGCATATCGCGACGCCTGCTGGACTCATACGAAAAACGGCATTTACGCGGAGATGTTCGTCGCGGCGGTCATCAGTGCCGCGTTTGTCGAGTCGGATCCTTTGCGTCTGATCGAGATCGGACTCTCCGAGATTCCGGCGGAGTGCCGGCTTGCCGAAGCGGTTCGGCTTGCGCCTGAATGGCGGCGTCAGTGCACGAACTGGGAAGAGTTCATGGAGCTGTCGGACCGACGTTTTGCCGGACTTTCTTCCGTTCATGCGATCAACAACCTGCAGATTGTCCTGATGGCTCTGCTCTATGGCGATTCGACGATCGACCGCAACACGGCGCTGGCTGTGATGGGTGGGCTGGATACGGATTGCAATGGTGCGACGGTCGGTTCCATCACCGGGATTCTCAACCCGGAGAGCCGTCTGGCGGAGCGACTCAATGATACGGTCCAGCCCCAGTTCATCGGGGAGACCACCTGCCGGATGCAGACACTGGCGGAACGGACTTTCGCAATCTGGAGACAGATCCGGGATCTCTCTTCCCGGTGATGATTTCACAGCCAGATATCCGGGACATCGACGGCAGATCCAATCGGATCCCGATTTTGCGGGATCCGTCAAAAATTCTGCCTGCCGTTTTCCGGTAAAATGCCTTTGCTCCTTCTCCTGAAAACGGAAGAATGAATGCCGGCGCATGGAGACCTGTGTCGTCACATCTCAGGCATCTTTTTTTGCCGCGGAAGATACCCGGTATGTTTTTTCGCGCAGACAGAAGGTCCAATTATTCTTGAAAAGACAAAAAAATGGTACACCCAAAGTGTAGAGCCAGCTACCCGCAGTTTGAGTTCAAAATAAGTTACAACCCATTGGTTTGAAACGAAAAACTATCGTTCTGACCTGATGGGATTGCAAGGCTTCCAAGATCGTAAAAATGGCACTTTTCGGCACTTTTTCCCTTACAAACGGCACCTGTCGGCACCCCTTGAAATCATTGAAAAAAGCATGATTTTCCCCATATTTTCCTGGTAGGGTACTCTCCAGGAGAATCCCACCTTGGCAAAATCCGCCATCCATTTTACAATCAATCGATCTTGATGCCATCCGGCCTCCAATCCTGAAATCAAACAACCGTAGATACTATATCATCTCAACAAAAAAATGCAATCGGATCAATCAGCATCTTTTACATCACGATATAACGAAGCTGGAGATGTTCCGAGTAGTTTTGCCATTTCCTCTTTTCCAAACTTTTCTACCTTGATGTAGTAGTCTCTTATCCGGTTCCGTTCTTCTGTTGCAGAACGTTCGGGCGAATAG
>CALXOA010000048.1 GCA_944389895.1 uncultured Victivallis sp. | reverse complement strand
GCATTACCTTTTCTCTGCATTTTTGAGCTCCTTTTTCGGTAATTTGGTTTGAGTAAATTTCCAAAGTTACTCGACAAAGGAGTTCTTTTCTACTCCGACAATTGCTTGTCACCTATACATGGTATCTCTCCTGCACACCATCTTTTCATCACCTGCGCCGCTGGTTTGCCGTGGATCGTGAACCCTGTGTCGCCGTGCGGCTGCGTATAGTGGGGGCGTTTCTGCTGTTCATCCCACTTCCACCACATCAACCCCTTCCACCAGGGACAGCTCGAGAATGCACGAACGACACCCGCGAGGTAGTTCGCCTGACTCTCCCCGTCATAATCGCCTTCGTTGTAATACATCCACGGCTGCAGAGTACCGCCGACCACCGAACGCGAACCACATTCGGCGAAGAAAAGCGGCACACCGGTCTCCCTGACCACAGCCTCGAGCGCGTCCACCGATGGCAGGAGATCCTCGGCAAGTTCGGTTACGGTCGGATCGGGCCGGGTTGTGCCGGTGTAGAAGCTGACTCCGAGCAGGTCGAGTTCACTGAACCATTTGCGGACAAAATGTTTACCTGGATGATATTGATCGGCGTTGTAAGTCACCGGGCCGTGGTAAATCTCACGCACCTTCCGAATCACCCCCGGCCAATGGTTCTCCTGCGGTTCGCATCCCATCAGTTCGCAGCCGATGCAGAAGAGTTCAACGCCGTTTTCCTCGGCCAGCTGCGCATAGTGAGCCATGCATTCGGTATAGTTTGCGAACCATTTTCCCCAATAATCTACCTCGATACCCGGGATCATCATCTGTTTCGTCGGGAAACAAATATTGCCGCGCCAGACACTGTCGAGACATTCGATCATCGGTTTGAGCATCACCTTGATGCCATGGCGGTGGAACGTCTCAATCGCTGCGACCAGCTCGGTGTCGGCGGGGGTATAGTGGAAGTCCTCGAACATTCGGGTGGACTGATAACTCTCCTGTGCAACTGTCGCAATCAATGCAACGTAGCTGACTCCGAGATTGCAGATGTTTTCAATTTCGCGTTGCCCGGCAGCACTGCGGTAGTAGCCGCGTCCCGCCATGAAACCGAAACTGACGCCCCTGACGAACAGCTCATCCACGAAACTCATTTCTACTCAACCCTTTCCCCTACAGTGAATTTTTTCAACAGCAACGATGCAATCCGGCTCCGGTCGCATTTGGCGCGTTCATAATCACCGCGGCGCGTCGTCAACACCACCACACAAAGCCGGAGCCCGAAATCGATATAGAGAGTCTGACCGCTCCATCCTGAATGATAGATGATCTGATCAGATGCGGATTCAGGACGGTATGCGTCTCTTATGACCCACCCGAAGCCACGTTTTTCAGGCAGATGCGGCGGCATTGCGTTGACGGTGAATTCGCGAAGCCGGGCTTCCGGGAACAACATGCCGCCGCCGGGAAGCCGGCCGCCCTGAAGCAACATCCGGCAGAATTTCCCGAGGTCCCGTGCCGTGGAAAACATTCCGGCATTTCCCGCGCAACCGCCGTCGCGGTAGACGTGGAAGGCGGCGAAATCCGAGATCTCCCCCGGAGCGTTCGTTCCACAGGTTTGTGCAAGTCGGCCGGGATCGGTGACCACGGGCCGCCCGAGCGACGAATCAGTCATGCCGAGCGGTTCGAAGAGCTCCGTGCGGCAGAATTCCGTCAGACGGCGGCCCGTGACCCGTTCAACGATCTGGCCGAGCAGCAGATAATTCCAGCAGGCATACTCGAAGTGTGTCCGCGGCGGAAAGAGCGGCGGAAAACGAAGGGTGTTACGCAACAGTTCGCCCCCATCCTCCGCAAGGTATTGACGTTTCGGCTGATTTTCATGGCTGAATCCTGCTATGTGGAGCGCCAGATCCCGTACCGTGCCCGGACCACCGGGCAGAGGGGCCGCGAAATCAGGCAGATATCGAGTGAACGGTGCGTCGAAGTCGATCATACCACGGCAGCGGCAGAGCAGGAGTGCCGTCGCCGTCGCGACAACCTTGGTCACGCTGGCGATATCGATGATCGTATCGCAGCTCATCGGCACTCCGTCGGCGGCTTCTCCGCAGGCATATTGGAAAAGTTCCCGTTCCGGATCGCAGACCAGCAGTGCCGCGCCGTCGATCACTCCGTCTTTGATTTCATCGCGGATGATCTCTTCCCACCTCCCGTACATTGGCTCACCTCTTTATGACCACTGGCGGTCGTTGGCCCACTCCTTGTCCCACTCCGCCGTCGGCGCCCACGCCTCGGGGAAGTCGGGGTGGAGCTTTTCGCTGATCAGCGACTCATTCAGCGCTTCGATGCCGAGACCGGGCACGTCGGGCACCGCGATGAATCCATCGCGGATCTCCAGACGCGGCGCGATGAGGTCGGGCCACCACGGCACATCCACCGAATGAACTTCGAGCGCCATGAAGTTCCGAGTGGCGGCGGCGACGTGAACCGCCGCCAGGCAGGCGATCGGACTCTCCGCCATGTGAATCGCCATCTGCACACCGTACTCCTCGGCCATGTCGCCGATCTTGTGTGTCTCAAGAATGCCGCCCGCGGTAAGCACATCCGGATGAACCACCGCCAGCGCGCCGGATTCCAGCAGCGGCCGGAAATTCTCCTTGAGGTAGATGTCCTCTCCGGTGCCGAGCGGAACGGTGGTCGCCGCCGCGATGCGCCGGTACTGGTCATGCCACTGCCACGGCACCGGGTCCTCCATCCAGGCGAGGTTGTATTTCTCCAGCCGCCGGGCCAGCCGGATGCAATCCTCCACCGGAATGTGTCCGAGATGGTCGATCGCGATCGGAATCTCGTATCCGGTCACTTTGCGCACGTCGGCCATATACTGGTCGAGATAGTCCAATCCCTTCTCGGTGAGATGGATGCCGGTGAATCCGTGCGCGGTGTTGAAGAGGTCGTAGGCCTCGCCGCGCATCGCCCGCGGATCGATCGAACCGTGCGGCGTGGAGAAGACGGTCTGCTTGTATTCGCGCATCTTCTCCAGGAAACCGAGCGGCGCGGAGAGACACCCTTCCAGCTCCATCAGGAGTTCGATTCCGAGATCCATCTTGAGGAAGGTGTA
>CALXOA010000047.1 GCA_944389895.1 uncultured Victivallis sp. | reverse complement strand
ATTCCCCTTCAATCTCCGTCGGCAACGCCGTCACCACCGGGAAAGCCAATCCACGCCGCCGGAAGTTGTCGAGCGTCTGCCGCTGACGCCGGGCGGAACGATCTGCTGCCAGCAGCATCGCACCTTCCGGAAGCCGTTCCGCCATCATCAGCGACTTGCCGCCCGGTGCGGCACAGAGGTCGAGCACCCGATTCGCCCGGCTGTAATCCGGCAGCGATACAGCAAACGAAGTCGCGGGATCCTGAATGTAAATGTCCCCCCGCCGTAAAGCTTCGGAAGCGAGCAACTCCGCCGGATCTGCCGCGAGAAAGAAACGGAATCCCCCGTATCCGGAACGCTCTTCACACGCCAGGGAGCCGGGTTCAAATCCACGCGCCGCCCGGAATGTAAATTCCGCCGGAGCCAGGAAGGCCGCCGTCAGTCCGGCCAGGACCCCGGGGCCGCGTGACCGCCAACGGGCCAGCACCGCCGGCGGCAACACCTCCTCCGGCGCCTCCCCCGGCACAACCGGCTCAGCCAACGCCCGCCGCAGCACGGCATTGAGAAACTTCGCCTCTCCGGATCGACCCGAACGTTTGACAAACTCCACCGCAACATTAACCGCCGACTGCGGTGCAATCCCGTCCTGAAAACAGATCTGGGTCAGAACCGCCTCCAGCACCCGGCGCAGCCGCGGTCGCGGCGGCCGGGCCGCCAGACGACCGATCCAGCCGTCGATCAGACGTTTTCTCCGGAAAAACGCAAAAGCGAGATTACTGACCGAACGACGCAGTTCCGGGTATTTCAACCCGGAGTCGAGCAGATCGTCGAGACTGGCGCCGCCGCTTTCGACTCCTGCAAGAAGTGCGGTCGCATCCTCGAGAATGTGCTCCGCCGCGCTGGAAGATCCGCCCCGCATCAGTCGCCGAGAAACTTCCCCGGCACCAGATAGTTGCGGATGTAGTCATTCACCGAATCGAAGAGGCTCCCCGCCTCCTCTCCGCCGCAGACCGCATGGAATTTGCCCATTTCGGCTTTCGTGTAGTACTGATAACGGTCCCGCAAGGTCTCCGGCATCTCGATGTATTCAATCTTCACCGGCTTGTCGAGAGCGGCAAAGGCGGCCTCGGCCAGCGCATTCCAGGTTTCGGCCCGGCCGCTGCCGATGTTGAACAATCCGGTCGCCGCCGGATTCTCAAACAACGCCAGCACCATCCGGACCGCGTCTTTGACGTACAGGAAATCACGCATCTGCTCCCCGTCCGCATACTCCGGACGGTAGGATTTGAACAGCTTCAATGTCCCGGTCGCGGTAATCTGCTCAAAGGCGCGGCAGACCACGCTGCGCATCTCCCCCTTGTGACGCTCATTCGGCCCATAGACGTTGGAGAATTTACAACCGGTGATCCGATCCAGAAGTCCGTGCCGTTTCGCCCAGAGGTCGAACATCTGCTTGGAATAACCGTACATGTTCATCGGTCGTAACTCTTCAATCCGCGATTCGTCGTCGACATATCCATGACTGCCGTCGCCGTAGGTCGCGCAGCTCGAAGCGTAAAGAAAACGTATCCCGTTCGCGACGCAGAACTCCGCCAGTTCCCGGGTACTGTTGAAGTTGTTGTCAACCAGGTAGGAGGCATCCCGCTCCGTGGTCGCCGAACAGGCTCCCATGTGAATCACGCCCTGAACGCCGAAACCATGCAGGGCGCCATCCCGGAGTTTCGCCCGGAACGCATCCTTCTCCATGTAATCGCGGAAACGCAACGCGGCGAGATTCTTCCATTTTTCGGAACACCCGAGATGATCCACCACCAGAATATCGTCGATTCCCCGCTGATTCAATCCCCAGACCAGTGCACTGCCGATCAGGCCGGCTCCCCCGGTTACGATGTACATCCTGTCAAAATCCTTTCCAGCCGTTTCCGGCGCCGAATGCGCCGGCACTGCGCATCTGCCTGTCGGCATTTGCAAGCACTTGATTCTGACCGGCTTGCAGCGGCCCCTCCAAACCGGTCAGACGTGCCGAAAACGAATAGGACATCTTGTAGGGATGCCGCTTGTCATCGTCATCGTCACGCTCAAACTCAAATGAGAAAATCAAATCCCAGCAGTGGAAGTTGCGGATCACGTTGAGCGTCTGTCCTGAAATCCGCCCTTCCAGAACATCGTAAGTGAGCGTATAGGCCCCGAACGTCCGCCGGTCCGGAGTCAACGGCATGCTGACCCCGAAATTGAGTTCCTCGGTGTAATCGGTATAATATTTGTCAAAGAAATTTCCCGCTTCCAGCTGGGTCAGCGTCGACCCCATCGAATAGGCGCTGCGTGTACTGTAAGGCCGGTTGTAAGTATAGGACAACGTGAATTTCACATCCTCGATCGGACTGTAGGAGAGAGAGAGGTTCCAGCGATTCAACCACTTCAGCCCGATGCCGGGGCGGTCGGAGAGTTTACGCCCGTTCCGCATCACCGGGGGCAGATCCTCATTGTTTCCTCCGGCATCAATGGCAAACATGGTACTGACTGTAACCCCTTTGAAGGGAGTCGCCGTCAGAATCGTGCAGAAATCGCCGACGTTGTTGAATCCATCAGCCTTGTTGAGGTAAAGATCGATGTAATTCTCCATCGTCAACAGATCCTTGATGCCGCTGCCGCTGCGGGTCTGCAGACGATTGTTGACCCCGAGACGGACAAAATTCTCCTCGTCGATCCGATCGATCTCGTCGAAATAGTAGAGATGATCCCGGTCTTCCGACGGCCGCGGAATGAAGGTGTAATTCAAATAAGGCTGCATCACATGCCGCAAACCGTCTACCTGGAACCAGGCGCTGCGGATATTCTGCCAGGAGTTATGGATCTTGGTCGAGGCCTCCACGCCGAATTCTCCGGCGAACCGCACCCTGCTGCCGCCGTCGCGGTCGTAGTTACGGAACTGCATGACCTGGTTTCCCTGCGGATCGGCCGCCTCAAACTGCGCCAGCAGATCTTCTACCCCGACCCGTCCCTTGCTGCTGTCGGAATAACCGGTCACCTTGAAGCCCGCACGCGGAACAACAGTCAACCAATCCCAGCGCAACGGATAGTACAGAAAATGGGTCGTATCAAAACGGAACGATTCATAGTTCCGCAATTTCTGGTTTACTCCCTTCAGGGGTTCCCCTGTTCTGGGATTGAAGGGTTCACGGTTGAATTTGATCCAGTCCATTTTCAGGTAATCGAGCGACAGATCTCCCTGATAGTAGACGTTGGTGCCGAAAAGTTCCTGCCGCGGAACGTCGATCCGGAACTCCGGAAGCCGCTCCACCGTGGTATAGAAGCTGTTGACCTTCGGCCGGATGTAGAGCGCCGCACTGAAATGGTCAAACTGCTGCTCCAGCGCCGCATAGGTCGAAGGCGTCGGATCGGAGTTGTAACGCGTACTGAAAAAGTCACGCAGAAAGTAACGGTCACTCGACATATCGAACACCCCGCGGAAATCCAGCCGCGGCGTGATGTGCGTCAGATTCGTAATGCGGAAATTGAATCGCTCGTACGGTATTTTCAACCGGTAATCCTGATAGTCGTCCGTCTCGTAACGATCCCTGTCGTAGATGCCGTACCCGAATACCGCGGTTCTCGATTCCTCCGTTTCAATCCGGAGTTCGGCGCCATAACCGAAACCGCGCTGCTCGTAGATATCGAAAAAGGTCTTCAGCACAACCCCCGGATAGTCGTAGAAGCAGAACCGCTTCGACAGCAACACATAGTAGCCCCAGTCACTGCTTTCCCCCCACTGGACGCTGAACAACCCCGGGGATTCGTCTTTCGGCTTGTAGAAAACCGGCAGCCACAGGATCGGTACACCGTAGATCTTCCAGAAACCGTTCACCAGAAATATCGTATGATCGCCCGGATCACTATCCAGGTTGTCGATGCCGTAGAACTCGGTCACGTGAGGCGTCAACCGCGCCTCGGAACAGCTGATCGAATAATGTCCATTGTCATGCTCGAGATATTCGCATGAGCTGACTTCGGCATTCCTGACTTCGATCACACCGTCCGCCTTGCGTTCTCCGCTCTCGGCCCGGCAGACGAAGGTCTTGAACTTCAACTGCGCTTTCTCGAACTGGAAATAACCGGTTTCAAGATTGCCGACGATCCGGTCGGCGCGGAGATTGTCACTGAGTCCGGAGCCTTTGATCGAAATGGATTGATCGCCCCAGATATCTCCCGTCACGCCGGTCACGGTAACGAGAATATTCGGGGCACTCTCAAGCCGGGCCAGCTTCTCGGGGGAAACCGACCCGGACGTGTCCATCCACCGGAAGAACTGAATGTTGCCGGTCGCCTCGACATCCTTGCTGTCAACGTTGATCACCGCCTGATCGGCGTAGATCTCAAGGTCGCCGAAAGGCACGTACACATTGCCGCGCACAATGATGTTCTTGCCGACGATGTTCCAACTGTCGGCCTTGATTCGCTTCAAGGCGCTGAACTTCATCTTCGAAACACCGTCAAGCATGCCGGCCATCGCCGGCGCACCGAACAGCAGCGCCAGAAGCGCAATCAGGAATTTTCCTTTCGCCGAAAACAACATTCAACTCCACGGTTGCAGATGATTTTATTTGACTCCGTACTTCGCGTTGACCGCCGCCTCGGTGGCCACCGTGTAGAAACCACCTTCATCAAACGACGCCGCAATCTCCGGAGACAGCGACCCGAGTTCGCGGATCGGCACCAGAGGCATATCCGGGCAGTTCGGCAGGATCACCGTCTTTCCGGGGAATTTCGCATTCATCACCGCCTCAATCCCCTGTTTGAGCGCCTTCATGCCGCCGATCGCCGCAAGGGCAGTCACCGGCTTCAGCGCCCCCTGCTCGGCCAGGTGCAGCGTATGGCGGAGGTGCTCGGTCCGGCTCCCGCTCGAACCGATGTAACGCTGGTTGCGGTTGACGATGCCGTCGATCGACAACTCGCCCTCCTTGCCGGCCGGAATCCCGGCGAAGATGTTCATCAACCCGTCCTGCCCGAGATATCCGGCGGCATGAGTGAGCACCGGAACGACCGGCACCAGCATGATGATATCGTCAAACCCATCCGGCGCAAATTCCTTGAGCAGGTGATCGAACTCCTCCGCCGACAGGCCGGAAGGATTCACCGCCTTGAATTCGATGTTGCGTTTCTTGATCGCGTCGGCGAGCAGCCGTTCGACATTGGCGATCCGGGCGGAATCCATATCGGTCACCAGAATCCGCGACGGCCCGTCCGGATTCTCCACTGCGAGCTGGGTGTGCATCTGCCCCATCGCCCCGGCTCCGCCCGGCAGCCAGCAGGTTCCGCCGGCCTTGACTTTACTCCGGACATTGCGATTGTAGGCCGCCGAAAGATTGTTACCCGTCGCCCCCTGATAGAAGAACCCCTCGTAATGAATCCGACCGACATCAAACAAACCGGAAACGCCCTTGTAATCCCCGATGAAGCTGGTTACGCCGCCGCGCTCGCCGAGTTTCGCAGCAACTTCAGCCAGCGGCCCGGTCAGATTGCAGAGAAAAACATCATCGAACTTCTCATCGAGAGCGACATCCTCAACCATCCGGATCGCACCCCCGAGCTCCGCTTCGAGAGCCTTGACGGCGGCGGGCGATAATCCGAAACCGGTAACCTCAGCGGGAGCCGCCGCCCGGAGCAGTGCGCCCGCCTCGTACACGCCGTCGTCTCCGGCGGCGATCAATACTTTCCCACCCTGTTTCGGAGCCGTGCGATTGCCGATCATATAACTGGCCTGAACACAGGTCCACGGCTCCAGCAGAGCGGCGACCGCCGACGGCATCTCATCGGAAATCGGCAGCAGATAACACCCCTCGTCACCGTTGAGCACACGCTGATCGAGCACACTGTATTGCGCCATTCCTCCGTTGATCGCGTAACCGTAGGCAAATCCCCTGCCGTTCACGTAGATATCCGCCTGGATGATGAAACGCTGGCCGACCTTGAAACGGTCAGCCAGTTTCGAACCGACCCGGACCACGCTCATCACCGCTTCATGCCCGGGAATCACCGGATCACTCTTGAGATCCTTCGAAATCACCCGCGGATGCTCCTGACCGGCGCGAATCAGCTTGACGTCGGAAAAGCAGAGACCGATCGCGTCAATTTTCACCAGCAGCTCATCATCCTTGATTTCCGGAACCGGAACCAGACACGGCTGATCGTTGCAGCCGAAATTCTCCATTCCCGCGCCGAAAAGCGGCCACGCCATCATCTTCTCCGGAATCGCCACATCGCTCATTTCCACTTTTCCCTCAATTCTTTATGTTATGTCAGAGCTTTCACCTACTTCGCCTTCTCCCGGGCACGCCAGTCATCCAGCCGCCCCCGGATGAAATCGATGATTTCCGCCTGAAGCGCCTGACCGTTCCCTTCCACTTCGCGCGCCGCGCCGAACTCAAACCAGACCTCGCGCTCCGGCCTCACCGGCCCGAGATCGCGGAATCGTTTACCGTTTCCAAGGAAATCGGTTTTCAACGCAAAGGGCAGCACCGGAACCCCGGCCCTTTTCGCAAGCTTGATACCGATGGAATTGAACTTCTCCGGATCGAACTCCTCGCTGCGGGTCGACTGCGGGAAGATGATGATCGACCGACCGGCCACCAGCAGTTTGCCCCCTTCTTCAAATACCGCCTTGAGATCATCCCTCGGATTGGCCCGGCCGATCGGAATCGCGCCGAGACTGTTCATGATGTCGCGGAAAAACGGCACCTCCATCAAGGACTGCTTGATTACAAACGTGAAGTCCAGCAGCCCGCGCGCAACGGAGTGAAACAGAGCCGTCTCCAGCAAGCTCATATGGTTGCCGATCAGCACGACCGGCTTCCCGTTGAGAGCGCGCAGATGATCCAGACCACGGATATGAACCTTGCCGCCGCAACGCTCCACCAGACGCAGATTCTGATTGGAATAAAAGATCTGGCGCTCGCAGGTGAGCTCCCCGCGGCGGCCGCAACGCCCGGTCCGGCAGAAAATCCCGAAATTGTAAAAGTAGAAATACCAGCGGCTGCCCAGCATCAGGCGGTAGAGCAGCGATTTCGGCACATCGGGCGGCGTATCGTAGGAGTCGCCCTCAAACAGATATCTGCCAAGTTCCATAACTTCCGGTCAACACATTCCAGTAAAAAATTGAAAAAGCGGGAAACAACCGGTTAATATACCACCGCAGTTCCGCTTTTGCAAAAAAAACGGTCAAAGATCGAAGTCGTCATCCAGTACCGACATCTCCTCTTCAACAAAATCAAGTGCGAGCTTGAACGCGGCCGCCCGGTGGCTGATCCGGTTCTTGAGTTCCTGCGGCATTTCGGCGAATGTCCGGTCATAACCGTCGGGCTGAAACACCGGGTCGTAACCGAACGCGTCGGCACCGCGCGGAGCATCGACGATCACACCTCTGACCTCGCCCTCGAAGGTCTCGATCACTTCGCCGTTCACCGCAATCGCAATCGCACAGACAAAACGGGCCCGGCGGTTCTCCACGCCCTTCAGTTCACCGAGCAGCCGGGAGATCCGTTCCTGATCGGTCGCCGCATAGCGGGAAGAGTAAATACCGGGACGACCGTCGAGCGCCTCAACCTCAAGCCCCGAATCATCGGCAAAAGCGGGAACATCACAATATCTGCATGCGGCGAGCGCCTTGATGGCGGCGTTCTCCCGAAACGTCGTCCCGTTTTCCTCGACACCGGGGAAACCGGGATAATCCAGGAGGGAACGCAGTTCGACTTTCTGCCCTTCCAGAAGTTTACGATATTCATCAACCTTGTGTGCGTTGGATGTCGCCACCACGATGTAAGCCATAAACGGGGAATCTCCTTGCTTTCCAATGTTCCATCGCATATATTATAACTCAAACCGGGTGATTACAAATGCAATTCGACAAAAGCAGCGAACTTTTTGCCCCGTTCCGGGGTGGACGGATCTACGCCGGCTTCTCCGGCGGTGCCGACAGCACCGCACTGCTGCTGCTGTTGACGGACCTGCGGGAACATCATGATTTCCGGCTGACCGCCGTCCATTTCGAGCACGGCCTCCGCGGGGCGGAATCGCGCAGGGAGGCGGGGAAGGCGGAAGAGTTCGCCCGCGGCCTCGGCGTCGAGTTTCTCCGGTTCGACCTCGCTCTGACTCCGGGTTCCAACCTCGAGGCGGCCGCCCGGGCGGCCCGCCTCGCCGTCTGGCGGAAACTCGCGGGGAACCGTGCCGATACAGCCGTCGCCCTCGGCCACCATGCCGATGACCGGGTTGAAACGTTGCTGCTGCGGCTCGGCCGCGGTTCGAACACCTCCGGACTTGTGGCCCTGCGTCCCCGCGCCGTGGTCGATGGCGTCACGTTTCTGCGTCCGCTGCTTCACTATACCCGTGTTGAACTCACGGATTTTCTTCACAGCCGCAACATCAACTCCTGGCAGCACGATTCCAGCAACGATACCGGAGAGTTCGAACGAAATTTCCTGCGCAATCAGCTGCTTCCAGCCTGGACAAAACGGCGGCCCGGAGTCATGGCAGGAGTACGCCGGACTCTGGAAGCTCTCGGGCAGGACGCCGCGTTTCTCGAAGAGGAGGCGGAACGACGTTTCCGCCGGATCGCGGGCCGGAGCGCTACGGAAGCGGGATTCTGGCGTGAATTGCCTCCGGCACTGTTTCCCAGAGTGCTGCGGCTTCATCTCTCAAACGAACTCGGGCGCGACTTCATTCCATCGGCCGCGCTGACAGGGGAGTTGCGGCGGCTTCTCACAGTCGAAACACAGGATCCCCGTCATTTGAAAGTCGCTTCCGACCTCATCCTGCGCCTTCAAGGCAGTGAACTCGAGCTCATCCGTACTGCAGAGCCTCCCGCCGACGCCTGCTGGGAGTGGCGGCGCAGGAATGAGTTCCGCTGGGGCCGGTACCTTCTGGTCTGGATGGAAATCCCCGCCGGATCTCTCCGCACGAAACCGGAGGAAGCGATATTCGATCCGGCAGGGCTGCCGGAACAACTCACCATCTCGGCGCGGCGGCCGGGCGACCGGATCATTCCCTTCGGCCGCAAACGGGAGGAGTCTTTGCGGAAGCTCCGCATCGACCGCGGATTGCCGGCGGAATTTGACGCACCGGTCATTCGCGATAATACCGGCCGGATTCTGTGGGCCCCCTTCATCCGTCACAGTGCAGGAGCGGCTGCAACCCCGGTGACCGTCCGCCCGGTCCGGTTCACCATCCACGGTGACTGATCCCCGGGCTCAACCGCAGAAGGCCCGTGAAATCTCTCCTGCCGTTGCAACGACCAGCCCGGCAAGTTCGACGGCCCGGTTCCGCAGATAGAGTTCGGAGCCAGAGAGGCTGATTCCGGCAAGGGCGTATCCCGAGGCATCCAGTACCGGCGCGGCAATGCAGAAAACCCCGAGCTCATGCTCACAATCATCGACCGCATATCCTCGTTCCCGGATCCGGGCCAGTTCCTCCAGCAACGCCTCCGCTTTCCGGATCGTCCGGGGCGTAAACGGCTCAAAACGGATCCGCATGACGATCTCCCGTTGCTTCGCCTCCTCCTGAAACGCCAGCAGTACCTTGCCGACCCCGGTGCAGTAAAGCGGACCGGTACTGCCGATCAGCGACCCCATCCGGACCGAACGGCTCCCCTCCACCTTATCCACATAGACAATCCGCTCGTCCCGCAGTTCGGCCAGATGAACCGTCTCGCAGGTCGCCCCGGCCAACGCCTCCAGCCTGGCGTGAGCAATCCGTGCCAGCGGATTCTGGCGCTGAGCACAGTTTCCGAGTCGGAGCAGCCCCGGGCCGAGCATACAACGCGCCCCTTCCCGGCGGAGATATCCCCCGGAAATCAGAAACTTCACCATCCGGAACACTGTACTGACCGGCAGATTCAATTGAGCGGCAATTTCCGCGGCAGGCAACCCGTCGCGGCTGCGCGCAACCGCCTCGACAATTTCAAATACCCGGGTCAGACTCTTTTCCCCGTCTTTCATTACAGAATATTCCTTTTTCCGATTTGACTTCCTCTTTCCCATACTATATATTAATTTCATGAGAATACAATCTCATAATGTGAGAATCAATAAAAAACATCGGGAGATCATATCATGAGCAGAGAATATGTCGCCGGATTTGGAGAAGTGATGCTGCGGCTCTGTCCGCCGGGACGCAAGCGATTCGCACAGGCAATGCCGGGACAGCTGGAAGCGACTTTCGGCGGCGGAGAAGCCAACGTCTGCGCCTCGCTGGCCATGCTCGGGGAAAACGCCCGCTATCTGACGGCCCTGCCTGCCAACCCGGTAGCTGAAGCATTCGCGGCTCAGCTGCGCGGTCTGAAGGTCGACGTGGAACAGATTCACTATGAGAAAACAGGCCGGATGGGCGTCTATTACGCCGAACACGGTGCGGCGCAACGCGGATCCAATGTGATCTATGACCGGGAAGGTTCGGTGATTTCACAACTCGGGCCGGAAGCTTACGATTTCGATGCGATGCTCGCCGACGTCGGCCATCTGCACATTACGGGAATCACTCCCGCGCTGAGCGAAAACGCGTTCCGCACCACTCTTGCGCTGGCGAAAAAGGCATCGGAACGGGGAATCACCATCTCCTGCGACCTCAATTTCCGGAAAAAACTCTGGAAATGGCGCCCGGGCACTCCGGCGCGCGAACTGGCAGGAGAGTGCATGGGGAAAATCGTTCCCTTTGTCGACTGGATCATCTGCAACGAGGAAGATGCCTCCGACGTGTTCGGCATCGCAAGCGAGAAGAGTTCCGTCGAATCCGGGAAGATCGACCGCGCCGGCTACGTTGAAGTTGCCCGCCGGCTGCTGCAGCGTTTCCCCCGCGCATCGCGCGTTGCGATCACGCTGCGCGAAAGCTACTCGGCCAATCACAACAACTGGGGCGCGATGCTCTTCGATCGCGCCGCAGACCATGCCTTTTTCGCACCGTTGAATGCTGCGGGAGAGTACACGCCATATGAAATCCGCAACATCGTGGATCGGTTCGGCGGCGGCGATTCCTCCGGGGCCGGGCTGATCTACGCGCTGCGCAGCGCCGAATACAGCGACCCGCAGACGGCAATCCGGTTCGCCGCGGCGGCAAGCTGCCTGAAACACACCATCCCGGGAGATTACAACTACGTCAGTCGTGCGGAAGTGGTTGCCCTGATGAACGGCGGCGGTTCCGGCCGGGTCATGCGCTGACACGAAAACGTTACGGAGAGAACAGAACATGAGTTTCGAAGCAAAACTTGCCGAATGTCCGCTGATCGCGATTCTTCGCGGTGTGACTCCGTCTGAAATCCTCGAAGTATGTGACGTCCTGTACAATGCGGGAATCCGCATGCTTGAGGTCCCGCTCAATTCGCCGGATGCCGTCGAGAGCATCCGGCTCGCCGCCGCGCGCTGGAACCACGGGGAAAAACTTCTGATCGGTGCGGGTACCGTCCTGACACCGTCGGAAGTTTCCGCCGTTGCTGCGGCGGGTGGCAAATTCATCATTTCTCCCGATACCAACCCGGATGTGATCAAAGCGACCAAAGCGGCGGGACTGGTGTCCATGCCCGGTTTCTTTACCGCAACCGAGGGATTCACCGCGCTCCGTGCAGGTGCGGACTATCTGAAACTTTTCCCCGCAGGAGCGATGGGTCCCGGCTACGTTCGCGATCTGAAGGCGGTGATCAAGGCGCCGATCATGGCGGTGGGGGGAGTCGATCCGGACAATCTCGGGGGATTTCTGAAAGTCTGTGCCGGCGCGGGAATCGGCTCCAGCCTTTACAAGCCGGGTAAAACAATCGAAGAGTTGCGTACCGCGGCGGAAGCACTGATCAAGGCGCTGCCGCGTTGAAACAGCCTGCTTTCCCGTCGTTCCGGCATCTGGAGAGAATTTTGCCGTCCGGAAGAGGAAAAATATCCGGAAAATCCTCTTCCGATGAGCTTGACAAGCGCCAAATGCCGATTATATTAAGTGCTGTTGCATACGAAAGTGCACCCATAGCTCAATTGGATAGAGCGTCTGGCTACGGACCAGAAGGTTAGGGGTTCAAGTCCCTTTGGGTGTACCATTTTACCCTCAGATTCCTCAAAAAAGTGCCATTCGGTGCCGTTCCTGCCTTTCAATCCTCGAAATCAGTGGTATTTTAGCTCACAAGGATAGTTACGAGGAAACAGGGCAATGGCGAGGAAAGTCATGAAGCAGGAAGTCGGCACCATCTACCAGAAACCGAACGGGACCTATCATTACCGTTACCAGATCAACGGTGAACGCAAGTCGATCAGCCTGAAGACCAAGAGTCAGGAAGAAGCGAAGCGGAAAGTTAAAGAACTGCTTCCTGTTTTGAAAGCGACCAGTATGGAGGTCGTTTCGGCACATGTCGCTCACGCGCGCAATCTGATTAAGCCGGCAAACGTATTGTTGCTTACCGAGGCGTGGAATGTTTACGCAAAACACCCGAATCGTGCCACTCCTGCGACTGTTAACGAACGTCTCGCCTATGAAGCAGACTGGAGAGATTTCCTGAAGTCTCTTCCGAAAGGCTGCCAATATCTTCACGAAGTGACGCCGGAACTCGTCGATGCCTATGCGCAAAGGCTCCGGGAACGTCAACTGGCCGTTGATACGCACAACCGCAAGATCAAACGGCTGCGGAAAATTTTCTCTACTCTTATCGAGTATTGTCCCGATGGCAATCCCTTTCATTCTCCTGTACTCTGGCGTAAAGACCGCGAAGAACAGGAACACAATACACGCCGTCTTGCCTTTACTCGTGAACAGGAACAGGCATTGCTGGATGTGTTAGCCGATTCCACCCACAAGGTGAAGAACAAATCGGAAATTCGGGTCATCTACCATCTTGGAATGTTTACCGGCCAACGGCTGAAAGACTGCGTTCTGCTGCAATGGCATAAGGTTGATCTTGAACGGCGGCGCATCTGGGTCAAGCAATTCAAGACCGGAAAAGAAGTTACAATTCCAATCGCCGACCAGTTGTTGACGGTGCTTCAGGAAGCGTTGGCATGGAAGCGTGATGAATATA
>CALXOA010000046.1 GCA_944389895.1 uncultured Victivallis sp. | reverse complement strand
GCTGCTCTCTTCGGCCGCCGATGGTTTTTACAGCGGGGCTGTCAGAAGAGGTCCGGTTCTCGAGAAGTGTCTTCTGGAAGGAATGCATGATGATGGCGTGAACATTCACGGGAAGTTCTGGAAAGTGGAGAACGTCGACGGCAGAAAGCTCGTGGTCAACGGTACGCCCGCTCCCCCGGAAATCGGCGATCTGCTGGACTTCCATGATGAAAAACATCTCCTGATTGCTTCAGCACGGGTTGCCGGGGTTTTCCGGACCGCATCGTCGAAGATGGGGCTGGAGATGGATCGCGAACTTCCCGCGGAGTGTCGGTCGATGGTGAACACCAATGCCAGTGGAAGCGGTTTCGTTCTTCGGGACAATGTCACTCGGAACCATCGAGGGCGTGGCTTCCTGGTACGCGGCAAGGATGGTCTGATCGAAGGAAACGTGTTCGAGGACCTCGTCCGTTGCGCGATCATCGCTCAGCCGGAATATCTTCAATTCAACGAAGGGCCTTACGTGGAGAACCTGATTATCCGCAACAACACCATCCGCCGCTGTCCGGCCGATTGCTGGGGGACCGGTGCAGCAGTTTCCATCAGTTCGTTGCAGACGATGAACTGGGAAGCTCCGGGACGGGGACCATGGCTCTTTGTTCCGGCTCCGGGAGGTCATCGGAACGTCCGTATCGAGGACAATGTGTTTGAAGAGTGCGACGGCATCAACATTCTCGTCGCCTGTACCGACGGTGCTGTGGTCCGCGGGAACCGCATGATCCGGCCGATGCGGAACTTCCTGCGGATGAACCGGCATGACGGTTTGCCCGCCCGGGGAGCATTGATTCAGGTGCTGCATTCCAGAAACGTCACCGTCGGGGAGAATCTGCTCGAGGAGCCCGGTTCTCAATTCAAAGAGGCTTTTGTTGCCGGTCCCGAGGTTTCGGAACTCAACGCGGAAAACGCCTGCCGAATTGTTCAGTGAGAGCGGTGGATCCCTCTGATGTCGCCTCCGGGCGCCCCCTGCCGGCGCCCGGAGGATTTTTCTTCCGGTCATGTCGAAAGAAACATCTGAATGCTCCGGACTCTTTAAGCTGCTCGAGAGAGCCTCCGCCGCATTGGTCCGGCAGGGATGATGAAAAAATCCGGCTTTTCCGGTGTTTCCAGCTTGACAAAAGCGCTTCCATCCCGCATAATATTTCAGGAGTTGTTTCGGGGATTGTTGTGCTTTCCCGCTGAATTGCCGTCTTTCCGGGGGTACCGGGACGGTTGTGTTCTCCGGTCGGGAATAACATGTCAACCCGGAATTTTTTGGGGTGGCAACACCGTTGAAATATCAATCGGTTCTTCCGGGAGTGCGGCTTTTTTGTACATCCGGAGAGCGCCGGGAGAGGAAAGACTTCCGGGAACAAGGGAGGGATCCATGTCGAAGATTCTGTCAGCAATCGGGTTGTCGCTGCTGTGCGCCACGGCGGCGATGGCGGAGGTGGCGGTATCGCCGTATCTTCCGGCGCCGCGGCAGTTCCAGCGTGCCGAGACGATCGGGGTCGGGGAAATTCCGAACGGACCGGCTTCCCACGGCGCGGCGGCGCCTTTGCTCCGTTCATTGAACGGCAACTGGAAAATCTCCGGTCTGGAGACCTCCACGAAAGCTTTTCCCGCCGACGCGGATTTCGCCAAAGGGTACCAGACCCCGGACTTCGATGATTCCAAATGGGATACGATCGCGGTGCCGCTCAACTGGTATCGGAAGTATCCGGAGAAGCAGAACAAGGATCAGCCCTATGTCAAAGGGTGGTATCGTACTGGATTCGAGCTTACTCCCGCCGAGTTGCAGAATCGCCGGGTGATCCTGAAGTTTGACGTCATCGGCTGCGATGCGGTCGTATTTCTGAACGGCCGGGAGGTCGGGCGCCATCTCGGCGAATTTACCCCCTTCGAGCTCGATGTGACCGAAGCAGCCCGGCCCGGGCGGAACGTTCTGGCCATACGGGTATTCTCCGATCAGGGAACTTCCGGCGGTATCCAGAAGGTCACGCATGTCTACGGTTCCCAGTGGGCGCTCAACAATATCCGCGGCGGAATCTGGCAGAACGTCACGCTGTCGCTTGAGCCGGAGATCCGGATTCAGAAACTTCTCGTGACTCCGCGGCTCGCCGCCGGTGGAATCGAAGTTGATTACACGGTTCTGAATCACACCGGCAGGGCGGTTCGGGCCGATCTTGACGCGATCGTCTCTCCGGCGATCCGGAAGGATGCCGGCAAAGTTACCGGCACCCTTGCCGGGAAGGCGGTCGAACTCAAGCCGGGAGTCAATACCGGTACCGTTTCCATCACCCTGAACGACGCGACGAAGTGGTCGATCGACAATCCCTATCTCTATTTCCTGACCTTCAATGTCAAGGAAAACGGCAAAGTCGTCTCCAGCGAGGCGGTTCGTTTCGGCTATCGCGAATTTATCGCGAAGAACGGTAAATTCTACCTGAACGGTGAGGAACTCTACCTCTTCGGGCAGAACGTCAGTTCCATCAATTACGGTGGTTACGGCCTTGCGGAAGAGGAGGAAGAGAAGAAGATTCTCGAGACGCTGCTCAAATTGCGCAATCTCGGCTATGTGATCACCCGTACCGCCCATATGCCGATTCTGCCGAAGGCGCTCGAGATCGCCGATGAGGTCGGCCTGATGGTTTTCCACGAATGGGGGTGGAGCTTCACGACGAACATCGATTACGAAGCGTTTGAGAAGAACAACATGCGGGAGGTGGCCGAGTTTGTCGAAGCCAGTTACAACCATCCCGCCGTGGCCATGTGGTCGATGGGGAACGAGGTGGTGCACCGCAACTCCCCGCAGGTGGCGCGGCTGATGGATCTGCAGGTCGGGCTTGTCCGCAAGCTCGATAAATCGAAACGCCCGATCAGTACCTTCTCGGGTGCGGCCGGATGGACCAGCTACGGAGAGACAAAGCTGGATACCGACGTACACGACCTTCACACCTACACCTCGTTGTCGAGCCCGTGGACCCGGATGGTCGAACAGCTCGCCGACCAGTACGAAGGGGAATTGCGCATTTACGGCGACAAGGAGAAACTCTCGCGGCCGCTGGTTGCCTGGGAGAACGTCGGCTTTTCATGGGGAACTTATGTCGACCCGAACTTCAAGCGCGGCGATGTCAAGCAGTATGCGAAATACATGGCGAATCCGACCAACTGGGGCGACCCGAAGGGGGTCGGATTCACCGGCTGCACGCCGCTTTTCAAGGCGGTCGGGCCCGGCTTCAACGAATGGGCGCAGACACTTTACGGGCGTCGGATCTTCGAGATCTACCGGCTTGATCCGAACTATACCGGTTTTGCTCCGTGGTTCGGCGGCATCAAGGCTTCGACTCTGTGGAACCAGCTGGTGTTCCCGTCGCTGCACAGCAGCAATTATCTTTTCCCGCGCAATCTCTTTATCGGAGAGGCGACGCCGTGGATTCTTGAAGTGATCAACAGCGGCAACGATTCTTACAATAACTTGAAACTCGAGTTCGCACTTGCGAAGACCGACAGTGAAGTCGAGCCGATCGGTTCGGTCGATATCGCGAAACTTGCCGCACAGAGCCGTTATTCCGGCAATGCGATCCTGAAGATTCCCGCCGATCTCGCTCCGGGCAACTATCAGCTGCGTCTGACTCTGACGGCGGACGGGCGGGAGATCGGCCGGAACTATTACGACCTCTATCTCCAGAGCCGGTCGATTCTGACGCGGAAGATCGACCAGAAGCGTCCGGTTTTCGTCCTCGACACCGGAGCTCCCGGGAATCTCGCGGAGCTGCAGAAGGTTCTCGACAACTTCGGGCTCAAGTACACGGTTGTCAAATCGCTTGAGGAGCTCAAGGAGGCGGGGGTGCTCGTGGTTCCCGCCGAGAGTGTTGAGGAGCAGAAACTTGAACTGCATCAGTCCAGTGATCTGACGAACTTCCTGCGCAACCTCGGCGGCACTCTGCTGGTGCTCGAGCAGAAGAACGTCAAGAGCGTGCTTCCCGGCAATCAGAGTCCCTCGGCGGAAGGGAATACCTTCGTCGACCTCGTCAGCCCGGAACATCCGCTTTTCGCCGGACTGGACTACACCAGTTTCGATACCTGGAACAATCCGGACCACGGCTTCATCGTGACCAACACCTTTGTCCCCTACACGGTCAATGCTCTTGCGATCAAGGGGCCGATGCTTTCGCGCGCCAATGTCGGCAATGCGATTGTCGAAGCCTACGACGGCAAGGGGCGGATCATCCTGTCGCAGCTTGAAACGATGGCCTGCTACAGGGATGACAGTGTCGCAGCGACCTATCTTTACAACCTGTTCAACTATGCCGTCGGTGCTGAAAAGTATTGGGATCAGGCGTTGCCGCTGGCCGATGCGGTGGACCGCAACTACGTGGTGGCCGAGTCGGCGCTGATGCCGATCGATCTCGCGCCTTACGCCAACGTCCCGTTCAAAGACGAGAATGACAACGACGGCAAGGGCGGCTGGACCGACCAGGGCAGCAACGATTTCCGAATGATGCCGCTCGGGGCGCAGAGTGCCGCCGGCGTCACCTTCAACATCATCGACCCGGATAAGAACAACGGCAAATCCTGCCTGGTGGTGCGTGGTTCGGAACGACCCCGTTTCCCCGTTGCCATCCGCGGCATCAAGGTCGGGGAGAAGGTTTCGCGGATTTTCTTCATGCACACGGCGGCGTGGGGAAACAAGGGCGTCGCGGGAACCTATCGGATCCATTACGCCGACGGCAAGACGGCCGACTATGTGATCGAGGGAGCCAAAAACATCGGCGACTGGTGGACGGTCGCCCAGCTCCCCGGCGCCAAGGTCGGTATCATCCGGAAAAATTCGCAGGACCATGAAGTCGGAACCTTTGTGGCCGCGTGGGACAATCCGCGGCCCCAGGTTCCGGTCGTGTCGTTTGATTTCCTCTCCGCCGCCGAGGCGCGTGGCGATGAGATCGACTGGCTCCCGACCGGGACGCCGATTCCGGTGCTGGTCGCCGCAACCGCGGAAAAGGCCAGCCCGCACACTGCGAATCTGACCGAAGAGTACTTTGTGAACGCCGCCGGCTCGAAGGAACTCGATACCAAAGTCAAGGGAGAGGTCAAGACCTCCGTGGTAGACGGCGGCAGAGTGTTGTCGGTTCGTTTCCCGGCGGTTGCCGCGGGGGATTGTCCGGCGATGATGCTGGTCTTCAAGAAGGATGGGCTGAGTGCCGACTACAACTACCTCTCCTGCTGGATCAGGAGCAAGGATGACGGCATCCTCCAGTTCGTATTGCCGGAACAGACCTGGCATGGCAGTTTCCTGGGCGAGATTTCGGTCAAGGGCGACGGGCAGTGGCACAAGTACCGGTTGCTGTTCGGGAAGGACTTCCGACCCACCGGTTCGGCCGCATTGTCGAAACTGCGCGGCGAACTCTTCATCTTCCATCGGACCAACCGGGCTCCCGGAGCCGCCAGGTCGGAGATGAATTTTGAGATGAAGGATATCACGCTCGAATAGCCGTCACGGTTTTTTTCTTGCGGAACAGCCTCCGGAAAACGGTTGGTTTCCGGAGGCTTTCTCATGATGGAAAGGCGACATATGGCCGGCGGAAGCGAAACGGAATTTGATCTTGTCGTAGTCGGCGCCGGTCCGGCCGGGCTGATGGCGGCAATTACCGCGGCGGAACGGGGAACCCGGGTGGCGGTACTCGAGTATCTTCCGGATCCGGGGCGCAAGCTGCTTGCCTCGGGAGCCGGAAAGTGCAATCTGACCAATGCGCTCGATCCGGCCGGGATGGCAGCCCGGTTCGCGGTCGATCCGCGCTTCGTGCGCCGTGCGCTCTCGGCGTTCTCTCCGGATGCGTTGCGCGCCTGGCTTCTTCCAAGGGGGGTCAGAAGTTGTGCGGCTGACGGTTTTCACTATTTCCCCGTTTCGGGGCGTGCTGCCGACGTGCTGAAGGCATTGCTGGTCGAGGCGGAACGGTTCCGGGTTCGCCTGTGCTGCGGAGTCGGCGTGGAACAGCTTTTGACCGATGCCGGTCATGTGGCTGGAGTTGCCGGTGGAGGTCGGGTATTTTCTGCCCCGCATGTGGTGATTGCCACCGGCGGCATGGGGTACCCCGCTCTTGGTGGCCGCGGCAGCGGTTATCGGCTTGCGGAACAGGCGGGACACACCATTGTTCCACCGGTCCCGGCGTTGGTCGGATTGCGCACCGCCGCGGCCTGGCCCGGGGAACTGGCCGGACTGGTGCTGGAACGGAGCCTCGTTCGTTTCGGCCGGCGGGTCGGGGAGGGGGAGCTCCTTTTCACCCGTACCGGGATTTCCGGACCGGCGGTGCTCGATCTCTCCGGAGAGGTCAACCGGGCGTTGCTTTCTGTTCCCGAAGTTCAGCTGGAAATCAACCTCTGCGCCGGGATGGGAGGGAAGGAGTGGCGCGACGAATTGGAGTCGTGGCGCCGGGATGCGGGGAAGAGGCAGTTGCGGACCCTGCTGGGAATGAAGTTCTCCGCCCGGTTCGCGGAACGTCTTCTCGGAGTTGCCGGAGGTGGCGGGGAATTGCGGGCGGCCGAACTGCCGGGTACGCTTCGCGACCGGTTGATCGGCCTGTTGACGGCGTTGCCGCTCGCTGTGACCGGTTCCGACGGCTGGAACAAGGCGATGGCGACGGCCGGAGGTGTGGCCACCGCGGAGGTCAATCCGGCCACGCTCGCCAGCCGGCTTCTGCCCGGACTCTACTTTGCGGGTGAAGTTCTCGATGTCGGTGCGCCCTGCGGCGGGTTCAACATCCAGTGGGCATTCAGTTCCGGTCGTGTGGCCGGTTTGCTCCGTTGACGGCGTTCCGGCCGTTTCAGGCGTGCGGAGCCGGGCCGGTGCTGTCACGCTGGATCAGTTCCGCCGGGAGCAGAAGTTGTCTGGGATGATCATATTTCGAGCTCAGTGCGAGTTTGACTGCCTCCGAGCCGATCCGGTCGAACGGTTGATGAATTGTCGTCAGAGAGGGAGTCGTGAGGCGGCAGAAGGAGAGGTCGGCATATCCGATCAGGGATACCTCTTCCGGGATACGTACCCCCATCCTCATCAGCTGCGTCAGTACGCTGACCGCAAAGAAGTCGGATCCGCAGCTGATCGCGGTTACCGGTTCCGGAGCGTTGAGAATCCGTTGCAGGAATGCGGCCAGCTCCTTCTGATTTTCCTGCCGTTCGTGAAAGATGTTCTCTTCCACCACCGGCAGCCGGAACTCGGCCATCACCTTGCGGAATCCATCGAGACGCTCCCGTGCATAGTTGGCCGGCAATGTGTCGGTCACGTGGGCGATGCGGCGGTGCCCGAGTTCGACCAGATGTCGGATTCCCTGCCGGATTCCGTCGACTTCATCGGTGCGGACACATCCTGCTGCACTGGAATCGCAGGAGTCGAGGTAGATCAGCGGCAACCGGCATTCCCGGGCGGCCTGTTCGAGCAGCGGGGTGTTTTCGTAGGCGTTTGCCCAGTGCAGCAACCCGGCCGGGCACTGTCCGATCACGGAATCGAGTTGGCGGCGAAATCCTTCGCCGCTTTCGGTAACCAGAAGTTTGACGAAACAGCCGTGCCGTTCGGCTTCCGCACATGCTGCCGCGGCCACTTGAAAAACAAATTCCTGAGTGGTATCGCTGAGCAGAAGAACCAGAGTGGTGGCGCGTCCGGATTTCATCTGTGCGGCAATCCCGTTGCGTCGATACCGGAGTTTGCGGGCTGTCAGAAGAACTTTCCGGCGGGTTTCTTCCTTGATGCCGAGTTTTTCCGCCCGGCCGCCGAGTACGGCGGAGACCGTCGAAATGCTGACCTGCGCCTCGTGTGCGACATCCTTGAGTGTTACCATGCTGCAGAAATCCCCGTTCTCCCGGCAATAATAAACCTTTTTCCCGGAATTGTCAAGGCGGATTTTGAAGTGTCCGCCGGATTTCTCCGGAAAAAAGAGAGTGGAGGGAATTTTGATTCCCCCACGGCCGATCCCGTGGATCCCTGCCGATTCCTCATTCAGGGGCGGTACAGCACCTTGAAATTGCGGATCTGGTAGGTGATCTCCTCCGCGTTGGAATTGACGCCGATACGGAGCATTTCGATCTTGCCCGGATCACCGATTTTGTCGATGGGAAGGACACAGTTCTGCCAGGATTCCGATGGCTTGCGTACCTGAAGGTTGATGGCGTAACCATGTTCCTTCTCTCTGCTGAACACGGCCATCAGCAGCATCTGTTTGACTGCCGTTGCGGGGGTCGCCCGGTATTCAAATGAAACGCCGGATGCACCGCGCAGCGATTCCTGCGGCAGCTGCAGAATGTATTCCGGATAGACCCAGCGATCCGCCACGTTCGGGGGGAACTTCGTCCGGAACGAGAGTGCGTGTTCCTGCCGGTCGAAGGAGATCTCCATCCTGCCCGAAGCGTTTTTCCGCCAGTTCTGCGGGTCGGCGGTGTTGATCAGCTCGACAACTCTTCCCTCGGTGACCATTTTGTCAAGGGAGGCTACCGGCATGGTCAATTTCGAGATCGGCCGGTCGAGGAAGCGGCCGGAGACGATAAAGTCAACCTGATAGTTTCCTTTCGGAATCCCTGGAGTCAATTTCAGAGGAATTTCCACCTTGCCGAATGCGGGGAGGTGTATTGCGTCAGGCAGTCCGGTAACCTCTCCTCCGGCAATGGAGACACTCCCGCTCTTTTCTCTGTCGGAGAGGTTGTAGAGTTGAAGCGTCAGTCGTGCCGGGATATGCTTTACTTCCGCCCGGTCTTTGCCGGCGGAAACGCTGAAGTCATCCGACAAAACCACCCTGCTGATGATGGTACGGTCGAGTTCTTCCGGTCTCTGCGCCGGTGGGCGTTGCGGTCGTTTCAGGTCGGGAACCAGACCCGAGAGTCCGGTCACATAGGCTGGGAAACGGTCGCTTTTCAGCGTCAGTTTCCCTCCCGAAGCCGTGACTTCAGAGACCCCTCCGACAAGGTCGGTCAGCAGATAGCCGCCGTCCGCGGCGGGAATGGTGAAATGCGCCGTAAAATCCTGTGCCGGTGTGAGATCCGGGCGCAGCGGATCGCGGTCAAGTTCCGACAAACTCCAGTAGGCGATGCTCTGTTTCCCATCCGGTTGCCGGTAGAGGAACGCCCGAACTGCATCGTTGATCTTCAGTTCTCCAAGATATTCGGCGCTGTTGAGGCAACCGGTCAGCGTCGCCAGTGCGGCATAGCCGGGTTTTGCGGAATAGTCGCGCCGCAGCAGTCCCCAGTCCTTGCTGCCGTTCTGTTCGTTGTAGGGCGACAGCACGAAGAAGTAATCGCGATCGACTCCCAGCGACTGCAGGTAAATCATACTCTTGGGCAGATATTCGGCGACCAGGAGCTCCTGGTCCGGGGAGTGGGCTTTGAAGCCCGGAGTGCAGCCCTGAATCCGGCCGGATCCTTCGGCGTTGGAGCCGTTTTCGGTGAACCAGAGCGGTTTGTCGGCGATCGCATGTTTCTTCATGAATCCGCGGATGTTTTCGACGATGGCCGGAAAATCGCGCAATGGTCGGTAAGTGTGGACGTTGAATACGTCGAAATAGGCTCCGGCATCATTCTGCATGACCACGTCATTGTAGGCTGCAAGCGGCGTGATGGCGATACCGCCGATCAGGACCGGCAGGGTCGGATCAGCCGCCTTGAAGCCGAGCCCGGCCGCCTTCAATGCGGCCGTGTAGTCCCAGGCGGGTTCTTCGGTAAATCCGATATCCTGCTCATTCCAGAACTCCCACGCCCGCATTTTTCCTGCAAATTCAGTCGCGGCCAGTTTGGCGAACCGGTAAGTGGCGAGAAGGTCGTCGGGGAGTTTGGAAGAACGGTCTCTTGCCCACTGCGGTGCGTTGTGATACATTCCCAGCACTCCAATGCCGCGTTCGGCGAGAAGTCGGGCGTTTGTCATGTACTGGAGCCCCTCGAAACGGCCGGGTTCGGGTTCCACATCGCTCCAGCTCAACCGTTCGCGGACGTTTTCGACGCCGGCCCTGCGAACCAGTTCCGAGACGGCTTCGTAACCGGCCCCGGGGAAACGGGGATTGGCCGGATTGGGGCCGGCCAGCCAGCTCTGCGCGGTGTCCAGCGCGAAAAAGGAGTTTGCATTGCGGAGCCGGGTTGCCGGATCGACCACGACCGTGAAACTGCGCCGGCCGGTACAGTGAAGTGTCTCCGACGCAAGTTCTAGCGTATAATAGCCCGGAGGCAGCGGATCAAGCCTGAGACTGTTTCGTCCCCCCTCCGGCCATGAACCGGAAGCGATCTCGCCGCCACGCCAGTCGCGGACTTTCCATTTTGTTTCAAGCGGCCAGGAGAGGGAGAACTCCGGAGATTCCGTTGCCGTGAACACCGTTCCCGGAGCCGTGGTGCGGACCATTGCCGCCGTGTCGACCGGTCCCTGGTACGGCCTGGTGCTCAGGAATTCAATGTTCCGCAGAAAATAGGTCAATCGGGAACTCTTCGGATTCATGCCGATTTTGATTCCCTGTATTTCATCAGGAGACTTGCCGGCATCGGCCAGTTTCAAGGTTACGGTCCGCCACTCTCCGGTCGGCGCAGGGTAGGGGAGGCGTTTTTCATCGACGAATACCAGCACAGGGCCGAATCCGGCACGGTCGTCCGCCTGTACTGCCCTGATGTCGAACCGGAGGTATTCGGCGTCGGCCGGATTTTCGAGTGGACGGTTGAAGGTGAACAGAGGGTAGCACCAGAAATCGGCCCCGGGAGGGAACGTTACGTCGAACTTCAACGCACGTTCCGTCGTGTCACGGGTGATGGAGAGTTTGCCGGAGCTGTTGATCAGATAACGTTCCGGGCGATTGAGTTCTGCCGACCACGGCAGGGGATACAACGTCTCCGCCACCGCGGAGAGAGTCAGGAAAAGTATGGGAAAACAGGGAATTTTCATGTTGGACCTTTTCGCTCAGTAGTAACGCAGGAACCCGTTTTCCACCAGACTGGTGAACCCCTCTGCGCGCAGTTCCAGAGTGCTGAGTCCGTCGGTGTGTCCATCGGCGAAGGCGACGTTTGCCTCACCCCCGTGGAGGGGACTGACGGCGCCGTATTCCGCGAATACGCATGGATTGAAGGTCCATTCCATGGTATTCACGCGGCTTCCCCCCTGGCCGATCAGAGTGTCGGCGTAGAGTAGAATCCTCGAGGTGTTCCGCATTTTGCTGATCTTGTAATAGATCTGGTCGGATTCGTCTCCATTGACCCCTTTCACGGCGAAGTCTCCATGACTCTCCTTCTTCTTGTTGTAATAACCTTTGTCGTCGAGATCAAAACGGTAGATCCCGTAGGTATCATGGAACCAGTAAGGGCCTCTTTCGACGACGCTCGGACACCTCATGACCTCCTGCGTCAGATAATTCCCCTCTTCCAGAACCATTCCCCACATTGAGCCTGTGTAATGGGTGGTGATCCATTCGGACTTGTCGTTGGCATAGAACAAGGTGGCTTTCATGACCTGGCTGAGCCGGTTGTTGCACTCAACCTTCCGTGCCGCTTCGCGGGCTTTGTTCAGCGCCGGAAGCAGCATTGACGCGAGAATCGCAATGATTGCAATAACAATTAGCAATTCAATTAAAGTGAAAATGTTTTTTTTCATCCTGATATCCTTTCTTCAGTGAGTTGGACAAGTTTATTCCGTAATCCGTTTCAGGGTTTCACCTTTCACGAAGGCGGGGGGAATCATTGCGTATTGTACCGGCAGGTCGGGATTCTTCTCGCGTGCTCTGATCACCTCGAGAGCCTTGAACACGTGATCCCGCAACGACACCCGCAGATATGAGAAGGCCGGCCGGTAGAACGGAATTTCCTGCCGGTCGCCGATCGTGACAATCGAGACGTCCTCCGGAATACGGATTCCGAGATCGTTGAATGCCGCCACGATTCCCCAGGCGAAAGTGAAGTCGCAGGTAATCGCGGTGAAATCCGGTTTCGGTCCGATCCGGAGCAACTTATCATAAATTGCCTTGAGCGGCAGCTGGAAACGGGGCGTTTCCACGCTCAGGTCGAGCGATTCAAGCGTTTCAGGGGCGACCAGCTGCGCGACCCGTTCCCGCCAGATGGAGTGAAAGGTCGGATACGGAAGCACCCGTTCCCCGTCGACCAGATTGTATTGATCCACAAAGGCGATCCGGCGGTGCCCGGCCTCTATGAGCTTGTCCAGGACCAGACTTGCTTCCAGTTCCGGGGAACCCATCACGGTGTCGAATCCGAAGTGATAGGCGGAGGGGCCGATGAATACGATCGGTTTGGTTCGACTCAGGAATTTTTCGCGCAGGGAATCCGCCATCGAGGCCAGCGGTGCCACGTCAAGGCAGATCAGCGCATCGCAGCTCTGCCAGGCGTCGGAGATGGAGCGGTTGTCCCAGGAACGGGCGAAGATCAACTTGAGAATGTAGTTCTCTTTTTCCGCGGCTTCGGTCACATGCATGATGAGGTCTGAAAATTCCGGCGCAGACCAGGCCGGTACGATCACTCCGAGCTGCTTCTGCACCTTCGTCTCGGAGATATTGTTCTGAACGAAGGTCCCGACTCCGGGAACCCGCTCGAGATAACGTTCGTCGACCAGCTGCCCGATTGCCTTGCGAACCGTCATGTAGCTTACTCCGAAACTGGCAGCGAGCTCCCGTTCCGGGGGCAGAACGGTTCCTCTGGAAAAATTGCCGATTGTGATCTGGTGCAGAATGCGCTCCCGCACGTGATCCGATTTCGTACAGGGTTTCCGGATGGTGGCTTCCATCTTGACAGCTCTCTATTTTTTCTTTATTTTTCTTGTCTTTGCTATATATTATGGCAGAAAGCTATAAAATGTCAAGACGTGATATTGAAAAAAATAAAAAAATTTTCATCAGGCCGTTCTGGCGGATTTTCAGGCCGGGGCTCTTCTCCGTGGGATGGGTGGATTTTTAACTGGTTTCTTCGAGAACCAGGGTTGATTTCGGTGGGATTCGGTATTCCATTATAAAGATGACATTCGGAATTTTCAACAGGCATGAAGTTGTGAGGTGTTTCTTATGTATCTGGGTCGAATCGTCGCCATCGGTATGACTCCCGCCGGAAAGGCCGCCGCGATGTATCGTGTTTCCTCCCGTTCCTTCCCGAACCGTGAAGCGGTGCTGACGGGCAACCAGGTTTCGATTCTGCCGCGTGCCGGTTTTGAATCGGATCTCCGCCGGAATCCCTATATCAGTTATAACTGCATCCGTCTGGCCGGAGAGTGGGCGGTGGCGACCAACGGGTCGCAGACCGATCCGATCGTTGAAAAAATCGCGATGGGTTTTCCGCCGCGCGATGCGATCAGCCTCGGGTTGCTGGCGATGGATTATGAAAAGGATTCTCTCGATACGCCGCGGATCGTCGCGGTTGTGAGTTGCCGCCGGCCTGTCGGGTATCTCGGAATCATCCGCAAGGATGCGCTGCTGGTGCGCGAATTTGCTTTGACGCCCGGGCAGATCCGCTATCTTTCCACCTACGAGTGCAACCGGCCCTGTGACGATCAGGTCTGTGACGGCTTCGACGCGGCGTGCGCCGACTGTGCCGCGGGGTATGTGGTCGACGGCGGTGTCTTCGCCGACTTTACCAATCCGGTGACCAGTGCCGCGGCGCTGGCGAACGGGGAAGGGTTCGATCTTGCGGTCAAGGTTCTGTAATTGATCCTTCTGCGGCTTTGAGTGCTGTTTCCCCATGAATCGTCAGGAAATTCTCAGCCGGTTGAATCCGGAGCAGGCTTCTGCAGCCGGAACCATCGACGGGCCGGTGCTGGTTCTCGCCGGCGCCGGTACCGGAAAGACCCGTGTGATCACCTATCGCATCGCCTATATGCTGGCGTCGGGGATCCCTCCGGAACAGATTCTCGGAATGACGTTCACCAACAAGGCGGCCCGGGAGATGCGTGAGCGGCTGGCGCAACTGGTCACCCCCGAGGTGGCGCAACGGGTTACGCTCGGCACATTTCATGCGTTCTGCAGCCGCCTTTTGCGGCGTGAGATCGGGCGCCTCGGCTATTTGCCGACCTTCACGATCGCCGACGAATCCGATCAGCAGGGGTTGTTCAAGCAGGTCGCGGGGGTGCTTGGATGCAACTATGAGGGATTTCCGCTGGCTGAGGTGCGCGGCATGGTCAGCAACTGGAAGAACCGGCTGGTTTTTCCACAGGAGGCGCGTCGTGCCGCCGGGTCCGATTTCGAATCGGTTGCCGCGCAGATCTATGAGGAGTACCAGACGTTGCTGGAGATGCAGAATGCCCTCGACTTCGACGACATGCTGCTCCTGGTCTACCGGCTCTTCTCTGAATTTCCCGAAGTGCTGGAGCACTACCGGGAGATCTACCGCTATCTGCTGATTGATGAATATCAGGATACCAATGCCGCGCAGTTCACGCTCGTCAAGATGCTTACCGGCGAGCGGCGCAATCTCTGCGTAGTCGGCGATGACGATCAGAGCATCTATTCGTGGCGCGGCGCCGACATCAGCAACATTCTGGGGTTTCCGGATCATTTCCCAGGGGCGAAAGTTGTCAAACTTGAACAGAATTACCGCTCTACTTCCGGGATCCTCGATGCCGCCAACGCGGTGATCGGCAGCAATCGGAATCGTCATGAGAAAGCGTTGTGGTCCGATCTCGGTGCCGGAGAACGGGTCAAGGTGGTCCGTACTGCGAGCGGAGAGTCGGAGGCGGAGTTCATCGCGGGGATGATCGGGCAGCTCAAGGGGGAGAATCCGGAACTTTGTTACCGCGATTTCGCAATTCTTTACCGTTCGAATCACCTCTCGCGCCAGTTGGAACAGACCTTGCGGCGGCTGGGGGTGCCCTATCGACTGGTCGGCGGGCAGGAGTTCTTCAAGCGGCGCGAGATCAAGGATGCCGTTGCCTATCTGAAACTGCTGGTGAACCCGCACGAGGATCAGAGTCTGCTGCGGATTCTCGGCACCCCGCCACGCGGACTGGCGGAAAAGGCGGTCAATGCGCTGAAGATCGGGCGGAAAACGGAACATCGGCCGATGTTTGAATTGCTTGGAACCGAGGCGTTCCGGAAGCAGCTCACTCCGAAAGCCGCCGCCGCCGCGCGGGAGATGGTCGAAGTTTATGCCCGGTATGCCGAGATGTTTGCGACGCCCGGCGGGCTCGCTCCGAAGATCTCCGGCTTTCTGCAGGAAATCGGTTACCTTGACGGCCTGCAACGGGTTTACAAAGATCTGAATGATTCGCTGAAACGGCGTGAGAACGTCGATGAGTTTATCAGTGCGATCGCGCAGTATGAGGGAAGGCAGTCGGAGGCGCCGACGCTGTCGGATTGCCTTGAGAATTTCGCTTTGATGGAGGAGACCGACAAGGTGGAGGAGGAGTCCGCCAATGCCGATGCGGTGACGTTGTCGACGGTACACGCCTCAAAGGGATTGGAGTTCCCGATCGTGTTTGTGGTTGCACTGGAACGCAACATTTTTCCCCACGAGCGCGCGATTGAGGATGGTTCGGTGGATGAGGAACTGCGGCTCTTCTACGTTGCGATCACACGGGCGCGCAAGCGTCTCTACCTGCTGCACGCGAAGGAGCGGATGCAGCGCGGAATCTCCCGGCCCAGTCTGCCGTCTCCGTTTCTGGAACTTCTTTCAGAGGACGTCGCCGATCGGCCGGAGCCGGAGGAGTTGCTGCGCCCGGCAAGCGACGACGATGTGCGCCGGGCTTTCGAAAACATTTTCCGGCTGTTGAAAGAGGAGTAGGAGCCGGTGGCCAGGCGGGTTCGAATCGAATTTCCGTGTGGAGATGTTCTGCCGTGGATTTTTTGATGCGTTCCCATCTTTCAGGAAATCCGTAACTTGTTGTTTTTTCGGGGAAAAAGACATTTTTTTCACACTTTTTCCGTCGAAAAGCATTTTTTTTGCGCTTTTTTTCATGGATAGGGGTCCCCGGCTATTGACATCCGGGGTATTTTTTAGTATAATATCTTACGATTGATTCGATTGAGTATTAATTTCGATCTGGATTTGACGTTATCGGGTATTTTTGAAAGTGCTGCACAACTGCTGTTGACCTCGAAGGTCACGCTCCCCGTTGAAGGGGGCGTTTCTCTTTTCAATCCTCGCCGGCGATTCCCGACTGCGTTTACTGCTTGCGTTTCCCTTGACGGTTCGGCACTTGCGGCGTCGATTCAATAACAAATTCCACCAACAAAAAAATCAAGGGGCGCAGGCAAGAATCATCTTTTCCGGATGGGCCGGAGAGAGAAAGAAGAGAAGAAAGGATTGTTGAGGATGAACATCTACGTGGGGAACCTGCCGTACGGAATCGACCGGGACGAACTCAGAGCGACTTTCGCCGCTTTCGGTGAAGTCAGCACCGCCCGGATCGTCACCGACCGCGAGACCGGCAAGTCCAAGGGGTTCGGCTTCGTCGAGATGCCGAATGATGCCGAAGCACGTCGCGCGATCGAAGAGCTGAACGGCAAGGAACTCGGCGGTCGCAAGGCGGTGGTCAACGAGGCGCGTCCGCGTGAAGAGCGTCCCCGTAATTTCGGCGGCGAGCGTCGCGGTGGTTTCGGCGGCGAGCGTGAGGGCGGCAATCGCTGGTAAGCTCAGCTGTTTCTGCATTGCGACCGGGGCGGGAGTCAACTCCCGCTCCGGTTTTTTCTTCAACGGGATTACAACTCTGGTTCGCTTGAGCGGTCAGCGCCGCGAACGCCGCTCACTGCGGCTTGGACCGCGCACGGGCATTTTAAGCGCGGTCAGCGCCGCGAACGCCACTCTCTGCGGCTTGGACCGCGCACGGGAACCTAAGCGCGGCCAGCGCCGCGAACGCCGCTCACTGCGGCTTGGACCGCGCACGGGCATTAAGCGCGGTCAGCGCCGCGAACGCATGCGAGAGGACTGCTTTGCGTTCCGCAAAGCAGCGAGGAGCAAATGCGACGAAG
>CALXOA010000045.1 GCA_944389895.1 uncultured Victivallis sp. | reverse complement strand
TTTACTGCAACCATTTGATTTTAAGGCGGTTGCTTTAAAACAAAAATGGCTCCGGCAGCTGGATTCGAACCAGCGACCAAGTGGTTAACAGCCACCTACTCTACCGCTGAGCTATGCCGGAGCGTTTCAATGCTTTCTAATATAGCGGCCTTTGCTCAAAAGGCAAGTCCACTCCCTGAAAAAAAGTAATTTTTTTGATACTCCGGGGAAACAGAGTGGATTTATGTGAAAAATCCATATGCTTTTTCAGGAGGGCAGACTATATTATTCCCGGAAGAAAAGTTTTTTACAGGAGCATGTCATGAATATCCGGGCCATCGAAGGGGACATCACAACTCTTGTTGTGAATGCCATTGTCAACGCCGCGAATTGTTCCCTGCTTGGCGGCGGCGGTGTCGACGGGGCGATTCACCGCGCCGCCGGCCCGGAACTTCTGGAAGCCTGCCGCCGGTTCCACGGTTGCAGAACCGGCGAAGCTCGTATTACCCCGGGGTTCCGGCTTCCCGCCCGTTTTGTGATTCATACGCCGGGGCCGGTGTGGTACGGCGGCACCCGCGGCGAGCCGGAACTCCTGCGCAGTTGTTATCGCAACTGTCTGCGACTTGCTGCGGAAAACGGTTGCCGCAACATCGCTTTCCCCTGTATTTCCACCGGTGTTTATCATTACCCTCCGCTGGAGGCCGCCCGAATCGCCGTCGCTTCGGTACGGGAATGGGGGGAGACTCTCCCGGAAGAGGGGGTTTTCTGTTGTTTTTCCAATGCCGCCCTTGGGATCTATCGCGAACTGCTCGAGTGCGGTAAGTATGAGGAACCTTCCCGACGAGGCGGGGATATTTGAGCATTACATGTCAAAATCGGCCTTTTCAACGTTCCGCGCGTTTGCCTTTTTTTTCTGCCGCGGTATATTTCTCCGGAAAGAAAACATGGAAAATCAGTTTTCGGCAGGAATACAAGGATGAACCCCTCTTTTTGCTCTGACGATTCCCTGAATCCCAACTGTTACTCCGGATCCGACAGTGAACGGATCCGGCGGGCCGCCGAGGCGGCTCTCGCCGTCGGCGCCCCCATCCGGATTCCGGTACGGCGTCCCGATGCGGAGTCATCACGAACCTTCTGGTTGATCGATTCGGCAATTCTGCTGCCGGGCAACGCTACGTTGATTCTCGACAATTGCAGAATCAAACTTTCGGACCGGTGTCGTGACAACTTCATCCGCAGCGCCAACTGCGGTTGCGGCATCGGTGAAATCGCTCCTCTGGAGAACATCCATATTCTCGGGATCGGCAATGCTGTGTTGGAAGGCGCCGATCACCCGCGTGCCACCGGTGATTCCGCCAAGATACTCGGTGAAAGAACATACGGTACCGACGCCGGGAAACCGGGTGAGACACAGAACGGAGACTGGCGGAATATCGGAATCCTGCTGGCACGTGTCCGGAATTTTTCGATTCGCGATCTGGTGATCCGCGATTCACATGCGTGGGCGGTCTCTCTGGAGTATTGCTGTGACGGTTTCATCCGCAATCTCGCGTTTCATTCGGAAGGCGGAAAGGTCATCGACGGAGTCCGGCAGACCATCCTGAACCAGGATGGTCTGGATCTGCGGCGCGGTTGCCGCAACATCGTGATCGATACGATTACCGGGGGAACCGGTGACGATCTCGTCGCTTTGACCGCCATCGGGGCAGGGGAAAAACAGGGGGGTGTGTTCGGTCGGACGGAAATCGCTTCCGCCGGGGATCCGGGGATGTGTGAAGATATCGAGTCGATCACCTTGCGGAATATTGTCGGGCATTGTGCCGGCGGTCACCACATCGTGCGTTTTCTGAATACCGGTGGAATCAAAATGCGTAACATCATCCTGGACGGTGTCGTGGATACCTCTCCGGAGGGGGTGTGTGATTATGCCGCGGTGCGGATCGGTGACGCCAATCCCGCCTGGGGCGGAGTCACTCCGCTCGGTGATACCGCCGGTTTTCGGATTGTCAACATATTGTCCCGGGCCGCACAGGCAGTGCTGATTGCCGGTTCGCTTGCCGATTCGATCATCTCCGATGTGATCAACGGAAATCCGGATACCGAACCGGTGTGCTGCAGTTCCGGAGAAGAGTCCCTCGAAAATGTTGAGATCCGTTCGACGCTGACGGTGATCCCGCGTTAACGGGAGCGACCCTGTTCCGTGTTTCCCTGTGGTCGGAGAAATGCAAAACTGGCGGTATAGGGTTTCGGGGCGCGTCCGAGCATTCGGCTGAACCATTCCGGGGTGGCGCGGGGGACGACGACGGTTTCCGCGGCGGTGATCTGGTATTCCGGAGCGTCGAAACGTGTCAGAAAGTCCGGCCGGTCCCCGGGGTGCCCTTCCCAGAGCAGTACTCCACCGCGTCGGCGGAGATCCTCTTCGTCGATCCATTGGCTGAAAGCCGGATTGGCCGAGAAGTAGGCCTCCGGCCGGTTCCCTGAATAGACCGCGATGTTACAGGCCGCTTCCCTGTCGCCGACCACATAGGGGAGGGGCGTGTTGAAGTGCTTTCTCCAGCGTTCGTCAATGATTCTGCTCAGGGCACGGCCGGGGTAGTTCTCGTAATCGCATTTCCGTTTCAGGTAGGGTTGCTGATAGACTGAACGAACGAGGAAAATTGCTCCGAAAACGATGCCGAGAAGCACGATCAGAGTATAGAAGAGCTTCACCTGCATGCGGTTGACCGATGGCTTCCAGAAGTAGAAAAAGGTCAGCGGCAGCAGTGCAAAGCACGGCAGAACCCAGGAGTAGTTGATGCTTCCGCCGGTGGTCAACGAAAAAAGCAGTGTGGAAGCGAAGGGGCCCCACCCTGCCAGCAGCAGAAACGACCGATGGAATCCGTCGCTTCCGGGCCGTGTCGTGTCGCTACGGTGGAAAAAGACCAGTGCCAGCAGAATCAATGGAATGCAGACGACGGAAAAGGCTCGCGAAATCGTCCGCCACGGGTAGTAGATGTGGTTGATCCAGCTGCCTCCCCCGCTGCTCAGGGCGGCGCGGGAGAGTGCGTAATTCACCGCAACGAATTCGTGTTCAAACAACCAGAACAGATTCGGCAGGGAAATCATCAACGCCAGCACCGCCGCCGCATAAATTCCGGCACTGCGGTACGCGGCCCGTCCTTTTGCCGTACCGACCGTGACAAGAAACATCGGCAGAAACAGTACCATCGCATAATATTTGGTCATGAATGAGATTCCGGCGAAAATGCCGGTCAGCAGCCAGTCGCGCAGCCGGTTTCCGTCAACCAGCGCCCGGTAGAAATACCAGACGGTCAACGGCCATAACCCCAGTTCCATCACATCATCGCAGAGTTCGGTTGCCTTCATGCCGTAAAAATTGATCGCGGCTAAAGCGATCACGGAGAGAAATGCTTCCGGCGGGGCGACGAACCGGTTGGCCAGTTTCCAGGTCGCCCAGAACCCGGAAAGGACAAAAATCTGGCTGATCAGATAGTTGATCCACAGGCTGCCGCCGGTCAGGCGGAATGCCCCATATCCCAGCCACGCCCCGAAAAAAGGATTCTTGTCATACCCGAATTGCGGATGGCTTCCCCATACAATGTTTTCAAGGATGTCGATATAGGTATTCTCAAGGGAGATCACCGGCAGCAGAGTCCACCAGATTCCCCAGCCGATGCCGAACCAGAGCAGAGCACGCCCCAGTTTTTCCCGATCCGGCATTTCCGGGTCAACCCGGAAAAAAGCCGACTTGAAATTTCGAAACCATATTGACATCACGACTCTCTCTCCTGTTTTGAAATCAGGTATAAATATAAGTTTCCGGCGGAAAAATACAACTGTCATCTTCTGTTTTTTTTGTGGATGAATCGGGTTGCCGGATTGTCTCCCTGCCGATATATTATTGGGAAGACAAAACAGTAACTTCAGCAGGGAAGCTGAATCATGGGTGCAGAATACTCCGGGGTGCCGCTCGCACCTCTTGTGGAACCCCTCCTGCGCTGGTATACTGCCGGGGCACGGGTGTTGCCGTGGCGCGCAAATCCGACTCCCTATCGGGTCTGGATCTCCGAAATCATGCTCCAGCAGACCCGTGTCGAGGCGGTTAAACCCTATTTCGAGCGGTTTGTCGCTGCACTGCCCGGTGTCGTCGAGCTTGCCGCCGCTCCGGAGGAGCTGTTGCTGAAACTCTGGGAGGGGCTCGGGTATTACAACCGGGTCCGCAACCTGCAGAAAGCGGCACGCTGCATCGTTGAGCAGTATGGTGGACACTTTCCCGCGGCACGGAACGAGTTGCTGGCGCTGCCGGGAATCGGGGCGTATACCGCCGGAGCGATCGCTTCCATTGCCTTCGGTTTGCCGGAGCCGGCGGTGGACGGGAATGTGTTGCGGGTGGTGATGCGGGTTGCCGCAGATGCTTCCGACGTCGCGGATCCGGCGACACGTGAGGTTGTCGCAGCCGCATTGAAACCGGTTTACCCGGCCGGCCGATGCAGTGAGTTTACCCAGAGCCTGATGGAGCTCGGAGCAACCGTCTGCCTGCCGAACGGCAGACCGAAGTGTGAGGTCTGTCCACTGGCGGCATTCTGTCGCGCCCATCAGGGCGGAGTGGAAGGCAAATTCCCGGTGAAGGCACCGAAGAAACCGCGCCGGGTGGAGGCGCGGACGATTCTGCTGCTCTGCTGTGAAGATCGGGTTGCCCTGCGGCGGCGGCCTTCTTCCGGATTGCTTGCCGGACTCTGGGAGTTCCCCGGTGTGGAAGGGGAACTGGATGAGACTGCGCTCGATGCTCTTCTCCATACGGCCGGCATTTCCGCCCTTTCCGCGGCCCGTGTCGGAACCGCCCGGCACATTTTCACCCATCTGGAGTGGAAGATGACGGCCTGGAGGATCGAATGTCCCCTTCCTGCGGATGGGTACCGCTGGGTGACTGTCGAGGAGCTTGAGAGCGGGATTTCGTTGCCGTCGGCCTTCAAGGCCTTTCGTTCCCTTCTGCGTCGGCGGGAACGTTAATTACAATTTGATTTTGTCTTTGAGTTCACAAATTGCTTCCACGCTCTCCATGAAGAGAACCGAGGGGAGGAAATCGAGTTCATCTGCATCTGCATCGGTATCGCCGGTGCGCAGATAGACCTCTTCGGCTCCTTCATAACGGCGCACTTCGCGGAAAACGGTTTCGACGGTCGACGCCGCTGTGTCAAGAGCGTAGACACCGGCATCCGGCCAGTTTTCGAGAAGATCGTTCTTGCTGATGACATCCATCACGGCGGCGTGTTCGTCCCAGAAATAGACCTGAAGCTGTACCACGGAACCGCCGCGGAAACCGGCGGCGGTCAAGATCGCTGCGTCGTTTTTCATGATCTCCTTCGCTTCCGCGGCAATGGCTTGGGCTGTCGGCATCACTTTTTCTCCCATGTTCCGGCGAATTTTCAGGGGCAGGAGCCTCCGGTCGGAAATGAATTATCTTATACTATATAACCTGCAATCCGTCCATTACAAGATTTTTTTGATGGATTTTCAATTTTTCTGCTTGAAATGAGTGCAGGAAGAGGTATATTACAGCATAGATAAAAAAATATCGATGTTTAAATATCGATATCTTATTATCGAAAGAGCATTCGGTCCACAGCTTTATGCTGAACCTCAAAGGAGGGTATGTCAATGAACACCAGAAAAGTCAAAAATGAAACCATCGCTCCGGTCGTCGAAAAGAGCCCGGAGGAAGTGGAACGTGAAATGCTGGACAAGCTGATCGCCCAGGTCAAGGCGGCGCAGGTCAAGTTTGCCGAGTATACCCAGGAACAGGTTGACAAAATTTTCGCAGCCGCGGCGCTGGCTGCGAATAACGAGCGTATCCCGCTGGCCCAGATGGCGGTCGCCGAGACCGGCATGGGCGTGGTCGAGGACAAGGTGATCAAAAACCACTTTGCCGCGGAGTATGTGTTCAACAAGTACCGGCATGTCAAAACCTGTGGTATTCTCGAGGAAAACGAGGCACTTGGAATCGCCAAAGTTGCGGAACCGGTCGGCGTAATCGCCGGCATCGTTCCCACCACCAACCCGACCTCAACGGCGATCTTCAAATCGCTGCTGGCGTTGAAGACCCGTAACGGCATCATCTTCAGTCCTCACCCGCGGGCCCGGAAATGTACGATCGCCGCCGCCAAAGTCGTGCTTGATGCTGCGGTGAAGGCCGGTGCTCCCGAAGGGATCATCGGCTGGATCGAAGAGCCTTCCGTGGCGCTCTCCGGTCATCTGATGAGTCATCCCGACATCAGCCTGATTCTCGCCACGGGCGGCCCCGGCATGGTCAAGGCGGCCTATTCCAGCGGTACCCCGGCGGTCGGTGTCGGCCCCGGAAACGTGCCGGTGGTCATGGGGGATACCTGTGACATCAAGACCGCGGTGAGTTCGGTACTGATGAGCAAGACGTTCGATAACGGCATGATCTGTGCTTCAGAACAGTCGGTCACGGCGGTCGATGTGATCTATGACGAGGTCAAGGCGGAGTTCGCCCGCCGCGGCGCCTACATCCTCAATCGCGAGGAGGCCGAGAAGGTCGGTAATACGATCCAGATCGACGGCAAGCTCAATGCGAAAATCGTCGGGCAGAGTGCGTTCCACATTGCCGAGATGGCCGGTGTGAAGGTGCCGGAAGAGACCAAGGTGCTGATCGCCGAAATCGATGGAATCGGGCCCGATTATCCGTTCAGCCGCGAGAAGCTCTCGCCGTGCCTCGCGCTCTATCGGGCGAAGGATTTCGAAGCTGCCGTGCAGAATGCGCGCAAGCTGCTCGAATACGGCGGCATGGGACACACCAGCGTACTCTACACCAACTCTCAGAACGTCGACCGCATGAGGTATTTCGGTCATGCGATGATGACTTCACGCACACTGATCAACATGCCGTCGAGCCAGGGGGCGATCGGTGACATCTACAACTTCGCGCTGGATCCGTCGCTGACTCTCGGGTGCGGCAGCTGGGGCGGCAATTCGGTCAGTGAGAACGTTGCCCCGAAACATCTGTTGAACTACAAAACCATCGCCAAACGGAGAGAGAATATGCTGTGGGTCAGAATTCCTCAGAAAGTCTATTTCAAATACGGCTGCCTGACCACCGCGCTGGGCGATCTCGAAGGCCGTAAACGGGCGTTTGTCGTCACCGACAAATTCCTCTACTCGAGCGGTATCCTCAATGACATGCTTCGCAAGCTTGATTCCATGGGCATTGCGACGGAAGTGTTTTTTGATGTCGAGCCGGATCCGACCATTCAGCTGGCACGTCGTGGGCTGGAGCGGATCAACTCTTTCGAACCGGATGTCCTGATTGCCTTCGGTGGCGGTTCACCGATGGATGCCGCGAAGATCATGTGGCTGATGTACGAGCATCCCGAAATCCGGTTTGAGGATGTCGCGATGCGCTTCATGGATATTCGCAAACGGGTGGTCAAACTGCCGGATCTCGGTTCAAAAGCGTTGATGGTTGCTGTTCCGACCACCAGCGGGACCGGTTCGGAAGTGACTCCGTTCGCGGTGATTACCGATGCCGAAACCGGGAACAAATATCCGCTTGCGGATTATGCGTTGACGCCCAATATGGCGATCATCGATACGGAACTGGTGATGAAGATGCCGAAGCGCCTTACGGCCTACAGCGGTATCGATGCCCTGACTCACGCTCTCGAGGCTCGGGTTTCGGTGATGGGCAGCGATTACACCAATTCCCTCGCGATGGAGGCGGCCAAACTGGTCTTCGAATACTTGCCCCGCTGTTATGAGAACGGCGCCTGGGACGAGGAGGCACGTGAGCATATGCATAACGCCTCCACGATGGCCGGCATGGCGTTTGCGAATGCGTTTCTCGGGGTCTGCCATTCGATGGCGCACAAGCTCGGAGGCATGTATCACGTACCGCATGGCCTGGCGAACGCGATGCTGATTACGGAGGTGATCCGGTACAACGCGACGGATGTCCCGGTCAAACAGGGGATCTTCCCGCAGTACAAATATCCCCGGGCCAAGGCGGCTTACGCCAATCTCGCCACCTACTGCGGCCTCGGCGGCAGGGATGACGACGAGAAAGTCGCCAATTTGATCCGGGCGATCGAGGAGCTCAAGGAGCGTCTCGACATCCCGAAGAGTCTCAAGGAGTATGGAATCGATGAGAAAACCTTCCTCGCGCAGCTTGACGAGCTGGCAGTCAAGGCGTTCGACGATCAGTGCACCGGCGCAAATCCGCGCTATCCGCTGATCGGGGAGATCAAGGAGATGCTTCTCAAGGTCTATTACGGAAAATAAGATCCGCGTTTCGTGCATGTGAAAACATTGTCTCCGGTCGGTCAGCCACCGATCGGAGACGATGTTTTGTTTTCCTCCTGCGGAAATCGCCTGTTTTCGGAGCTGGAATGCTTGAAAAAAGCGAGGACATGATGTAAGTTCCCATGCACAGCTCTCCGGTGCCGTTGTGCGCCGGCGCGAAGATCAACAAACCGGGGTACGAATAGTAATATGGCGAAACCAAAAATCGTGATTTGTCTGGGCAGTTCCTGCTTTGCCAGAGGCAACGAGGAGAACATCCGGGTGGTGGAAGCATACCTGAAGGAGAACTCTTATGAGGATGACGTCGATGTGGAGCTTTCAGGTACCCTCTGTCAGGGGCGTTGTGCCGAGGGGCCCAACGTGGTGATTGACGGTCGACTTTACAGCAAGGTTGATCCCGGTGTGATGCTTGAGTTGCTCAGGGAACTGTTGCCGCCGCGGGCCTGAGGCCGCGGATCCATTCGGAAATTTCGTTCACGTTATTGAGGAGCGAGAAACAAGACATGAATCTGCATTTCCCGGTATTCACGACTGAAAACATCTGTCATGACTGTTACAAATGTATTCGCCACTGCCCATGCAAGGCGATCCGCATCGTCGACGGCCGGGCGGGGGTGATTCAGGAGCTCTGTGTCGCCTGCGGCATGTGTGTGAAGGTCTGCCCGGCCCATGCCAAGAAGATCCGTCCCGATCTCGCCCGGGCCCGTTTCCTGCTGGGATCCGGGCGGAAGCTCTACGCTTCGCTGGCGCCGTCCTTCGTCAGTTATTTCAGGAACATTCCGCCCGGGGCGCTGGTCGCGGCAATCCGGCGGCTGGGGTTCGCCGGTGTCAGCGAGACTGCCCTCGGTGCGCAGATGGTCAGTGCTGAAACAGGCGCGTTTCTCGCGACGGCAAAACCGGGGGTCTACATTTCCAGCGCCTGTCCTGCCGTGGTTGATTTTGTCCGGAAATATGCGCCGGCCTATGCCGACAATGTGGTGTCGGTGCTTTCTCCGTTGCTGTCGCACGCGAAAATTCTGCGTCGGGAGTTCGGCGATGATATCGGAGTGGTTTTCTTCGGTCCCTGTGTCGCCAAGAAAAATGAATCGGACCGGCACCAGGAGTTGCTCGATCTCGCACTGACCTTCGCCGATCTTGAAGAGTGGCTTCAGAGCGAGAACATCGATCCCGCGACGATTCCGGCATCGGAATATCAGAAGATGGTGCCGGAGGAGGCGCATGAAGGGCGGATCTACGCGGTCGAAGGCGGTATGAATGATACGTTGCGCGATCCCGATGCGAATGTGCGATATCTCGCGGTTTCCGGGTTGACCAATCTCAACCGGATGCTGCGCGACGATCCCGAGGCTGCGAAATCGCATGACTGCAAGATCTTCATCGAGTGTCTCGCCTGTCCGGGCGGGTGTGTCAATGGGCCGGTGATGCCCAAGGCGCAGGGGGGAACCCTCAGTTCGGTGATCCGGGTGGCGCGCGATTACGACGGCAGTACCAGCCTGGAGCGTCCGGCGGATCTCGACATCGCCGAAAGTGTGGTCGCCGAGCCTCGTCTCGAGCGGCAGATCTCCGAGGAGGAGATCAAGAATGCTCTTGCTTCGGTCGGCAAGTTCACGCCTGCCGATGAACTCAACTGCGGCGGTTGCGGTTACTTCAGCTGCCGCGATTTCGCCCGGGCGCTGGTTGCCAACAAGGCCGAGGTCGAGATGTGCGTGTCGCACCTCAGGCAGCTGGCGCAGAAAAAGAGTAACGCCCTGATCCGCTACATCCCTGCGGGGGTGGTGATCGTCGACCGCCATCTGAAGATTGTGGAATGCAATCGCCGGTTCGCTGAACTTTTCGATGAGGATACCGTGCTGGCCTACGACTCCTGCGGCGGGCTTACCGGTGCGGAACTGAGCGCCTTCGCCGACTTCAGCGACTTGATGGCGGCTGCGTTGCTGTCGGGTGGAGAGGTGCAGCGACATAACCAGGTGTGTGGTGACAAGATTCTGAATATCAGTATCTTTACAATCGCGCCGAATCAGAGTGTCGGTGCGATCATCCAGGATGTCACGAGCCTCGAGCTTCACCGCGAACAGGTTTCGGAGAAAGCCCGCGCGGTGATCCGCAAGAACATCATCACCGTGCAGAAGATCGCGCGAAATCTCGGTGAGCATATGGCGGAGACCGAAATATTGCTGCGCGAAGTTGCCGGCAGCTACACCGAAATGAAGGGGAAACGCTGAATATGGCGGAGAATGACGTTTTTGTCGAGATGGAGTGCTTCCAGCTCTGCCACGATGGCGAAGAGGTTTGTGGCGATGACTTCCTTTTTGAGCGGCTCGAAGGGGAGAATCGTCATCTTGCAGTATTGTCGGACGGGTTGGGCAGCGGGATCAAAGCCAATCTGCTGGCGTGCATGACCACGACGATGGCGTTGGAATTTATCCGTTCCGACATGGACGTGATGCTGTCGGCGGAAACGATCATGGATACGTTACCGGTCTGCGAAGTGCGCAAGATCAGCTATGCGACCTTCACGGTATTCGATCTTCAGATCGGCGGAAAGTCGCGGATCATCGAGATGGATAATCCACCTTTCATCCATCTGCGCAACGGCAAGGATCTGAAGGTGAGCCGGCAGGCGATGACTTCAGAGCGCTGGCCCGATCGCCGGGTGCAGCTTTCCGAAATCTATGCGGTTGCCGGAGATCGGCTGATTGTGTTTTCCGACGGGGTGGCGCAGGCCGGGCTCGGGCAGCCTGGAAAATACAAGTTCGGCTGGCGACGGGAAGGTGCATTGGAATTTATTCAGGAGACGATCGCCGCCGATCCGGCGATTTCGGCTCGTGACTTGTCGCAGAAGGTGGTCTATGCCGCGCGGAGCCGGAACAAGGACAACCGTTGCATCGACGACATCAGCTGCATGGTGATCTACCTGCGCAAACCGCGCAAGCTGTTGCTGCTGACCGGGCCGCCGTTCCGGGCGGAATCCGACGCCGCTTATGCCGATCTGGTGCGCAATTTTGACGGCAAGGTGATTCTTTCCGGCGGTACGACTGCCAACATCGTGTCGCGTGAACTGCAGCGGCCGATTGACGTCGACATGAAACTGGTGATGAAAGCCGGCAGCCTGCCGCCTCCGGCGCGGATGCAGGGGGTTGATCTGGTCACGGAGGGGATTCTGACACTGACCGATGTCACGCAGCGACTTGAGGCGGACACTCCTCTCGATACACCGGTCCCGCTGGTTTCGAAGGAGATGATAGAGCTTTTCCGGCAGAGCGACGAGATCGAACTGGTGGTCGGAACCAAGGTGAATGAGGCGCATCAGGATCCCAGTCTGCCGGTGGATCTGGAGATTCGGCGGAACATCGTCAGGCGGCTTAAGAATGTGCTGGAGACAAAATATCGCAAACGGGTTCTGATGCGGTTCTTCTGAACCGCGACCTGCGGATGGGGTGAACGTGGCGTGAGCCTGGATATACATTTTAACGGAAGGGAAACCTGAACATGAGCGATGTGAAAAAAATCAAAGTCGAGATTTGTCTCGGAACCACCTGCTATGTGCTGGGGTCGTTCCGGCTTTCCTCGCTGGAGGAGCAGCTGCCGCCGAACCTGAAGGACCGGGTCGAAGTGGTGGGATGCGCCTGTCTTGAGGTCTGTCACGACCGCAATTACGGCAATGCGCCGTTCGTGCGGATCGGGGAGCGGATCGTCGACAATGCGACGGTTGAAAAAGTCATTGAGGTGTTGCAGGAGATGGTTGCAGCCGGAGGTAGTAATGAATAATGCGGAAAGAACCCGGCGTGAATTGATGATCCGGGCGATCCGGGATTTTCTGGCCGGAACCCTCTCTGAGGAGATCGACCGGATCCCGATCGATTTGCGCCCGCGGAATGCGGAGGCGAATCGTTGCTGTATCTACAAGGATCGCGCCATGCTGAAATACCGTTTGATGGCGCTCCTCGGTTTCGGAATGGAAGAAGAGACGGATGAGGCGCGTTCGCTGAAGGAATACCTCGCGGACGCGGTTGCCGGCAACAATCATACCGAACCGGTACTCTCTGTCTGTACCGTCGGTTGCCACGGGTGCGTCGACAGTCATGTGCAGGTTTCCAACGCCTGCGTCGGCTGTTTTGCACGCCCCTGCGTCGCCTCGTGTCCGCGCCAGGCGATTCAGGTGATCAATCAGCGGTCGATGATCGATCGCTCCAAATGCATCAACTGCGGCAAATGCATGACGGTCTGTCCCTATCACGCGATCATCCGCAATCCGCTGCCGTGTGAGGATGCCTGTCCGGTCGGTGCGATCGGCAAGGGGGAGGACGGCCGGGTCAGGATCGACTTTTCCAAATGCATCTACTGTGGCAAGTGCTTCCGTTCCTGCCCGTTCAGTGCGATCATGGAGCGTTCGGCCCTGATCAACATTCTCGATGCGATGAAGAAGGGACGGCGGGTTGTGGCCATGGTCGCTCCGTCGGTGACGAATCAGTTTCCCGGGTCGATCGAGCAGCTTTTCGTCGCGTTGAAAAAGGCCGGTTTCTCGGAGATCATGGAAGTTGCGCACGGTGCCGAGTTGACCACCCTGCATGAGGCGGAGGAGTTTTTCGAGCGGATGGCCCGCGGAGACAAGCTGATGACCAGCAGTTGCTGTCCCGCCTGGGTGGAGGCGGCGAAGCGGCATATCCCGGACATTGTACCGATGGTTTCTTCGACGCCGAGTCCGATGGCTTATGCGGGGCAGTTGACGCGCGAGAAGTATCCTGATGCGGTGACGGTCTTCATCGGGCCGTGCATTGCCAAACGGCGGGAGGCTCAAAGCGATCCGAATGTCGACTTCGTGATGACTTTCGAGGAGCTCGGAGCGTTGCTGGCTGCGCAGGAGATCGACGTGATTTCGCAGGTCGCCGAGCCTCTGGCGGAACCGGCGGCATCGTTTGCCCGGAATTTCGCCCGCAGTTGCGGTGTCAGTGAGGCGATCCTTCAGGAGATCGAGAGTGAGAAGCCCGACCCGAACCGGACGAAGATCGATGAGAAATTCATCAACGGACTCGACCGGAAGTCGATGAACATGCTCAAGATGTATGCCAAGGGAAAACTGCCCGGCAACTTTGTGGAAGTGATGGCCTGTACCGGCGGATGCGTCGGCGGTCCGTGTTCGCTGGCGCATTGATCTGCTCAACCGGTTCCTGCCCGTTCTTCTCCTGCTGAGCGGAAAGACGGGCGGAAACGTGGCGTGAGGTTTTTCGGCGGCAGGTCCCGTCGGCATAGAGGGAGTTCAACGTTGTGACCACCGGCAGAGGCCGGAAAACATTCGGAGGTGGAGATGAAAAGTTTGTTTCTGGGAATGGGAGCGGCCGTCTTGTTCTGCATGACCGGCTGTGAAACGGTCGATCGGTTTGTGTATCCGGCCGATGATGCGGGGCTGGTTCAGGTTTCTCCGGAACCGTTGTCGGATCGTGAAGTTACGGTCCTGCCCTTTGAGGATTACCGGGGAACCGGGTATTCCGATTTGACGCAGGTCCTTTTCTACCTGCCGTTGAGCCCCTATGGCTGGAAAGAGGTTGCGCGGCCGGATCGTTACGGATTTGCCTTCCAGCCGGGCGATGATCTGGCCGGTGCTGCGCTGGTGAGTCTGCGTCGGGCGAATCTCTTCAGCAAAGTCTCTTCCGCCGACGATACCGAGGCGAATAATGCCGGGCTCTTTCTGAGTGGGCGGGTGCTTTCGACGACTTATACCGAGCGTCTCACCGCCTATGGTCTGATGCAGGGGGGCATGGCACTCTGGCTGCTCGGGGTGCCGGCGGGAAACTGTGACAATCAACTCGTATTCCGGATGGTGTTGCACGACAAGTCCGGCAAGGTTCTCTGGAATTTCGATTATTCGGGAAGCTGGCGTCAATGGTGGGGGCTTTATTATAACGTGAATGACTGCCGTGCCGGTTATGCCGAACTGACCCGCGAGGCGATGAACCAGGCGATGGAGCAGCTTGGCGCCGAACTGCGGGAGAATCCGGAAAAATTCCGCTGAGCGGTCGCTGAAAGGCTCTTATTTCAGAGGAGGAGGTTTGACGGGAACCTCCTCTTTTTTTCATTTCGGGCTGCGTGGGGTCTCTGAGCGAAAGGAGGGTGTTCCCGCTCTGCGTTTCCCGCCGCGGATTTCGGAACATGTGAGCCGGAAGGTGCCGTTCAGTCGGCTGAGGCGCTTCTCCTTGGCAGGGCGCGGCCGCCGGTACCCGCTGAGGCGGGGTGCCGGCTCCGGTAGGATTCGAGTATCTCGCAAAGTGTCACCGCGTTGAGCCGGTTGCGGATCTCGGTGTTGAGTCTGCACCATACTTCGCGGGTGACGCAATCTTCAAGCCGGGGGCACTCCTCCGGGGAAGTGACACAGCCGACGAGGCTGATCGGTCCTTCCATGACTTCGACGACGTCGAGCAGCGACAGCTCCTCCAACCGACGGGCGATCCGGTAACCTCCCTTGGAGCCGCGGATGGAGCGGACCATGCCCGCCTTGCGCAATTCGATAATCAGGCGGCTGATGTATTTTTCCGAGATCTGCTGGGATTCGGCGATGTCACGGATCAGGCGTGGTTTTTCACTGTCATGGAGCGCCAGGTCGAGCAGAATCCGCAAGCCGTAACGTCCTTTGGTCGATATCTTCATTCGAGGATCTCCGTATTGATAACCGTTTCGGTTGTTAATATGGGGCATAAACGGTTTTTTTGCAAATCGGAACCGGTTGGAATGGGAAAAATTATCGATATCAAACGCCGTATCGGGATTTCCAGACCGGTTTACTGGCATATTCCGCAACCGGTGTTACATTATGTGAAAAGCGTGTCGCGGTCATCAATCTTCAACGTTCGGTTTTGCGGGAATGGCGGTACAGGATTCACTTTTCGCCGAGGCGGCGGGACGGCCACTGGCGGACCGGATGCGTCCGGTCACACTCGACGGAATCGTCGGGCAGGAGCATCTGCTCGGGCCTGATGCCCCATTGCGGCGGATGATCGATTCCGGCCACCTTGCGAGTTTTATTCTGTGGGGGCCGCCCGGGTGCGGCAAGACGACTCTGGCCCGGATCATGGCGAACCGTACCAGCATGAACTTTGTCGCTCTTTCGGCGGTGTTCTCGGGGATCGCCGACCTGCGGAAGGCCTTTGATGAGGCGGCGAAGCGGCGTGGTTACGGGGAGGGAACGCTGCTGTTCATCGATGAGATTCACCGGTTCAACCGAGCGCAGCAGGATGGTTTTCTGCCTTATGTGGAGAACGGTACGGTGACGCTGGTCGGAGCGACTACCGAGAACCCGTCGTTTGAACTGAACAGCGCACTCCTGTCACGCTGCAAGGTTTTCGTGATGAAACCGCTGGATCGCGAGGCGCTGAATCTGCTGATCGGGCGCAGTGAAGAACTGCTTGGCCGGACACTGCCGGTTTCGTCCGAGGCACGGGAAACGCTGATTGAACTGGCTGACGGCGACGGTCGTTATCTGATCAATCTGCTTGAAAGCATCTATGATCTGGCGCCGGCCGGAGGAATGCTCGACTCTGCCGGAGTCCTGAAGATCGTCCAGCGGCGGGCTCCGGTTTACGATCGTGACCGTGACGGACATTATAATCTGATCAGTGCGCTGCACAAGTCATTGCGTGGTTCCGATACCGATGCGGCACTCTACTGGGCGGCGAGGATGCTTGCCGGCGGCGAGGATCCGCTCTATCTTTTGCGTCGCCTGACCCGCTTCGCAACCGAGGATGTCGGCCTTGCCGATCCGCAGGCGTTGCCGCTTGCGATCGCCGCCTGGGACACCTACGAGAGGCTCGGTTCTCCGGAAGGGGAACTGGCGATCGCCGAGCTGGTGATCTATCTCGGTACCGCGCCGAAGTCGAACAGCGCCTACAAGGCGTGGGGAAAGGCGCAGCAGGCGGCGAAGAAGTTCGGTTCGCTGACGCCTCCTGCGCACATTCTGAATGCGCCGACCCGCCTGATGAAGGAGATCGGTTACGGGAAGGGATATCTCTATGATCATGATACCGCGGAAGGTTTTTCCGGGCAGAACTATTTCCCCGAGAAAATGGCGCGGCAGAGATTTTATGAGCCGCCGGAACGCGGATTCGAGCGCGAAATCCGTCGGCGTCTGGCCTATTGGGAGCGGTTGCGGGTCGAAAAATCCCGACAGCGGAATCAGGAAACGGCGAAGCCGGAAACGACGGAGAATCCATGAGCTGGCTTGGAGCAATTCTGGGAGGTACGATCGGGGCGTTTGTCGCCGGTCCTGCCGGGGCGGTGATCGGTGCGACGGTCGGGCATCTGGCAACGCATTCAGGGGAGAATGAAATCGGGAACGGCGGGACTACGCCGGACGAGGAGCGGCAGGCACGATTTGTAACGGCTCTTTTCGCCTGTCTTGCCAAGGTCGCAAAAGCTGACGGGCGGGTCAGCGAGGCCGAGGCGGCATACATCAAGAGCTTCATCAACCGCAATTTTGCTCCGGAACAGCGGCAGGTGATCCGTGGGATTTTCAACGAAGCGCGCGACAACAATGTCCCGTTTGCCGTCTATGTGGATGAGCTTGAGCGGTTGGAACAGGATCCCGGTTTCAAGCAGTATTTTCTGGGGATGCTCTGTGAACTTGCCGCGGCCGACGGCACGGTTTCGGCGCGGGAGCTTGAGATGCTTCGCTATGCCGAGGCGCGTTTCCGGTTGAATGGGTATGTGGATCTCTTTTTCGGCGGAGGCCGCCGCACCGGCGGCGGTCCGGCTGTTTCGGAGGAGGATCTGGCGGCCTGTTACCGGGTGCTCGGCTGCTCTCCGGATGTCTCCGACCGGGAACTCAAAACTGCCTACCGGAAGAAATGTGCCGAGTTTCATCCCGACAAGGCACAGGCGCGCGGATTGCCTCCCGAGCTGATCGAAGCGGCACAGCATGAGATGCAGCGGATCAATCAGGCCTACGAGACGATCGAAAAAGCCCGGAAGATCCGGTGAGGCTGTTCCCTGAAGTTTGACATGTTGTAAAAACGGGTTATATTACGCGTTATGTTAGTTCTGGCTAATTACGTATCCGGGGATTTTTCCCGATGACGCTGCGACGGTTGGAAAAGGGGATCGGCCGCGGGCTGTTGTTTCTCGGCGTCGTTTTCTTTGCGCTGAATGCCGTGATGCACCCTCTCTTTCACCGCAGGACGGAGGCTGCGCCGATTGCGCGTCCGGTTACCGCGGCGACGACCATCGGGGGGATGGATCATTGCCTGCCGGAGCTTGCGATTGACTGTCCAATCTGTTCCGGCCGTTTTCTGCAGGCAGAGGTTCCCACCCTGCTGGAACTTCGGCCGGAACCTTCTGCTTTGTGCGTGGTTCTCCGGCCATCGCCGGAGGAGCCGGCCCGCTTTCCGGTTCGTCTCCTGCCGCGTGCTCCCCCGCGGAGCTGAGTGTTGTTATTTTCGAACAACCGGGTTCCGGCATTCAGACCGGGACGGGGGAGGGTGTGTCCCGTTTTGGGGAGTCCCTTCCTGTTACTGCCAGCATGAAGAATTTGAAGAGAGAAATACAGATGAGAAATTGTCGTTTTACCCTTGTGGAATTACTGATTGTAACGGCGATCATCGCGGTTCTCGCCGGAATGCTGTTGCCGGCATTGAATCGTGCCCGCGCCCGTGCCAACACCATCCATTGCCTCAGCAACTGCCGGCAAACCGGCATGGCGCTGCATCTCTATGCCGATCTGTACGGCGGGACATTTCCGGTGGTGCACACCGGGACATTCGAGCACCATCATGAACTTTCACCTCCGCTGGAGTGGTTCGAACCACTGACCCTGTGCGGATATGACCCCGGATATCTGCGCT
>CALXOA010000044.1 GCA_944389895.1 uncultured Victivallis sp. | reverse complement strand
TCTTCCGGGTGGTTCCGGAAGGCAACGGAAACTATCTGGTCAATCTGGTCAACTACAACTTCAAGCCCCGCCGGATTCAGCTGGAGGGGAAAGGAAGCTGGTTCGACCTGATCGGGGAGCAGCCCTTTAACCCGCAGCTCACCCTGGAACCCCTGAAACCGCAACTGCTGCGCTTCTCTCCGGAGAAGTGAGAAAAGAAAAGGCACCGGAATCCCGTCCCTGCCAACTGTAATCGGCAGGGACGAGGAGAGGGAGCTCCATGCGTACAAAAAGAAGTTCAGTTCAGTTCATAGCATACTCGTCGAAGAGTTTTCTGAACAACCGGTAGTTCTGCAACGAACATGCCGGCGGGGTCTGATGATCCGGCATCGGAAGATAACCACCGGATTTCATGACGGGAAGAATCCGCTCAAATTCCCGACGCATTTCCGCCTCTCCCAGATGCATGACCGTCTTGTCAAAACCGCCGAGAAGCAGAAAATCCGGATGACACCGCCGGATCTCCACCAGATCCACGCCGGCCATACGCTCCAACGGACCGATGCCTTCAATTCCGACCTTTTCACACCAGTCGATCACGGAGGTGACATCCCCGTCCGAATCCATCAGGGGATGAATGCCACGACTTTTCAAAAGCGGGACAAGTTCACGATAGAACGGTGCACAGATTTCCTCGAATTTCTCCTGCGAAAGCATCGGTCCATGGTTGTACGAAAGATCTTCGGCAACCAGCAGTACATCAGGAGTGATGATATCAAACATGGCCGGCAGAAACGACAAGTACCAGTTGAGAAGATCCCGGTTCATTTCCAGCAGCAATTCGGGCTGGTCATAAAAGGCGTACAGATGATCCTCTATTCCCAGAAGGGTACGGGGAAACCAGAAGAATCCATCCAGCCACATCCACAAGGCCATCCGGCCCTGTTGTTTCAACTCCGCCAGCTCTTTCAGGTAACGCAGTTCAACCGGCTCCTCCGGAAACAGAAATTTTTTCAACTCCCGATACTCCTGCGCATGTTTCACCAAACCTTCCCCCTCCGTCCGCGGGTGAGGTGCATTCGCCTTCACCGGCCGGGGCCAGATGATCCGGAATGGATCAAGCCCGAGAAAGTCACCGATCTCCCCTTCCGTGGGATTGACCGGAATCCCGGCACTGTACCAGCGGACGTTCCGCAATTCCGGATCAAGTCCATCCGCATGCCAGCGTCCCAGGGTTTCATCCCACCAGCACCCCCATTCCAGCTTCGGCATATGCGATGGTCTCTTAAATTCAAACACGGCTCTGATATCTTCATTTATATTCATCTTCAACTCCCTGCCGACCAATCGCCATCAGCTTTGGATCACATTCGATTCTCATGGAAGAATATGCCACAGGGAAAAAGAAAATTCCACCGCCGCCCCATCCCGGTTTGAGAGAAAAACAGGCGATACCGGCCAGGCGGTACCATTCAACCGTTTTGTTGCCTGCCGGGCCTGCGATGGGGTGCAGGAGAATCTCAGGATGAAGGGATTCCTGCGGCACGATGTTGCATTTTTCACATTTTTATATTGCAACAAACCTGCCGGTTCCTTGCAAACGTTCCGGCAGTGTCCTATATTTCCGCATCGTCAAACCGGACCACTCAATCAGGAGCCGTACAGGATGCACCTTACCTCTGAAGAACGTTTCACCGGGTTCCGCCGCGGCATGGGGATCGGCGGATGGCTGACCAATTACAAGCGTTTCAGCGTGCTGCCGCCGGAGTGGCGCATGCCGATCACCATCGGTGACATGGAACATTTCGAGAGTTACATCACCGAAGAGGATGTCCGTCGAATCGTCTCCTTCGGGTTGGATCATATCCGCCTCGGTTTCGATCAGATCGTCCTTGAGGAATCCCCGGGGGTCTTCCGGGAACCGGTTCTGAAACTGCTCGACCGGTTCATCGACCGGTGCGCCGCGCATCGGATGAACCTGGTGCTGAACCTCCACAAGGCCCTCGGCAACTACTGTGACGTCGCGGAAGATCTCTCGCTGATGGACGACGCCGGGTTGCGCAGTCGCTTCATCGCCTTCTGGCTCGCGCTTGAACGGCGCTGGCACGATCATTCCGACCTTGTGTTTGAACTGCTCAATGAGGTACGCGATGTCCCGGCAGAACAATGGAACTCGCTTGCGCGCGAAACCATCGCCGCGATCCGCAGGCAGAATCCGACCCGGAAAATCATCATCGGCGGCACCTGCTGGAACCATTGCAGTACTCTGCCGCAACTTGAACTCTTCGACGACCCGAATGTCATCTACACCTTTCACTGTTACGATCCATTTGAATTTACCCATCAGCGGGGAGTCCTGCAGGCTCAGATGCTCTACTACAATCGGGCAATGAAATGGCCCGGTGAAATCGGCCCTTACCGGGAATATCATCAACTGGTCCACAAAAATCCCAACGCATATCCGGAGTTTGAATACATGGACAAGGCATTCCTGCGCCGGACGCTGGAACCGGCCTTCGCTTTCCTCAAGAACCATCCGGACAAAATTCTCTGGTGCGGAGAGTTCGGCACCATCCGCCACTGCAGAATTGAGTACCGGGAGAACTGGATGGCCGATATGATCTCTCTGCTTCGGGAACACGGCATCCCTTATTGCGTCTGGAATTATCTGAGTACGCCGAATGACGGCAATCGTTTCAGCCTGGTCGATGATGACACCCGCGAAATCCTTTCTCCGCGGCTGCTCTCCATCATCCGTGGAGAAACAGACTGACAACAACTCCCGGCAACTGGTTCAGCGACCGAGACGGATATCGAGCCACTCCCGGAAACGCGCCATCTTCCCCTTCGGGGGGCGGAACGTCAACAGCGCACGGTTTTCCAGCAACCGGGCTGGATTGATTTCGAGCCAGCCGGAAACCACTTCCGGCGAATAACGGCGCAGCAGCGTTTCCCGGCACTCCTTCAGCCGGAAACCGCCCGCATGATGGACATCATCAGCAATCAGGTGACAGAAGCCATGGTCCATCAGCCAGCGGGCAGCCCGCGCAACCCTGCGCCCGTAGCGCCCCAGAATGCTTCCACTGTTGAGCTGGAAAAACACATCGGGAGAGGAGAGTGTCTGTATCGCAGCGGCAGTGTCACGCAGAAACAACCGTTCCGGATGTGCCACAACAATCCGCCGTCCTCCGAGCGTCAACCGGAAAAACAACGAGTCGACTCCCGGCGGAACAATATGTTGCTTGAGGTCAATCAGCAGATAGTTCGAATCGCCCAGCGTGCGCAACTTCTCCGGAGCAAGAGAACCGATCCTGTCATAATCGTACTCCATTCCGGGAATCAGTCTGATTCCGGCCTCACGGGCCACCGGTTCCAGTTCCGCAAACGCCGCATCATAGCCGGCCTCCCCACGCCGGGAATAATGTGAGGTTGCCGCCAGGCAGCTCACCCCCGCGCCGACGGCAGCCCGAACCATCTCCATCGCAGCCGTCAGATCCGCCGGACCGTCATCAAGCCCCGGCAGGACATGAGCATGAAGATCGATCATTTTGCTCTGAAAACACCGAAGATACGCCTCAGCACTCCTTGGCGTTTCTTCTCATGCTGACCGTATCCGTATCCGTATCCGTAGCCATATCCGTAGCCGTAGTGGTCGCTCTCAGCGGAAACAAAACGGTTCAGGATGATCCCGAGAACATTGAGCTTCATCTGCCGAAGCTGCTGACATGCGCGCTGCAACACTTCGGAACGGGTACGACCGGCCTGCACCACAAGCAGAACACCGTCGGCCAGACCGCCGACGATTGCCGCATCGGCGATCGTCAGGCAGGGCGGAGCATCAAGGAGAATGTAGTCGTACTCCCCGCGCAATTTCTCAAGCAATGCCCGGAAAGTATCGGAAAGCAGCAACCGCGACGGATTCGGCGGAATCGGCCCACACAACAACAGATCAAGCGGCAAGTTCATCACATTACGGACGACCACATCATTGAAACTCTTTTCCCCGACCAGCACGTTGACCACGCCCTGCCCCGATTCCTGCCCGAACGCCTTCGCGAGAGCAGGCTTGTGCAGATCGCAGTTGATGATCAGGGTCTTTTTGCCGGAATCCGCCAGAGCGACACCGAGATTGGCGGAGTTGAAAGTCTTTCCCTCCCCGGGGAAAGTGCTGGTCAACACAAAAATCTTCCCGCGATTCCCCTGCCCGGCATCGGAATACTGCAGATTGGTCCGCATCGTCCGGAACGCCTCGGCTATATCAAACCGCTCCCCGTCATCGGCGGCCAGGATCTGATTCCGGGCGCCGCCGGGCTGGCTTTCCTGACGAAGCAGTCGGTCGTCGCGCGGAATGGTTCCCATAATCGGCAGCTCGAGCACCGCCACGGCATCATCCGGGGTACGGATCGTCGTATCCAGAATATTCCGCAGAAAGACCAGACCGAATGCGGCAAGAGCCCCGAGGACAAAGCCGATCAGCGTATTTCGCCGATTCGATGGATAGAACGGGTGTTCGGGCAATTCCGCCGAATCAATGATCCGGGAATTGCGGATGTTCAGGATCTCCTGCACCGTCTCGATGAAGAGATCCGCCATCGTATTGGCAACCTCCATGCAGATCACCGGGTCGGTACTGACAACATTGACCGAGATCAGCCGGGTCTGGCGCACCACATCGACGGACACATGATATTTGAGCGGCCGATCCGGATACTTCTCCCCGACCACCTCTTCCACCTTGCGGGTCAGTGTGCGACTGTTGATCAGCGCCTTGTAATCATTGGCAAGCTGCAACCCCAGCGTCAGTTCCGTTGAAAGAGACCGCTGGGCCGGCATTGAAGACTCCTCTCTCTGATCCCCGTCCGAAATCAGACGCCCGATATACAGCGACACGTTCGCACGGTAACGGTCGGCAATCAGATAATTGCTGATGCAATACCCCGCCACGCCACCGACAACGGCCGCAACCAGGAGAAAAACCCAATGTTTCCGGAAAAGATTCCAGAAATACCAGAAATCCAGATTCTTGATCATGACAACATCCCGAAACGGCGACCGGGAAACAGCCCGCCGTCAATTTCTTCCACTGCTTCCGAAACCACCGGCACCCCGTTGTGTCTCACTGAGCGCCTCGACTATCTCCAACTCGACGGGGGCCAGCTCGGCAATCACCATCTGAGCGATCCGGTCACCTCGCCGGACCGGAAAGGGAGCCGGACCGGGATTGAACATGATCACGCCGACCTCGCCGCGGTACCCGGCATCGATTGTCCCCGGGGAGTTGGTCAGAGAGAGGTTATGCTTGAGTGCAAGACCGCTCCGGGGACGAACCTGCGCCTCATACCCGACCGGCAATTCGAGGAAAACTCCGGTCGGGACCAGAGTGCTCCGCCCCACTGCAAGTTCGAGGTCACACCGCGAACGGAGATCATAGGCCGCATCGTCGGGATGAGCCTTGCCCGGCACAAGATCATCGCAACCGGCGAACATCTTCATCCGTACGACTGCTTTTTTCATGGATTCACGCACAAAATTGCTTGTTTTCACAGAATTACGATATAAAGTACCTTGAAATCAAACTTTTTTCAAGCAACACAGTTGAAAAAAAACGCCATTCTTCAGAGGAGAATCATTCGGAGCTGTTTCATGATGGAAATCGATGACCTTCTTCGCGAAGCGGCCGACAGTTCCGCTTCGGATCTTTTTCTCTTCACAGGGAAACCGCCGGTTCTCCGGATTCGCGGGGCAATCCTTCCGGCGACAACGACAACCGCGGTGGTAACGGCCGACGTGATCGATGCATTCCGCGACAGGACTCTTTCGCCGGATGAACAGCAGCACTACCGGCAATACGGCGATGCGGACGCAGCCTGTTCTCTCGACGGAGGAAAGCGGTTCCGGCTCAATTTTCTCGCCACGCTGAACGGACCCGGCATCGTTGCCCGCCCTCTGCGCCCCGGTGGGGAATTGCATTTTCAGGAACTCGGCCTGCCGACGCTCTTTGAAGAACTTTGTGCCACTCCGCGCGGAATCATCATCATCTCCGGCGCCACCGGCTGCGGGAAATCGACCACTTTGAATGCGATGGTCAATTACATCAACGCCAATTCCAGCCGACACATCCTGACCATCGAGGATCCGATTGAATATGTTCACGAAGATATCCATTCGCTGGTCACTCAGCGCGAAGTGGGAGCCTCGGAGTTCGGCGAAGCGCTCCGCAGCGCCCTGCGGGAAAGCCCCAACGTGATCGTCATCGGGGAGATGCGCGACGCGGAGACAGTCCGGGCGGCAATTACCGCCGCCCTGACGGGACACCTTGTGCTGACCACGCTGCATACCGGAGACACGCAGCAGGCGGTGGAACGCATCATCGATCTCTACCCGGAACACCAGCGTGCCCTGGTTGCCGCCGATCTCGGCATGGCTCTGGTCGCCGTGATCGGCCAGCGGCTGCTGCCTCACCTCTCGGGAACCAGAATGATTCCGGCCCTGGAGATTCTGCTCGGGACGCCGCCGGTCAGAAAACTGGTGGCCGAACGTGATTTCTCCGGTCTGGACTCCCTGCTGCGGGGCAGCCCGGACAGCGGTATGATCACCTTCACCCGGGCGATCTTCCGGCTCTTCCGGGATGGGCAGATTTCGCTTGCGGATGCACGTGACGCGGTCGACAACCGCGATGAGTTCGATCTGCTGACCCGGGGAATGGAGTCCGGTGTCGACGCATTCCGCAACCATTACGGCAATGCAGACGATACTCAGGACGGCATACTCGATCTGCGGCGGCTGCTCCGAACCGCGATCAAGCTCGGAGCAAGCGACCTGCTGCTGACCACCGGGAGCTGCCCGGTCCTGCGCCTCAACGGCGTATTGCGGGGACTCGAGCTGCCCGAACTTACAGGGGCGGATACCCGCCGGCTGCTCTTCAGCATCCTGTCACAGCGTCAGCGGGTGGAATTTGAAACCCGGCGGGAAATCGACTTCGCGCTGACGGTCGCGCTGACCCGGACCCATTCAGACTCCGACCGGGAAAACTTCCGCTTCCGGATCAACGGTTTCTTCCAGCGCGGAAACATCGGGATCGCCGCACGGGTAATTTCCACGGAAATTCCGACTCCGGAAACACTTACCCTTCCACCGCAACTGGTTTCCCTCACCCGTAAACAGCAGGGTTTGATCCTGGTAACCGGTCCTACCGGCAGCGGGAAATCAACCACACTGGCCAGCCTGATCGATCACATCAACCGGACGCGAACCTGCCACATCATCACGATCGAGGATCCGATCGAATACGTCCACAAGAACCGGCTGTCGCTGCTGGAACAACGCGAACTTCATTCCGACACTCAGAGCTTCGCCAATGCGCTCAAATACGCGTTGCGACAGGATCCGGACGTGATCATGGTCGGCGAGATGCGCGACACCGAAACCATCGCCGCCGCCCTGACCGCCGCCGAAACCGGTCATCTGGTACTGGCGACCCTGCACACGAACAGCGCGCCTCAGACGATCGACCGGATCATCGACTCCTTTCCCGCTCATCAACAGAACCAGATCCGGCAGCAGCTCTCCGGAGTATTGCTGGCGGTGGTCTCACAGCGGTTGCTCCCGCGGCGGGACGGGAAAGGACAGATCGCGGCCTTCGAAGTGATGGTAGGCACACCGCCGGTTCAGAACCTGATCCGGGAAAGCAAGCTCAATCAGCTGCCGTCAGTACTCGAAACGGGCTTCAAAGACGGCATGATCACCATGCGCCGCTATCTGGAAATGCTCATCGAGCAGAACCTGATCAATCCCGAGGATGCCCTCTCCCTCTCTCTGGAGACGAAACAGGTCAACGCCTTCTGACAACGCGCTCCGACACTCAGATCCGGTTGCTTTTACCGGAAATCTCTGAAGCGACGAGGCGGAATACCATGGTTCGCTCAAGCATCGCGGCCGGGTAATCGAAGGGACCGGGGGCGCCGCAATGATTCATGATCAGATCGAGCCCCCGCGCTTTCGCCGCAGGGTCCGTCACCGGTTCGATCACCCCCTCGGCCATCACGCTCTCGTAAAGACAGGTCGATCGACAGGCCGGTGACTGCAGCAGAAACTCATTTCTGCCGACAACTTCCAGCGCAACCCGGGGATCACGCCGCCAGCAGGCGCATTTCCGCCCCTCTCCGGAACCATGGAAGTAGAATACAAAACGTTCCGCCTCTCTCGAAAAACCGAATGACATCGGAACGATCGCAGGGCGGCCATCTTCAAGAAAAGCGAGATGCGCCACAGTCGCGCGCTCAAGAATACCGGCTATTTCAACCGGATCGGTTACGGCGCGTTCGCTGCGGCGCATCACGGAAATCCCTCCTGAAAAAATCGATCAGAAGGAGTTGTTCATATCCACAACGCTCTTCTTAGCCTCTTTCTTCTTGAATCTGGAGTTCTTGATGAGGTCCTGGAGCATCGCATCATACTTGGCGGTATCCATCGGGATCGGCACTTCGACCTTGTTCAATCCGGAGTAGAGCATCGCGTTCCCGAACTCGACCGAACGGATCCCCTCCCACCCTTCGGCGACCAGTTTCGCCTTCGGATCGAGTACCGCCTTCACAAACGCCTCGGTCACATTCTGATGCGGCTGACCGACATCCTTTTTGTACGGGATTTCGATATCCCAGGTCGTCATCGACGGGAAAGACTCCGGCGTGGTACGGCAGAACTCGTTGACATCCTCCTCGGTACGGCGGAACTTGATCACTCCTTCCTCGAAAACCATCCGGCCGCGGGTACCGGAAATTTCAAGCCGGTTGGTACCGGGAAACTCGCCGGTCGAAGTGATGAAGTTTCCGGTCGAACCGTCGGCAAATTCGCAGTAGGTATTGACATCATCTTCCACCTCGATGTCATGGTACTTGCCGATCGAAACCGTGCTGCGCACCTTCACGGGAAGTCCGAAGAACCACTGGAAGAGATCGAGGTGGTGGGGGCACTGGTTCAGCAGCACACCGCCGCCCTCGCCGCCCCAGGTGGCGCGCCAGCTGCCGCTGTCGTAGTAACTCTGGGAACGGAACCAGTCCGTCACGGTCCAGTTCACCCGGAGGATCCGGCCGAACTCCCCGCCTTCGATCAGTTTCTTGATCTTGCGGTGCGCTTCGAGTGTACGCTGCTGGAACATCAGGCCGAAGCGCAGTTCCGGGTGCTTCGCGTGTTCATCGATCATTTTCTGCGCATCGCTCTTGGTCACAGCGATCGGCTTTTCGCAGAGCACATGGATGCCGTTCCGAAACGCTTCGATCGCAATCGGCGTATGGAAGTAGTGCGGCACGGCGATGATCACCATGTCAACGCACTTCGCGGCGAAAAGATCGTCGGTGGAGTAGAATGCCCGGCATCCATTCCCGGCGACCTGGACCTTCTCGTCGGCTTTGGCCTGATCGATATCGCAGATGGCGACCAGTTCCGCCTGCGGAATGTTTTTGACGAAATTGATGTGCCCCGACCCCATGTTGCCGACGCCGATGATTCCGACTTTTACCTTATCCATTGCCACGAACACTCCTGTTTTGAGTTGCATGGATCACGGCCGAAAACAGCCTGCCCGCATACTTTGTTAGATGAGTTAACAATATTAAGATACCACGCAAAAGGCGGATTGCAAGACCGGCAATTCGTTTTTTTTGTTTTGCATGCTATATTATAACTTTTACGAATCAACGGAAACTCCGAAGGAGAGTTCTGCCATGCTCAATCCGATTATTGAAAATGCCTATAAGGTGCTCGAAGGCGGCGAGCTTACCCGTGCCGAAGCGCTTGAAATCGCCGAAAAAATCGAGGGAGAGGACATTCTGGATCTGGTCTCGCTGGCCAACAAGGTCCGCAGAAAGTTCGCCCGCGACATCGTGCCGTGTTCGATTCTGAATGCGAAATCCGGCGTATGTGCGCAGAACTGCAGATTCTGCGCCCAGAGCGCCCGCCACAACACCGGCATCGAAACCTATCCGCTGCTGGCGCCGGAGAAGGTACTCGAAGCGGCGCGACGCGCTTTCGAGCATGGTGTCCGCGCCTTCGGCTACGTGACCAGCGGCTACGGTTACCTTACGCCGACCCCGGAGTTCAACCGGATCCTCGAAACACTCGATCTGCTCCACCGCGAGCTGCCGGAACTCAAGATCTGCGTCTCGATCGGAATCCTGTCGCGCGAGACAGCGAAACTGCTGGCAGAACATCACGCATGGCGATACAACATGAACCTTCAAACCAGCCCGAAACGTTACGCCGAACTGATAGCGGATACCCATACGATCGAAGATAAGATTCAGACCATCAAATATCTGCAGGAGTTCGGCGTCACCAACTGCACCGGAGGAATTTTCGGGCTCGGTGAGAGCTGGGAGGACCGCGTGGACATGGCGTTTGCCATCCGCGAGCTTGATGTGGAAGGAACGCCGCTCAATGTGCTGCTGCCGATCAAGGGAACTCCGCTGGAGGATCGCCCGATCATGCATTCGGCCGAGGTGGCGAAAGCGTTTGCGCTGTTCCGGTTGATCAATCCGACCAAGATGATCAAATTCGCGGCGGGGCGGGAAACGGTGATGAAGGATTTCCAGGGCTTGCTGATGCTCTCCGGTCTCAACAGCATGATCACCGGCGGTTATCTGACCACCCGCGGCCGCAGCGTCGAAGACGACGTGAAGTTCATCGCCGAACTCAACGAATTTTAACCGGAAGGAGTAGCCGCGATGTCCTTTGTCGACGAACTTGCCGCAGACTCCGCCGCCCTGAAGGAACAGGGGCGGCTACGGGTCTTGCGGGAGATCACCCCCCTGCCCGGTGGCCGGGCGAGGTTCGGCGGTCGCGAATATTGCAATCTCTCCGGCAACGACTACATGGGTATTTCGGGAGATTTCGAGTTGCGGCAACGTTTTTATGAACAGTATGCCGCCGATCTTTCAACCCCGGAACTGGCGCAATCGAGCGCCTCAAGCCGGTTGCTGACCGGCAACACCCCCGCCTACGTCCGGCTTGAAGCAACCCTCTCCCAACTCTACGGCGGCCGGGCGGCACTGGTTTTCAACAGCGGCTACCATGCCAACATCGGCATTCTGCCGGCTCTGGCGGGTGCCGGGGATCTGATTCTTTCTGACAAGCTCAACCACGCCAGCATCATCGACGGGTTGCGGCTCGGTGATGCTGAATTTCGCCGTTATCCCCATCTGGACCTCGAGCGGCTGGAGCGGATTCTCGCAGACAAAAGGGCCGGTTTCCGGCGGGTCTTTCTCGTGACCGAATCGGTTTTCAGCATGGACGGCGACCTCGCCGATCTCCGCCGTCTGGTCGAACTCAAACGGAAATACGACGCAATTCTCGTTGTCGATGAGGCGCACGCAGTCGGAGTCAGAGGGCCGCTCGGTACCGGCCTCGCCGCCGAGATGGGAGTCGCAGCCGAAATCGATGTACTGATCGGAACCTTCGGCAAAGCGTTCGGTTCGACCGGTGCCTATGCGGTGATGGAGCCGCAGGTGCGTGAATACCTCGTCAACCATATGCGCCCCCTGATCTTCACGACCGGCCTGCCGCCGGTAGTGCTCAACTGGAGTGATTACGTATTGAAACACGTCGCAGGGCTGGATGAGAAACGTGCAAAACTCCGGCGCATGGGAGAACGGTTGAGAACCCTCTTCCGCAATGCCGGGCTGAAGACCGCCGGAGATTCCCAGATTGTTCCGTTGGTGATCGGGGAGGACCGCGATGCCGAATGCGCCGCGGAACGGTTCCTGAGTGCCGGATTTCTGGTATTTCCGATCCGGCCCCCGACCGTTCCCGCCCACACGTCGCGGCTGCGTTTTTCGCTGTCGGCGGCGCTCGACGAATCGGAAATTGAACGTGTGGAGCAACTTCTGTGAAAATCCGTTTTCTGCAGCATCGCGGCGGCCCCGGACTCCGGCTCTTCTTCCACGGCTGGAGTATGGATTGTCATACCGTTGAAATGCTCGATCCGGCCGGAGAAGATCTTCTCGTGGTATGGGACTACACCGGGCTCGATCCGGCGGAACTCGCGCAGGAACTCGCCGTCTACAGCTCCATCCGGCTGGCTGCCTGGTCACTCGGGGTCTGGGCGGCTGCCCGGGTGCTCGGGGAACTCGGCCTCCGTCCCGCGGAAGCGGTTGCAATCAACGGGACGTTGCGCCCGATCCACGAAGAATACGGCATCGCTCCGGAACTCTTTCGCGGCACCATCGAAAACTGGCCGGAGGAACGTGCGAGAGAGCGTTTTCTGCTCAGAATGTGCGGCAGTCGCAGCGGACTGGATGCCCTGACGCGCCCGGAACGCACCCCCGCTTCACAACAATCGGAACTCGCAGCACTGGAACGAGCGATCACCACGTCGGCCGAACCGGTTGATTTCTACACCCGCGCAGTCATCGGCAGCGGCGACCGGATTTTTCCGGCGGCGGCCCAGCGCAAATTCTGGGCGCAAACGGACACCCCGATAGCGGAACTGGACCTGCCGCATTGCCCCTTTGCAGGACTGACTGCGTTTGAGGAGGTATTCGATCTTGGCCGACATCGTTAAAGAGGAGGTGAAGCGCCGTTTCTCCCGCAGCCGGGCCAGTTACGACCGCAATGCAGAAGTGCAGCGGGCGATGGCGGAGCTTCTTCTCGACCGGTTTCTGCTGGTGACCGCCCGGCGCGAATTTGAAAGCGTTACGGAAATCGGCTGCGGTTCCGGAATGCTGACCGATCTGATCGAATGCCGTCTCGACTGCAACCGACTCCATCTGATAGATCTGGTGCCGGAGTGGGAGGAGTTTCACCGCCACCGCGCGGGAACCGATTTCACCGCCGGAGACGCCGAACAGATTCCGTTGCCTGCCGCCGATCTTGTGTTATCCAACGCGGCATTGCAGTGGGCAGCCGACCTGCCCCGGTTGTTCGATCGAATCGCCGATTCACTCCGCCCCGGCGGGTTCTTCGGCTTTTCCACTTTCGGCCCGGAGAATCTGCGGGAGATCGCCGCGCTGACCGGGCATCGGCTGTCATATCGTTCCGGCGTGGAACTCACCGAACTTCTCGACCGCCGCTTCGAGGTGCTTGCCCGGCATGAGGAATACCGGACACTCGAGTTTGCCGCTCCCATCGACGTCCTGCGGCATCTGAAGGCGACCGGAGTCACGGCGGTCGGTCCGGCACATCGCTGGACCCGGGGGAAACTGGCCGACTTTGAACGTACCTATCAGGACACTTACCGGAATGCCGACGGGCGGCTCCCGTTGACCTATCATCCGATCCTGTTCATCGCCAGAAAGAAGAGTGAAATATGAGCGTCTTTTTCATCAGCGGAATCGACACCGGCATCGGGAAAACGGTCGCCGTCGGAATGATGGCCCGTGATCTCCACCGCCGTGGCGTCAAGGTCATCACCGTCAAACTCGTGCAGACCGGCAATACCGGTTTTTCGGAGGATCTCGAAGCCCATCGCGCCCTGTTGGGCTGCGGCCGGCTTCCCGAAGACGAAGCCGGGCTGACCGCTCCGGCGATCTTTCGCTTCCCCGCTTCGCCGCACTTTGCGGCGAAGCTTGAACAACGCGAAGTCGATCTCGACGCGATCCGCACAGCCGTGGCGAAAATCGAGCGAAACTATGAAGTCGTGCTGCTCGAAGGGGCCGGCGGCCTCGCGGTTCCCCTCACGGAAGAATTGCTGACCGTAGATTTCGCGGCGCAGCAGGGATATCCGCTGATTCTGGTAACATCCGGCCGACTCGGCAGCCTCAACCATACGATACTGTCGATCGAAGCCGCAACACGTCGCGGCATCAGAATCGCCGGAGTCGTCTACAACTGGAGCCCAGATGCCGACCCGCAGATCGAGGCCGACTCCCGCCGGATGATCGTGAAATACCTTGAAAGATATCATCAACCCGGGATCCTCGTCGAACTTCCGCACGTCGCCGAACCGTTGCCCGACGTCGATTTCCGTACCATTTTCAACCGCTGAGGAGGACCATGTAATGAACCGACTGCTTCAGGACACTCTGCTTCAGCTCGACCGGGAGCATCTCTGGCACCCTTACGCCTCCATGACCACGCCGCCGCCGGTCAACCTGGCCGAATCAGCCTCCGGGACCCGGATCCGGCTGGCGGACGGAACCGAACTGATCGACGCGGTTTCGAGCTGGTGGTGTATGGCCCACGGTCATAACCACCCGCGGATCGTCGAAGCGGTCCAGGTGCAACTGAAACGTCTCGCCCAGGTAATGTTCGCCGGCTTCACCCATGAACCGGCAATCGAACTCGGTCGTCGCCTCGCAGAAGCCGCCCCCGGAGATCTCGACCGCGTTTTCTTCGCCGACTCCGGCTCCGTGGCGGTGGAGTGCGCAGCCAAACTGGCGGTGCAATATCAGCTGGCGGCGGGGAAGCCGGGGCGCTGTCGCCTTGCCGCACTGCGCGGCGGCTATCACGGCGATACCGCCGGCGCGATGGCGCTCAGTGATCCGGAGGGAATGCACACCTTGTTCCGCGGGTTGCTGGTGCAACACCACTTCGCCCCGCAGCCGGTCACCCGGTTCGGAGAGGAGTGGGATCCCGCCGATTTCGCTCCGATGGCGAAGCTGCTCGACCGTTTCGACTCCGAAATCGCCGCGGTCATCGTCGAGCCGATCTTTCAGGGGGCCAACGCAATGCGATTCTACCACCCGGAATATCTCAGACAACTGCGCCGGGCCTGTGATGAGCACGGCATTCTGCTGATCTGCGACGAGATCGCCACCGGATTCGGAAGAACCGGAGAGTTCTTCGCGTCGGACTATGCCGGGATCGTGCCGGATATCATGTGCGTCGGCAAAGCTCTGACCGGCGGAACCATCACACTTGCCGCGGCAATCACCCGTCCCGCCGTTGCGGAAATCGTCTCCCGTGGGGAACCGGGGCGTTTCATGCACGGCCCGACGTTCATGGCCAATCCGCTCGCCTGTGCGGCGGGTTGCGCCTCTCTGGCGCTCTTCGAGGAATATGACTGGCGAAGCCGTGTCGCGGCAATCGAAACGCAACTCTCCTCGGAGTTGCATGAACTGCGCAATCTCGACAACGTCTCCGATACCCGGGTACTCGGGGCGGTCGGAGTAGTCGAGCTCAACACCACCCCTCCGCCGGAAACCGTCCAGAGGATCGTCCGCGAAACCGGGGTATGGCTGCGCCCCTTCGGTCCCTGGCTCTACACGATGCCGCCCTTCATCACCACGCCGGAGGAGATCAGCCGGATCACCGCGGCAATGCGGCAGGTTGCCGAGGCCGGGTCCTCCACGTCGGAGCGCCCCTTGAAGAAGAACAAGAGGAGATAAACGTTTCCGGATCGCCGGAACGCAGGGAGAACTCCTCCCGTTCCGCCGCAGAACCGGCAAATACTTTGGCAAGAAAGTATAGTAAATACTTGAAACCATCGGGGATATCCGGATTTCAACAATATTTTAAAGCATTCACTTAATTCTATTTTGCACCTTGTCATGCGAAAACACTCCTTCACACTGACGGAACTTCTGATCGTGATCGCGATCATCGCCATTCTGATCGCACTGTTGTTGCCGACGCTGAACAAAGCACGTGACAACGGGTACCAGATCTCGTGCCTGGGGGTGTTGAAGCAGCTCGGGATGGCCCACCTCACTTACGCCCAGATGAGCAACGACTACACGGTCCCGCCGGTGGTGAACTGGGGAGTCTGGCGCTACTGGAGCGGAAACACGCTCCTGCGCTCCGGTCTGGGCCTGCCGGAAGTGGAGGAAGAATCATACTCGAAACAGTCAAAAATCTTCAAAGCGGGGCTGGTGTGCCCGCGGGCTCCGCTCTCCGGGCAGCCGGACGGCAATGGATTTCGTTACAATGTCGGCTACTCATACGGCATCAACACCCAGCACTGGGGAGGCAATGTCTACACCGGTTATGCCGGCTTCAAGACAAACCGTTTCCGGCGCCCGAGTCAACTGCTCGCCTACGGAGACGGCCTCGATGCGCGCATCTACAGGGATTACGCCGACCCCCGCCACAATTACTGGAAGAACGGCGAAACCGGCGGCACCTGGGCTCCGGCCTACCGGCATGGAAGCAGAGCCGCGATGAACGTCGCGTTCCAGGATGGTCACGCGGCGGCAATGCGCTGGAGCGAAGTGTTCGACAACGATCCGCTCTGGCTCGACTCAAACGCCTGCATCCGCCGCAATTGAGATCGTCCCGGACGAATTTTACGGTTCGAAGCGGATGTCGTCGATATACCAGGTGATCGGCGCGCGCTCCTGACCAGGAATCACTCCATTGAAGAAGAAGAGTTCGCCGCGCAGGTCGGCGGGAGTCATGCCGTTTTCACTCATCTTGAAATCACGCTCAAACTCGAGCCGTATCCGTGTCCATTCACGCGTACCTTCGCCGAGTTTTACAGGCACTGCAAGACGCTTGTTCCATTCGACATTGGGCAGTACCACATCGAGAGTGCCGGGGGTCTGACTTTTGATCAAAAAGCTCAGCGCAGTACAGTTTTTGTCCCTGACCGCCTTTTTATCGAACCGCGTGAATACCACCGGCTGATTTCCGTCCGCCGGAGCGGCCAGCTCAAAACAGGCCGCGACCGCACCGTCGGCAACGTTTTCCGGTTCCTGATCAACCCGGATCTGCCGGTACTTCGGGCGCGGCTGCCCCTTCTTCGGGTCGACGATATCCCAGCTGATCCTGCCGTTCTTCTCATCGGCGACCGGAACGAAATCACCCGTCCGGTCCTGATCGGCCGTCTGCCGCAGCAATTCGAGCACGATGGTCATTCCCGTCAGTTCCCAGTCGGCAAGCCCGGCTCCGAGGATCTTCGCCGTGCAGCCCGGCATTACAAAGGTGCGGAACAATGTGTCGCTGATCCCCTTGCGGTTCTCCGGATCGAGATAGAACCGCCCCGCGGTGCGGCTGTAGAGATAGGGACGCCCCTTCCGGAACGCAAATGTCCGGAACTGTTCCTCGTAATTCAGCAGAAGTTCCGTCATTTCCGGGTTGCTGCGATAGAAATTGAGCAGCTCGACCGGAACCCCTTTGCTGGTACTGTAGAAATCCTTGCCGTCGATGAAGTGCGACAACAAGCCCTCATTGATCGCATTGGGCCACAGCGAAGGCCATCCCTCTCCATACCCATGCGATACGCCGAGCGACAGGTAACGGTTCCGGATCTGGGCATCCTGTGCGACATCTGCCATCTCGTGGATCACCGGACCGAGTTCCGGGGGAATCGGGAAATTCAATGAGTTGTAGAACTCCTGCAGGAACAACCGCGCGCCTGTGGAAACCGCCGCTTTCGCGGCCATATAGCGGGCGAAGTCGGCCTCCTCCTCCCTTCCGAGCGCGGTATTGACGGTACAGGAGCCGGCCCAGCCTGTCAATTCGGCATTCAACATGTCGATGTTGTTCCCCATGCCCCACTCCACCGCCATCGAACTCATCCAACTCCAGTCGTTGGCGCTCCTGACATTGCTGTTGAAGAGCTCGATGAAGGGAAGATTCGACCGGAAGAACGGCAGGTCTCCGTACATCCGGCTGTACAGCCCCATCGTCTCCAGGAAAATTCCGGCAGTTTCATTCATATCGTGGAAGATCCGGTAACCGTCGTTGAGCCGCACCGGCCCGAGAAAAGCCATCAGGTACGGAATCCCGGAGAAAGGTTCGTTCCGGTAAAGCAGAAACATCTTGTACTGGAAGTACTCGATATCCCGTTGAATGTTGCGGTTTATCTTGGTTTCGAGCCGTGCCTTTGCCTCCTCATAACCGCCGACGCCGTCGAGATAGGGTTTGAACATCAGGTTTCCGGTCACGCCGCCGAGAGAACGATGCAGGTCAATGTACTTCCATTCGGGCGCTTCGGTGGTGCTGCGGGTCACCGAGTCCTGCAGGTCGCGGTTCGGATAAATCCGCCCCCTGACCGGTTCAACCAGGCTGAAATTCGACCCGATGTAGATCAGATCCGGAACCGCCAGATGCTCGATGATCCGATCGAACAACGCTTTGTTCACCGGCAGATCCAGCCGGGGATCGACTGCGCGGGTCGGCAGCGTATAATCCAGTTGGGGTAATGCAAGCGTATATTCAGCAACGCCGCTGCCACGCCGTCCCCAGAGCGGCCCGTAGAAGGTGGCGTAGGCCAGATCGCCGCACCCCTCGCCGAACTCCACGGACCCGGTCTTCGCGTAGACGGCAAGCAACGGAGGCAGCGGCGCCACCGGTTCCGGCTCCACTCCCCAGTCATTCCGGATGGTGTGATAGTCGAAGGTGTTGCGGATGCTTACCTTGCCTGCTTCCCGATCCACCTTGTACTCTTCGACGCAGCCGACAGTGCGCGCAGCCAGCGCCCGGTTCCAGAAATCAGCCTTCTTCAGAACGTCGCGGGGAAGTTCCGGCACCCACGCGGCAACCTCTTCCGGCGTGAAATGACGAAGTCCGCAGAGCGGCATGATCGATATCGCCAGATCCGGCCTCGCAAATTCCAGAACCAGTTCCCCGCCGACCATCTTCGCCGCTTTGAGCCGCCGGTTGAAGGAGATCAGCAGCGGCCACGCATCATAGTTCTCTTTGCGATTCCAGACCAGAAGCCAGTTGCGCTCGAGACCGGCCAATTGAAGTTCACCGTCGCGTCCGAGTTCGGCGGTCCGGCTCCCCTGCGCAGTCGGCCAGGCGACAAAACCGAGCATAGGACTCTCGATTCGGACCGTATCGGAAGAAGAATTTTCAAACAGTACACCGGGCGTCCCCAGACCGAAAGTAATCCGGCTTTCCTCTCCCCACCGGCCGCCGCGGCCAATCAGACTCTTCCCGATCCAGTTGACCCGTTCCGCGGCAAGCGTTCCGGGTGCGTTGGTATCCGTGAAACTGACACCGAAATAATCCTGCACAACGTCCCACATCCGGAAACGCTGTTCCGGTCGGATTCCCACCGCGTTGACCCGGTCATCGTTCAACCAGCCGAACCGACCGAAGTTGTCACGGCTGATCCCCTCCCGATAGCCGTCGGAACTGCTTTTCTGCGGAGCCTTTCCGTGCGCTGCAGGAGTCAGGCCGAGGGTGCCGAACACCAGTTCATCATAAAACACATTCGGCTTGATCGCTCCGGCAAACGCAATGACTTTCCCCCGGCCGAATGTTTTTTCGGCAATTGCCGGTGCGCCGTTCTCCGTCACCGCAATCGCCTTTGCTCCAGAAGCAAGCACGGCATTGACCGGGAAAAAAGTCTTGCCGTCGAAGGGCCCGCCGCTGACGGCGACGGGTTCCCGGCTGTAAAGCGCGGAACGCCGGAGTACCAGCGGATTGAGTTCGTCAAGGTTGCCATTGTTCACCCCGAAGAAAACCGCGGTACCGCCCTCCGAAACAAACTTCTTCAGTTCCGCGAGCTGATCCGCCGGAAGCGGGGTGTAACTCGATACAACGACCAGCGCCGGAGACCCGGATTCGGGAAAGGCGCGCAACGGTTCGATATCCGGAGAGTCACCGTTGGCCCAGAGGGCAAACCCTTCAGGCGTCGCGTTATCCAGCAGATAGACGACCGGCTTCGCCGCGGCGCCGAACTGCCGGACGTAAAATTTCAGATGGAAATACTCCGATTCCCCAACCGGACGGATCGCCAGATCGTACCATCCGGTCGCCAGTTTCGCCATCCGATCGGGTTCCAGCAACCGGAAAACGGCGAGCCTGCCGTCGATGCGGCAGCGGTCACTGCGGCCGGAAAATACCGTTCGGCGGGCGAGATCCGAGACTTCAAACTCAACTCCTTTTTTCAGTGCGGCGGAGTCTTCCTGAGCGAAGGAATAGGTGAAGAACAACGGTTCACGTCCTGTCTGGATATGATCGTTTCTCTCATAATAAAACCCGTCCGGAACCATCGCCGCGCCCAGGTGGAAGGCAGCGATCACGACTGCAGCCGACATCGGCAGACGCATTTTCATTCGAAAATCTCCCGTTTCCCGCCGGCGGCGCGTCCACGACAGGGAAGCGCCGGTTCCGGCTCTGATTGAATCTATATGAAGGTTATCTTTGAACGATGTGAGTTGGAATCTCGATCCGGCGGCACGGGGAGCGACGATCTTTCTGCCGGAACTCGATCAACCGGCAGAGCTCCTCGGTAAGACCGGCGTAGTCCACGGAGCTGGTAACGATTTTCGGATACCAGTAACGCAGAAAGTCGAAGTCCCCCTCTCCGGAAATCCGCAGCTCCCCGCCGGGACGTCGCCCGAGTTCCGCCGCCGCCGAAACGGCAGCGTAGGCGACGATGTCGTTGTGCGCAATTACCGCATCGGCCTGTCTCAGTTCTTCGATGTTGCCGGCCAGCAGCCGCCGCACCAGTTCAAACTCCCGGAACATGCCGAAATCTCCGACATTCTCGGGCGACAGCACCTTGCCCTCGCAATCGGGATGGGCCGCCAGGGCCGACTCAAAACCCCGCAACTTCGCTTCGGCGTCGAGGCCGAAGTAGTCGGGACGCAGAGAGGCAATGTTACAACTGGAAAGGAAGAGAAATTTCCGCGCTCCGTCGGCATAGAACCGTTCAAAAAGATCCGCTATCTGCCGGTCATTCCGCCAGAACACCCGATCATACTCCTCGATCACCCCGTGAAAGTCGCCATGCTTGCGGAACTCCTCGGTCGACGAGAGTTCGATCAGCGGCAGATTCCGCCGTACCGTAACATCGCACATCTGCGCATTGAGCTGACCGAAGTTGATCAGACAGTCGATTCCGATCAGCTGCTCGTTCCACTCCAGTCTGGAATTTTCATCGTTCACGTGAAGTATCGTCAGGGACCAGCCGAAACGGGTCTCCAACGCCATTTCCAGCTCCACCAGCAACCGCTGAATCAGAGGTAGTCCAACCGTGGTAAGAGTCCGCATCCGGCAATCCTCCCCCATCACGAATCCGAGCCGCCCCGGCCGGGTCGCAGCCCGGCGCATCAATGTACCGCCGACGTGCGGTCGGTAATTCAACGCGCGCATGACATCGAAGATCCGTTTCTTCGTGTCGGCGGAAATCGGAAACACCTCCGTACCGTTGATGAAGTTGGATACCGTCGTGGTTGAGACCTTCGCGTCTCGAGCAATCGTATTGATATTGGTATTCGGCACTTTCGGAACCTCTCTCCCATCAGGATGACCGTCATGAAATCTTCACGAATATATAGTATAAACCTCTGAAACTGCGCTGTCAATTTCCTGATGCGATACCGTCACGAAATTCACGAAAAAAATCATTCGCCGACAGCTTTGTGGGCGCGCCAGTAAACATTCCAGTCGCCGTTGTAGGAGATGGTATTGACATTCCCCCCCAGGGCCAGAGCGGTAATTGCGGAAAGGCTGTGACGACGCTGGTCTTTCTCAAAAGTGTACCCGGAATCGGAAGTACCGGAAGTCATCACCATGTTCTGATTGGAGACGCAGACCAGCGAAATCAAAGTACTCGGATTGTTCCGGACCCGCTTGATTCTGCCCCACAGGCAGACATTCGGATCGGCATTGGTCCAGAGGTAGCCGTTGCAACGATAGCTTTTCGGATTGCTGTTGATCGCCAGTGCGGCGGCACTCCGCGGCTGCACGTCGGTGGGACAGTGCGCAAGTTTGTAACCTGCAGAGGTTTTGGCCAGGAATCCGGCATCCCACAAATTCCGATCCCAGCTGTAATTCTGGGCGTCGGGCAAACGATCGTTGTTGGCATCGGCATACATCAGCAATGCAGTTCCGAGCTGTTTGAGGTTGTTTTTGCAGTGAATTTCCTGCGCTTTCCCGCGCGCTTTGTTCAACGCCGGAAGCAGCATTGCCGCCAGAATGGCGATGATCGCGACCACTACCAGCAACTCAATGAGGGTGAAAACACGTCTTGTCATCTCGAAACCTCCATGATCGTCTACAAATAAGGAACGTGAATCAATAACTGTTTATCGTATATCATATAATATGGCTCATAATCGGAAAAAGTCAAGTCAGGATTCCCGTAGATGTCACGAAACACTTTCTCCGGCAGGCAGCTGAAGTTCCACAAATTCCCCACCTCGTTTTCAAATCGGTGCCTTGAAATGAGATTTTCCGGGAGTATCTTAACGCAAAGACAACCGTTCAACCATTTGCAGGACAGAAAGCATGGACCTCGTCAACGTCGCCCACAAAATCCGCGAACTGCGGCTGCAGCAGCAACTTACCATTGACCAGCTCGCCGCACGCAGCGGTTTGAGCAAGGGATATATTTCACGGCTGGAGAATTTCCGGACCGGTGCCTCGTTGCGGGCTCTGAATCTTGTCGCCGCCGCTCTCGGCGTTGAAATGATCGATCTCTTCCGCCGCGAAAACGCCTCGCCGGAATATGTGTTCGGCCACCTCAACGAAGGGGAGTTCATCGACCGCAACCAGTCCGGAGAATACGGAATCAGTTATTTTGCTCTGGCTTTCGAAAAAACCGACCGCAAGATGAATCCCTTCTTCATCGAATACCGGCCGAGCGACAAACGCCGCGAGCTTCTGCAGCATGACAGTCAGGAGTTCTTCGTATTGCTGGAGGGCGAGGTCGACTATGCGATCGGCAGCTTTGAAAACGCCCGCAGAATGCGCAGGGGAGACACCGTCTACCTCGATGCACAGCTGCCGCACGGTGCGGTGCTGGCCCCCGGGTGTCAATACGCTGCGGCAATGGTGATCTATCACTGAGTTGTTGTTTCGTCTGCGAGAACGGCCGCAGGATGAAAACTCCGGCGGCATTCCCGCCGACAGGATTTCCACAACCCGTCTTGAACCACACAGGTAGTTCCTTACCAGATCCTATCAGAGGGAAAAAAATGAGTCAAGTTCCAGAACCGATCTTCGCGCCGACCGTCGTTGCGATTCCACCGACCAACGCCCATCGGGATTTCATGCTGCTTCCCGATGGAGAGCTTCGCCACTACGGGCAGGAGCCGATCCTTCACGCCGATCATACCGTCTCAGTCCGGATCAATATGATCCGCAGCTTCGACAACGGCCGCAACTGGCAGTTTGAATATGTCGATACGCCGAGTCCCGGCGGTACCGTCCGGAGCCCGTGGAGCGGAGACTATCTGACCGTATTCGGTTTTGCCACACTGGAAGATGCCCGACATGTGCTCGATCACGACTCCTCTTATTCGGCACGCAGTCTGTGCGACCGGCCGGGACTCTGGCTTTTCCGGTCCCGGAAAGGTCCGGACGGCCCGTTCACTGCACGCTTCCTCGGGGACGAGGCACTGCATATCCAGCGGCAGCCGCTGGCACTGCGAAACCGCCGCCGCTGGATTCTCCCCTTCGAGATCCGCAAGGAGAATGTCGTCGACGGCGGCATCCTCTACTCCGACGATGATGGAGAACACTGGACCAGAGTCTGGATCAAGCGTCCGCCGGTCCATGAAATCGCCTGGCCCCACAAGGGGTATCGCTGGCGTCACCCCGGTTTGGAACCGGTCGTCGCCGAATATGACGACGGCAGACTTCATATGCTGCTGCGAACCTCGACCGACTACCATTGGGAATGCTTCTCAACCGACGGCGGGGAGAGCTGGACGGATCCGGCTCCGTCGCGTTTCTACAGCGTCGCGACAATGCCGAATCTGCTTGCTCTCTCGGGCGGCAGGATGCTTGCAATCTGGAACAACACCACCCCCCTGCCCGAACGGGATCACGACCTCCAACCCGAACTGGATGAAACCGGTCGGGATGGGACCTGGGAGGACGTCTTCACCAACCGTGACGCACTACATGCTGCGATCAGTGACGATGGCGGCCGAACCTGGCGGGGATTCCGGGAACTCGCACTCAACGCATGCCGGAACGACATCGACTTCCGCAGCAGCGGCGGCACCTGGGATTCGCTCGACAAGAGCATCCACCAGAATCAGGCGTTCGAACTGGCCGACGGCAATGTGATCGTCGCCTTCGGCCAGCATTCGCGCTGCCGCAGGATCGTGATCTTCAATCCCCGGTGGCTTGATGAAACAGGGAGGGAAGATGATTTCACCGCCGGACTTGACAACTGGTCGATTCATCAATATCTCAAAAGCATCACCGGCGGCTTCCGCGGCATCGCAGGCCACTGCTCCTACAACCGTCGCCCGGGGGTTGCGCTGGTACCGCATCCGGACGGGATTCCCCGCGAGGTGCTGCAGATCGCCCGCCATCCTGATCCGCGGCTGCTCCATGAGAAGGAGGGAGCCGTCTGGAATTTCCCTGCAGCACGTCGGGGACGACTCAAACTCAAGCTGCGGCTCAATCCCGGTTCGGCGGGAGTCCGGATCTCGCTCTGCGATCGCTGGTTCAATCCGGTGGATCCGGTCATCGACAGTTTTGCGGTTTTCACTCTTGAACTCGATTCCGCCGGGCGTCTCGCCCGTTGTCCGGCATTCGAACCGGGCGTATGGGGAGAACTGATTCTGGAGTACGATCAGGAGGCGGGAATCTGTCACTTCACAGTCGGAGAGAAGACCGGTTCAGTACCGCTCAACCTCGACACCGTGAACGGCGTCAGCTATCTGCATCTGCAGAGTCTGGCCGACGGCAGCGACCCGGACGGAGTGTTTCTCGAATCGGTCTCCATGACAAAACTTCAATAGTTGGCTTTACTCTTGATGAAGAGCACCCGCACCGGCCGGGAGGTCGGATTGCGCAACTTGTGTTTGCGCGCCGGAAGGATGCGCACCGTATCCCCGGCGTGCAACACAAACTCTTCATCTTCAAAGACAATCACCGCCTCCCCCTCGACCAGATAGGCGATCTCCTCCTCGAAATGCTGAGAGAATCCCGCATTGGTTTCACTTTCCGGTTCCAGCGCCATCAACAGCAGTTCGACGTTGGATTTCAGAGGGCCCGGTGTCAGATTGTAGTAGACGGTATTGCGTTCCCCGGGGTGATGAATCCGCTCCCGCTCCGCCTCACGGCGGATCAGAGAAGCATTGTCGATCTCCTCGACGAACAGCGAAGAGAGCGAGGTGTTCAATGTCCTGCAAATTAATTTTAATACACTTAAACTGGGGTTGCCGATTCCCCGCTCAAGCTGGCTGACCAGCGCGGTACTGATTCCGGACAATATGGAGAACTCCCTGATTGTCAAGTTCTTCTCTTTTCTGAACTGATGAATTTTTCTGCCGATGCGATTTTCCATCATGCCTCCCTCTCCTGTATCGAACCCGCTCTCTGAAAATAATATAGCACGTCTTTTGTTAAATATAATTAAATTTCATAAAAATATTGATTTTTCCTTTTCCCGTGGTATGTTATGAATTGTGAATCAACCATACCCATCCGAATCAAGGAGGAAAAGAAAATGGGAAAAACCACGGCTCAGAAAATTTTCGACGCCCATGTCGTCGATAAACCCGCCGATGGAGTCTGGGTGCTCAGTCTCGACCGCGTGTTCTGCCACGAAATCACCACGCCGATCGCGATCAACGACCTGGTCGCCATCGGCAAGGACCGGGTGTTCGATCCGGATAAGATCAAAGCGGTAATCGACCATGTGACCCCGGCCAAGGACTCCAAGACCGCCGAACAGGGCAAGACGATGCGCGAATGGGCGAAACGTCACGGAATCAAAGACTTCTTCGACATCGGTCGCAACGGGGTCTGTCATGCGATCTTTCCGGAGAAGGGCTTTGTCCGACCAGGCTTCACGGTGATCATGGGAGATTCTCACACCTGCACCCACGGTGCGTTCGGCGCATTTGCCGCCGGCGTCGGCACCACCGATCTTGAGGTAGGCATCCTGAAGGGTGTCTGCACGATGCGGGAACCCGAGACGATCAAGGTGGAACTCACCGGAGCGCTCCGCCCGGGTGTGTTCGCCAAGGATGTGATCCTTGCGGTGATCCGGATGCTGACGGTCAACGGAGCCACCGACAAGGTGATCGAATTTGCCGGCCCGGCGGTCGACGCGATGCACATGGATGCACGCATGACCCTCTGCAACATGGCGATCGAAGCTGGAGCCACCTGCGGGATCTGTTACCCGGACCGGGAAACCGTCGATTACCTCTGGCCCTTCATCCAGAACGACTACGCAGACAAAGAAGCCGCACTCGCCGACTACTCGAAGTGGCGGCCGGACGCCGACGCCGTCTACGCAAAGGTCGTCTCTCTCGATGTCTCCACCCTCGAGCCGATGGTGACATTCAATTACAAGCCGGACCAGGTGAAGACCGTCCGTGAGATGGAGGGGACCCCGGTCAATCAGGTCTACATCGGCAGCTGCACCAACGGCCGCCTCGAGGATCTGCGGATTGCGGCGGGAATCCTCAAGGGAAAAACGATCAGTCCGGATGTCCGGGCGATCGTATCACCTGCGACGCCGAAGATCTACCGCGAGGCGCTCGCGGAGGGGTTGATTCAGATCTTCATGGACGCCGGGTTCTGCGTGACCAATCCGACCTGTGGCGCCTGTCTCGGCATGAGCAACGGGGTTCTGGCCAGCGGGGAATCGTGCGCCTCGACCACCAACCGGAATTTCAACGGCCGCATGGGCAAGGGCGGAATGGTTCACCTGATGAGTCCGGCGACTGCCGCAGCGACTGCGCTGGCCGGCAAGATCACCAACTCCCCCCTCTTTGTCGGTTAATCATCGAAGGAACTTCTGAAAATGAAAAACTTCAACGGAAAAATTCTCTTTCTGGACCGTTCGGACATCAACACCGATGAAATCATCCCGGCCAAATATCTTACGGAGCTGACCAAGGCGGCGCTGAAACCCTACTGTCTCGAGGATCTCTCCCTCCCGGGGTTCGACCCCAAAAAAGACATCGCCGGTAAAAGCGTGATCGTCACCCGTGCCAACTTCGGCTGCGGTTCCAGCCGGGAACATGCACCGTGGGTTCTCGAATGCAACGACATCAACATCGTGATCGCCGAGAATTTCGCCCGGATCTTCCGGCAGAATATGTTCAACTGCGGCCTGATGGCCGTACAGCTCGACCGGGCTGTGATAGATGAACTCTTTGCAACGTTTGCCGGTACCGACGCCGAGTTGACCACCGACCTCAACCGGATGACCTTCACCGTCACCAACGGCAGTGAAACCAGAATCTACCCCTTCACCGTAGGAGACTTCGACCTCGAGCTGGTGAAGGCCGGAGGCTGGGTCAACTACGCCGATCAAAAATATTGATCCGACGTGCCGGGGGATGGGATTCGCCCCCACCCCCGGAACATTCCGAATATGCCCGAACCATACAGGAAGAAGCAGAGCGTATCCGCAGCTTGAAAACTCCCAGAATGCTGATAGATTAGAAACCGGGGGGATTTCCGCCCGGAAAGGGTCGGCGGAAAACGGCGATCACCCGGAACATGGAATGCGAGTGTGCGAGGAGTTGCAATGGGAAGAGAATATCTGGGGCACCTTTCCGGAGCTGATCCGCTCTACGGCTATCTGAGATATGATATCTTTCCGCAGCTCCAGCGTGAGACAGCCACTTCATTCCGAGTATTCCGTTTGAATGCCTCCAACGCGGTCTATCTCTACGAAGAGCGGCATACCGGGGCAAAAGCAATCGGCAAGTTCTTCCGTTCGCCCCGTACTCCGGACTACGACGCGGCGGGGAGACGCCTTGAGCGTGAACTCCGTGGCCTGCAGACCTTCCGGGACGCCGGTTTTACCGGTGGCCTGCATTACGTGGCCCGGCCGCTCGGAGTCAATCATTCGCTCAATCAACTGCTGATGGTGGAACACTGCGACGGCGAACCGCTCGACAGCGTGATCACCCGCGCCATCTCCCGTCAAGACGACGGTCTGCTTTTCGGGAAATTGACGGCTCTGGCTTATTTCCTCGCCTCACTTCACAACCGGACCGCACAGAATTGCGAGGTGGATTTCGGAGCAAACTGCTCCTACATGGATGCCCTGATCGGCAATCTGGCGTACAACGGACTCCTCAGCCAGGCGGAGATCGGCAGCCTTCAACATCAGCGGGAACTCTGGCGCCGCGAACGGGTGATGTGGGAGGATCGGCAGGTGCTGGTTCACGGCGATGCGACGCCGTCGAATTTCCTCTTCGGGGACGGGCTGCATGTGATCACTTTCGATCTTGAACGGGCACACCATACCGACCGGGTGTTCGATGTCGGGCGACTGGCGGGAGAGCTGCTGCACAGCTTCCTGCGTACGACCGGCAACAAATACGCGGCGGAGCCGTTCATCGGCCACTTCCTGTGGGAATATTCCTGCCATTTTCCGGATCGGGACACGGCTTTCCGTTCAATTACGCGCCGGGTGCCGTTTTATATGGGAATCACATTGCTCCGGATCGCCCGCAACGGTTACCTGGACTGGGAGTACCGGCGGAGCCTGATCGAAGAGGCCGGAGCATGTCTGCGGAGATGAGAGCATGATCAAAGGATTGATATTCGACCTGAATGGCACACTGATCGACATTCTGACCGACGAAGGCGATGACGGCGCTTACCGCGTGGTCTCCAACTTCCTCAGTTATCGGAATGTCCGGATTGCGCCCGAAGAGCTGAAACGCACCTATTTCGAACTCAACCGGAGCCAGCGGCGGAACAGTCCTGAAAACTATCCGGAATTTGATGTGACTGCAATTTTCCGTGAAATCATCACTTGTAATGCCGTGACTCCGCTTCCGCCGGAAGAGACCGCCTCCCTCGCCCTGCTCTCCGCCGAAGTCTACCGTGCGGCGACCCGCTACAAACTCCAGCTCTATCCGGGCGTCAGGGAGGTACTCGATTACCTGAAACACCGCTATCTCATGGCGGCGGTCTCAGACGGGCAGAGCGCCTGGGCGATGCCGGAGCTCCGCGCCGTCGGGCTGGACGGTTATTTCAGGTCGGTCATCGTCTCGGGCGACCTCGGTTTCCGGAAACCGGATCGGCGGATGTTCGATCTTGCCCTCAAGGCGCTCGGCCTCAGCTCCCCGGAGGTGCTTTTTGTCGGCAACGACATGTACCGCGATGTGTTCGGGGCCCACGAAGCCGACATGAAGGCGGTGTTCTTCAAATCCAATCAGGGGGAACAGGAGTACCGGGATACCGAGGCCGACTACATCATCTACAATTTCTCGCAACTGCCGGCCGCCATACGTTTCCTGTCCTGATCCTTTTACGGAGTCCAGCCTCCGCGGTACAGTTTTCAAAAAAAAACACGATTCCATGTTTGCATTCGCGGAAATCTGGATTATACTAAATTATGCCAACGATGGCACAACTAATTTTGAGCGGGAATCGGCAATGGCTTCCACGTTGAAGATGGTCGCGGAACAGGCGGGTGTTTCGATCCGGACGGCAGGCCGGGCGCTGCGCGGCGGCGGTCCGGTAAAAAAAGAGGTGGCCGAAGCAGTACGGCGCGCGGCAGAAGCGCTTCACTATGTGCCCAATGCGGCAGCACGCAGTCTGAAGCAGCGCGAGAGCCGGATCGTCGGTGTGATCGCCGCGGCGCAATGCCGCAGTGAAGCCGTCCAGCGCAAGATTCAACTTCTGGAAAAGCGGCTCGCGGAAAACGGCCGTCATACGCTGCTGGGAACCCTTCCGGAAAACCAGGTCGAATTTGAAGCCCTGCTCCGCGAATGGAGCGGGATCGTCGGTCATGTCATCCTCTTTTCGTGGGACAGCAACTGGGAAACCAAACTGCTGCACAACTACCCGATGCGTTTCATCTTTCTGGATCGCCCGATCGATGATTCCGGGTTCGACCGTCTGCTGACCGACCGGACCAGCGGCGTGGCGGCGGCAGTCGAAGATCTGATCCGGAACGGTCGTCGCCGGATTGCCCATGTCGGAACCATGACGGCTGAAGGGCGCGGCAGCGGTTTCGAGCGCGCGCTGGCGACCGCGCCCTCTCTAATCGAAAGTCTGAAAATAGAATCCGCCGGACTGGAACTGGCCGACGGTTATGCGGCAGGGCCTGAGCTTGAGCAATTCCGTGCTGACGCGGTATTCTTCGATACCGATCGCATGGCCCTCGGCTTCTACCGTTACGCACACGAGCACGGCATCGCCATTCCGGAAGATGTGGCTGTGGCCGGGTTCGACGACGACAGTGCCGGAGCATACGCGATTCCGACCCTGACCACCGTCGCCCATCCGGATGCCGAACTGATCACCCGTGCGGTGGAACTCGTCACGGCATCCGCCGCGCCGCCTCCGGCGACCGCGGTATTTCCCACCCGATTGATCCGGCGCGAAAGTTCCGGAAAAAACGAACCATTGCACTCTCATCAAACCACCTAGACAGGAGAAAACTCAAATGGCAAAGAAACGTTACGCTCTGGTCGGTACCGGCGGCAGGTCGGCGATGTACATCGAGGCGGTCACAAAGACGTTCAAAGATCGCGCCGAACTGGTTGCGATCTGTGACAGCAACCAGTCACGGATGAACTACTACAACAACGTCTTTCTGAAAAAAACCTGTGACAACCATCCGGACGTGCCGACCTATAAGGCCATCGACTTCGACCGGATGATCGCAGAAACAAAGCCTGAAGTGGTGATCGTCACCAGCATGGACCGGACCCATCACAAGTACACCTGCCGGGCGATGGAACTCGGCTGTGATGTGATCAGCGAGAAGCCGATGACCATTGACGTCGAGAAGTGTCAGCAGATCATCGACACGCAGAAACGCACCGGGCGGAAGCTGACCGTGACCTTCAACTACCGCTATGCGCCGCGCAACAGCAAAGTCAAGGAGGTGCTCCAGTCCGGCGTTGTCGGGGAAATCAACAGCGTTCACTTCGAATGGCTGCTCGACACCAGTCACGGCGCGGACTATTTCCGCCGCTGGCACCGTAACAAGGCGAACTCCGGCGGCCTGATGGTGCACAAGGCGACCCACCATTTCGATCTCGTGAACTGGTGGCTCAACTCCGAACCGGTCACGGTGTTCGCGATGGGCGACCTCAAATTCTACGGCAAAATCAATGCGGAAAAACGCGGGATCACGGAATTTTATTCGCGCGCACGGAACAACCCGATCGCGGCGAAAGATCCCTTCGCGCTTCACATCTCCCCCGATGATGAGACGATGATGGGGCTCTACTACAATGCGGAGGCAGAAGACGGCTACTACCGTGATCAGAGTGTGTTCGGCGACGGGATCGACATTGAGGACAACATGGGGGTGATGGTCCGTTACAGGAACAACGCCGTGATGACCTACTGCCTCTGTGCCCATTGTCCGTGGGAGGGGTACCGGATTGTATTCAACGGTACCAGGGGGCGTCTTGAGTTCAATGTGGTGGAGCGTTCCTTTGTCGATGCCGATGAAAAAGAGGATTTCAGCACCTTCGGGATGCGGGAACTCGCCGAGGATCGCTCGAAACTGCAGCCGGAAATCATCTTCCAGCCGCACTGGGGCAAACCGCAGGTGATCGAATACGAGTGCGATTCGCTGGCCGGTCACGGAGGCGGCGACGAGAAGTTGCTGCGCAACATCTTCATCGGCGTCGATGAGGATCCGCTCGGTCTCGCCGCCGACTATCACGACGGGGCGAAATCGATTCTGACCGGGATTGCCGCCAATATCGCGATGAAGACCGGGCAGCCGGTGGATGTGACAAAACTGATCCACTGGTAGATGGCGGACAGGGCACCGACGCGCCGGCGGGAGAAGAACGTCTCCGGGCGCGTCACGCCTCCAACGCCCGACGGCCGCCGGTCGTGCGATAGACGGCGGTACCGAACCGGTCGAGATCGGCGGTCAGAAGGAACATACCCCCGGGGCGCAGTTCGCGCCCCGACTCCCAGATCCGGTGAAACGCACGCCGGATCGAGGTGTCGGCCGGATAACTCCGACGATCGCCGCCGCTGCGGCCGAATACGAAGAACAATCCGGCCTCGGGATCGACGGGGAAGCTGCACAGATACAGTTCCCGCATGAATTTCGTCAGATTGGATTCCGGCAACTCCGTCTGCCAGTCCGGATTCAGAATCCATGAATCACAGACAAAAGCCGGTACCTCGCGGTTGAAATACCGCTGAAAAAAAACTTTTGCACGGCGCAACGAATCTGCCGCCCGCTCCGGAGTCATTCCGCCGCCGCCGGGAATATGAACCCCCGGCACCCAGTCATGAGCTGCGATGACCGGCAGAAATTCAGACCGGCTCAATATCACCGGCTGCTCAATTTCACACCGTCCGGAGGCCGGATCGATCGGGATCCCCCGAACCGTGTCGGGAGTCTCGGAGAACCGGAGTGCGGTTGCGCCGGCTTCTTCCGGCGAACAGCGCATACCATCCGGCCCGGCAAACCAACCGTCCGGAGCCAGCGCGATCGTCCGCCCCGAGCGACAGTGACGGTAGATTGCCGGAAGCCACTCCGGCGCCCGCTGGATGAAATATTCAAACCGCCCGACCCGGAACAACCGTCCCTCCATCGAATACCGAAGCCAGAAAAGCTGCCCGAGATCATGGCCCGGAATCCCCTCATGCCCCGCCTTGTAGATCCCGACGGTACCGCCTATCCAGCGCGCGACGCCTTCGAGATGCTCCGCCGGCAAACCGAGTTCAGCGTGTTTCGCCGCAACGTACGGCAGGGAACCGAGGGCCATCATCAGTTGGAGGACACCGACTCCACGCGGCCCGAGCAGTTTCTCCAGTGACGGAATCCTGGAGAAGCGGCACCGGGGCGGTTCCAGCAACTGGACCCGGAAGACCAGATTCGCATAAATTCTGACCACCGGATTCTCCGCGGCAATCCGGCAGACCCGTTCCACCTCCGGCAGCAGCTCCTCCGGGCAGCCGGTCAGCGGATACCAGCGACGGAAAAAATCGACGGTCAGAAACTCCGGCAACGCCGGTGCAGCGGGCGAAAAATCCCATACCGGCAATACACATTCAAGAAAATCATCGGGAAGTCCGGCGGCGGCGATCCATTCTCGCGGAGTCATGACGCTTTATCCTTCATTTTTCGGTCCCGGGGCTTGAAAAAAACCGGAATCGTGATATCTTTAGTATCTGGTTTTGATTTGTATTGAGTTTTGAAAGACATAATATAACCAGCAAACGGAGTTCTGCAAATGAAAAAGGATCTGCATCCGAAGTACGAAGATGCCATCGTCACCTGCGCCTGCGGCGAGGTGTGGCACATCAAATCCACCCGCCCCGAATACAAGGTCGGCATCTGCGCGAAGTGCCACCCCTTCTTCACCGGCAAGCAGAAATTCGTCGACACGGCGGGTCGGATCGACAAGTTCAACCGCCGCTACAAGAAACAGGCCTGATCCGTCGTTTCCAGTCGAAAAAGTCCGGCCTGCCGGGGAGCGATCCCGGGCAGGCTTTTTTTGATAACACAGAGTCCGGAACGGCCGCCCTGCCGCCCGGGGAAATGAGTTGAAACCGTATGGTACCGGAAGATATCGCCGGATATATCGACAACCTGCGCGGCCGGTTCGCCGAATTGGAAGCGGCACTGGCCGATCCGGGCATCTATGCCAGAAGTGCGGAACTGCGCCGTGTTTCACAGGAGCACCGGCGGCTCGAAACGCTTTTCACCCAATTCGATTCCTGGCGCAAAGCTCTTGCGGGGATCCGGGAAAATCGGGAGCTGCTCGCATCCGAGAGTGATGCGGAACTGCGGGAACTCGCCGAAGCGGACATCGCCGAACTCGAGGAAAAGTCCAGAAAACTCGAGGCGGAAATCCAGCTTTCCCTGTTGCCGCCCGACCCCAACGACGCCAAAAACATCATCATCGAAATCAAACCGGCGGCAGGAGGAGACGAGGCGGCGCTCTTCGCGGGGGAACTTTTCCGGGCCTACGTGAAGTTCGCCGAACGACAGGGGTGGAAGCTCGAAATTCTCGACCAGTCCGATACGGATCTCGGAGGCATCAAGGCGGTGTCGTTCTCGCTTTCCGGCGACGAAGTCTACTCCAAAATGAAATACGAGTCGGGTGTTCACCGTGTCCAGCGGGTTCCGACCACGGAAGCCGGCGGCCGCATTCACACCTCGACGGTCACCGTCGCGGTAATGCCGGAAGCGGAAGAAGTTGAACTCGACATCCGGCCCGAAGATCTCCGTTTTGATGTGTTCCGTTCGAGCGGTCCCGGCGGCCAGTGCGTCAACACGACCGATTCCGCGGTCCGGGTAACCCACATTCCGACCGGACTTTCCGTCGCCAGCCAGCAGGAGAAATCCCAGCACCGCAACAAGGAAATTGCGCTGCGCATTCTCTATGCGAGAATGCTGGAGCACAAACAGCAGCAGGAGGCCGACAAACAGGCCGCCGACAAACGTTCCCAGGTCGGAACCGGTGATCGCAGTGAACGGATCAGAACCTACAATTTCCCCCAGAACCGGGTTACCGATCACCGGTTCAACATCAACACCTTCGATCTGCCGAAACTGATGGAAGGGGAGCTTGAGCTGATCCTCGATCAGATTCTGATGATCGCCTGCGAACGACGTCTCGATCAGCTCCGGCAGGCGTGAGCGGATTGCTCCACATTCTCAAGCGGGAAGAGTCTGGCGCTGAAGTTTGGCACACCAATTCCCGAAACCACCGGACAAATCAGGCGATCGGCAACCGGAGTGTGAAGGTGCATCCCTCCCCTGCCCGGCTCGATACTTCGGCACTGCCGTGATGAAGCTGCATCACATGCTTGACGATCGCCAGTCCGAGCCCGGTGCCGCCGGCTTTGCGGCTGCGCGCTTTATCGACCCGGTAAAACCGTTCGAAAATCCGCGGCTGGTGTTCCAGAGGGATGCCGCAACCATGGTCGATCACCTCGATCAGAGCGTTACCGTCAGCCTCGCGGAGCCGGATCAGGACCTCCCTGGTCTCGCCGCTGTGCTTGATCGCGTTGTCGATCAGGTTGAAAACCGCCTGCTCGATCAACTGCACGTCAATCTTCGCAACGGGATGCGCCTGAATGTCGGTCACCAGTTTCAACCCGGCCTCATCGGCCCGCGCCTGGGCAAGTTCCACTGCGGTGGACACCGGAGTTGCCACATCGGTCTCGATCAGTTCACAGCCGCCCCCCACCGCCCGGCACTCCAGTTTTGAGAGACTCAGAATATCCTGTACCAGAGCATTCAGACGCTCCGCATGGAGATCGATGATCTGCATGAAACGCGCCGCGCTCTCCGGCTCCTCGATCGCACCGTCGCGCAACGTCTCAATCGCCCCGCGGATCACCGTCAGAGGCGTTTTGATCTCATGGGAAACATTTGCCACGAAGTCACGCCGGAAATTCTCGAGTTTACGCAATTGCGTCATGTCGTAGATCACCAGCAGAAGACCGGAGTCGTGACTGCCCGACCACCGGAGCTGAGAACCGCGCACCCGCAGAAGTTTTGTGCCGTGTGGAAGTTCCACCGCGAACTCCGCCTCCTCGGGACCGGCCGCAGCGCGCAAATGGGAGAGGAAACCGGCGAGTTCCAGATTGCGGATCACGGTACTGAACTCCTGCCCGAGCGGATCATCCTCCAGCATGAACATCCGGCGCGCCGCTGCATTGATGTCAATCACCCTCGTCTCCAGATCAAGTACGATCACCCCCTCGGCGAGCGCCGAGAAAATCGCATCACGTTCACTCTTCTCCCGGGAGATCTCATTGATCCGCGACTTCAGCTCCTCCGCCATATGACTCATGCAGTCAGCCAGTTCGCGGATTGCCCCGCGGGACGGCACCGGTAACCTGGTGTCAAGATCACCACCGGCGATCAGACGCGACGCCCGGCAAAGCTCCAGCACCGGGCGGCTGACGGTCAGAAAGATCAGATAACACAACCCGCCGGTCGCCAGAACGGTAATCAACACGGCGAGAACAATGTCGAGCCGTGCCTGATTCAGCATCTGGTCAAGTCTGTGAATCGAGAAAGCGGTTCGCAACACATAAGTGCGGCCATCGACCATGATCGGCGACGCACAGTAGATCAGCCGCCGCCCTAGCGTGGAACTGTGCCGGATCGAAAGATAGTACTGCCGCCCGTCGCGAAAGGCGTTGACCGCACCGATGATCTCGGGACGCAACCGGTGATTGTCCATCCTGGCCGGATCCTCCTGAGAATCAGCAAGTACCCTGCCGTCTGCGGAAATTACCGTGATCCGGGTTTCCGTTGCAACTCCTTCTTCACGACAGAAAGCCTGAAGAACTCCCAGTTGATTCGAGCGGATCAACGTTTCCGCTTCGCGCGAAAGCAGCCGCGCCCGAGCCTGAAGTTCGGCCTCGGTTCGCTCAATGTAGATCTGTTCAAGAGAGGCGGACTGCCGCCAGTAGAAGATCACCAGAGCCAGCACAACCAGCAGAAAAGCGACCGGCCACAACTGCATGAACCAGTTTTTCACAACCGTCCTCCTTTCCGTCGCCTCATTCCTGGACAAACCGGTAACCGACGCCCCGGACCGTCTCGATCAATGTGCAGTGATCACCCAGTTTCCGACGCAGACTCACCATCTGCACGTCAATCGCCCGTTCGGTCACCGGATAATCATCCCCCTTGACCTCGTTGACGATCTGTCCGCGGGTATAAACCCATCCCGGGCGGCGTGCGAGGAGATAGAGAATCTCAAATTCGGAAAAAGTCAGCGACAGCGGCACCCCATCCAGCAACACCTCGCGGGTACCGCGATTCATCGAGAGCGGCCCGCGTTTCAGTGTTCCCCCGATCGGATCAGCTTCCGTATGATTGACCCGCCGCAACACCGATTTGATCCGGGCGATCAGCACCTTCGGGCTGAATGGTTTGGTCAGGTAGTCGTCGGCCCCCATCTCAAGGCCGACCACAATGTCGCTCTCCTCGGACTTCGCGGTCAGCATGATGATCGGGATCGCGCTGGTACGACTGTCGCTCTTCAGACGACGGCAGACGCTGAGTCCGTCGATGCCGGGGAGCATTAGGTCGAGCAGGATCAGATCGGGCGCGAACTCCTGCGCCGCGGCAAGAGCCGTCTCCCCGGAATCGCAGCATCTGACCCGATCATAACCGTCCTTGTTCAGGTTGTATCGGATCAGCTCCTGAATCGCCTCCTCATCCTCCACTACCAGAATTTTCTCTTTACTCATCTGGAAAACCTCCTGATCTTGTATGGTGGAGAATATAATTCCGGAATGTTCAGATCCGATACATCGCCCATTAGATTTCAATTAGGATCACAATTTTCTGAGCCGGTACGCGCCGCCCGGCGCATCCTCGATCTGGTAACCGAGGCGGGTGATTTCGTCACGCAGGCGATCGCTCTCCCGGAAATCCTTCACCTTGCGCGCAGCGGCGCGGCGCACGGCAAGCTGCTCAATCTCGGCGGGAATTTCATCGCCTTTCTTCTCCGCGTCAACCTCAAGGCAGCCGATCACCCGGTCAAACCGGCGGAAAGTATCGAGTACTCTGACCGCTCCCGCGGCGGAAAGCTGCCCGGAATCGGCCATTTTGTTGGCGGCGCGCTGCAGATCGAACAACGCGGCCAGCGCTTCAGCGACATTGAGATCATCCGCCATCGCCCTTTCAAACGCCTCCAGAGCGTGCGCAACCGACTCGTCCACCTCACTGCCGTCACCGGCAGTGGAAATGCCGCGCATCCGCCCGAACAACTCATCGAAGCGATTCAAAGTCTGCCGCGCCTGGGCCAGGGCTTCAAACGTGAAATTGAGTTTCTTGCGGTAATGGGCGCCGATCAACACCCAGCGGATCTCGCGCCCGCTCCACCCCCTGGCTTGCAGATCCCTGAGAGTGAAGAAATTGCCGAGCGATTTGGACATTTTCTCGCCGTCAACCATCAGGTGAGCACAATGGAGCCAGTAGTTGACCCACTTCCGCCCAGACGCGGCTTCACTCTGGGCAATCTCATCCTCATGATGCGGAAACATGTTGTCGATCCCGCCGGTATGGATATCGAAGTGATCGCCGAGGTATTCACTCGACATCGCACTGCATTCAATGTGCCAGCCGGGACGCCCCCGCCCCCACGGAGAATCCCATGCGACCTCACCGTCATTTTCATCCCACGCCTTCCAGAGGGCGAAGTCGGCTACGGAATCCTTGGCGTACTCATCGTTCCGGATCCGGACGCCGGAACGCTGGTTTTCGCGGTCGATTTTCGCCAGTTTCCCGTAATCCTTGAATTTGTCGATCGAGAAGTAGACCGACCGGTCCTCCGCCTGATAGGCGTACCCCTTTTCCATCAGCACCGAGATCAGCCGGATCATCTGCGGAATGTGGTCCGTCGCGGCCGGGTAGACCTCGGCCGGTTCGATATTAAGCGTCCTGATGTCCTCGAAGAATGCCTGTTTGTACTTCGCAGTGAACTCCCGCAGCGGCACTCCCGCAGCACGTGAATCACGAATCGTCTTGTCATCGACATCGGTCAGGTTCATCACCTGCCGGACTTTGTAACCGAAATACTCGAGAGTACGCCGAAGGATATCCTCGAACATGTAGGCTCGGAAATTCCCGATGTGGGCGTAGTTGTAAACGGTCGGTCCGCAGGTGTACATTTTGACCTCACCCGCGGAGATCGGCTCGAAAGGCTCGACCCGGCGGTCCATCGTATTGAAAAATTCAAGGCTCATGCTGCTGTTTCCTCATTTGAACTGCCATGCATTTCGCCTTATAATTTACCCGCCGCCGCCGTCATTTACAAGAGGAAACGATGTTTTCTCCCGAAAAACCCGGCCCCCACGGAGAAAGTCCGTGCCGACGCGTCGCTGATCCTTTCCAGCCGGACGCAGTTCCCGCCCCGTCGATTACGCCTCGCAGCCGGAACGGATCATTTCGACCGCAATGCCGGCGCATGGCGGCAGCAGGAGTCGGCCGCCGGTCAATCGGGCTTCCGCCAGATCGGAATATGTCGCACCGGGGTGCCAGCCGGGAGCGGTTTCAACATGCACCTCCAGCTCCTCTCCGGAACCATTCACGATCACGCATAAGGCGCGATTCTCACTGAAAAAATGTTCCGTAACGGTAATCCGGCACTCCCCGACATTGAGCAGCGGACGCTTCACGACGACCGCAGCATAGATCCGGAACATCTCAGAATCGAAAAGCCCGGCGTTCTCCATCGCGATCCGCTCCAGCGGATAAGCGCAGGTGAACACCTTTCCACGGCCGAAATTGCTGCGGAAAAACACCGGATCCCCATCCGCGTCCCGCGCCAGAACCGTCGCACCTTCGGCAACCATCCGGCGACGCACCTTCACCGGAAACTCAAACCGGAACGCCTCTCCTTCCACCGCAATCCGCCCGGGCTGTTCGATACGGCCGAGTATCCCCGCCGAACAGAGCTCTTCCAGGTGATCCAGATAGGTGTCGTCCAAAGAGAGATAGAGCGTCGCTCCTTCACGCACCCGTTCAAGCAACTCCCTCCACCGCAGCGTGCCAAGCTGCGCCCGGTTCCGCGCGGAAGGAAGAAAATAGACGGCCGACTCCGGCAGCGGTTCCAGCGGAGAAGCGAAAGCGAGATTGATTCCCGCCTGCCGTGCCAGCACGAAGGCGCCGTGCGCAATCTCGTTTTCGGAGACGATGCAGACAGCATCCGGCTTCACCGCAGGAAGCTCTCCAGATGGGAGCGTTTCGAGAAACCGGAGGAATCCCCGGAAAGTTTCGGCGATCGGGTGCGGAGTGCCGTCCTCTCGGAAAATTCCGTGTTCGAGCGCGGGGAAATCCCAGTCGTAGGGAGCATGGTCGAAAACGGTCTGATCGAAGGCGCACCACCAGAGCATCGCCCGGCAGTTTTCACGCCACAGATTCCAGAGCATTCCCCGGGCAATCCGCCCCATGCCGGAGGTGGTGGTTGCAATCGCCCGGCGATATCCCGTCTCTTCGACGAAACAGCGTTTGCCGCCGATCTCCTCCACCAGCCGATGCTCGACGGCGGCGTAGCAGAGATTGCGGATCTGCCCTGCCTCCTCGCGCCCCGCGTTGCTCCACATCGGATACGGGTGAACCGCGAGCAGATCGGAGAGCTCGGTAATGTCACGGATCAGCCACATTCCCGATTCCGGTGTAATCGCGAGGCCGCTGCATCCGATCACAGGCCGCGAATCGTCAAAACGGCGAATCTGATTGTGAATGAAACAACTCCACGCCCAGGCGGCCTCGGGACACGTCACTGATGAGAGAAAATTCGTCTCGTTTCCGGACTCCCAGGCGGCAATCGCCGGATGGTGTTTCATCCGCGAAACGAAACACTCTATGAACTTCGCCTCGTACTTCAACGCCAGCGGATCCGTGTATAGATCGAGTCCCGCCAGAGCCGGCGGCACGAAGAGCCGCATGGTCATGTGACCGGTCAACAGGGGCACGATCAGTTTGAGGCCATGCTTCCCGGCGAGATCGGCCAGACACTCGAAACGTTCCAGCATCCTCTCATCGACACCGCAGCGGCCGGCCGGAGTATCCGGCAGCTTCGCCTCCCCCATCCGGACCTCAACCGGGGTGCCGCCCGGCACACCGACACGCCGCATCAGGGTGATCGGCTGGAAATCACTCCACAAAGGGAATACCCGCACAAGCGTACAACCATACTGCGCAAGCAGGGCAAAATCCCGATCCACCGTTTCAGCGGACCACTGCGACCACATTGCGGTGGCGGCATGCGAGGCCCAGTAGTTGGCCCCGATTACAAACACTCCGTCATCAAACATTCAAAAGGCCTCCCCCCTCTCTCCCGGCGGCAGAACCATCACGATTTCACCGGATCCGGAAACAGTACACTCCACGCAGGATTGCGGAATCAGAAAGCTTTCGCCCTGCTCAATCGGAACTCCATTGATCTCCGCCCTGCCGGCGGTCAGGATACCGATCCGGAAGACGCCGCACCCGTTTCCGGTCCGGCAGACCCCGTCGAACTCCAGTTTCCAGACGGAGAAGTAACCGCAGCGTGACGCGGGAATCAGTTGCTTGAGAAGCCACCCCTCCCCCTTCCCGGCAACCTCCGGGACCGGGCAGCTGTGCCGGCGGAGTTCCTCCGGAGAATATTTCCGCCAGTCGAAGAGGTCGAGCGCCGTATCCGGCGCAATCCCGCCGAACCGCTGCTTTTCGGTCAGGCATGAACCGCAGCAATTGATTTCAGGCACGATCACCAGATCACTCGGCTCCATCACCTCCACCATCGTGACCCCGGGGCCGATCGCATGCGGCAGCCCGCCGTCGATCACCACCACGTCACCGGGTACAACCCGGAGTTTGTGAAGCATGTCAATGCCTTTTTCGTAGGTCCCGGCCAGGGATTCCGCACGGAACAGCCGCTCATCGAGCGTCTCGTTGAATCCGGCCAGCAGATAGGGAGCCTCCCCGTTGACCTCACGGACCGCCAGGACGATCCACGCCTCGGTCTTGCCGAATGGAGAGTTGAAATACTTCAATGCATCGGAACGCGACGGATGCACCTGCAACGGCAATCGTTCCGCGGAATCGAGCAGTTTCGCCAGAACGCCCGGGATCTTTCCGAAACGCCCGACATGTTCCCGCCCAAGAACTTCGGCGGCATGCTGCCCCAGAAACTCAGGGAAGGAGTACTCTTTCCCATCAACCTCAATCCGACTGATCCCGTGGCCGGGAGAGTGATAAGCACGTCCATTCCCCTCGATACATGACGCAATCCACTCCTCCGGGAAGCGGGTATCCGCCGGGTTCGAAGCACGGTGAAGGCGATCAATTCCGCTGCCGCCGTGATAGAGCCGGAGAACCCGGTTGGGTAAAAATTTCAGAATCGATTCCATGAACTGGCCCTTTCCTGTTTAACCGGATTAATTATAACCCGGAAAAGATCGGAAGGGAATATCCGTATGTGCAATTTTTTATCTCTCCGGGCAAACCTGTCCATCCTCACAACCTGAAATCCGTCCCGGTCCTCGAACAATATACGAAAAAGCGCCCCGGGGGAAATCCCCCGGAGCGCCGGAAAAGCCGCGGTCCGATTTACCGCACGGCGTTGGCCGAGACGTTGATCGAACGGGTGTAGAAAATGAAGCCGCCGACAGAGAACTGAGAAGCAAGATCCAACGTCTTGGTCGCTTTCAGCGCCCGGCTCCTGGCGGTGACGACCGGAATCATCGATTCGACATTGACGGTGTCCTTCAGCACGGCAATGCTGCCTGGAGTATCGGTCGCACCGGTCAGCAACGGAATCGAAAAGAGGTAGATTCCCCAATTCTGGGCATTGATGTGAGCGACCGGAGTACCGGTATTGGCAATTCCTTCGCCGTTCAGATCAGAGCCCTGCACAGCTTCGACGCTGACGCAGCCGGCGAAGAGAAGACCCACGGCGACCGCGGAAACAAAAAGCATAATCTTTTTCATGTGTTTGGATTCCTGAATTTAAGTAATGACCCCAGTGGAGATGCCGGCTCAGCGAACCGCATTGCCGGAAACCGTGACCGAACGCCAGTAGAAGAGGAACGGGAACGGGAACGGGATGTTGGTACTGTTGCTCATCGAAACCAGGTCAACCGTCCGGGATGCGTTCAAAGCCTTGCTCTTTGCGGTCACCATATTGGTGACGGCGGTCACATTGCAGGAATCTTCCCCGAAAGCGATCGTATCCGGCTTTTCCGTGGAACCGACAATCAGAGGAATCGACAACAGATAGAATCCGCTGGCATAACCGCTGACATGTGCCACACCGGTACCGGATGCCGTGATCTGCTGCCCGTTGAAACTCTGTGCCCCGGCGCTCTGCAGCGAAGAGCAGCCGGCAAACAGCATTACCGCCCCGGCCATGCCGAACAGGAGGGCAATTCTTTTCTTCATCTTGTTGATCCTTTCCCTTTGATTGATGACGATCCCCGCAATCGCCGGAAAAGCGATGCGTGGGGACATACACTCAAAACACAACGAGAGCTAATATAACAACCTTCAGCCGGGAAAACAAGTGTTCCCGCGTGAAAAACGTGAAATCCCGCCTCACGGGGGCCCTGTGCTCAACCGAGATCCGGTTCCGCGACAAAACGGACCGCACTCTCTTTGAGCTTGTGCAGTTCCAATACGACGATCTCATTGCGCCCCTTCCGCAACACCGGTGCCGGCACATAGAGTGTGTTACCCGGTCCGATGTCCCAGTAACGGCCCAGATTGAATCCGTTGATCCAGACCACTCCTTTGACGCCCGGAAATTCCAGGAAGGTGTCGTGCGCTTCGTCCACCTCAAAAAAGGCACGGTGAAAAGCGGGCAGATTCTCCGTTTCCCGGAAAGGTTCGTACTCCAGACGGCTGAGATCGTCGAGTTCGAGATTCCACACGTCAAATCCGCTCTGAAGCTGCCAGAAGATCCCGACGCCGCCGGGCAATCCCTTGCAATCACGCCCGACCAGGGGACCGTAATTGATTCTTCCCGTGTTTTCCACCAGAAGATCGAGCGTCGCCCCACCCTCCGGCGTCGAAAACGTCAGATGGCGATCGGAATCATTGCGCCAGACGCTGCCGATCCAGCGCCCGTCAACATAGGCGGTCACCCGGTCGCGAACGACCGGAAAATAAAGTTTTTCCTGCTGCAACGGCCCGGAAAGACGGGTCCGGTAGTGGATGAAACCATAATTCTGGCCGCACTCCTCCATGGTCGGCATGGTCCGATGAAAATGTTTTTCCGCAAGACGATCGAGCTGCCCGAGCAGCGGCGCGCTTTCCAGAAGTCCGACGCGCCCGTACGCCGCTTTCCGTCCCGCGACAGGCGTACCGAATGCCCTTTCCGGACAGTATTTGCGAATCACCTCTTGAAACGCGAAAAACTTCTCCGTCGGGTCTCCCGCTTCACTCAACGGTCCGTCGTAATCGTAGCTTGTAACGGTCGGAGCATAATCCCCGGGCCGGTCGCCGTTGCCGTTGGCTCCGGCGGTAAATCCGAAATTCGTCCCGCCACAGAATACGAAAAAGTTAACCGAGGCCCCCGCCTTCAACATCGCATCCAGTTCCGCGGCGGCATCGGCGGCAGGCCGGGTGTGATGTTCCTCCCCCCAGTGGTCGAACCAGCCGTTCCAGAACTCCATGCAGAAATCCGGTCCCTCCGGCCGGAAACGCCGTCCCGAGGCGAAGGCCTCCGCCGACCGGCTGCCGAAATTCAACGTCTGGAATACTCCGGGCAGCGTTCCCCCCTGCAACATCCAGGGCTCCGGCCCGTCCGAGGTGAAGAGCGGCACATCGATTCCATTCCGCAGATAGTGATCACGCAGGTGTGCAAGGTACTCCTTGTCATTCCCATAGCTGCCGTACTCGTTCTCGATCTGCACGGCGATCACAGGGCCGCCGGCAGTGGCGAGCCGGGGCCGCAGATACATGAATACCTGATCGAGATAGCGGTCGCAGATTTCGAGGAAAGCCGGATTGGCACAGCGAAATTCGATGTCGGGGACAGCCAGTGCCCACGGCGGCAGCCCGCCGTTCTCCCATTCCGCGCAGATGTACGGCCCGGGGCGCACAATCGCATACATCCCGGCCGCCGCGACCTCATCGAGGAAACGCCCGAGATCGAGTCCACCGGAAAAATCGAACTCTCCCCGCCGCGGCTCATGCAGATTGTGACAGACATAAGTTTCAATCGCGTTGAGTCCCATCATCCGAGCCTTTTCAATCCGATCCCGCCACTGCTCCGGCCGAACCCGGAAATAGTGAATGGTTCCGGAAATGATCTGCGTCGGGCGCCCGTCAATCCGAATCGCGCCTTCTGATATTGCAACTGTACTCATTGCGTCTCCCCTGTTCCATCATTGAATTGCAGAAAATAGTTGATCTTCATACCGGCAAGGCGGCGCCGCAGTTCCGTCTCGAGCGCCTGTCCGACCCGGGAAGCTTCAAGCCGACTCCGCAGATAGGGCGCCGCCTGCTCGAGAGGAATAAAACGGGCCGGAACTTTTCCACGAACCTTGACTACCGCCAGAAACTCCCCCAGCTCAAGAACCGGCGCGACATCGTTGACTTCGAGCCGGCGGCCGGACTTCTCAAGCGCCTCAAACAGCTCTTCCGCCGGCAGAGTAACCCCCTCCGGATTGACCTCGGCGGCCACCCGGTCGAAATTCTCCCCCTGCAGCAACCTCGCACGGACACTCCCGGCAACGGAACGGGCATCCGGCCGGGACAACGGGATCTGGATGATCGCCAGTTCAAGACGTTCCGGCAGCAGAAAACGCTCCTGATTCAACCGGTAGGCATTTTCGATTTCGCGGTTCGATACGGCAAGTACTCCGGGCGCACGGCGTGAAAAATAGGTATGGAGCGCAGCATTGATCTGAAATTCCCGCCGTCCGGCGAGATTCTCCAGCTCCTCCCTGACCTTTCCGGCTGCACCATGCGGCAGCAACGCCTCCAGTTTCCGCACATACTCCCGTGCGGAAGCCGCGGAAGGGACAATTCCCTCTTCGGCCAGCATGAGATCGATCACGTGAAAGTAGATCTCGGCATCCACGGCAGCCCGCACCCGGTGCAGCAACTCCGCGTCCTCCCCCGCGGCAGGCGTCCCCGCCTGCCGCAGCCGTGCCAAAACCTGTTCCCGGGTGACTTCGAAACCATCGGCCGAAGCCACCACCGCCGGAAGCGCCTCAAGGCGTCCCGCGCAAACCGGAAGCCATAACAGCAGCAAGAGTACGATACAACCAACCGGCTTCCCGGGCATCATGACCCCGCCCCTATTTCCCGGCAGGGATGGAAACCGGGGCCGCCGGTTCAACCACCACGCCGGCACGCTCACGGGCGGCCGCGGCGGCAATCTCTTCGCGGTAGCGGTTGAAGTAGGCCTCGAGCCGGGGAGATTTCTCTCCGGCCAGACCGATATTCGCCGCGGTCAACGCAGCATTCATCGCGGAAGAACTTTTCGCATCGCGCATCGCCTGCAGCAGCCGGGGCGCGTTGCGCAGCCGTCGCAGGGAACCGCGCACCTGCACAAGCGTCCGATTCAACGGGTATCTGGCAAGCCCCTGCTCGATCACCGCCAGTGCCCCGTTCACGTCACCCGAGTTGAGTTTCCGCTGCGCCTGCTGGATGAAGGAGTTGCTCTGCTGAACCATGATCAGCCGGGCAATGTAATCATTACCCGGATCGATTGCCAGCAATTTCGCCCCCTGTTCAGCGGCGGCGGAGGAGTCCCCGTTCTTCATGCTGGTGAAGAAACGGACAACCAGCTCATTACGTTCGGTTGGGGGCGCAGGGTGATCAGGACCGCAGCCGTTCAGAAACACTCCTGTGGCCGCACCCGCCGTCAGTAAAAATATTTTTCCAGCAAAAGATTTCATCATGCTCATAAGATAGCCCTTTTTTACCGTTTTTAAAGTGCCACACTCCCCTTTCCGGCAAAAAAAAGCAAATCCGTTCCGTAACGGGGTACTGGAAAAGTCTCAGGCACCGGCGGCGGGATACTCCTGGCAGAGATAGTACCGGCGCGGTTCATCCTCGTCGATTCCCGGGAAGCGGCTGGCGCCGTGAATGAAGACGTTGTCGGTACGGTCGTCGCAGACGCTGGACACCTCTCCGGAAACTCCGTAGCGAACGCCGTCGATCACGATACCATCCCCCCCTTCTCCCCAGAACTGGTGGATGGTACGCGGGGCGAGACAGATGCTCTGACCGGGTTTCAGCGCCACCCGGCTTCCGGAGTCGATCGTCCGGGAGACGCCGTCGACCGCAACCTGCAGCGTGCCGCCGGTCGGATTCCCCTCCGGATCGGAAGCGGTCAACTCAAGCACGATGAAACCGTTCCCCCGGTTGATGATATCCTCTCTCTTGCTGCGGTGGAAGTGTGCCGGAGCCCGCTGCCCCTCGGGATCGAGAATGAACTTCTCGGCATAACTCTTGGGATAGCGCGGATCGTCATGCCGGCCATTGCGTAACGTGAAAAGCGTACGCCCGATCTCGGAAAAATTGCCCGATCCGAAGTCGGTGACATCCCACCCGAGCATGCAATCACGAATCTCATCGCATTCCCGGCCGCGCTTCTCCCACTCCGCGGGACTCCAGAAGGCAAACTCCGGCAGATGGAGGCCGGAAGCTGAAAATATCTTCATTGCAATTTCAATACTGCGATTGATGATGGAACGTTTGAGCATGATGAAACCTCTCCCGGATCTGTTTGACTGGCGGAAATCGCCTCTGCCGATTGCAATCGGCGAAGTGATTGTAAAAGATACACCATATTCCGCTTTTCTGCAACCCTTTTTCTGCTCCGCACCGGATTTCCTGAAAATCCCGCCGGTTTCGATTTGACAACCCGCCAGTCTGGTATCATCTTATATGACCAAGACAACTATTTCGGATGCCATTCCCGATCCATGAACGGACCCTTGACTGAAAAGATCCGACAGCAGATTCTGTCGGACATCCTTCGCGGGCGTTATGCCCCGGGCGACCGGTTGCCGACCGAGCGGGAAACCGCAATGCAGGCCGGCTGCAGTCGCGTCACCGTCCGACGCGCTTTCGCCCAGCTTCAGAATGCCGGCATCATCGAGCGTTCCCCTTCACGCGGCACCCGGGTCTCCCGCGTATTCAACGGGTCGCGCCAGCCGATCGGAAGCATCGGTATCGTCGCGTCGTTGAAAGAGGATTTTTCGGTTGAATTTATTGAGGCGCTGTGCCGCACCTGCCGCACCAGCGACATCTTGACGGTACTTGCGCCGGCGGACGATGAGCCGGAAAAACAGCCGGAGCTGGCCATCAGACTGGTGTCGAGCGGTATCCTCAATCTGGTGATATGGGGGCTTGACCGCCGGTTCGATTTCTCGCTTTTCGAACGCCTGCGGGTCCTCGGTGTGAATCTGGTCTTTTTCGACCGGCTGCTGCCGGGTCCCTGGGCCGATTTCATCGGTCTCGACAATCGTGACGCGATGGAACAGCTTTTCCGGGCAGCCTATGCCGACGGCCTCGAACGCGCACTTTTCATCGGGCGCCGGGATCTCGAAGCCGATGCGGTCAACCAGCGCCGTCGTACCCTCGAAGAGTGCTGCCGGAGCCATGGAATCGCCTTCGTCACGCTCGATCTGCCCCGTTTCATCGACGAGGCGGCCGCTGCGGAAGCTCTCCATGTTGTCTCCCGTGGAACCAGCCTCTTCACGGTGAACGACGAAACGGCGCTCCAACTGGCCCCCTTTCTGCCACCGGAGCAGAAAGTCTACAGCATCGACGGCACCCGGGCGGCGCTCCGGGCCGGAATCACGAGCTGTTCGCAACCGCTCGAAGAGATGGCACAGGCGGTGCTGGAGTCTCTTGAGCGCCAGCGCCGGCTCGGTCCCCGATGGCGTGCGACGATCCGGCTCTTTCCCGGCAGATTGCATCATTCCGAACAAAAAACCGCAAGGAGATTTTTCAGATGAAGGTTCTTACTCTCGATGGAGAATGGTCACTCACCGGCGACGGCGCGGTAACGGTGCCGCCGATTCCGGCAACCGTGCCCGGCAACATTGAAATCGCTCTCACGCAGGCGGGAATCGTGCCTGATCCCTTTTTCGGTCTCAATGTGGAGAAACTACGCCCCTTCGAATTCAACAACTGGAGCTATCGTCGCGAGTTCGAGCTTCCCGCTGATTTTCCGGCTGAAGCCGATCTGGTCTTCGAAGGAATCGACTGTGTGGCTGAAATTCTTGTCAATGGAGAGACGGTCGGGCGAAGTGACAACGCCTTCATCCGTCACCGGTTCGCCGCGGACCGGCTGCTCCGGCGTGGGGAGATCAACACGGTCGTTGTGAAGATTCAATCCCCGATCCTGGCAGTGAAGGATATTCCTCTTGACCACTACTGCCACTGCCAGCCCTACAACTACGCAAATCTGACGCTCCGCAAGCCGGCCCACAGTTACGGCTGGGATATCGCGCCGCGGATGCTGCTCGGCGGGCTCTGGCGCGGAGTCCGCCTCGAAGAGCGGCCCGCCGACCGGCTGGAACGGCTCTACTTCGACACACTGCCGAAATCCGACGCGACGAAGGCGACGCTGGCCGTTTCCTGGTCGTTCCACACCGCGCTCACATGCTGGGATGATTTCGACATTGAGATCACCGGCCGGTGCGGAGAATCGGAATTTCACCACGTGGAGAAACGCAATTTCACCGCCGGCTGGATCTGGATCGAACTCCCCCGCCCGAAACTCTGGTATCCCGCCGGATACGGAGACCAGAATCTCTACGATGTGACCTTCTCCGTCAGTTATCACGGCAGAACTCTCTTCGTCGAGAAACGCCGGATCGGCATCCGTACGGTCAAACTGGTCTACGATGAGACGCCGGAGAACTTCAAGTTCCGCTTTGAAATCAACCATGTCCCGGTGATGGTCAAAGGTTCCAACTGGGTCCCGGCCGATGCGCTCCACGGGCGTGACACCGGGCGTGAAATTCCGATTCTCAGGTTGTTTTCAGAACTGGGCTGCAATATGCTCCGGATCTGGGGCGGCGGGGTATACTGCTCCCCGGCGTTCTATGACTATTGTGACGAACATGGGATCATGATCTGGCAGGACTTCATGATGGCCTGCGCCTGTTATCCGCAGACCGAGGAGTTTCTGGGAAAAATCCGCACCGAGGCGGAATGGGTGGTCAACGAACTGCGTCAACATCCGTCGCTGGTGCTCTGGGCGGGGGACAATGAGGTGGATCAATTCAATGCCGGTCTGGCCGACGGTCGCAAACCGAACCGGAACCGCCTCACCCGTGAAGTCATTCCCCAGGTACTCGAACGACTTGATCCGGGGCGGCCGTACCTGCCGAGTTCCCCGTGGATTTCCGCCGGAGCAGAAGCGCTCGGCCACAATGATATGCAGTGCCCCGAGCAGCATGTGTGGGGGCCTCGCGACTACTTCAAGAGCCCCTTCTACGCCGACAACATCGCCGCCTTCATCAGCGAAATCGGTTATCACGGCGCGCCGGCGGTGGAATCCATGAAGAAATTTCTCTCACCGGACAAACTCTGGCCGGGGCACAACAATCCGGAGTGGATCGCACACTCGACCATCTACGCCTATCGGGTTGAACTCATGTACAATCAGATCCGCGAGCTCTTCGGCTTTGAACCCGCCACGCTCGAGGAGTTCGTCGAAGCGAGTCAGGCGGTCCAGGCGGAAGCGAAGAAATTCTTCATCGAGAACACCCGTGCGAAGAAATGGAACAAATCCGGCATCATCTGGTGGAATGTGATGGACTGCTGGCCGCAGCTCTCCGACGCGGTGGTGGATTACTATTTCAACCGCAAACTCGCATTCGATTACATCCGCCGTTCGCAGAAGCCGCTTCAGGGAATCATCGGGGAGTGGCGCAACTGGGGGCACGAGGTGATCGTGACCAACGACACCCTCAATCCGGTCGACGGCACGATCAAGGTCACCGATGCCGATTCCGGAGAAATTCTCTTCGAAAGCCCGTTCCACGCCGGAGCCAACGCCAATGTCACCGTCGGGAAATTTGACCTTCCGAACGGGGACCGCAGGCTGCTTCTGCTGCACCTGGATGCGGGAGAACTCTCCACCGGGAACCACTACTTCACCGGTCGGCCGCCTCTCGATTTCGCAAAATACCGGAGCTATCGCAAAACCATTGCAGCTCTCGGCTGAACCATCCTGCCTCCGGTCGGGTTTAATGCCCGACCGGATCAGTCGATCCTTTCCAATTCAAGCCGGCCAGAGGTGGAACGCGGGAGATCCACCTCAATGGTTCCCGCACAACGACGGCGCACGGGGAGCGCTGCGCCGCGATACCCCGCACGCCATTCGCCCGGCCCGGTCACTGCAATCAGGGAGCTCCGTTCCGCAGGTGGCCCGTCGATCACCAGATCCGCCTGTATCACCCGCCCGGAAACGACCTGACCGCGGATGCGTGTGTCAAGTCCTCCGGTCAACCGGCCGGGAACGAAATAAGCGCCGAACCAGCAGAGCACCGGCGTCGACAGCGCCGAAAAATGGTGCCAGCCGCCGCCGCGCCCCGTCGCCACGGCAAACTGCTCGTAACAACCGCGGGAATCGGAAACTTCATCTTCATAGACGCGAAGCGCGGTCGAAGCGATCCGCCAGGCGAAATCGGCGCGCCCGTCGTCGAGAGCCGCCTTCCAGAAAAACCACTGATAAGGCATCCAGATCGAACCGTTCCAATAACCGTCAAGCCTGAAATAAGGTGCGCTCTGATCCACGGTGGAGAGCCCGTAGGAGGTCCAGCAATGAGCGGGATCGGCCAGTTTCTCCCAGAGTCCCGCCTTCTGCTCCGGCGTACATGCTCCGGCCAGCAGCGGTGTGGCGCCGTCAAGCCCCATGTCGAAATTCACCCCGGATTCATGGCGCAGGATTCCGCACGGCCGATCCGCCTCATCGTGGCGGACATAACTGAAATATCCGGCATCCTGATCCCAGGAATACCGTTGCAGAAGTTCCGAGAGAGAATCGATGTCCTCCTCATACATGGGAAGATCTTTCTCGAACCCGAGTTCCCGGCAGGCAGCCGCCATGATCCGGGCAATCCGGATCACATGGGAACTGCCGACCGCCGGAGCGGCGTCATGCAACCGGTTTGAATGGACAAACCACTGGGGCGGGTAATCATCCCAGCCGCCGGAATTGTAAAAGTAGTCCCAGCTGCGCACCAGATTCCGGCGTGAGGCACCGCGCATCGTCGAGGACGGCGCCCGCCCCGCCATGAACTCGTAATAGTGGCGCAGTTTCGGATAAAGATGGCGAGCCAGGCGCAAGTCGCCCGTCCGGTTGATCAACTCGGCATAGAGGTAAAACTGAACGGGGACCGGAGAACCATGGTGGATAAACGCGCATTCGTCGTCATCCGGCTCGGTCAGATAGGCATTCAGATTCTCCAACGCCGGACGGGTTCCCAGTTCCAGCAACCCCAGGCCGATGAAGCCGGAATCCCAGGTGTAAAGGCTGTTCCAGCGCCGCCCCGGCGTATGGTGGCGGACATTGCTCCCCTTGAAATAGGTGGGAAACACCACGTTGGTCAGCGTAACCGCAGCCAGTCGCTCCCGGCTGAAGCGGAAAGATTCACCCGCAGGGGTCGATTCCGGTTTCCAGTAACGTCCACGGGACTGGGCGAACAGGTCGGGCAACCCCTCCCTTTTCGCTGCGAACCGCCGCAATGCGGCCTCGACCTCGTCGCGGCTGCCGTCGGCTACGGCGGCGTATACCGTCACCGATTCTCCGGCGGCGGCGGAGAGCGGCTGCATCACGACGTCGACCCAATCCTCTCCCGTTTCCTCCAGGCAGCTGCCGCCGAAAAACGGCTGATGAACACAATCGTTGTAGAGCAGAAGATCATTCATCCGTGCCGAACGGTAGTGGCGTACAAAATCGGAGTTGAAACTCCACCAGACTCCGTAAACGCACTCAATGGACTCGAAGGAGAGGATCCGGCTGTTCGGCACCGGCCCGGGCAGAATCGACGGGACCACGCTTTCGCAGGCCGGCTCGAAACGTGCCCGTTCCGCCCCTGCGCCCACCAGTACGCCATCAACCTTCAACTCGCCTTTCCCCATGGAAATCAGGTGGAGACCGGTTCCGGCAGGCACGACGCCGAAAGAGACCAACTCCCATTCTCCGGTACCGATGATCCGGCGTGAAACGCCATTGAGGGCAACCGTGTTTTCAACACCGCGTACGGCCCGGCAGCGTAACACCGCCTCAAACTCAGCCGGAGCCCCCGGGGGGAGATGAAAGAGAAGCGCATCACCGGCATCGACGCCGAAACCTCCGATACAGCCGCCCCGGACGGTACCCGATTCACGCAATTCCCCGCGACGCAACGCGTCGAACACCAGGCCGTCTTGCGGCCGCGGAACCGCCCGGATGAAACCAACGTTGTCCAGTGCATCCAGCCACCGGACCCCGTCGGGCAGCTTCACCCGGAGCGTTCTCTCCGGCGGAGCCACCAAACTCGACAGAAGATGGATGCCGAAGGCAGTCCTCAACTCCCCGTGGTTCACACAACGGCATTCCATCGCGCGAAGATGGTCGTCACAACGGACAAAAGCAATGTCGCAGAAAACCCGGTCTTTCGGTTCCAGCTGCTGGCGATAACAATAGTCGTTCAGATCCGGGGAAACGCTCCAGGGCAGATAGTCGGCGGGCCGCAGAGCATCCGGAACCGCCAGCCGCCTCCGGTAGACCGCAGGCACTACGGTAAAGTCAAAACGCATGCCGGCCGCACGGTCGGCAAGATGGGAGATGCCGAAATATTTTTTGGAATACGGCCCCCAGTCGGGCAAAGAGAGATCGTGAAAACCTCTCAGATAATCAAATTCGTCCACGCTGCGCCTCCGCCGTTTCCACGTTCAATAGGTGTAGGCGGAGCGGGCCTCCTGCTCCGCCTCGACCAGCCGACGCAACGCCGCCGGATCAATGGGGGCCTTTTTCCATTGCTCAAACGCATCCAGAAAACCGATGTTCCTGCGTACCGCTTCAGGATAGATCAGCAACTCCTGTTCGGCCTGGTTGACCTCAAGTTCCGCCTCCAGCACCTTGTCAAGGGGAAGCGCCCCCGCCTGATATTGCAGCTTCCGATCCATCAGCACCATCTGCGCAGCGTAAAGATTGATCGACGCTTCACTGATGCTGTCGCGACCGGAATCGCCGATCTCCCGCCGAAACTGCCTGAGCATCGGCTGAATTGCCGATTTCCGTTTTTCCCAAACTTCTTTCAACGTTACGTTACCGAACTGGACCGACTCGCCCGCGAGTGTCGCAATCTCAAGCAACAGTTTCTGCCGTTCCTGTTCCTTGGCCTGCAGCTCCGGGGAATCATAATATTCCCTCCAGCCGCCGCCCATCCGGGAATGATACTCCTTCATATCCGGAGGCCTCATCGCCCTGGCTCGCCGGCGCTGCTGCTCCGACGGCTGTGACGCCGCCGATTCCGACCAGCCGGAACGCAGGAACGATATCACGCCGGAACCGACTTCAAATATGACCGAAACGGCCACCGCGGTCAGAGCGGAAACCACGACTGTCCGCAAATCCTGTTTATCCATCCAATCTTCACCTTCATGTCATGTGAGTAGATCACCGCCCCGCAGGCACGAAAACCGCGCTGCCGCGGGCAAAATCGATCCGGGCAAGCCGGATATAGATGTAGTCTCCGGGCTTATAGCCGGAATGTCCCCGGCGCGCAGCCAGCCCGTGTTCGGTACGTCGCAGATCCCCGCCGAGCTGCTCGCGCGGGACAAAACCGTAAAGCCCCAGCTCGCTGATATCCACCTGAAGCCCTCCCGACACGACCTTGGCGATCACCGCCTCGTAGAGGTTCTCTCCCCCCGCTTCCAGCTTCTCCTGCAGGAAACGCAGTTTCAGCCGATCGTTGGCGGCGAAATAGGCGGCATCATTATTCTCCTCGAGCGCCGAGCAGTTCTCCGCGACACGAGCCAGCGTCGAAACCGATCTGGTCCGCACCTTCGTATCAAAATTCCAGAGCTGCTGGTGTACAATCAGATCCGGATAACGCCGGATCGGACTGGTGAAATGGCTGTACCGCCCTTTGCCGAGGCCGAAGTGAAGTGCCGGTTTCTCCAGATAGTATGCCCGCGGCAGGGAACGCAACAGCAGACTCAGAATCACCGGCCGGCGCGGATCATCCGGCAAAGACTTCAGAAAGGCGTTGCACGCCTTCCGGTCCGCAAGATCGCCCGGGGTAATGCCGAAGGAGTCTTCCACCATTTCGGAAAATTCGGAGATCTTCTCAGGATCGGGAGCCGGATGGACGCGGTAAAGTCCGGCGATCCCCTTCTCCCCGAGTTCCGCGCCGACTGCGGAGTTCGCGGCAAGCATGCACTCCTCGACCAGATTCTCGGATTCGCGGGCGATTTTGCTCGACAAACCGAGGATCCGGTTCTCATCCTCATTGCACAGAACCCGCACTTCAGGAAGCGCCAGGTCGATGAACTCCTCGGCGGCCCGCCGCCATTCGCGCATTCGCCGGGTGACCTCCACCAGCTCTTTCAGGCTTGCCCGGAGCGCCTCCGACCAGTCAGCGGGAGCCCTGCCGGTGTCGATGAACTCCTGCACCTCTTCGTAGTTCAGCCGGTGATCAACCAGAATCCGGGAGTGAACCCGGCGGAAGGAAAGAACCCTTCCGGACTTTTTCTCAACCGTCAGAAATACCGTGTGCGCATTGGAAACCTGCCCGGCCCGAAGGCTGATCTGCGCAGTCAACGCCGCCGGCAGCATCGGAAGCGTCCGCCCGGGCAGATAGCAGCTGAAACCACGTTTCTCCGCCTGCTTGTCAAATTTCGACTTCGGGGCAATGTAGGCGGCAACATCCGAAATATGTACCCCGATGATCACCGTTCCCCTCTTCGTTCCCGGTGAAATCGAGACCGCATCGTCGAAATCCTTGGCGTCGACCGGATCGATCGTGATGGTCAGAGCCCCGGTACAGTCTTCGCGCCCGATCTCCCGCGGCACGATTTTCAATGCTTCCTCATTGTCGCTCTCACTGTAACGCGGCGCCAGGTCGTACTCAGCCATCACCGCGTCAAGATCAGCGGCAATCACCCCGGCGCGCCCCATGGCCTTGCGGATCGCGCCACGCCAGACGCCACCTTCATTGCGAAGCAGCTTGACCCGAACCCAGTCCCCCCGTTTCGCCCCGCAGCGCGAACCGGAGATTTCAACGTCCTCCGGCATATGGCGGTCGAGCGGGCGGACCCGGTTTCCGGCAAGCAGTTCCCCAACGAACTCCTCGCGACCGCGGGAAATCACCTCGACGATTTTTCCCGCCGGACCCCGCCGATCCGCGGGATAATCGCCGCGCGGCGGCAGCAGGGCGACACGCACGTCATCCCCATCCATCGCCTCCCCGATGAATTGCGGCGGAATGAAGACATCATCCGGCTTCTTCCCATCTCCGGATGACGGAAGTTCGACAAAACCAAACCCGCCCGGAGTCACGGTCAACTTCCCGGAGACGGTCTCGACTCTCTGTTCATGACGCCGCCTCGCGCGTTCCACGATCCGACGCAGCCGTTTTTTCTTCTCTTTTCTCATAATCACGCATCCTCCTTCCTGTGGAAGCGAGGGGCTTCCATCTCAAAAGATACCACAGCGAACCGGAAAGTGCAAAGGGAAATTTGCAAAAAAACCGTTTCTGAGGCATATTATACATCGAAAAGAACCGATTCCGATCTGTTCCGGACCGCACTCCGGGGGGAATTTCTCCGGTTGCTTTACAGGAAAGGAGCTGTCAATGCCCGAAAACAGAGTTAATGTCCGCACGTTCCGCAAGCGCAAGGAACAAGGCGAAAAGATCGTGATGGTCACCTGCTACGACGCCACGACGGCCGCAGCCTGCCACGCGGCCGGTGTCGATGCGCTGCTGGTCGGAGATTCTCTCGCGATGACCGTACTCGGTTACCGCAATACTCTGCCGCTGACGATGGAAGAGGCGCTCCACCACACCAGAGCGGTGCGGCGCGGTGCACCGGACGCCTTCGTGATCTTCGATATGCCGTTCATGAGTTATCAGGCCGGGGATGATGAGGCGCTGCGCAACGCGGGCCGCGCGTTGAAGGAGGCGGGAGCCGACGCGGTCAAGCTCGAGGGCGGCCGTGAGCTCGACGGATTGATTTCGCGGCTGGTGGATTCCGGGATTCCGGTAATGGCGCACATCGGCCTGCTGCCGCAACGGATCCAGACCAGCGGCACCTACCGGATCACCGGGCGCACCCCGGAGGCGGCGGCGAAACTGCTCGAAGATGCCCGGGCGGTGGAAGCGGCCGGAGCCTTCTCGGTGGTGCTTGAATGCATGCCAGCCGATGTGGGGAAAATGTTATCGGAAGCCTTGACCATTCCGACGATCGGAATCGGCTCCGGAGTCCACTGCGACGGTCAGGTACAGGTGCTCAACGACCTGCTCGGGCTTTTCGAGGAGTTCACGCCGAAACACGCCCGCCGTTACGCGGAGCTTGGAAAACTGATCCGCCAGGCGTTGAGAGCCTACGCCGACGATGTCCGGAACCGGAATTTCCCCGGGCCGGAAAATTCCTTCTGATTTCGCGCCGCCATCCGGCAGGAGATCTCCTTCAACTGCGGACCAGATGTTCCGGCAAGGTCAGCAATGCACCGGTAACCGAAAATCCGATCTGATGAAACGTCCGGCCACCACTGCTGACGATACGTTCTTCGCAGTCACCTCCGGCGGAGATCTCCGCAAAGAGCAGCGTCAGCGCCTTTCCGGGAATAGCGGCGCTGATTTGAAACACGGGCAGCCGGCAGTAAAATTCACGCACCGTGGCCAGCACGGCTTCCCGGGCGATCCGGCGGCCCAGAATTTCAGCGGCAAAACGATAGAGCAGAGGTTCCGCTCCCGGCCTCCCGGGGATGATCCGCACCGTAAAACCACCGGCGGCGGCCGCCTGCGGCAGCGCTCCGGCCCAGATCTCTTTCCCGATTGTCAAGCCGCCCCAGCCGGCGAACACACCGGTCAGAGCTTCTTCCACCTCGGCCGGATTGACCGCCTGTCTCGCAGCGCACCGCTCCGGAAGAGACAACCGCCGGTATTCCCGCCAATCAAACAGGATCGTCGAACTCATGATCTTCCCCTTCATTCGCAGATGATTTTCATTGCAAGGCCGAACTTCCCCGAATATGCCGGAGTGTCCCCCCGGGAAAGTGCGACACACTCCCCCTGTTCCTTCAGGATCGCCGCGACGTCAAGACTTGAACCGTCCGCGAGCGTCAGAGTCAGATCCCAGACCGGGAAACAACTTTCGAGCCGGGTCAGAAATTCGAGAATGTCACGCCGTTCAAACTGCCGGGTCCCACAGTCAAAGGTCAGAGTCAACACCCGATGCTCTTCGTCGAAGACGTGATTCCGGAACAGGAATCCCCACTCCTCCCCGTTGAACAGGGCAGCGGAAGGTCCGATTTCAAGCATATCATCCATTCCCGCCAATTTCACGGCCAATTGATTCAAGGCATCTTCAAGCAACTTGAAATCGGTTTCCGGGATGTGCGGATCCGCCGGGTTTTCCGGCAGATCCGCGGCCACGGCCACACTGGCGGGAATGGACACCCGTGCGACAAGTTCCAGGGTTCCGCTCAACCGCTCCCTGCCCCAGACCATTTTGCGGGCAAATTCCATTTTTCCCACCGGGGCGAGACGTGAAAAAACGATGGTCGATCCGCCGGGAAACGTCACTGTAACCGGACCTGACGGCAGGTTGCCGGCCAGTGCGGAAAACTCCGACCGAAACGGTTCCGGAGAGAATGATCCGCCGGAAAGTTCAAAGGAAAACTCTCGGACGGCCGGATCATCGGCCCCTCCCGCCCCGCACAGATGCAATGCAAATCCGGTGCGGTACTCATCCAGCCTTGAACACCACTCCACACCGGTACGTTCTTCCAACAACTTTTGCAGAGCCTTCTCTACGATACCGGGAACGAGCGCATTCCAGGCCTCCGTCTCCGCGGTATTGAAACCATATTCAGGATCGGCCTCCGAAGTGGAAAAGCTGCACTCCGCCTGAACGATACGCAGTTCAATCGGCAACTGTCCTGTCACGCGGAATTGCGGATCAATCTCGGAAAATTCAACAGCACCGGCAGCTGCAATGTGCCGGATCGGCACCTGTGAACCGGCCGGTGTGGAAATCACCCCAGCCATCAGCGGCAACCGGAGTGCAATGAAGGGGAACTGATTCCCAAGAATACTTCCCGATGTCCACCGGCCGACGACCTCCGCAAGGATCCCCCATTCGCCCGGTTCAAATCCTTCCTGCGGAAGCCAGCCGGTCACCCGGACCATCACGCCATCCTGTTCCGGGGGCAGCCGGTGGACAAACACCGGAAATGTTTCACCACACCAGCGACGCAGCAGAACCGCCAGCGCCTGTTCAACCGCCGGAACAGAAAGTTGTGCGCGAACGGCGGAGGCCGCCTCATCCGCCACCGGCGGCAGGTAGGTTGCGGAGTTAACTTCGGCAAGCGTTCCGGCATCGATTTCGGAATGTTCAAAACTCAAGATGGTTCCTCCTTCTGCTGTTTCAGACGTTTGCTGCTCTGGAAAGATTCGGGATGTCAACCTTTTCCAACGAAAAATCACTCCCCCGGTTGGAAAAAATCCGGTTGGAGCACTATTTTACCGTTATAAAACATATCGACGGAAATCATGATCAGATACAGTATTGTCATTCCGACGCTGAACGAGCGCGAAAACATTCTCGTCCTGCTGGAGCGGATTGAAAACAGTCCGTTGCGGGATTACGAGATCATCGTGGCCGATGAAAACTCCCCCGACGGTACCGCGGCGGTGGTCGAAGCCCATGCGGCCGCAGGGCATCCGGAAGCGCGGGTCGTGCGAAACGACGGCGTGCCGGGTCTGAGTCCGAGCATCGTGAAGGGGTTCCGCGCGGCGCGGGGCGAATTTCTCTGCTGCATGGACGGCGACCTTCAGCACGATACCCAGGATCTTTCCGGAATCTTCCGGACACTGGAAGACAATGATTTCGTGATCGGTTCACGCTACACCGCGGGAGGGGGGTTCCGTACCCGCTGGAATCCGTGCCGGGTGGCGATCAGCCGTTTTGCGGCTGCGCTGGCGCGGCTGCTGCTCGGGATCCGGGTGGCGGACCCGATGTCCGGTTTCTTCGCAATCCGGCGTGAAGCCTTCGAAGCGGTTGCCGCCGAGATGAATCCGCGCGGTTTCAAGATCATGCTGGAACTGTTGTTCCGTTTGAAGTGCCGACGGGCGGATCCGTGGAGGATTGCCGAGTACGGCATCACCTTCGGGACGCGCCTCCACGGTCGGAGCAAACTTTCGGCGCGGGTGATCCTTCAATATCTTCAGATGCTGTTCGAATTGCGGCGCAGCAGACAGGCGTAGGCGCCGTCGGCCTCCCTCGTCGGCAGCAACTGACCGGAAGGACCTGCGGAAAACTCCGGATGATGCTCAAGAAAAGCCGTGATCTGACCGATGTTTTCCTCCGGTTCGATGCTGCAGGTGCTGTAGACGAGTTCTCCGCCGGGGGCAACCCGCTCCGCAGCCGCCTCGAGAATCTCCCGCTGCAACGCAACGATCTTCTCCAGTGTCCCGCGGTTGAAACGCCAGAGAGCATCGGGCCGGCGGCGAAACACGCCGGTGTTGGAACAGGGGACATCGGCAAGAACCAGATCAAATTCCCCTTC
>CALXOA010000043.1 GCA_944389895.1 uncultured Victivallis sp. | reverse complement strand
CACGCTGCACGACCCCCGGGCAGGCAGCGGAATTGAAACGCGCCTTCGACGCCCTTCCGCGTATTTCGGTGGAAAAGCTGGAGAATGTCCTCGGCTTATTCAAAATGCTGATCGATTACATCATGGTCCGCGAACTCGCCGTACTGCAGGGAGATCGGCTTCGCAATGAAATCGACCGTTATCTGGAGCAGCATGGTACCGAAGACATCCGGCTGCCGGAGATGGCTCGAAAGCTCGGCCGGAGCGTCTCGACGATCTCGCAATTTCTGCGGCGCAACTATCAGACCAATTTCAAGGAACTGCTGATAGAACATCGGTTGAAAGTCGCTGAGGAGTACTGGCAGGCGAATCCGGAAGCGACGGTGGCGGAAACGGCTTATGCCTCAGGCTTCAGTGATCAATTCTACTTTTCGCGGGTGTTCCGTCGGCGCCGCGGGATTCCTCCCGGGGAATACCGTGATCGTCGGCGTCGGGAGACGAAAGCTTAAAAGAGTTCACGCGGCAGAAACTTGAAGGGACGCGCCACCCAGCAGACGGGAGGCGCGAGCAGAGCTTTATTGTACGCTTCCGCCCCCTGGCGATATTCCTGCAACTTGTCCTGCAGCATGGAGTTGCAACTCTGGAAATCGGCAAAGACGGAAGCATCTTCAATTTCCGTATTCTCAAGGCGTACGGCAAGCTCGTGATCAAATGAGAGTGCGCCAACTAGCGTGTCAAACTCGGGGACAACCAGTTCAGAGAGCATTTTTCCGGCCAGCTCCCGCCGCCGTTCAAGAAGAAAAGCGATCATGGTCGCCAACCGGTCAAGCTGATTGCGCCGCATGACCAGCCCATTGAAAATGAAAATAAAGACCAGAACAACTCCGACAAAAAACAATTGAAGGGCAAACATGATTTCTTTCCGTGCGTTTCCCAGAGGATTGATCGATTTCCGGGTAAAAAATACAGCACAGGCGGCAAAAAATCAATATTTTTCTTTACGGGGCTTTGATTTTTCTCAAAAACCGGTTATATTGTCGAGCGTGTCGCCAATGTAGCTCAGTCGGTAGAGCAATTCACTCGTAATGAATAGGTCATCGGTTCGATTCCGATCATTGGCTCCAGTTTTCGTCATTGATTATCAAGCGGTTACGCCTTACGGCAAGCCGCTTGATTTTTTTTATGCTTCAATTTTGCTTCGCCGTCGCGTGTGCTCAGGAATACCTGGGGACACTTTCGCCGTTTGAAGCATTTTTGAAGCATTTTGGGCTCTCTTCAACGATCCTTGTCATAAGTTACAGCTCTTTCTCTCTCGAAATTTCGGAGAGTTGATCGATTTTCAACTTGGAGAGTTCACTGTCCCCAAAGGCGCAAGCACGTTTCGTCAACCGAGAGGATCTTATTGTCAAGGCCTTCCATTTCGTCGCTGAGTTTCTCTCAAAATACGTTCAGTTCTGTCAAGAACCGTCGAAGCCCCCAAATAAAGGTCTCTCCCGCATACTTGACAACGTCAGGTCGATGCAGATGATTTTTTCACCGGGTTTCATCCAGCAGCACCCTTCCGGCGACAACGCTTCCTTTCTCAATCGCATCCATTAAAAAAATGTAAAAAAAAATCTTTCGGGGTTGACTTTCCATGATTTTCCGGTATAATTAAAACAAAGAAAGATTACTCGAGTAATCAAAAATTGACCCGCTTCGTGAAATCGAGGGGAATATGCCGCCCAGAATGACAATGAAAGACATCGCCAGGCTCACCGGAGTATCCCGTCCGGTGGTGTCGGCAGTATTGAACAATAAGTTCACCAGTATCCGGGTTTCCGAAGCAATCCGGGAAAAAGTACGCATCTGCGCGGAGCAAAACAATTTCTTCTGCAATGCGGCGGCACGTTCGCTGAAAACGCAATTACGCCGCAATCTCGGGTTCATGCTCTCCGACGACATTCAGGGAGGCTGGGAAAACCTCTATTACGCCCAGGCACTCAACGGAGTGGAATCCTGTTGCAGCAGTCGGGATTACCGGCTCAGCATTTTCCGCTACAATCTCAGCAACCTCGAAAATTTTGTATTCCCGCGCAATGTCGGGGAGAATACGATGGATGGATTGATCATCAACGGCTATGTCCGCCGGGAGATCATCCGGAAGTTTCTCGATTTCGGCATTCCCTGCATCACCGTCGGCGATACCACCGCGATTGACGGTGTAATCGCCAATGTCAGAGGAGATTTCACCGCCGGTTGCGTCGCCGCCGTGACCTGTCTGGCAGAGCGGGGGTATCGCCGGGTCAGTTTCTGCGTGTCTCATACACGCTGCGGTATTCATTACCTCCATTCCGTGCAGGAACAACTTGCCCGGCGTGGACTGGCGGACCTGCTTTCGATCTATTCTCCCGAAAATTATTCCGACAATTACGACGATGCCCAGCCATTTCTGGACTACTGGGAGGCTCTCCCCCCGGAAAAACGCACTGACGCAGTGATGGCATCGGATCAGATGCTCGCACGACTGCAAGGCCTCTGCCTGAAACGGCAGATCCGTTGTCCGGAAGATCTGGCCATGTTCTCCTATGGAGAATCTCCTCTCTGTACGATGACAGGCATCCGGCTCAGCAGCATCAACTGTGACCAGACCACACTCGGCGCCCGTGCGGCGCAACTGTTGATCGAACATCTGGAAAACGGATTCGAGCTGCGGCCGGAATGTCTCTACCTGCAGCCGGCAGAATTGATTTTACGGGAATCCTGCTGATACAACCACCACCCTAAGTCGGGAGATCAAAAAAAATGCAACAACTGAAACCATCATTCTTCATGCGACACAATCGACCGTTCCCCAATCCGGCCCCTACCCTTCTCCATTTCACATTGATTGAATTACTTGTCGTAATTGCGATCATCACCATCCTGGCGTCAATGCTGCTGCCCGCCTTGAACAAGGCCAGAGACAAAGCGCAGGAAATCAAGTGCCTCGGTAACATCCGCCAGTTGATGCAGGGGTGCCTGCTCTACGGAGATGACAACAAAGGGCAGTGTCCGCCCTACTGGGCAAGCGGCATAGAAAAGTGGCCGGTTCTCATCCGGCAATATGTGATCGGCGGTTCCGGCAATACCGCCATTGAATCGGATGGAAACGGAGTTTACCACTACAACCACCCGCTCTATCTCTGCCCGGCCACCACGCCTGCCGACGGGACGGCAACTTACGTCAAGAAAAACCATTACGGGATCAACTGGAACATGGCATACAAGAATACAGCAAACGCCAATACGGTGTTCCACCGGGTTCGACGTCCGACCGAACGGCTCTTCATGGCTGATGTGTGGGACAGACGAAATGAAGACTATCAGGAACTCTGCGTAATCTCACTGGAAGATCTCGGTCTGCGCCATCGCGGCAGCAGCGGTTGCAACCTCGCTTTTGTCGATGGTCACTCCGAATCGATGTTGTATTCGGAAATTCAATCGCTTCACAACCAGACTGGAGGCTATCAGGGTCGTTTCTGGGGACGTGGGCAGACAGATTGAATTTCGCAACTTGAAATCGGGAATCCGCGTAAAATGAAAAGAATGTTCCTTCCCATCACGCTTCTTGCGGGAATGCTCTGCCTAACCCCGGCGGCGATTCACGCAGCAGCCCCGGAACCGGAGCTGCTCTGGGAACTGGACCTCGAGAGTTCTGAAGCAAAACGGATCATCGAGGCAAACCCCTATGCAAAACTTTCAAAGGACACCGACGGAACCGCCGTACTGACGATTACGGTACCGAAGAAGCAGCGGAAAATCAACGGAGTGTTTCCACCCGGCCGGATCGAGTTTCCGATTCTTCCGCAGGAAAAATTCCGCAACCGGAGGCTGGTATTCACCGCGGATGTCGCACACTCGGAAATCGGGCGGCCGCGTGACCCCTGGAACGGACTCAAGTTCATGATCATCCGCACCAATCAGTTCGGGACCCAATACACCGGATATGAGGAGAATGAGTTCGGCCCGCGTGATTGGTTCGAGGCCAGCCTCCCCTATCGTACCGGTCCGGTACTGCACAAACTGGAATTGAGCTGCGGGCTTCAGGATTCCTGGGGGGAAGTGCGTTTTAAAAACATCCGAATCCACGCCGGGCAACCGATCAGCTATGAGCTGCCGCCGCCGGATGCGCCGGAATGGGTCTCTGAAGAGATCCGGAAAACCTACGCCCGTTTTGACGAATGGCGCGGCAGCGATCAGGTCATCGTTTTCCCGATCATCACCGATACCCATGCGGAAAACCGTGAAACATTCCGGCACATCTCCTACGTTCAGTCGGCGGATCAAACATTTCACTTCGATTTCATCGCCGATCTCGGCGACATCGGGCTGGACTCCGAATTTACTTCCGAACCGTCCGCTGCCGAAAAATTTCTGTTACGCCACGCAGGACTCCATCAACGTTATTCCGGAGTGCTGCTCTTCTGTCCCGGAAATCACGACCGCAACCGCACAGCCCCGCGAGAATATTGGACCAGCGACAGCAGGCTGGGAGAACTTTTCAACCGCCCGAACCTGAAGCGGGGTCATCAAGTCACCCTTGCAGAAAACGGCTCCTACGGTTATTACGACATTCCCACAGCCAGGGTGCGGGTGTTCTGCCTGAACACCAGCGACGGTGACTTTTCACCGGCGGAGCATCGGGCGGTGTCGTCCGGTCAGATGCAGTTCTTCGCCGATCACCTCAGATTTGCGGACCCCGGCTGGACCGTAATCGTACTGACCCACTACTGTGCACAACCGCTCGGAAACTGGATCAACTACCCGAGCACCCTGAAGAACGGCAATCTCTTCACCGGAATCATGGAGGGTTTTGTCAATGCTCAGAAAGGAGAAGCGGAAGGCGTCTCCTGGGACTTCACCGCAAACCGCGACTGCCGCCTGGCGGCAAACATCACCGGGGATTCACATTGTGACTGCTCCGGAATCATCAATCAAGTTCAATATATCGTCTGCCAGGGCTATGGGACCATTCAGCCGAGCAAACTTCTGAAAGACACTGTCTACACACGTTTTGATCCGCAGGAGATGATGAACATCGATATCGTCGCATTGAAACCCGCGAAACGGGAACTGAAGCTTTTCCGCCTCGGGGCGGGAGGAGCTGCACGCGACCGGTCATTTGTCTATTAATCGTCAGAAGATCAGGAGAAAACATGTCTCACACGCGAATTTTTTTCGGGGTGCTTCTGCTGGTGGCGTTCCGGCTCGCCGCCGCACCGGAACAGCCGGAGCTGGAACTTCTCTGGAGACTCGACCTCGAAAGTCCGGAATCCAGGCGGATCATCGAAGCCAATCCCTATGCAAAACTCTCGAAGGATGCAGACGGCACTGCCGTTCTGACTGTCACGGTACCGAAAAATCCGCAGAAAATCAATGGTGCATTTCCCCCGGAACGGATTGAATTTCCCGTCCTTCCCGTAGAAAAATTCCGTAACCGGAAACTGGTTTTCGCCGCTGACATCACCCATTCAGAAATCGGGAAACCGAAAGACCCATGGAACGGACTCAAATTCATGGCGATCCTGACCAACCAATTCGGGATCAAGGATTACTGGGGGTACGAGGAAAACGAGTTCGGCCCGCGCAACTGGTTCGATGCCCGTCTGACCTGGAGAACACAGCAGGAGCTGACCGGACTCGAAATCAGTTGCGGTCTGCAGGATTCCTGGGGGGAAACCCGATTCAAAAACATCCGGATTTACGCGGAGCGGGAATATTCCGTTCTGGACCTTCCGGAGGTTCCGCAGGTGAAATACACCTTTCAGCCGCGCCGCGGCCGCGGCGCGATGTCCCCTTCGATCCGGCTCGAAGAAAACGACTTCGCGGAATTGGCGAAATGGGGGGCAAACCTGATCCGATGGCAGATCTTTCTGCCCTACAAACTTCATGGAGAAATCAAGGATCTCAGAGCACTCCGTGAAGCATACCTGGTCGAAATCGACAAACTGACCACGGTACTCAACTACGCGGAAAAGTACGGAATCATGGTGGTACTTGACATCCATCCCTTCGATCGCTGCAAGACCTTGTTCACCAAAACGCCGGAAGGCAGGAAACTGCTGACGGAGTTGTGGCTTGAAATCATCCGTCGTCACGGGGGCCATCCGATGATCTGGGGCTACGACCTGATCAATGAGCCGTTTGCAAGTGACTTCATCGATGAGCCATACAACAAGGTAATGCATGAAATTGCTCAAAGAATCCGCAGGGTCGATCCCCAAACACCGATCATCCTCGAAATTACGACCACCGGGGAACGATTCAGTTCCCTTCCGGTATGGGACGATATCCCCAATGTGATCTATTCCAAACACTTCTACTGGCCCGGCCACTATACGACCCAGGGACTGGTCCAGAACCGTCCCTACGGTGTCCGCTACCCGGATCCGGAACAGGGGCTGGATCCGGAGGGATTGCGCAAGGCGGTCGCCGAGATCCGCGATTTCCAGCTGAAAACCGGTGCGCGGATCTACATCGGAGAATTTGGCGTTGTCGGTTGCGCGGAAGGGGCAGCGCAATGGCTCACCGATGCAATCGAGATGTTCGAAGAATACGGTTGGGACTGGACTTTTCACGCCTTTCGTGAGTGGCCTCCATTCAGCCCCGAACATGAAACCGTCTATGTCGGGAAACCCAATCGGCCTTACGAATGGCGCGATGCGGAAAAAGACACCGATCGGAAAAAAGCGATTCTTGAAGGCTTGAAGCGGAATCGACAACTTCTTCCCTGACTTTCCCGGAGAACGGCCGGCCAAAATACCGACCGGCCGCGTTCCGTGTTTCCCGGGCTTCCGTGCTGCAATACGGGACCGGCGGCGATACCCGAACCGTGCGTACCCGGCCGATCCCGGGAAGAGTAATCAGGGAATGCTCTCTTTGAGCCGGATGATTGCCCGGACGTCGTCGCAGCGCTTCCCACCTGATTGCGGAAAACCGCCGCCATCCTTCCGATCCCAGCCCACACTCCACACCTGTACCGCGGGAACGGAGAGGATCTCCGGGCGGGAATCCCAAACGTATTCGGGTTCCGGCGGATGAATCCGCAACGAAGGTGGAAGAGCTTTCTTCGTCATAACCCGAAACTCATAAAGGGACTCTCCCTGTCGATAGAGCAGCGGATTGCCGCTGAATGGATCGAGCGGCAAACCGGGCAGGCTCTCCGGCCAGTGACCATGTTCCCGCCGATACAGTTCCGCCATGATCAACCCCCGTATCCCGCGATACCGGGCAAGCAACCTGGAGAGGCACCTCTCTATCGAGTTGAAAGAGGGAGAAAGCATACGGCTCAGCATACACGGTCCTCGACGCTCTTCCACCGGGGAATATTGAGAAAGATCCGGAATATCGTACGTCCGAGCCATTTCCGCTTTTTCCCGCCGCCAATACCACCAGAGTTGAGGCAGAAAAAAGCGAACCGCCCGCGGAGAAAAGTGAAAGTTTTCTTCGTATCCGGCACTTACCGCCGGAAAAACATCGCTGAGAAACTCACAGCAGTCCAGGGCCCAGACCGCCTCTCCATACAGAACTTGTTCCTGTACCTGAGGAATCAGGTTTTCCGCCTCCTCCATCTCGCCGGCGAACTGCCGTAGATCGCGTTCGGAGAGCAACCCGGATTCCAGCATCATCTCAATACCAGCAAGCCGCAGATCTTCGCAGGCGGCCCAGACGAGGGCACTGATCAGGATGGGATCCCCCTGCAGGTACCGTTTCACCTGCTCCATCCGACGGCAGGCGGAGAGTGCCGCATCGATCCTGCCGTCTGCAAGGGAAAAATAGATCCGCCACAATTCGAGCCGATTGAAGAGGCGAAAAGAGGCGAGCTCCGCCAACTGGATGTCGATCAGATGCCCGCGCCGGAACTCCCGGGGTTTCGGGGGAATCGAATCGGCGCACAGGGCCTCCCAGTCCGCGAGCGTTGCGGCATGCTGCTCGAATTTTTCCCGCCATTCGGCCATTCCCTCTCCGGAGATTTTCACGGGTGCAGGGTTCCGGAGGAATGCGGAGTATGTGCCCTGCTCCAGAACGGAAGAAAACATCTCCGCGTTCTCTTTCCAACGTTCCCAGTATGCCGCATCGGGTCGGCGACCGTTGAAATAGAGTTCCCCCAGCGCTTCCGCCGTCACCGGCCGCCCGAAACGCTGTTCCAGCCCGGCGATCCGGGACGACACCTCGCCGCCCGCCTGGTGTACCAGAATATAAAAGAACAGAAACACGGCAGCCCCGCTCCCCCACCACGCCAGAACTCCCGTTCCGAACAGGGAACTGATCTTTCGCCTTCCCAACCGGGCAAAAAACTCGGCAGTCAGATAATACCAGAGGATGAGCAAGAATAAAGCAATGGCCACCCGGAGAACCCACCCGTTTCCGGAAAGGTCCGGGAGACGGAATCTCTCGGCCGGCAATCCGGCAGCCTTGATAAAAGAGCAGGGTAAACAGAGCTCTTTCCCCAAGTTGGCACAACAATGAACTATCGGCTCCAGCAACATCAATACTCCAACACACCACGCCAGAGCTCCTCCAAGTGTGAGTGCCCACCTCCTGCCGGAAAAGAGACACGGCAGCAGCCCGGCAAAAAAGAATGCGGTCACCAGCACGATCCACACACAGGAAAGGTAACCCCATGAAATCCCCCATGCCAGTAACGCACAACCGCAGAAAAGATAGATCCATCTGGAACGTCGCCACCTTGCGGGCAGTAGTGTCAGATAAAAACCGATTGTCAAAAAAAGGTAATACAGCAGACACAACAATAACACCGCTCCTGCGCCATACCATGACAGGCTGGACCAGAGCCGTTCCGACCGGGCAGGAGGCAGTGGCTCCGCCCAGCCGTTTCCCCAGACGAAAACAAGAAAAGAGCCTGCGAGATAACCCGCCAACAGAAACTGGGTGAGCGCATAAAAAGCACCACATGCAGGGGAATCCGCGAAAAAGATTTTTTTCAGAAGCAACTTCATGCCCCACTCCCTGCGACTTCGGACAATGTCCCATCTGTCGACGGTTCTTATCTCTTTTCCATAATATACTTGTAAGATTCTTTTTTGCAATATCCCTGTTTCACGATCATCCCGGCAAAACTCCCGTCAAAAAAACAGTTAAAATGTTAAGTGCCGGACTTGCTTTTGACACTTTTTTTTGGTATAATTATAGAAAACACGGCTTTCGCAAGTCAAAAAAATCAACCAATCTCAGGGAGGCGATATCATGAAACGTATCGGATTTTTTACATTGATCGAATTGCTGGTTGTCATAGCGATCATCGCCATTCTTGCCGCAATGCTGTTGCCCGCCCTGAACAAGGCGCGCAGCACCGCTCAGAAAATCAAATGTACCGGAATCCTGAAGCAATACGGCACTGCCGGCGCAATGTATGCACAGGCCAACAACGACTACTGGGTACCCTGCACCGGAACGAATGGGTACGGAAGCTATTACCTGAACGACGCCTTCCGGGCGCTGGTCGGGGAGAAATCCGTATTCATCGGTTCCACGTCCGGCGACGGTCGGATGTCACTCAATCTGCTCTGTCCGGTATCGGATGCGGTCATGGGGCAGAGTTCCCTTGCGCGCAACGACAAAACCGCAACGGTCGGCAACCCGAAGCGTTCCTACGGCTACACCTATAACGACGTCTGGAACGATGTCGACAACAAGGTCTACAAACTGATGCGGATCAAGCAGCCTTCCCAGGCCATGTTCTGGATGGATGCACTGGACTCCCTCGCCTGGACTCCGAATCCCAATGACGGTACCAAAGGGTATTTCGTCAAGGGCGAAGGGGTTGCCGATGGTCAGGGAACAGTCGCCTATCGTCATGACAACATGCTCAACGGGTGCATGTTTGACGGCCATGTCGAAAGTCTCCAATGGCACTTCGTGAACAGCAACTGGAGCAGCGGGAGGAAGCTCGCACAGAACTTCTACCGCAAGTAACCGCCCCTCATCCCGCCATGACGGACTGCCGGAGGGACTCTCTCTCCGGCAGTTTATTCTTCCGATTCCGGAGAGTCTTCATCCTCCCCGCCGGAACCATGCACTCCGATGACAAATTCTCCGCGCCAGTCGTGACGCGATGATGCCAGTTCCGCCAGCTCAGCGGCTGTTCCCCGGATCACCTCTTCGTGAAGTTTGGTCGCTTCACGGATCACCGCAACCCGGGCATCTCTTCCTACAATTTCAGCGATTTCAGGAAGTGTCCTGGCAATGCGATGTGGAGATTCGAAAAAGAACACCGTCTTCCCTTCCTCACGGATTCTTTCAAAAAACTTCCGACGCCGCCCGGATTTGACCGGAGGGAAACCGAAAAAGGCGAATTTATCCACCGGAAGCGCCGATGCGGTCGCGGCGAAAGTCAAAGCGGATACCCCGGGAATCACTTCCGGGGTGATTCCGGCCCGCACGGCCTCCCGGACAAGCAGAAACCCCGGATCGGCAATCGACGGGGTTCCGGCATCCGAAACCGCCGCGACCCGCATCCCGCCTGCGATCCCGGCAAGCAGTTCCGCCGTCTTCGCGTGTTCATTGAAGGCGTGGTAGCTGACCAGTTTCGCGTGTATATCAAAATGGGCCAGCAACTGCCGTGTGTGCCGCGTATCCTCTGCGGCGATCAAATCGACGCTCCGCAGGGTATTCAGCGCCCGGATTGTGATATCCTCCAGATTGCCGATGGGGGTACTGACCAGAAAAAGACGGCCGGTTCCGTTTGTCTTTTGTTCCTTCAAATCCATTGTAAAATCAGGCTCCGCGGTGTAAACTATACAAAAAGCAAACGCACGAGGAGCCATTTTGGAAAACGACAACCGTGAACGTCTGGTCAAATTCCTGAGTTCGGCCGGAATCGCCTCGCGACGCGCCGCCGGAGACCTCGTCAAAAGCGGACGAATCGCCGTCAACGGCACAATCATCACCGAGCCGGGCTTCCGGCTCAACCCAAACGACCGGGTCTCCTGTGACGGGACTCCGGTCCTCCCAACCGAAAAAAAATATTACATCATGCTCAACAAACCGCGCGGCTACGTCTGCACCAACGCCGACCCCCACGCCGAACGGAAAGCGGTTGACCTGATCCGGCTTACCCCCCCGGTACGCCTTTTTTCCGCCGGACGACTCGACAAAGACAGCGAAGGACTGATCCTTTTTTCGAACGACGGCGATTACGTCGCCAAGCTGACCCATCCGCGCTACGAGGTGCGGAAAGTCTATCTGGTACGTCTGCGTCGGGAACTCACCCCGGCCGAAATCGAAATGATGCTGCACGGCATCCGCGACAACGGCGAACTGCTGCGGGTGCTGGAAGTTTCCCGCTGCGGAGACGCCACCTATCAACTGACGCTCAATGAAGGCAGGAACCGTGAAATCCGCCGGCTCACCGCCCGGATCGGATCCCCGACCCGCCGCCTGAAACGACTCAGAATCGGCGAGCTGTCCCTCGGCAAACTGCCACCAGGTTCCTGGCGCGAGCTGACGCCGGAGGAAGTCGCGGCAACGCTCGCGGGCGGCAATCAATCCTGAATGTCCGCCTTCTTCTCGATATCCGGGGCGGGGACCTCCTCGTCCGTCACATCCTGCTCATCACCACCGTCATTCTCCGGCAGTTGAATCGTATCCTCGTCCGTCGGCGTTTTTTCCGGTCGCGCCGGCTCAACAATCGGCTGCTGCAACAGCTCCTCAAGCTCGCGCCCACGCTCTGCGAGCAGTCGGCGCAGAACTTTGCGATCCTTCAGAAACAACGCCTTGACCACCACCTCTTCACGCCGCATTTTCTCCCCGCCGACATTCACCTGCTCTCCGAACGTGTTGACGGCGACCGCACTGCCGTCCCAGTTCAAATTGCCGGGATCAAGCGGTTCGCTGGGACCGTCGAACGCGGCATTTTCAATCTCGTAGGCTCCGAGCTCGATCCGCTTTGTCTCCACCATGCAGACCGCATCCGCCCCATACTCACGGGCTCGCTGAAGCAACAACTCCTCAAGGTCGAAAACATCAGTCCCGTCGGGGGCCTGAATCGTGGCACGACCGATGATCTGATATTTACCGACCGGCAGTTGGGAACGATTCCGGAAGAACAACACCGGCTGCGACGCTGGAGTCGGCGCAAACTCCTGCCCGACATAACTGAAGTCGACACACCCTCCCAGCAGGACGGCGGCCAGACATACCGCACCCAAAACTCTGAGTCCCGTCATCTACTTCTCCGGCTTGTCGATTTTGATCCGTTTCACATTGAACTCCCAAACCTGCCCGCGCCGGATCTTGCGCACATAAAACTCCGCGTTGCGATACCGCACCACGTCACCGACCTTGGGCTGCCGCTTCAACAACCGCCCGAACCATACCGAGACCGGCTCCGCCCGCCGCGGCAGATCGAGATGAGTGTCGCGCGTCAGCAGCGTCATCGATACACCGCCGCCGACCACCCAGAAAAATTCTCCCGGCGAATAGAAAGTACGCGGCAACGGATCAAACTCATCGTCAAGATCGCCGAGCAGCTCCTCGACAATATCCTCCAGCGTCACCAGCCCGAGCGTCTGCCCGTTTTTGGGATCGCGCACAATCGTCATATGACAATGCTGCGTTGCGAACCGTTCCAGAAGCTCCGACGCGGTATCATCCGGCTCGGCGAAGCCGATCGGGCGCAGAATATCGGTCAGATTCATCGCCCCGGGATGCGCCCGGAACGTCGCAATCAGCTCCTTGAAGTTTACGTAGCCGAGAACCTTATCGCGATTGCCCGCCTCGCAGACCGGATAACGGGTGTGGAAATCATTCCCGGTTACATTGATCGCGTCGCTGACCGACTGATCCGATGACAGAAAGGAGATATTGTCGCGTGGCAGCATCACCATCTGCGCCGTCCGTTCCGACAGTCGGGGAACCGCCTTGATGATCCGTTCCTGCCGGGTGGAAATCACCTGCCTGCTCCGCGCCAGCGCCGCCAGAGCCGAAATCTCATCGGCGGTGGAAGGCGGTACCGGCCGACGCCGTTCAAACGGCCGGTTGATGAAGTGCGTCAACTTGATCAGCGGCATCATCACGTAAATCGCGACCTGCAATGGCCGCGCCGCCACTTTCAGCACAGTCAGGTTGAAACGGACACCGAGCGTTTTCGGGAGAATCTCCGTGTACTGCACCATCAACAGCGTGAACACCAGCGAAAAGAGCCCCATGTACTGACTGCCGAACGTCTCCCCCAGGCTGCCTCCCGCCACTGCCGCGCCGATTGTATGTGCGGCAGTGTTGATGATCAGGATCACTGCGATCGGCTTGTCGATGTCATGCTTCAATGACTGACAAACCGCGCCGATTTTCGGCGATTGCTGCCTCAATTCCGCCAGCTGACTCGGCGTAATGCTCAGAATCGCCGCTTCCATCAGGGAACACAGATGCGACAGAACCATCGCTACCGCGATGCTCCCGAAAAAAATAAACCATGCCTCCAAAATCTACTCCTGCCCGAAACGGGCGTTACTGTTCTCCGGCGGGTGTTGTTTCGGCTTCCGCTGCCGCCCGCTCCGCTTCGAGTTTCGCCTTCAGAACCTCGACCATCGCGGGCGGAAAAATCTTCAGGCAACTCTCTACCACACTTTTCTTCATTTCCGAATACGACGGCAACTTGGTCCGGTCATCCCTCCCGAGGTCGGCGGCGTATTTCCGATAAATGTAACGGGCGATCCGCTCGTTGGCCACAGCTGCGTCCTGATCGTTGTAGACCAGGTAATTGATACTGCGGAAAATCAACCCGCTGATGATTTCGCTCGCCTTTTTGACCGCCGCATCACGCACATCTTCCACCCACTGGTCCATCACGAAACTCTCCAGCGACGCCTTCCACTTTCCCGGCTCCTCCTGCTGGAGTATCTTGTAGTACTCCGCGGCTTTGGAGAACTTGCCGTAATTGTACAGAATCGTGATCGCCTCCTGCAGAAAGTTCAGCTTGGCACTGCGGAAGGTAGAATAGGTACGATCCTTCTCGTAGTACTCCTGCGTTTCGGTAAAGGTACGGTAGACCGAATCCACCAGCGCGAGATTGGGCACCACAATGATACTTTCAAAATTGCGTTCATCAATCATCAGGAGCTTGCCCGCCCGGAACGCCTCATAAAGCGACTGGGTAATGATCCGCTCACAGTTGATGTCCTTGTGCCCCGGAGTGCGTTCCAGCCCCACGGTCGCCCAGTAGATCGCCTGCGACTCCGGAACCCGCCAGTCCATCAACCCGTACTTTTCATTGATCTCGACAATCGTTGACGGCTCGAGCTTCAACTGATCGCGCAACAGTTCCGCCCGGAAGAATGCAGTCAGATCGGTGACAAGCTTCGGATCATTCTCCAGCGGCCCCGTGATCGAAACCGGCAGTGCCGCGGGTTCGGCCGATCGGAAGGCGTTGAACACTGCATCGAAATTCTCGAATCCGGCCTCCTTCGCGACCCGCCAGAAACGGTGATCCTCAGGATAGAGTTTCATGAACTCCGCGACATTCTTCGGAGCGGCGGCCAGCTCCTGCCAGTTTGGATTGCCGCTGCCGAGGATGTTGGTGATCAGGATCGCCAACCGGTTCTTGTAATACAAGTTGGCATCGTCCATGATGTTGCCGAGTTTATGCTGGAAGATCCAGGCCAGCTCCTTGTAGAGAATCGGATCTTCCGGATTGTATTCGATCGCCTGATCCCGAATCAACTTGATTCCCTCGTTGACCCAGCGCCAGCGATCCGCATAACTCGAGCAGGTCACCGAGATGTTGTACGCCGTATTCCACGCCAGATAGGCGGTGGCTCCTGAAAAGGTGGGCTGCAGATCGGTGATCCAGCGTGCCAGCTGCACCATCTCGAAGTAGTTTCCCTTCTCCTGAAGCGCTCCCGCACGCAGCCAGAGCAGGTCGGCCACCAGTCCGCGGAAACTGCCGAGCGCGACCGTGGTGAACACCACCACCGGAGGAGCATTCTTGATCTGCCCGGTGAACCGCAGATTGTGCTCGGCGACCTGTTCATCGAGCCGCCGCTCGACCCGGTTGATGCCGAAGAGCAACGCCAGCGTGACCATCACCAGCACGAAATACATTACAATTGTACGAAATTTGCTCATTTGCGAATGATCAACCCCAGTTCACGCCGCCAATAGAAAATGATTCCCAGAGCAAAGAGCGGCAACGCCCGGCACAGGAAATAGTACCAGCCGATCCGCCAGATCCAGGCAAGTTCAATGATCTCACCGCTGGCAACCGGGCCGGTCACCTCGAACGTCTGCAACGGGATCACCACACAGAGCAACAATTTGGCGATAAATTGTCCGACGTGATCGGCCGCCCCTTCCAGATAGGTCAGTCCGGTCATATAGGCGGCCAGACTGCCGAACAGAAGGTAGGAGATCACAACAAAAATCGCCGTCGGCATCGACAGGAACCCACCGAAGGCACATCCCAGCCCGGAGAGAATCAGAAGTTCGATCGCGATCACCAGCACCGCCCGCATGTAGTTTTCAAAAAAACTGCACGCTTCGATCAGAAGTTTCGGACCGTCAGCGGGCTGGAAGTAATGAACCGCCTGCGAATCGTCGAAATTCACATAACTGACCACAACCTCATTATCCGGCGTGACCACCTTCCACTCCGATCGCAGCGTCTTCTCGTGAAACTCGCCGGTCATCACCTGCTCCGGATTCGGGGAAAGGGGATTCAGGAAGATCTCGTAACCTCTGCCGCCGCTCTGAAAGACATTGGCCTGCTCCTGCGTCGTCGCTTTCGGAACCCCGACCAGCCACAGAGCACGGGTGACGCGCTGTCCCTCGCTGGCAATCTTTCCGACATAAGGACGGTAGCGCAGATACATCGGCTTGTCCAGATCGGCAGGAATCCCTTTGAATGTCCAGGTGCGGGGCGTGTTGTAACGCGCTTCCGACGCAGCGGAAACCGCTTCCCGGCGCGCCTCCTTGAGCATCTTCTCCTGCGCCTCCGGACTCGTATCCGGATTCAATCCGCGCTGCTGCAGCGACTGAATCCGGCTTCTGACGATCTGGCGGCTGATCTCCCGGAAATCCGGCTGCGCAGGCCAGTAAACCCGGCGCCCCACCATCACCTCGTTACGAATGCGCTCCCGCTCCTCGGGAGTAAACTCCTGCCGGTTGTACTTGTAAAGAATAATGCCGTAGATCGCAAGAGCGGCGACCAGCAGCAACGCCAGATGAATCAGATTGACTCCGACCCATTTGGCGATCCAGACACGCACCCGCGATACCGGCTTGGTGACAACCATGTGAAGCTGATAGCTTTCGACATCCTGTGTCATCACGAAACAACCGAGCCAGATCGACGACAGCGCCAGCACCGTGCTGACCGCCGACAGGCTGTACAGCAGTGAAATGCGGATGAAACCGCTTGCAGTACCGTCTCCGCTGACGGTCCCGGGAATGATCACCACACACAATAGCAGCAGGAACAGCAGCAGCTGAAAGATGTGCGAACGCACCCCGTTGCGCAAGGTAAGTTTTACGATTGCCCAGAAAGAACTCATTTACGGTTACCCAGAATATCATTGAGTTTGGCATTGGCTTCGTCGAGGTTCTCCTCCGCCTTCGGCGCCTGCGGTTCCGGTTCCGGCACAGGAGCCGTCGGCTCGGCAGTCAGCGCTTCCAGCCGGTTCGACACTGCGGCGGCATCCGGCGGCGGGGGTTCCGGCGTCTCTGCCGGGGCGGGAGGCGCCTTCGGTTCGCTCACCAGAGCCTCAAGCACCGCGCTGGTGCTCTGATCCGGCGACAGATATTCGGCGATCCGGCCGCCGCCGACAACGCCGGCGGTCTCGATGCTTTCCGACTTCGCCTTGGCAATCACATCGAGGAAGAACTCCTCAAGCGTCCGGCGCGGATGATCGATCCGGAATGTTTCTCCGTCGAGACTCTCCCGCAGCAACGCCACAAGCTTGTCCATCGCCGGCTTCTGCAACGCCGGAGTCACAATGCGGTTTTCATCGGTGACAGTCAGAAGATCGTTCAGAGAACCCGTCGCACGGATCTTTCCGCCGTAAAGAATGATCACCCGGTCACAGATATCCTCGATATCGCTCAGCAGATGGCTCGTGATGACAACGGTCTTGCCCCGCTTCTTCAAGGCCACGATCAGATCCTTGACTTCACGGCACCCCAGGGGGTCGAGACCGCTGGTCGGCTCATCGAGGATCAGAAACGCCGGATCGTTGATCATCGCCTGAGCCAGCCCGATCCGGCGCTGCATTCCCTTGGAGAACTCCCCGACCCGCCGCCTTCTGGCATGGGCCATGCCAACCATTTCGAGCAGCTGATCGATCCGGTTCCGGCGATCGGCCTTCGACAGATTGAAGAGTGCGCCGAAAAAGTCAAGCGTCTCCTCGGCGGTCAGATATTTGTAAAGATAGGAATCCTCCGGCAGATAGCCGATCTCCCGCTTGGTCTCGACCGCACGCGGCGAACGCCCGAGCACCGACAACCGGCCGCCGGTCGGATAGAGCAATCCGAGCAGCATTTTAACCGTGGTGGATTTGCCGGACCCGTTCGGACCGAGCAACCCGACCACCTCACCGGGCTGGATTTCAAAGTCGATGTCGTTCACCGCCTTCGCTTTCGGCCGGCCCCAGAAATCCCGGAACTCCTTGGTCAGGCCAACGGCCCTGACAACCGGTTCACGCTGTTCTGCCATCGTATCTCAAATTCCTCAATCTTGAAATGTTTGGTTCCGTCAGGCGGCTTCATCGCCGGCTTCGGAGGCGCTCTCCTCAAGCGTCAACTCCTCACCGGTACGAACCAGCCGGGCGCTGTTGAAAATGATGATCAGCGTGCTGCCCGCATGGAGCACCGCCGCCCAGATCGGAGTCATCCAGCCGACCACCGACAGGATCATGCCGCCGAAAACGAAGAGCATGCCGAATACCAGATTCTGGTTGATGATCATCCGGGACTTTCGTGACAGATAAACCAGCATGGGAATGCGGCGCAGGTCATTGGTCATCAGAGCGATGGAAGCACTGTTGACCGCGATGTCGCTGCCGATCGCCCCCATCGCGATACCGAGATCGCCGGCTGCGAGCGCCGGGGCATCGTTGACACCGTCACCGACCACCGCAACGCGGGAACTCTTCTTGATGTTCTCAACAAACTCCACCTTCCCTTCGGGCAGGCACTCGCTCTTGAATTCATCGATCTGCAACTGAGACGCGACCGCTTCAGCCACCGACTGGCGGTCACCGGTCACCATCGCACAGAACCGCACGCCGAGACGACGCAGGTCGGCAATCATCGCAGGCGCCTCACGGCGCAGTTTATCCCGGAAGCCGATCCAGCCGAGAACCACGCCGCCGCGTGCGACATAGACCACGCTCATTCCCTCGGTTGCCCCGGCGTTGTGCTCCGGCACGGTTATGCCCTGATCCTTCATCCAGTTCGCACGGCCGATCAGGCACGGCACACCATTGATGTTCGCGGCAACCCCCTTGCCGGGCGCCTCCTGGAAATCCGTCGCGGAATCCAGCTGGAGCTGCGCTTCCGCCGCCAGTTTCTGAATCGCAATCGCGGTCGGATGGTTGCTGTACTGCTCAGCCGAACCGGCGACCTTCAACAGCTCCGCCGGAGAAATCTCGCCGAAAGGATTCAGCTTCACCACCGACAAAAGCCCGTCGGTCAATGTACCGGTCTTGTCAAAGACAAACGAGGTGATCTTCGAGGCGAGTTCGAGGTGGCTGACGTTTTTGATGAAGATCCCGAGGCGCGCCGCAGCCGCGACCGCCGCGACCACCGCGGTCGGAGTCGCCAGTACCACCGCGCACGGGCAGGCGATCACCATCAGGGTGATGACCCGGCTCATTTCACCGGTAACACCCCAGGTCACGCAGGCAAGCATCAACACGATCGGCGTATAGTATCCGGCATAGCGGTCGATGATCCGGACCACCGGAGTACGGCTTGCCTCCGCCTGCAGGATCATATCCTTGACTTTGCCGAGCGTGGTATCCTCTCCGACCTTGGTCACTTCGAGATCGACCAGACCGGTCAGATTCTGGGTACCGGCAAACACATCGCTGCCGATCGTCTTTTCAATCGGGAGCGATTCACCGGTGATCGACGCCTGGTTGACCGTACTCTCCCCGGCGATAATCCGCGCATCAACCGGAAAGTTCTCGCCCGGCCGTACCCGGATCCGGTCGCCGATCTGCAGCTCAGTGACCTGAACTTCCACCTCGGCGCCATCGACCAGTTTGCGCGCGGTATTCGGAGTCAGCTTGATCAGCTCCTCGATGGAACGCTGCGCACCCGAAGCGGTCCGGGTCTCGATGATGATGGTCAGCAACAGGAAGAAGGCGATCAACCCTGCCGTCTGGAAATCAGCGCTCGCAAGAGCAGCCAGAATCGCCAGAGCGACCAGTTCATTCATATAGACCTTGCCGTTGATGAGATCCTTCACCGCGGTCACGATAATCGGCAGCGCCAGGATGAACGCACCGAACAACGCGCTCATGCTCGCCGCAAACTCCTGCTCCGGCAACAGCCATTCGAGCAGGAAGGAGTTCACCGTCAGCAGGCCGCCGAGCAGGGCGAAGAAAATCCGCCCCATCGCACGGTCATGCCCGACCCCGTTGCCGACCGCATCGTGGCCGCAGGGACAGACACCCCCCGTTTCGTGGCTGTGATCATGATCGCAGCAGCTCCCGGAGTGCGTATGCCCCTCCACGTGTTCGTGCCCGCAGTTGCAACCACAGCCATGAGCATGCCCATGACCGGTGTCCGCGGGGGTCCCGGCAGGCGCCGCCTGATTTTTCATATCGAGTTCTTCCGCCATGATTATTTCTCCTTCGCGTCAGCCGCCTCGCCGTCTTCCGCCGACTGGCGCTTGGGCTCGGGATTGAGTTTGATCCAGACTTTCTTCTGCCCGCTGCCGGTGGTGCCGAGGAGGAATTTCTCATGCTGCACCTTGAACACCTCCGAAAGCGTACTCGTGTAGAGCGCCATCAGCACCGTGTCCGGGCTGACCGCATACTCCTTGTTGATGCTCTGAAAATAGGAGCTCTCCGCCTTCACCGTGGAAACGACCTCTTTGCGGTAGGTCTCCGCGGCGGCAAGGATTTCAGCCTGCCTTGCCAGCACATCGTTCTGAGTCTGCACTTCGTATTCGCGAGCCTTGTTGATCAGCGAATCCTGCGTATTGGTGGCCGCCGCGACCTCATCGAAAGCCGCCTTGGTCTTCGCCGGCGGAAAGACGCGGTTCAGCGTGACATTCTCGACAACGATACCGCAGTCAGCCTCATCCAGCAACCGCGCAAAGAGGCTGCGCACCTTCTCGCTGTACTGCCCCTGAAGTTCCCCCAGGATCTCATCGACCTTGTAGGAGGCGGTAACCTGAACCACCGCCTGCCGGAAGAGATTACGCACCAGCGTCTGCGGCCCGCGGGCTCCGGTGAAACCGTCGGCATCGGTCACGGCGACATCCGGCATCACCCGGCCGTTTTCCACCGGCTGAGGAGGCGTGGAGAGCGTCAGGTAGAATTTTTCGGGATTGCTGACCTGATAGCCGATCGTCCACGCGGAGTGAATGATGTTGGCGTCGCCGGTCAGAAGATAGTTGTCACGTCCGGGCTCGAGAGAGGTCGGCGGCGGAGCGCCTTCCCCGAGCGGAGTCGCCATGAAATTGACGTCCATGAACTGCTGGTTCGTCTGGATCACGATGAAGCGGTTCACCGGATACGGCAGGAACCAGCGTGCCCCGGAGGTGAACGTCTCACCGACTTTGCCGAAGTGAACCACGATCACCGCACGCTGCGGTTCGACCGAGAAATAGCCACCGCCGGTGAAGAAGTAGACCAGCATGGCGATGATGACCGCCAGCAGCAGGAAAAAAGCCCACTGCAGGCTCTTGACCAGCGACTTCAGACCGGACTCGTACTGTCCGGAACGATCGAAGTCCTGTCGGATTACGCTTTTGGGTTCTTCCATGATGATTTCCGCTCCTATCCCTTACTTCGCGACAACCGGCTTGAGGACTTCGGCCCCGGGCTTGAAGAGATCGAACGGAGCGACGTTGGTATCGAGCACCAGCGTGGTTTTCCCCTTCATGATCTGGCGCAGGGAGTCCAGTTTGCGGAGGAACTCGGCCAGTTCGGGATTCTCCTTGAACACCGCGTAGTACTTCGCCGCCTCGGCATCGCCGCTGGCACGAATCTCTTTGGCCTGAGCCTCGGCGTCGGCCAGCAGGATCGCCTTCCTGCCGTCGGCTTCGATCCGGATCTTTTCCGCTCTGCTGTTGCCTTCGGAGAGGAAACGGGCAGCGACACTCTGCCGTTCCTGGATCATCCGGTCAAATACATTTTCGCTGATCGCCTTGGGAACATTGATCGTGTTGATCCCGACGCTGACCACCTCGAGACCGAACCCCTTGCAGCGGGCGGCGAGATCACCGCGGATCTTCTCCTGAATCTCATTGAGCTTCATCAGCTTGGGATCGGTATTGACCACCTGGCTGAACTTGTACTGCCCGAAGGCGGCGTTTTTGAAGCCGCGCATCCATGAATTGAGTTGATCCTCGGCCTTGGTCAGGTTCTCAAGCGTCGCAAAGAACTGTTTGACATCACTGATCCGGAAATTCACATAGATACCGACCAGAATATTCTGCCCGTCGGAGGTCATCGTCTCCTCAAGCTTTCCGGCGCCGCCTTCAAAACAACGGATCCGGTGATCGAACTTGTGAATCTTCTGGAACGGGAAAGGCCAGCGGAAATGCAGTCCCGGTTCCGTCACCGCAACCGGCCGCCCGAAGGTCGTCACAACCGCGCTCTCCGTCTGGTTGAGCTGGTAGGAGAACACCGCCACCAGGAGAATCGCCGCGACGACGACGCCGAGCAGCATCGTCGGCCAATGTTTGAAGAAGTTACCCGTTGCCATAAATTTCTAACCTCCAGATAATGTTATGTGAAACTCTGTTCCAAAGTTCTACTTCACCGTCGTGATGTCGGCATCCACCAGATCGAGCCGCTCCTTCTCCTCGAAGTTCAGCTCATACACCTCATTGTTCAGCCCGGCTGCAACCACGAATTTGCGGATGTCCCGGCAATCGTTTTCCAGAAAATCCAGATAACTTTTGAGCTTGAACATCTGAGGCATCACCAGGTATGTCTTCAACTGCGTGTTGAACCGTTCGCTTTCAGCGGCGGCCACCGTTTTGATCATATACTCATAGGATTGCGCGTCCGCGACGATCCGGGCCGCCCGGCTCTCTGCTTCCGGAATGGTTTTGACCCGGTAGGTTTCCGCCTTCAGAATCGTCGTCTCCATCTCCTCCATCGCGCCGATCACCTTCTGATAGGCCGGCGCAACCTTCTCCACCGGCGGATGCGCGTCGAGAATCGTCACCGCGACAATGTCCACACCGAGCTCGTGCTCATCGGCCAGCTGCTGAATCCGGCGCTGGAGAGCCTGTTCGGTATCCTGACGGCCATCGGACATCACGTGCATCATCGAGGAACTCGCCAGATATTCCGTCGCCGCCTGTTCCCCGATCTTCGTCAATGTCTGAACCGGATCGGCATTCTCGTAGGCGAACTTCATGACCCCGTCACGCCGGATCCGGTAATCGATCGGGATCACCATCCGGATGAAGGAGATCGACGCCCCGGCCGCCTCCTTGTCGGCATCATGACCGGCCCCGGGAGGAACCGCCACGATAAAGTTGTTATCGTCGCTCCCGTGGGCAGCCGTCCACAATACCACCTGACTCAAAGCGGTCTTCGGAGTCTTCGGCGCAGCATCGTGGCCGTCATCCGCCACCGTCGTTTCGTTCGCATCGTGCAGCTCGCCGATCACAACACGCTGGATGTCCGTGCAGCTGAGCCGGTTGACGAAACCGAACGGCCACGGCAGCGTCCAGTAGATTCCGGGCTCGAGCAGCTCCTCCGAGACAACCTTTCCGAGCCGTTCCTTGATTCCGACCTCGCTCGGCCCGACCTCGTGAATCATCGTGAATCCCCAGAGGATCGCCGCCCAGACCAGCACCAGCGGGAAAAACGAACGCTCCATGAAACTGTACAGCCAGGTACCGGAAACTTTGAAGCCGAACTGGTAGTCCAGCGCGGAAGCGATATTGCGCATCACTCCCCCCGGCTCGGTGAAGAGCGCCAGCAGGCGGCTTTCAAAGATCGGCCGAACCTCCCGCAATGTCCGCGGCCGGTAGAACTCGATAATGAGATTGGTGATGAACTCCACACCGAGCACGGCGAAGATCCAGAAGATCACCTTCGCGGAATAGGCATCAACCGCCAGGATGTTGTTCTTCGCAAAAACCGCAGCCACCGTTGAAACGAACATCACCGCAAACCCGCCGATCAGCCAGGCGCCGATGGGGCGCAGCCAGCGGAACGCGGCGGAACGCGACTGACCGACATAGAACGCACCGGTGAAGACGCTCAGCAACATCATGATCGCCGCAACCAGCGCCGCGTGAAGGGGATTTCCCGCAATGGAAGTCTCGGTCAGACGTGCTCCCCAGCTGCGCTGGAAGTAGACCAGGTAGAGCCCCACGGTCAGGGCGCCGAGCACCGCCAGCACATACGGCGCGAACCGCCGGTAATTTTCAAACGACCGGCCCGCAGTGAAACGGACATCCTCCTCGACATCGAGAGCGTTGGTTTCACTGCGCTTCCGGAGCAGCAGTTTCTCCTCGTTTTCGAGAGCGGCCGAGGTGCCGAGCATGCCGTAGATCACTCCGCCGAATGCGAACAGCGCCGCCAGCGTATAAGGCACAACCGCCAGCGAAAACACATCCGCCCCACCGGTTCTTCCCTGGATCGCCCCGAGCACAAAGGTCAGAACGAGCAGAACCAGCGAAGCAATCCCGCCGATCAGCGCCAGACGCGTCATCAGCCTGGAATTGTCAATCGCCGCCCGAATGTCGTTTTTACTTGTCACCGTTTCACCTCTCGATATCGGTTAACCTGAATATAAAGAATTTCCCATGAAAAATGTTCCGGCAGGAGGAATCGACCGTTTCCCCGCGGCGTTCCGGCACAATTTCCCCGCCATACTTTTCATATTAATACACCGTCTATCGACAAATAACAAGTCAAATCACTTTCAACTTTTTTATTTTTCTCTCAAATTCGGCTGTTTTCCGTAGAGTCTCCCGTTCCTCGTTCCGCAATCGCAGCAACCGGAGCTCATTCATTGAAAAAAAGTGTTTGTCCGACTTGATTTTGGATTTTTTTGGAATATATTGGAAATAAATGGAATAAAAAAAGCAAAAAAACAACCGGGAGACGAAGCATGCTTGCTTTCTGCGGCCAGGATCGCTGTCTCGTCGACGGCAACGGCAGAATCCGGCTCGCACAGCATTTCGTTGACGATTTTCTCCGTCGCTGTGACGGAGAGATCGTAATGCATGGCCTTCCGGAAGGAGCGATCGCACTCTACCCGGAGGAGGTCTACACCGAAATGCGCAGCCGGGAGCTGGGGCGGATCGATGAGGTTGGTTCGAGTTTCGCGATGCGCCGTTCGCTGCGCCGGTTCGGCGCACTGACCCAGCCGGAGAAGATCAGCCGCCAGGGGCGGGTGACGCTGCCGGTGGCATTCCGGGAGTTCGCAGAGCTTGTACCGGGAAGTGAAGTATGCGTGATCGGCGTCGAAATCGGCGTCGAAATCTGGGCGGCCGAACGGTACGCGGCGGAAATGAAGGCGATCGATGAATATATGAGGGCGAAGCGGGATCGTGAAATGACTCTCGATCCGGTTACGCAGTAGACCATTTTCGACCAAAGGAGCTCCCACCATGAAAATTCAAAAGGAAAGGGTCGGGCGGCTGGCACTCTTCTCCCTGCTGGCGCTCTTCGCACTTCTGCTGATCGGCTCCGAACACCGGCGTCCGGTTTCGGTTCCGCCCTCCACGCCGGCTCAGGTGGCGGCGGCGATGCGCGATGAGATTCCGGCCGCGTCTCGGGCCGGCTGGGATCGAGCCGCAGACCGGAGACCTCTCTGGCTTCTTGAGGTCAGCTCCATCTGTGACCGCTGAAAACCTTCCTTTGAAGGCTTGCAAAACCTCTTCCGGATCTGTATTGTAAGGGAATGATTCATGGAACCGCTTTTCGGAAGAGGAACCTCATGCAGCACCTGAATATCGGAGCTCTCGTGGTTTATCACGGGAAATCCGCCGCCATCATTTCCATCGGCAAGGAGAAAATCGAAATCCGCATCGAAGGCGGAGCAACCCGCAGCGTCCGGCCGAAAGATATTGAATTTCTTCATGCCGGACCGGTGACAGCGCTGCCGCCGCAACAACTTCCCGACCCGGATTCAGCGGAAATTCTCGAGCTGATGGAAGGAGAAACCCTTCCTTTCGCCGATTTTACGGCCCTGGCCTACTCCAGCAACTCGCCGGATGCCGCATGGTCGGCCCGGAAATTGCTTGAAGAAGGGGTTTTCTTCACCGGGTCGATCGAAACAGGCGTCAGTTGCCGCCCCCCCGGCGAGGTGGCGGCGGCACTCGCGGCACGGCAGGCAAAGGCCGATGAGAAGGCAGCCCGCGAAGCGCTTCTCGACCGGATCCGTTCGGGCAACGTGGAGCCGGAGGATCGATCGAACCTGCGTGAAATCGAACAGGTCGCTCTCGGCACCGCACCTTCCAGCCGTTTGATGCGCGATCTCGGCATGGAGGCGACGCCGGAAAAAGCCCACCAGCTGCTGCTCAAGCTCGGGGTATGGGATCTCTTCACAGATCCGTGGCCCGCGCGTTTTGATGTGAGTCTTGACGATCCGGCTTACGAACTGCCGCCGGATGTCATGGATGAACGGGTCGATCTGACCGGTCAGACCGCTTATGCGATCGACGATGAGGGCAGCGATGATCCGGATGACGCGATCGCATTTGACGATGGGCTCGTATGGGTGCATGTCGCGGATCCCGCCGCAGCGGTCCTGTCGGGCAGCGAGATTGATCTCGAAGCGTGTGAACGCGGTGAAAACCTCTATCTCCCCGAAAAAATCAGCCACATGCTTCCTCCCGCAGCCACCGATCGTTTCGGCCTGGGCCTGAAGGAGGAAAGTCCGGCTCTGAGTATCGCGCTGCGGATCACGCCGGAAGGCGAAGCGGTACTGGAAAAGCTCCGCCTCTCCCGGATCCGTGCCCGGCGACTGACCTATCAAAGTGCCTCCGCGCTCTGGGATGAGGAACCGCTGGCGAGTCTGAGAAGGGAGCTGGCCCGCTTCCGGGAGCGGAGACGCGCCGACGGGGCTCTCTTCATTCAACTGCCAGAAGTAAAAATCAAAGCTGCCGACGGCAAGGTCGGGATCACCCCATGCTCGATCACTCCGGAACGGGAACTGGTCGCCAACGCAATGCTGGCTGCAGGCTCGGCGGTGGCAAAATATGCGGCGGAACGTGAAATTCCCCTCCCCTTTGTGGTTCAGCCGCCGCCGGACATCACGGAACGGGGAACCGGCTTTGTCGAAATGTACGCACTGCGCAAATCGTGCGCTCCGAGCAGTGTGCAGCTGACTCCGGGCCGGCATTCCGGGCTGGGGCTGGAACCATACGTGCGGGTAACCAGTCCGCTGCGACGTTATGCCGATCTGCTGGCCCACCAGCAACTGCGTCGCCATATGAAGGGGGAGGAACTTTTTTCCCCGGAAGAGCTCGAGAAAAAACTTTTCATCAGTGAAGCGGCGGCTCTGACCCGGCGTAAACTGGAGAAAACCGCCAACGAATACTGGACGCTGGTCTACTTCACACTGCATCCGGACTGGAGCGGCGAAGCGATTCTCGCCGCCCGGCAGGACGATCGTCTGACCTTCGTAATTCCGGAACTCGCCTACGAGTTCAAAAACCGTTTCGGGGGGCGGATCGTTCCCGGAGAAACCGTTCCCGTCCGGCTCGCGGGCGCCGATCCGGCCGCACTGGTCGCCCGGATGCGCCTGGAGCCACGGTCGGAACGTACCTGAGGCGAGCTCTCCGACCGGCCGGAACGGGAAAAAGAGAGGAATCCGGGCGCAGGAGTTGAAAAAAAGAGGCCGGAAGATTATATTAAATTGGAATTATCGCCGTTTCGGCTCAGAGACAACCGGATCAATCCCCTACCCCCACCAGAGTGAAATGATTGCAGCAAGTGATATCTCCATGCGGTTCGGGCAGCAGACGCTGTTTGAAAACGTGTCGGTCAAATTCAGCCCCGGATGCCGTTACGGCCTGATCGGCGCAAACGGATCCGGGAAATCGACGTTCATGAAAATTCTCTCCGGGCAGCAGATCCCGACCACCGGCTCCGTCGCGATCGACAAGGAGTGCCGGATGGGGTTTCTGAAACAGAACCACTACGATTACGAGGATGTGCCGATTCTCGATGTCGTCTATATGGGCAACGAGGCGCTCTGGAAAATTCACCTCGAACGTGAATACCTCTACAGCAAAGTCGATCTCACCGAGGAGGAGGAGAACCGCGCCAACGACATCGAGAGCCTTTTCGCTGACGCCGGAGGATACACGATGGAGGCGGACGCCGCGAAACTGCTGATCGGCCTCGGCATCCCCGAGGAAAAACACCTCCAGCCGCTCTCCAGCCTGACCGGGGGATTCAAACTGCGAGTGCTGCTTGCTCAGGTGTTGTTCTACAACCCGGATATTCTCCTCCTCGATGAGCCGACCAACCACCTTGACATGAACAGTATCGACTGGCTCTGCAATCTGCTCAGGAATCACCGAGGCACTGTGATCGTCATCTCGCACAACCGTTATTTTCTGAACGAAGTCTGTACCCACATCGCCGACCTCGATTATCAGGAGATCCGGCTCTTCACCGGCAACTATGACGCATTCATGACCGCCAATGCAATCGCGCTGGAAAACATCAGGCGCGAAAATGCCAAAAAAGAGAGCCGGATTTCGGAACTCAAGGAGTTCATCAACCGTTTCGGGGCCAACGCCTCCAAGGCACGGCAGGCAACCAGCCGCCAGAAGGAGCTGGACAAGATTCAGCTTGAGGAAATCAAGCCTTCGAGCCGCGTCTCCCCCTTCATCCGCTTCCGGCCGGCAATCCGGCTCGGAGAGAAGGTAATCGAGGCGGCCGGAATCAGCAAGGAATACGACCGACCGCTGTTCGGGCCGGTGGACATCACCATCGGCTGTGCGGAGAAAGTCGCGATCATCGGGACCAACGGCGTCGGAAAAACCACTCTGCTGAAGCTGCTGCTGAAACAGATCGAACCCAATACCGGCAGCGTCATTCACGGAGAAACCATGAGACTGAGTTACTTCCCCCAGGATGCCGCCGATATCCTGAAGATGGAGGACCGGGCGATCGACTGGCTCGCCCGTTATTCCCCGGAAGAGGGTCTCTCGGAGATGGCGTTGCGCTCCTTCATGGGCAAGATGCTGTTCTCGGGGGACGAGGTGAATAAATTCGTCCGTGTGCTTTCCGGCGGAGAAAAAGCACGCCTGATCATCGCAAAGATGATGCTTGAAGCAGGTAATGTGCTCGCTCTCGACGAACCGACCAATCATCTCGATCTGGAATCGATCGAAGCGCTCAACTATGCGCTGACCCTCTTCGGCAGCACTATCTTGTTTGTCAGCCACGACCGGGAATTCATCAGCAGCCTGGCAACCCGGATCATTGAGATCGAAAACGGCAAAGTCGTTGATTTCCCCGGCACCCTCGCGGAATACGAGGATTTCAAAAAACGCAGGGCAAAGGGCAAATAAACTCTTCAGGGCGCTCCGGAAAGGGCTGCCGCGACAACGGGAAATTACTTTTCCATCGTATTCCGGGCCGGGACAACCCGGTTCAGAAAATCTTCGAGCCGTTTCCAGTAGTTCTCTCCGGCGACGTACAGAATATCGTTGTGGCCGGCCCCCGGAACATCGTAAAACTCCTTCGGTTCCGCGGCCTTTTCAAAAAGCGCCTTCCCATGCGATTGCGGGATGACCCGATCCCGGTCTCCGTGAATGATCAACACCGGCATTCCCGCACCAGCGATCCGATCGATGTTCGGGAAACGGTCAAAGGGAAGGAAGGAGAGCCCCACCACGGCAAAGGTGCTTTTGAACGGCGCTTCCAGCACCAGTGCCGCCGCCGGGACCTCCGTTGCCAGGAAACAGGAGGGGCCGCTGCCGACCGACCGGCCGTAGATCACGATCGATTCCGGCGCGACGGCGCACTCTCCGGTCAGATACTCATAAACGCGCCGGATATCACGACAGGCGTTTGCCTCCGAGGGAGTCCCGTCGCTCTGCCCGTATCCTTCGTAATCGTAAGCTGCGATGCCGTAACCGCGCCGCTGATAGAGCGGCAGCCGGAAACGGATGTTCGAAAGATCCTCCGCGTTGCCGTGGCTGTACAGGATGGTGAATCCTCCGGGCGGCGCAGGCAGGTGCAGGAGCGTCACCGCGACTCCCGGCTCCACCTCGAGCCGGATCCGTTCAGCCGAATCCATCGGAGTCCCCTGCGGAGGCTGAAAAATAATCTTATCGGCCACGCAACCGCTCAGAAACATGAGAAGCAGTACCACTGCAATCCCCAAACCGGACAGACCGGTCAACCACCGCACTTTCATCATAATTCTGCGCTCCCGCATGGTTCGTAATTTTTACAATATCCTGATGAATCCGATTTGTCAAATCCGCCTTTCAGCCACAGCCTTCGGCAACCGGCGGGAGTGCATCCATGCAACTGCGAAATGGAAATATTCGACGGAATCGGAGCCAAACGATTTGCAATTCGCCGGAATCCGGTTATTTTACCTCGATGCAGAGATGTCAGTAACCAGCATATCTATTCAGGAGGAACACACCATGCAACTGGATCCGAACAATCTGCTCGATGAACTCGAAGAGCACATGATGAAGACCGAGGACTCTCTCCGGAGCAGTTTCAACGCCATCCGGACCGGCAAGGCTTCACCCGCCCTGGTGGAGGGGCTCATGGTGGAATATTACGGAACCCAGACCCGGCTGCGCGACATCGCCGGAATCACCGCGCCGGAACCGCGCCTGCTGGTGATTCAGCCCTGGGACAGCACAGCGGTGCACGCGATTGAGAAGGCGATTCTCGCCTCCAACATCGGGATCACCCCGATGAGCGACGGTCGAACCCTGAAGCTGCCGATACCCGAACTCAGCCAGGATCGCCGTACCGCGCTGACCAAACAGGCAAAAGCCGAGACAGAAGAGGGAAAAGTTGCTTTGCGCAACATCCGTCGCGAAGGGAACGAAGTTGCCAAAAAAGCGCAGAAAGACGGAGTATTCACTGAAGATGAGCTGAAAAAGCTCCTCGATGATATTCAGAAGCTGACCGACCGCTACATTGCCACTCTCGACCGGGAACTGGCAGCCAAAGAAAAAGAGTTGATGACCGTCTGACGTGGCGACGGACCGTAAAAAAAGAAACGCCGCCGACCGTCGACCGCGCGGCGTTTTTTTGCGGAAACTGCTGCTGATCACAACGGGCGGCTTTGTGTTGCGCCTGATTGTCGCCGCTGAAATTGCGGCCATCAACGGCGGGCGCAACAGCGTGTTCACTCCGTCAACGCTCAGTGATCTGGCCACATATATGTGCCTCGCCCATGAGCTTCTGGACGGTGCATTCTCCGGCCCCTTCTACTATCAGCCTTTTTACTATGCGGTGTTTCTGCCTGCAGCCTACTTCGTATCGGGTGGTTCCATCTGGTTCGTAATTGTACTGCAGGCGCTGCTCGGCGCTGCAACCGTCTGGATTGCCGGACTGGCCGCAGCACGACTTTTCGGGCGGAGTGCCGGTTACACCGCGGCACTTCTGGTCGCAATTTCCACGCCGCTGCTGCTCTACACGCCGTTTCATCAGAATGAAACGCTTCAGACATTCAATCTGATGTTCCTCTTCTATCTCGTCCTGCGGGCAACTGAAGTGTGGACACCGCGCCGCTGGGGAGCTGCCGGGGGAATGACCGGAATCGCGATTCTGACCCGCGGCAACATCTGGATCCTCGTCCCGGGGATCGTGGCGGTGCTGCTCCTTTCCGGACGACGGGCAGAAATCCAGTCACGCCGGATTGTCGCGACACTCCTCATATACGTCGCGCTGCTGCTTGCGGTGCAGCTGCCGTTCATCATCCATAACAGCCGTGAGCTGGGCCGCCTCTCTGGCCCATCCACCGCGGCGGACGCCGTACTGGCGCTCGGCAACTCCCCCGAGGCCCCGGCGGGAGGACGCAATCCCGGATTGCCCGCCGGACCGATGGAGTATCCGGAGAGCTATCGCCGGATGATGGAACGCGCCGGAGCGGGAATTTCCGTGCCGCGTCAGATGCTGGAGTATCTGCTGGAGGAGCCCGGAGCTTTTCTGGAACTGCAGTTCCGCAAACTGCTGCTCTTCTGGGACGCACGTGAAATCCCGAACAATGTCTCGCTCTACGGGGAAGGAGAGCACTCTCTGGTACTCAAATGGCTGTTGCCCGGCCGCAGTCTGGTCGTGATCGCGCTCGGGGTCGCCGGCTTGCTGATCTTCGCAGGACGAACCTGGCGCAAACGGCCGCCGGGCCTGCTGTTGCTCTACTATTTCATCGTCGCCTACTGGGGAGCCGTTGCGCTCTTCTACATTCTGTCGCGTTTCCGCGCTCCGGTGCTGCCGTTTCTCGCAATCGCCGGCGGAGGTTTCGTCGGCTGGGCGCTTCGGCGCCGGCGTCTGACCCCACCCGCCGAACGTCGCCGACCGCTGCTCTTCGGGGGAGCCGCCCTGCTTGCCGGGGTCTGGCTGACGGCATCGAGTTACGATTTCTACCGGGAAAACCTCGAAGCAGCCATCCACCGGATGGTCCGTCCCGCAGGAACCCGCATCGATCTCGGCGGTTCGACAATCGAACGGATCGATCACGGCCCCTTCACGTTCGGCGGCTGGAGTGAAGCGCTGCTGGAACCGGGAACCCGGCTCGGGAAAGAATTCGCCGAAGCGCCGGACGGGCCGGTCGAACTCGAACTTGGAGTGCTGACGCTGGTTCCGGGCCGAATCACCCTGACCGTCAACGGGACCTCCCGGACCGTCGAAGCCCCGGATCCCGGATTGCATCACTTCAAGCTGGAGCTGCCGACGTTCCCGGCCGGAACAGCGGAAATCACAGTCCAAACCGTGACGGGCGAACATCATCTGCTGTTCGATGCGCAACGAGATTACGGTCGCTCAAGTTATAACGGAACCCCGTTAAGCGGAGAGTGGATCATCCGGCTTCGCCACAACCGTACGGAGTCGAAGCAGCCATGAAGATCACTCTGAACGACCGGCCGCCGGCCAAAATTGCCGTCGTCAGCGGCCGACTCGACGTAAACACCGCTGACGAAGCGCAGAAGCTGCTGATGGGGCTGCTCGATGACGGTTGCCGGGCACTGTTGCTCGATCTCGGCAACGTGGAATACCTCTCCAGTTACGGGTTACGGGTCCTGTTGCTGCTCGCAAAACGGTCGGCGGTGCTCAACGGGATTTTCGCACTGGCCCGGATTCCAACACCGATCCGCAGGATGCTCGATGTGAGCGGGCTCTCCACATGCTTCTCGATTTACGCTGATCCGGAAGACGCGTTTCTCCCCGAAGGCCTCTTCGGGAAATGGAACAAATTACCGGAAAAAAATTGATTTTTCGCTCACGACACGATATATTAATGCTTCTGTGAAATTCACATGAGATCCGGATCAATCGAGGAGTGCAACGGAAGTGCTGATCGTCAAGCCGCAAAATTTTCTGCTTCCGGCGCCCCTCCCGCTCGATTGCGGAAGGGAACTGCGGCAGGTGAACCTCCGCTACGAAACAGTCGGCACTCTCGCGCCCGACGGATCCAATGCGGTACTGATCACCCATGCACTCTCCGGCGATGCCCATGTCTGTGGACGCCATACCCCGGAGGACCCCAAACCGGGCTGGTGGGATGAGATGGTCGGCCCCGGCAGGGCGATTGACACCGACAAATATTTCGTGGTCTGCAGCAACGTGCTCGGCAGTTGCGCCGGCTCAACCGGTCCCCGTTCGGTCAATCCGGATACGGGAAACCCCTACAACCTTGATTTTCCGGTGATCACCATCCGCGACATGGTTCGCGCGCAGCATGAACTGATGAAACATCTCGGAATCCGGAAGTTTCTGTCGGTGGTCGGCGGTTCCATGGGGGGCATGCAGGCGATGGAGTGGGCAATCAACTACCCGGATCAGGTGGACAGTGTGATTCCGATTGCGACGACCAGTCAGCTTTCCCCGCAGAGCATTGCATTCGACTGGGTCGGCCGGGAAGCGATCAAGAACGATCCCAACTGGAACGACGGGAACTACTCCGCCGACCATGTCCCGGAAGGAGGACTGGCGACCGCGCGGATGCTCGCACATATCACCTACCTCTCCGATGAATCGATGAGCCGGAAGTTCGGTCGGGAACTGCAGGATGCCGACTCCTACTCCTTCGATTTCCGGCGCGACTTCGCGGTGGAAAGCTACCTGGAGCACCAGGGGCGCCGTTTCGTCGAGCGTTTTGACGCCAACAGTTATTTCTACATCACCCGTGCGATGGATTATTTCGACCTCGCGGCCCGTGCGGGAGGCGATCTGGCGCGGGCCTTCGCGGGTACCCGGGCGGCGTTTCTGGTGGTATCGTTCTCGAGCGACTGGCTCTTTCCCACGGCGGAATCACGCAAAATCGTCAGGGCGCTGCTGCGCAACCGGCTCAATGTCTCCTTCTGCGAGATCCAGTCCGCCTACGGGCACGACGCATTTCTGCTGGAGGCGGATGTTCTCGGCCCGATGCTTCGGGATTTCCTGGCCAACCGACTGGAGGCGCAACATGCCTAAATCCCTTTACCTGGATTTGCGCAGACGTCCGGATCTGAAGATCATTTCTGAGCTGGTCCATCCCGGCAGCAGGGTGCTTGACCTCGGCTGCGGAGACGGCAGTTTCCTGCAGATGCTCAGAGAAAAACGCAACGCGGAAGTGTTGGGACTGGAAATTGATCAGCAGGAGATCGCCAAGTGCATCGCCAACGGAGTTCCGGTCATTCAGAGCGACCTCGATACCGACCTCGACTTTGCCGAGGACAATTCGTTTGATCTGGTGATCCTGTCGCAGACACTGCAGCAGATGCGGCGGCCGGATCAGCTGCTCCGGCAGATCGTGCGTGTGGGAAGGCGCGCAGCAGTCAGTTTCATCAATTTCGGTCATTTTCACTGCCGTTTCCAGGTATTCTTCGCCGGATCGATGCCGCGAACGACACAGATCCCATACCAGTGGTACAACACGCCGAACATCCACCTGGGAACGATCCGCGACTTTCAGCATCTCTGCCGTCATCTCGACATCCGAATCCTCCAGGAGACGCCGATCGGTTTTTCCTTCCCGCTGCTGACGGCGGCATGGCCGAACCTCTTCGCAGTCGGCTGTGTTTTCGTGCTTGAAAAAGCCTGATTCCGTATGAAATTTGCAAAAGAGTGAAATCCGGTTATAGTATTTCAGGAAGCGCCGGCTGCATTTGTCCGGTTATGTTCAACCAATCTCAGGAGGTTACCAGGAACCATGTCTGCCAGAACCTTTTTCCTCGGTTGCGCGGCGACTCTCGCCCTGCCTGCCATGCTCCTCTCCGGGACTCCGGATCCCGGAATCTTTCTCCAGCCGGAACGCTGGAATAAAAACACCTCCGGGGAGATGACCATTTCCCGGGACGAAACTGAAAATGCGGTACGGTTCGACATCGACTTCAAAACGGCCAGGGATCCATGGTTCTATCCGTTTATCCGTCTCGAACCGGGGGAATCATTCGACGCCGGCAAAGTGTTGCAATTCGATTATAAGGCGCAGGTCACAGAGGGAACTCCCGGGTTCAAATTCGGTTTCATCTGGATGGTTGACGCCGGGAACCGGGATTTCAAGCCGCCGTTCCGCACTTCTCTTCCGGTCACCGATGGGGAATGGTGTACCGTAACCATGCCTCTCGTGAGCAAGACCATGACGGATCCCGCGGCAATCCGCATCATCCGGATCGGAGCCAATCCCAATGCGACCGGGGGAAAGGTTTCAGCCTGGATCCGCAACGTCCGATTTCCGGATGCCGCAACGTTCTACCAGATGAATGCCGAAAAACTTTCGAAGGCGCTCAGCAACCCGAAGAACTGGCAGCCCAACACCTCCGGGAAAATGACCATCTCCGGCACCGATGGCGGTGTCGGTTTTGCAGTTGACTTCTCAGCGGCGAAGGATCCGTGGCTCTACCCGCGATTCAACCTGACCGACGACCTGACGCTCAACGGAATCAAGGCGCTTGAGTTTGAAGCGCGCGTCCGGCCCGCGGATGCTCCGGTCAAACTGGCTTATCTGATGCTGAATCGCCCGGAGCCGAACTTCAACCCGAAAGCCTGGATTCCCTACACCAGGCCAAACGGGGAGTGGCAGAAAATCACCATCCTGTTGAACCACAAAGAGAAGGGAACTGCGACCAGTTTCAATCTCGGGATCAATACCAGTGTAAAAAACATCACATTCGAACTTCGCAATCTGAAAGCGGTTCCGGAACTCTGAACTTCTCCGGCTCCGGGCGACGCTTCCGTCGCCCGGATGTCACAGACCGGCATTGACGGCAGCGCAAAGCTCCCGGCACCTTTCCGCGGAGAAAACAGAACGGCGACGCAACAACAGTGATTTAATCTCATCAAAGACCGGCAACGCATTCAACCCCTCCCCCATCCAGAGAATCCGGCCGGTACGGGCAACATTGCGCAACGCTTCCGGTATGCCGTAACGCTCGAAATCACAGGCAGGCACGAGACAGGAACGGGAACAGTAGTCACGGTAAAACTCCGGGGCGAAAACTCTTCCGATCGCCCGGAACGTCTCCTTCGGATTCCGGCAGTTGCGGGAAATCCCGAGCGCATGCACGCCGAAACCGCCCCGGTGATTCCGCCGGCCCGGCAGCGCCACAACGCCCCACTCCTCCGGCGGCAGCCGTTCAGTCAGCATGGCATAATCAATACCGTTTCCGATCACCATCGCCGCCCGGCCTTCCGCAAGGCGATCGACCAGCATACTGCGCCGATCGCCGAAAGTGTGGTGGCAGACGCCCGGCAGACTTAACAAACCGCAACAGTACCCCAGCGCCTCGCATGCCTCGTCACTGTCGAATGCACAATTGCCGTTACAGTCAAAGAACTCACCATCGTTCTGATGGATGAAGGTTCCCCACACACTTGGATCGGTCAGCAATCCAAGCCCGTAACAAGTAACACGCCCGCGTTCGACACGAGTCAGCAGTTTTGTATTGGTCATGAGATCGTCCCAGTTCCACGTGGAAGTCGGTTCCGGAATACCGTTTCGCTCGAAAATCCGGCGGCCGTAAAACAGCATCACCGGAGAAAATGAAAACGGTACCCCGAACAACTGCCCTCCATACGAACAGGCCCGCAACAATGCCGGTTCAAATTCCGGAATCTGCAGGCCGGAATCCCGGCGCAGCTCTCCCAGCGGCATCAGCAAGTTCCGCTTTACCATCCCCGGAAACATTCCTTCGTCAAACAGAATGATCCCCTCGCGCGCCTCTTTACCGGAAAGTTGCAGTTCGATCCAGTCGATGTAGCCCGGTACACTATAATATTGTGCGCCCCAGTAGTTCTCAAACCTGAAACCGGGAGCACACCAGGCCGCCAGTTCCGGCAGCCGCCCCGACGGCAGAATCTTCTCCCAGCTGAAAAAAGTGTTCCGCCCGACCACCTCCCCCGGATGTTCCGCCACAAATGTACCGGAACGCGGCCGCCGGACCACCCAGCCGCGTTTTTCCAGCCTGCGATAAGCACTGAGGGCAACCGCACTGCTGACCCGATATCTTTCGGCCAGTTCCCGGACCCCGGGCAAGCGCGCCCCCGGCTTCCACTGACCGGCGGCGATTTCCCGCTCGACATCCGCAGCAATCCGCCGGGTTGCCGGGACCCGCTTTCCTGTCTCGTTGCCTCCCATCTCTCCGCCTCGCGCTGTTGAAAAACCGTACCGTTTCCTGCACGGATCTGATCATATCACATCGAAGCGAAAAAAGCAACTGATATATAAAATATTCTCTTGAAAAATAAATCAGTTTTCAAAAAATCCGATACAGTCCGCCAAACCGGGATAAAAATCATCACCGGAGAATTGACAAAGCGGAAAGAATTTCATATAATTTAAGAAAAAGACTCACCGGTCCGGGATGACAGTCGAAACCATGAACGATCTAAATGTGAAGGAGTTCAGAGCAAAGGGAGACGGCCTCTCCAGCGATACGGCGGCGCTCCGGAGAGTGATTGACGCCGGCGGAATCGCCTGTATTCCTCCCGGAATCCACCTTGTCGGAACGCTCTGTCTGAGGCGAGACCGGCACCTCACCTTACCTCGACCAATGCGGCATGTCTGGGGGTGCGACTCCACCGCCAACGCCATCGAAGCCACACAGGCATCGAAGGAGAGGTTCGGTGGAGCCCGGATTCGCCGGAAGGCGAATGCCGATACCAGGCAACAGGATATGGCAGTGACACGGTCAACAGGAGTCACTTTCCGGAATTGCGATTTGATGCTTCCTGCAGCCCGGAGAACGATATTCATCACCGGAGAGAGAAAAAAATGAAATCCGGCCAGATCGCCAGGATGATTGTACAAACAAAGGAGGGAAAAATGGTCAGACGAATCAACACCTTGTCTTCGACAACGTTCAAGTTCACATTGATCGAGTTGCTCGTCGTGATTGCGATCATCGCAATCCTGGCAGCCATGCTTCTGCCTGCCCTGAACATGGCGCGTGAGAAGGCACGTCAGGTGAAGTGTACCAGTTCCATCAAACAGCTCGGAATGGTGAATCTGCTCTATGCAGACCAGAGCGACAGCTGTTCGATTCCGATCGTCGGAAAAAACTGGCGCCACTGGGCGGACAACAATCAGGTGCGGGAACTCTTCGGACTCGGCCCGGTCGACCTGAATGCCAGTGACGGCCGAGAACAGGCCCGTAACTTCCCGGTCGGCAACTTCTGCCCGAATGCGATGCGCGCGCTGACTCCTGATGCAGAAGGACGGCTCAACATCATGCTCTCCTACGGAATCAATGACTGGACCAACGGCCAGTCCACCAATCGAATTTATGACGGGATCAAGGTCAGCCGGGTCAAGCAGCCGAGCAAGTTGATGGCCTTCTCCGACTCGACCAGCGACCGGGCAATCGGCGGATATTCCATCATCGAAAACTGGGTGAGCAAAGGGGGGGATTCCGGCAGCAACCCCTACTCCGTCGCGACGCGTCATTCCAACACCTATGCCAATGTGGCTTACTTCGACGGCCATGCCGGTTCAGTCATGTTCTCGGAAATCATCGACTGGAAATATCCCGAGTTCTGGCACGACAAGCAGGCCCGTGCGAGTGTTGAATGAGGTGTCATATGGTATTTGACAACGCTCGCCTGCGCTCACGCCTTTTCACTCTGGCTGTACTGGCCGGCTCCTCTTTCCTGGCAGGCGGAGAAGAGATCGCGCCATATGTTCCGGCGCCACGGCCGGTGGAGAAACGCTCCTTTCTGACGCCGGACGAGATCGAAATATCGCGTCCCGGCGGGGAGAAATTGCTTCCGGCGAAATTCACCACGGTGCGTGATCTCGCCGGGCTCTGGAAATTCCGCGGGTTACGCACCTCGGCACGCCCGTTCAAATCCGACGTCAACCTGAACCGCGGCTATCAAAATTCCGATTATGACGACTCCTCCTGGAGTGAGATCAAAGTGCCGCTCAACTGGTACAACGATCCGAACTACAGCTACAGGAAATATCACAACCCGGAGACTCCGTTTGTTCTCGCCTGGTACCGGAAGGAGTTTGAACTTTCACCGGAAGATCTCGCCGGCCGGCGGGTACGACTGAACTTCGACGTAATCGGTTACGAGGGGCTGGTGTTCGTCAACGGAAAAAAGGCGGGAACCGCCCACGGAGATTTCGTCCCGAGTTCCTTCGACGTGACCGATCTGGTGAAACCGGGGCGCAACGTCATGGCGATCCGGGTCTTTTCAGATTTTCAGGCGAAATCCTCCAGCGGTATTTCCAATTACCGCACCTACGGGGCGAAGTGGTGGTATGAGAACGTCAAGGGAGGGCTCTGGCAACCGGTAAGCCTGACGCTCGAACCGGAAATCCGTTTCGACAAGGTTCTCGTCGCCGTCGATTATGACGCCCGGGAACTTGACATCAGAGGAACAATCGAAAACCATACACAGGACCCGCGTAGCCTCGATCTTTCCGCATTTGTGACCGACGCCGACCGCGAAAACGCCAATCAGCTTGACAGCACCGGACAGTTCGGGACCGTGAAACTTGCTCCCGGGAAAACCCCCTTTGCGGTCCGGTTGAAACTCCGCAATCCGAAACCATGGGCGCCGCGTGATCCCAATCTCTACTTCCTGACGATGACGCTCACCGACGGTGATCGGATTGTTTCGGCCCGGCCCGTTCGTTTCGGCTTCCGCCGGTTTGAGGTCGACGGGCAGAAATTCCGGCTCAACGGCAAACCGATCTACCTTTTCGGAGAGAATCTCGCCAGCACCCTGTTCGGGGGCTATGATCGCTCCCCTGCGGAAGAACGGCAGCTGCTTGAGAAGGAGATCAAAGCCCGTCTCGCCGCCGGAGTGGTGATGCTGCGCACCGCCCATATGCCGGCAACCCGGCTCGTAATCGAAGTTGCGGATGAACTCGGCATGATGATCTATGATGAATGGAGTTACAGTTTTTCCATTCCGAACATGGATGAGCCGCGTTTCGAAAAAACCAACTCCGATGAACTGGCCCGCTTCATTGAACGCGATTTCAACGCTCCTTCGGTGGTGATGTGGTCTCTGGGCAACGAAGTGACTCACGGAACCCGGCCGGAAGCGTTCCGCCAGCTCTCACGGCAGATAGCGCTGGTCCGGGAGATCGACTTCCAGAAGCGACCGATCGTTCCCTTCTCCGGTGTTGCCGGAATCGCTCAATACGGAAGCGGAAAATTTGACGCAGACGTACTTGATCTGCACAGCTATCTCGGACTCGTCGACCGGCCGTGGTCCCACTTTATCGGAGAGATGGGCAACAATGCCGCCGCCGTCAACCGGATTTACGGCCCGGACAAGCCGCTGATCACCTGGGAGTGCATCGGCTACACCTGGGGGATGCGCTCGGATCGGAATTTCAAAATCGGTGATCTGGATGCTTATTTGAAATATGCGACAAGAAAGTTCTCCTGGGCCGAGCCATACGGCATCGGCTACGCTGCCGCAAACGGACTTGCTGCGACACTCGATCCCCAACGGAGCAACAACTATCTGATGGACCGTCAGGCGGGGCGGATTCTCGATCTTTACCGGCAGGATCCACGCTATCAGGGATTCGCCCCATGGTGCATGCCGGTCGGATTGCCGCAGGAGACCCGGTGGAATCAGCCGGTCTATGCAACGCTGCGAATCGGACAGGATCATCTGCCGCCGCGCAATCTCTTCACCGGCGACAGCTTCACCGGTGAGCTTTTTCTGACCAACGACGCGCCGGAACGGCTTGATAACGCCTCGCTCCGGCTGACCATCTCCGACGGGAAGGAGCAGGAGGTTGAACTGTTTCGGGAAGAGCTCCCCGTTGTCGACCCCGGATCCCGTCACCTCAGAAAGGTCACCTTCCGGATCCCGGAAAATCTGGCGGCACCGGCCCCCTGGCAATTGCGCCTGACGGTAACCGGACGAGACGGTCAGGAGATCAGCCGCAACTACGCCAATGTCAATCTGGAACCCGGAACTCTGCGGAACATGCAGGTCAAAACGACCGTCCGAATCGCACTCCTCGATGCCGGCGGCGATGCGGAAAAGCTTGCCTCGATTCTGAAGGCCATGCAGGTTCCGTTTCGCAGGAAGAAACCCGGCGAAACGCTCAACGACGTCGATACACTGCTGATTCCTCCGGGCCTCTCCGGCAAGCCGTTTCGGGCTGACGCGGCACCGATCCGCGCCTGGGTTGAGGGGGGCGGCTGCCTGGTCATTCTGGAACAGCTTCCGGGGGCATTCCCTGTTTTCAACAGTTTTCTCTGTGCCAATGAACCGAATACGCTGGCGGATCTGGTACTGCCGGAGCATCCGCTGTTCCATGGCATGACTCAGGAACAGTTCGATCTCTGGAGCTGTGCAGAAAAAGGCAATGTCTTCGATGCTGCACTCATGCCTCTGACCGACAACGTTCTGGCCGCAAAACCGCCGTTTCTGGTTCGAACCACGGTCGCCGCGGCAATTCTGGAAGCCCGGGTCGGCTCGGGCCGTCTGATCGCATCCCAGCTCAATGCCTGCCGGCTGTGGAACCGGGAGAGCGCAGCCAACCGTTACCTTGCAAATCTGATCGGTTATGCGGGAAACCGCCCGCTGTGGGATGGGGCACGCCCCCTCGCCCCGATGACACCTCCGACCTACCAGGCAAATCCGGACGATCTCTGCTTCATCAATCTCGCCCCTTATGCGAACCGCTCGTTCACCGACGAAGTGGACAATGACGGCAAAGGCGGCTGGCTCGACCAGGGGACGAATGATTTCCGCATGATGCCTCTCGGCCGGATCACTGCGGGAGGCATTCCCTTCGAGATCATCGATCCGGCAGGAAACGACGGAAAATCCTGTCTGATCGTCCGCGGCGAAGCGCGCAAGGAGTTTCCGGCCGCAATCCGTGGCATCGCGGTCAATGCGAAGCTCTCACGGCTCTTCTTCCTGCACACCTCCGGCTGGGGAAACTCCAACTCCTGCGGCGTCTACAGAATCCATTACGAAGACGGCAGTTTCATCGATTATCCGCTGCGCGGGAATCGCAACATCGGCGACTGGTGGATCGTCCGGCAACTGCCGGAGGCGAAAATCGGTTTTACCCGTCCGAACCGGAGCGGGAACCAGGTGGGATTCTTCACTGCGGAATGGGTGAATCCAGAACCGCAGAAGAGCATTGCGACCATCGATTTTCTGTCTGCGATGCAGGAGGGTCTTGGAGGCGTCGACTGGGTGAACCCATCAAGCTCCGTCCCCGTTCTCGCGGCGATGACCGGCGAGCGAGCCGGCATACCTCCCTGCCCGATTCATGCAGGACGCGACAACCGGCAAAGCGGGCGGGGCATGGCATGGCGCGGCGGGAAGTCGCCGGGAATCCAGGTGGTCACGACCGGGAAAGGTGCCCCGGCGCCGTATGCGATGCGCTTCGAACTGCCGGAGGGGATCAACAACGGCGTTCCTGTGGTCAGCACGAAATTCGACGCCCCCAATGCACCGGAGAACGCCCGTTATCTGGTCGGCTGGATCAAAACCGATATGCCGGGAGTCATCGATTTCGCCTTCCCGTCAAAGGACTGGAAGACGGTCCGGACAGCCACATTGGAACTGAACACTCCCGGAGAGTGGATCCGCTTCCGACTGGCGCTCGATCGGGATTTCCACTTCACCGGGGCACCGTTCAAACTGCGTGAAGGACGCAGTGAGTTCTACCTCTACAACGGGTTGAATCAGCAGAAATCCTACCCGCGTACTGCGGTGACGTTCGAGCTGACCGGCCTCGCGCTGGAGTAGGCTTCCGGCTTCCCCGCCGGAATGGCGGGGAAGCGGAGAATCTCCCGGAAGGGAATGCCGTTCAAAGATCAAGTTCCCGAATCACCAACGCCTTGAACTGGTCAACCGGGATATCGGCAATACAGGGATATGGCTCCTTCACGCCCCTCCGTCTGGAGCACAGATAATTACACCCCGCCTGCGGGCACGGCGGAGTCAGGCGACAGACCGCAGGCGGGCGGTAACCGAGAGCAACAGCCTCTTCCGGCAGAACCATGAAACGGTCGTTGGCCTCTCCGACAATCACACAGAGCTTCTTCCGCAACAGGATAGCCAGATTGGCAATGCCGGAATCATTGCCGATGACCGCTTCAGCATTCCGGATCAAATTCAGCAGTTCCGGCAACGAGGTCTGCCCGCAGAAGTTGTAACATGAAGCCTCGAAGGTGCCGCGCAGGGTTTCCGCATCGGCTCTTTCGGCGGCATCCCCGGCGAGAATCACTGCGATTCCCCGGGAGAGAAACAGTTCCATCATCTGCCGATAGTGATCTTCTCCCCAGCGCCGGCAGGGATCACGTCCCCCCGGCGCAAGCAGGACGTAACGCCTCTCCGGAATCGGCGGCGTCCACTCCTCCGACGGCAACGTGACAGCACGAAGTACCCGGGGAAATCCCACGATTTGTGAGACCAGACAGGCATAATTCCCCATCTCCGGATGCCGGTTGTAGTCACCGGGATCCAGAGTTTCATGGAAAAAAAAGCGGTCCGCCAGAAAGACCAGCCATCCCCAGTACCGTTCAGACAACCGGGAGGCCCGGGGAAGATGGAAAACCGGGGCCTCCGAAAACAGCAACGGCAAATCGTCATGAAAGAAACTGCGTTCCGTCACCATGGCGACAGCGGAATGGAAACGGCGTTCCGTCAACATCCGACGGAAGCGGTGCAGGCTGCTTCGATCCGCGAGGTATTCCGGCCAGGGGTGGAGCAGCAATTCATCGAAAGAAAGCACTTTGCGCGCCAGCTCTTCCGTCGCCGGCGACACAAGCAGCGTAACCGGATTGCCCCGACGGCGAAACTCATCAAGCAGACTCCCGGCGCTTGGCAGAAACATGCAGAAGTCCCCGATGCGGAGAGGGGTGACAATCAGCACCCCTCTCCCGGGTTCCCCTCTGCGAGACCTCCTGCAGAAGAACAGCAATCGGAAGATCTCACCCAAAACAACGGCCCGGTTCAAAATCCTCCGCAACCGTTCGGTCCGTGTCGAAAGCATCTGTCCACACTCCCGCAGCAGCAGCGCGGCGTAAGCCCTCCCGGAATCCATCACCCGTTCCGGATAGGCATACCGACAGAGATCCAGCCAGTATTTCAGACGTTTCCATCGTTTCCGTTCTGAAACGTGAATGTAACTCGCCGGATGGATACGCCATCGAGTCAGTGTCTCCGGCAGATACAGATAGTCTCCGCAACGCGCCGCCTGAATATACAGGAAACGATCCAGCCACGGCCCGTAGGCATTCTCAAATGAGCAATGCAGCAGTACATCACGCCGGATTACCACACTGGAAAAGGTGGGAATAAAATTCTCCCGCAACAATGCCCTGACCGCAGATCCGGGTGCGTGAAACCGTGACAACAGACGCCCTCTTCTCCGGAGGTATGCCCCGTACTGCCGGATCCCCCCGGCATCACCGAAAAGTTCCACTTCATTGGAAAGAATCGCGGGACGCGCCTGACCAATGGCAGCGGCACGGCGCTCCAGACAATCCGGCATCCACTGGTCGTCAGCCTCGAGAAAAGCGACATATTCCCCATCGCAGTGTTGAAGCCCCAACCTGACCGTCGCAGCCAATCCGTGATTGCCGCCATCCGCATGCGTAAAAAAACGGATCCGGGAATCAGCTGCAACATACTTTGCAATCAGCTGACGGGAACCGTCGGAAGAGCCGTCGTCAACCACAATCAAAGTCCACTCCCGCCAGCTCTGCGCCAGAATCGACTCAATCGCGGAAGCAAGAAATCTCTCATAGTTATAACTTGCGCAGATAATTGAAAACCGGAGCATCTTCCTCATCCTCTGAACGAACACCGCCGGCCGACAGGGCACCGCCGGCGGCTTTCGTCACTCCTCCCGTTGCCCGCAGGAGCTTCCGCTTCCCCGCAGAAACAGATCCTGCAGCACACTCTTCCAGCCCCGGCCGTAACGAAAATACCTGCCGTTCCGCATTTCCCGGAGAACCAGCGGTACTCTCCCGTAAAAACCGCAATTCATCGCAGCACGCGCCAGCGAGTGTTCCCGGCGATCGTGCAGAAGCGCCTCAACCTCCGGCGGGCAACGCCCGGCAAGACGCTCCAGGAGCTGACGGTACAACTCGGCATTCCAGGCGAAGCTGTTTTCCTCCACAGACCGCTTGGCCTCCCTGTACTGTTCAAGCCATCCCAGGTTCGCGCCGGAAGCGGAAATATTTTCACCGTGCTGACGGAACAACGTGAGTTTCTCACCGGTGAAACTCCACAGATTGAGAACGGCTAGTGCCATCCCGATCCATGTATCGTGGCACATCGGAAGTTTCGGAAACGGCAGCAACAACGACTTCAGAGACGAACGAAACGCCATATCATGCCCGGCCGCCGGAACCCGGCGCAAGAAGATCCTCAATCGTTCCAGCCGTCCTCCGGAAAGATAACCCAGCAGATCCGCCGGAAATCCCCGGCGGCTCCAGTGACCCACTCCGGAATCGTGCAGCGACTCGTCCACAATCGCACTGTCGGAAAAGACACCGCCTGCCCCCGTCATCAGCACTTGCATCATCCGCTCAATTTTCCGGGGCAACCAGACATCATCCTGGTCGGAAAGAAAAACAACATCTCCGCGCGTCTCCCCGATCGCCCGTTCGAAATTACCGGAAACTCCGAGACGTTCCGGATTCCGGAAAAGCCGGATCACGCCGGGGACGCGGCGTCTGAACTTCTCGACCACCGCCACGGTATCATCTTCCGAGGCATCATCGCAGACGACAATCTCGCCCGGGGGTACACTCTGAAGCAGAATGGAATCCAGTTGTTCTCCGATGAACCGGGCACCATTACATGCCGCAAGCGCAACAGAGACACTCCCTGCACTCCCCTCATGCTCTGGAACCCGCCCGTCCTCGACAGCAACAGGAGACGATGACTGCTCTTCCGGATCCGTTATGCCGGATCTCCGTTGAATCGGCCCGGGATTGAACTTCTCATCTTTGACAGCCATAGAAAAACATTTAAAGAATCTTGATAATTTTACAAAATTAACGATTTTCCCCAGCTGTTTATTGCCCTGCAATCCCAGTTTTTCGCGAAAAATTTCTCATAGCTGCGGAAAGAAAGCGGCGCCGCCTCTCCCTTTCTTCTAACGCAATACCGCGGCTTGCAGGATTGCACGGGATATTCCACCATCCGATCCGCCGCGGATCGAAGCGCAGGAAGGCAGCACCGCAGGCCCTCCTTCTCCGTCATGCCGGATCGTTGCAGATCCCGGCCGACCTCCCTGAGGCTACCGTTATTTCCGCTTCAGTCTGCATAGAGTTCCCCTTTATTAATTATAGCAACCCATCCCTTCATTGTCAACTGTTTTTTTTAATTTTTTCTAATTTTTAAAAGCATAATATGTAACAGCATAAAATCAATGTTCATGTGTTTCCAGATAAGCCGGGCCGACCCACTCCGGAACAAAATGACCGTTTCCTTCAGGATCAGCGGGGTCCGGAACCGTCTCCTCAAGCCGGAGGGTTTCCACATGCCCATCCGCAAAGAGATAGTTCGCCCGGCCGCCATGGCGTCTTGAAGCAAGCATGGATTCATAATCTTGTACGGCACACATCCCATCGTAGCATTGATGCGTTTCTGCCGTTTCGGCAGTTTCTCCACCGCGTTCCGCCATCACAATACGACTCGAAGCGCTGCGCAACGAGGAGATCCTGCGACCGAATGTAAAAATGGCGTTCATCATGTAACTCTGGCGCCCTGCCTGAGCATCAAACGCGGGATCAGATGGACAGCGCAGATATCCGGGGT
>CALXOA010000042.1 GCA_944389895.1 uncultured Victivallis sp. | reverse complement strand
GTTTCGCCAGCTCCGCCGCGTCGCCGATGAAGACCGGGTAGAAGTTCCGGCTGACCGATTTCCCGTCGGCGAAAAGCTCCAGACGCATCTGCACGTTGCCGAGCACACCGGCCGGAATCGAGAATTTCACCGGCGCGGTATAGAGTGTGAAAGGAGCGGTCCCGCCGACTTTGAAACTTCCGGCCTTGACCGATTTCTCCTTCGAGAGCTGGAAGGTCACGACGAGTTCCCCGCCGGAGAAGGGCTTCGCACAACTGTTCGAGACGAAAAGTTCAAGTTCAATCGGTTTGTCGCTGAAGAAATTGCGGGGCGGAAGCCCGTCCGCTGCACGCAATCCGACGTAAACCGGCTGAGTCCAGAGTGTCGCAGCATCGAGGCTGGAACCGTGGAACCACGGAGCGAAGCCATCGACCCGCAGGTCCTGCCGCAGCAACTCAAGCAGCCGGTGCCCGTAGATCCGCTTGCCGTAGTCGTTTCCGCGATCCGGATCGAGCGCGGCGGCCAGCCCCAGACAGCCGATGTACCCGACGCCGTTCGGCTGGGCCCAGGTGGTCGGCTTCTTTACGTAAGCCGCGTATGCCTGGGTGTCATTGGGCTTGAAATTCCGGTCTGCATGGCCGCCCCAGCTGAATCCGACGATCTCCCAGATGATGTAGGGCATGTCAAGCTGCGCGGTCTTCTGATCGTATTGTTCGAGAGAACCGGCATAGTATTCGTTGAAGGTATTGAACCAGTTGGTCCACGGCGCCTCGCCGTTGCCCAGGTAGGTATGATGGTCGATGAAGTCGGTCACCAGCCGTTCCGTACCGTAACCGCGCCAGCAGGCGGAACCGGAGAAGGAACCGGCCGGCCGTTTCTGGAGATCGTGTTCACGCATCAGCGTGACCTGACGGTCGAGCTGCCGGCGGATATCCGGACTGTTGGAATGCCGGACCTCGTTTCCGCAGCTCCACATCACCACCGACGGATGGTTGAAGTCCCGGTCGAGCCATGCGAGAAACTCCTGATCGTTGTTCTTCTGGAACTCAGGTTCGTCAATGACTTTGGTGAAGCTCCAGCCCCACTCGTCATAGAACATCATGCCGATCTCATCGGCAATCTCGAGCGCCTCTTCCATAATCGGCATGTGAGCATTGCGGATGATGTTGTAGCCGAGAGACTTGAATCCGGCCAGATGCCGGTAGAGGTTCTCCGCCTCCTTCTCACTGGAGCGCCCGGAGTAACCGCCGTACATCACGCTCGGGATGTTTTCCCCGAAGAGGAAAATCCGTTCGCCGTTCAGATGGAATTTGCCGTCTTTGATCCGGAACTCGCGGAATCCGAACCGGACAGGCCGGGCCGAAATCACCTTGCCGTCCGCCTCAAGCAGCGCGGTTGCAAAGTAGAGATACGGATTGTCGGGAGACCACCGGACCGGTTCCTTGAGCGAAACACGTTGCTCAAGTACATTGAGCCCCGGTTTCAAGACCACCTTCTCGGGGGAACCAGCCGCATTGAGATGGTTGGCGTCCTTCTTCAGCGCGGTACTGACCGCGACAGTAAAGGCAGCTTCCACCGGAGAACCGGTGGTGTTGTCCACCTTTGCCCGGACAGTCACACTGTCGTCGGCGAGATTCGGCACCACATAGAGCTGCGTAAAACGTACGACCGGCTCGAACCGGAGTTCGACATCGCCCCAGATGCCGCCCTTGATGTTGCTCCAGCTCCACTGGGAGCCATAGGTCCGCGTCGCCTTCTTGACCGCTCCACGGGCGGGACCGAAGTCCGTGATCACCTGCATCATCAACTGATTCCGGCCTGGCTTCACAAAATCGGTCACATCGACCGTCCAGGGCACGAAATCGCCGTGGTGGCTGCCGACCCGCTTGCCGTTGATCCACAGGATGCCCTCATAACCGATGAACTTGAAATGCAGCAATACGCGCTGGTTCTTGAGTTCCGCGGGCGTAAGTTCAAAACTGTGGCGGTAATACCCCTGTACAAAACTCTTCTTCTGGTCGTAGAAATTCTTATATTTCTGATACCAGTTGAGCGGTACCGCAATCGTATCCCACTTCGAATCGTCGAACTCGACCGCCTCGAACCCCTGTGGATTCTCCTCAAACGCTTTCTCCGCTTTTTCCAGGCCGGAGAATTTCCAGTTTCCGTTGAGCGAACGGGATGAATTGAACTTCCCCGGCTCGACTTCGACGCCGCCGGGCAGCGTAATTTTGATCTCCCCCGGCTTGATTGCGGTTCCCCGCGGAACCTTTGGCGCCGCAGGCGGGTAGAACGGCGGAATTTCCGCCGCCGACACAGCCAGCGCCGCAAACGCAAACACACCGGCAATGAGTTTCAGGGAACGAACCATTCATGGCCTCCTTTTTTTAGGTTGCGGTTGTCGTTTTTTTACCAGGATAACATTTTAATTATAGCAAAAAAAAGACCTTTTTGCAAGTAGGATTCCGAAAAAAAGACGAAAAAGCCCCCCTTCCGCGCATGGAGGCTCCTCCGGTGAAACCGCAGGAACGGTCACCTTCCGGCCGGGACGCCCCCCTGCTCCGCAGCCGGCAGGGTTGCGTGAAGCCGCCACGCGGAAAGTTGCCTCAACTCCCCGGCCCCACTGACGGAAACCACCCCCTGAGCGCGACGGTCGAGCGGCAACGCGAAGTAACATCTCCCCTCCCCCTCGAAAAGTTCCAGGGTATTGCGGTCAAGCCAGGCGCGCCAGTGGCGCGCATCTGAAGGCAACGGGTATTTCCGGGCATTGCAGCGAAGTTCTCCTCCCGCGAGATCGAAAGCGACATAACAGCCGCCGAGATTGAGAATAATCTCCGTTTCCGGGAGCTGGAAGTCGAGTTCGAAGAGCTCTCCCTCCAGCGGCAGGGAACGCACGTCGGAACCGCTCCGGCACTCCCCGCGCAGATGCTCCAGTTCGGCGGCGGGAAAGACCCGAAGTTCGCCGCCTTCCAGCCGCAGTTCAACCGGGAGCGTCATCGACTGAGAAAAACGGTCACCGCGGATGATGTCCTGCTGCCAGGCAATGTAGAGACAGCGCCCGTCCGGCTGATTTTTGAAGGTCTGCCCCGCATAGCCGGCCCGGTCGCCGGGGCGAAGCATGAAAATTCCCGCGTTTTCCCGGAGAAATCTCCCTCTTTCGATGCCGCCGACAAGGTAACGGCCGTTCGCCTCGAGCAACACCCAACGGTAACCGCCGGTCCGACGGTCTTTCAGCCGGAGCAGTTCGGGACATTCGCGTCCACCCTCAATGGGGAAGCGATCGGTCTCGCGCCAGTCGAGAAGATTGGTCGATTCCAGGAGCGCAAACTCCTGTGACCTGTCGCCGAGATAGAGCGCCATGCGCCACTTGCCGGCCTCCGGATCGAAGGCGACCGACGGATCGCGCTCCTCGTCGCCATACAGGTTCGGCACGACCGGATTGCCTGCGTATCTGACCAGAGTACGGCCGCCGTCGAGACTGACCGCAAGATTCTGAGTGAAAGGAGTTCCGGCCGCGGTATAAAAGAAGAGCAATGGTGGATTTTCCACGGTTCCGAGCCCGGAAACATTCATCAGATCGACCACCGCGCCCCCGGAAAAAATCGTGCCGTGCTCATCGGGAAACAGTGCGATTTCCTGCTCCTCCCAATGAAGCAGATCCCGGCTGGTCGCGTGCCCCCAGTGCATCGGCCCCCAGACAACCCCGCCGGGATTGTGCTGATAAAAAAGATGGCAGATGCCGCGATAGAAGCAGAGCCCGTTGGGATCGTTGAGCCAGCCGCGCCGACAGGAAAAGTGGAACTGCTGCCGTTCCGGTTCCCGGTAGAAATCAGGCATGTTGTTCTCCTAGCGTATTTGAGATGGATTGATTCCGAAACGTTCCCGGAATTTCCGGGAAAAGTAGGAAACGTCGTTGAAGCCGCAACTTCCCGCGACCTCCGAAACATTGAAAGTACTGTGCTCGAGCATCCGGCGGGCATAATCGAACTTCAACGCGTTGACGTACTCCTTGATCGTGACCCCCTGATCGCGCCGGAAGAGGTTCGACAGATAGTTCGGCGAACAGCCGACCGCGCGCGCCACCTCCGGGACACTGGGGAAACGACTGGGAAAGTTCTCGTCGAGGTACTCCTTCGCCAGCTGCGTCAGGCGGCTGATGCGGCACACCTCCCAACGTTCCGTTGCCGCAACCGGTTCCGGATGGCGGCCGAGATCGTCACGCAGTTTGAGCAGCAGCGCCTGCAGCAGTCTCAACCGGATCGTTTCGCAATCGGAACCGGAGTGGTCCTGCCACGCCCCCAGTGCGGCGATCAGATGTTGATAGAAGGTGGGGTCATGAAGTTTACGCCGCAGGTAAACACCGGGAGTGCGCTCCTCGGGATGCAGCGCCCCCGCCAGATGAACCGATGCGGATTGAGCGCTGCACATCACAACAAAGTTGTGAAACGGCCGGCCGCCGTAGTTGTTCAATCGCTCACGATGCGGCATGCCGGGCGGCACAAGAAGGACATCGCCGGGGTGAAGCTCGAGCTCCTGGTGCGGGAAACGGAACTGGCACCCTCCCTGCGCCTGCAGGAAAAGTTCCGGTTCGAGATGGTAGGTAAACCCCTTCAGGTTCTCCCACCTCCCCTCGCTGCGCGGTTGCAGCAGTGCAATCCGCCCCTCTCCGGCAGCGGCGAGAAAGGCGTCGAGCGCGGGAACAAAACAACCGCAGGCACGCTGTCGACCGGAATCCCCCTCCGGCAAATCAGGAAATTCAAAAAGGAACTGATCCATTCCCGTCACGTCCTGTGTAGATTTGTCATATGAATCATAAAATATTACCACCCGGAAAAATTGCAAATGCTCTTCCGCCTTCTTACATTAAAATGTGTAGATCCGGAACGATCCGGATCAAAAAAACACCCCAGGAGGCAGAAAAAATGAAAAAGATCCGCGTCACAATCTGGAATGAGTTTCGTCATGAGAAGCGAGTTCCACGGATTCAGGAAATCTACCCGGAAGGCCTTCACAAGGCAATTGCCGACGGGCTGGCCGCCGACGATCTGGAGATCCGTCTCGCAGCCCTCGACGATCCCGATCAGGGTTTGCCGGATTCGCTGCTGGATTCAACTGACGTCCTGCTCTGGTGGGGCCACTGCGCCCATGGCGAGGTTCGGGATGAGCTGGTGGCGAAAATTCAGGCGCGCGTCCTCTCCGGCATGGGGCTGATCGCTCTTCACTCCGCACATTTTTCGAAGATTTTCCGGGCGCTGATGGGAACGAGTTGCTCTCTGAAGTGGCGCGAGATCGGCGAACGCGAACGGCTCTGGAACATCGCGCCGAATCATCCGATCACTCAGGGAATCGGCGAGTACTTTGAACTGCCGCACGTCGAAATGTATGGAGAACGCTTCGATATCCCGGCGGATGGCGAACTGATCTTCCTCTCCTGGTATCAGGGAGGTGAGGTGTTCCGCAGCGGGGTGGCTTTCCAGCGCGGTTGCGGCAAGGTATTCTACTTCTCCCCCGGCCACGAGAGCTATCCGATCTACTACGACCGGAACGTCCTCACGGTACTCGGGAACGCGGTACGCTGGGCCTGTCCGCTCCGCCGGATCGAGGTGACCTGCCCGCAGGTGAAACCGCTTGAGAAGATCGGGGAGTAACACCATGGGAAAACTCAGGATCGCCGTGATCGGCCTCGGAATGGGGCGCAACCACGTCACCGGATTTCGACGGCACCCCGCGGCAGAAGTCGTCGCGGCAGCCGATACCGACGCCTCCAGGCTGGAGAAAATCGGAAAGGAGCTGGAGCTCCCGCACCTCTACCAGGATCCGCTGGAGATGCTCCGGAAGGAGAAACCCGACATCGTCAGCATCGCGGTACCGAACCTCTACCACAAACCGTTGACGCTGGCCGCGCTGGCGGCGGGCTGTCACGTGCTCTGCGAAAAGCCGATGGCGATGAATGCCGTCGAAGCCACGGAGATGATGCAGGCGGCACAACAGGCGGGGAAGCAGCTCGGAATCAATTTTTCGTACCGTTTTTCGCCGCAATCGTTCGCGATGAAAAAACTGGTCGACGCGGGAAAGCTCGGAGAGATCTACCATGCCCGTTCAGAATGGCTCCGGCGGCGCGGCATGCCCGGTTTCGGCGGCTGGTTCGGTACCAAATCGCTGGCCGGCGGCGGACCACTGATCGATCTCGGTGTCCACCGCCTCGACCTTGCGCTCTGGCTGATGGGATACCCGGAACCGGCCTGGGTGATGGGAAACGCGGTGAACCGGATCGCCGGTCCGCTGGCAGAGAAACAGGGAAAAAAATTCGATGTCGAGGATTTCGCCTGCGGTTTCATCCGTTTCCACAATGGTGCGACGCTCGAACTGGAAGCGTCGTGGGCGACCAATGTCGGAGAGCGCGAACTCATGTCCACCCGGCTTCTCGGGACCAGAGGCGGACTTCTGCAGCGCAACCTCGGCGAGGGATATGAATTTGAGGTGAAATTCTTCCACGAAGAGGCCGGCTGCCAATTCGATACCACATTGCATCCGCCGGTACCGGAGTGCCACGACTCCTACTGGAGCTTCGTCGATGCAGTCGCCGCGGAACGTCCATTCGAGGTGGAACCCCGTCAGGGAGTGATCGTCATGAAGTTGCTTGATGCAATCTACCAGTCGGCCGCAACCGGAGAACCCGTTGCAATCGACTGAGAAAATGTTTTGCACATCGGGAAATTCCGTGTTATCTTAAAGAAACCGCACAGGAATTTCCCGAAAGATGAGCAAACCCGTATCACGTAAACCGGAACTGCTGGCTCCGGCCGGCAACCTGGAAACCGCGCTGGCGGCCTATGACGCCGGAGCCGACGCGGTATATGGTGGTCTGACCAGATTCAATGCCCGGGAACGGGCGGCGAATTTCTCGGCAACCGATCTCGCCCGGCTGCTCGATTACGCACACGCCCGGGGAAGAAAATTCTACCTGACGTTCAACACGCTGTTGAAGGAGACCGAAATCGACGAGGCCGCCGGTTTTCTCTCTGAACTGGTCGATCTGAAACCGGATGCATTGATCGTACAGGATCTGGCGCTGATCGAACTGGTCCGCCGTTACTTTCCGTCGCTGGTGCTGCACGCCTCGACGCAGATGGGAATCCACAACTCCGCCGGCGTGGCGGCGGCAGCCCGACTCGGAATCTCCCGGGTGATTCTGGAACGGCAGATCACGCTGGAAGAGCTTGCGGCAATCGCGGCGACGGCTCCGATCGAGCTGGAAGTATTTGTCCACGGTTCGCTGTGTTGCTCTCTGTCGGGACAATGCCTGTTGTCGTCGGCGCTCGGGGGCTGGAGCGGGAACCGGGGAAAGTGTAAGCAACCCTGCCGCCGGAGGTACCGTACCGCGTCGGGAGAAGGCTTCTGGCTCTCTCCACGCGACCTTGACGCGACCAGCCTGATTCCGCAATTCCGGCAACTCGGCATCGCTTCCTTGAAGATCGAAGGCCGGTTGCGTGGTCCCGATTACGTATGGAAGACGGTCCGGGCCTACCGGCTGCTGCTCGACGCTCCGGACAATCCACCGGCGGGAGTGCGGGAAGAAGCCGCTCAGCTGCTCCGCTCGACCGCGTCACGCAAGCCATCCACCGGGTTCTATACCGTGCGCGGGGCGCGGGAACTGATTGATGCCGGGCGCCTCGGAGTTTTCGGCTGCTCCGTCGGACGCGTCGTCAAATGTGTGCGTACCGGGATCATGGTTCATACGGAAGAGCGGCTTCATCTGGGCGACCGGCTGCGGCTGGTTCCCCCGGATGGAGGCGAAGGAGAGGCCTTTACACTGATCGCACTTGAATGCGGCCGACATCCGGTGGTCAAAGTCCGCCCCGGCACGGAATGTTTTCTGCCGGGAGATTTCACTGCGACACCGGGTTTTCTCCTCTACAAGATCGGGGAGAACGGTTTCGATTTCAGTCGGCAGGCGTCCGCGCTCCCGGCCGGGCGCCGACCGTTGACGCTCAAGCTGCATCTCTCCGCCCGGAGGTGGAGCGGGGAGATCGCCGAACTGCCCGGAGAACGCTGGCAGTGTGAAGTCGATTTCGCCCCGGCGAACACCCGCCCCTTCGACCGCGCTGACGCGGTACGGGAATTTGCCGCGGCAGTGCCGGAACCATGGGCGGCCGGAGAGGTTGCGGTGGAACTTGAGGATGCCTTCTTTGTACCGGCCAGCCGGCTCAAGGCGCTGCGCCGGGAGTTCTGGAACTGGGCTGCGGAGCGTCTCGCCGCAGCGGAACTGCCCGCGGCCGGGAAAGTGGCGCTGGAAAGGTTCCACCAGGATCGGCGAGCCGCCGGTGACGGGAAACGGCCGAATCCACCGCCCCGGGAAGCCGCTCCGCAACTGACGATTCCCGGATTTCTGCCGGAGGGGAAACTGCCGGAATGGAAAAAACGCATAGCGGAGGCATATGCCGCCGGAATACGCATTTTCCGGGTCGAAGGACTCCACGGTTTTGAGCTGCTGCGCGGCTGCGACGACATCACCATCACCACGGGTTTTCCGCTGGCGGTGACCAACGCTCCGGCGGCCGGATTGCTGGAGTCTCTGGGGGCGACCCTGTCGGAGCCCTCTCCGGAACTTGACCGGGCGGCACTCGAAGTTCTGGAGAAAAGTTCGCCATTGCCGCTCAAACGCCGCACGGCCCCGGTACCGCTGCTGGTGACGCGGGCCGGAATGCCTCCGGCAGGAGAGTGGGACGACGGGCGGGGAAATCATTTCCGGCTGACCTCTCCCGATGAAATGGGAATTTCGCGCCTGTTCGCGGTCGATACATCCCCTTCCACACCACCGGATGTACCGCCGGCACTTCTGCCGTTCTACCTGAACGACTGGAAGTAACCCTCGACGGCTCCACCACTGTACGGTTCGTGGCTCCGGTCCCCTTTCTCCGGATGGATTTCCCGCCGTTTCGCACGTCACGTCCAGAGAGAAAAACGGTCCGGGATTATCCGATGTTGCCACAGATCCATCTCATTTCACTTGTAAATCAACAAGCGTGAAATTATTGTAAAATCCCGGAATGGTTCCCGCAATCCGGGGAAAGCTGCCCGCGTCGCAGCGAAGGGAGCGGAGTCCGGCGGAAATCCGTCGCTGCCGCCTTTCCGGCAGCCAGTCACGTAGACCGACCGGCAGCTTCGGATTGAAACAGAAAAACGTCAGGAGGCCGGACCATGGGCGACCCGTCATTTTACACCGAGCAACACGTCTACATGCGGCCCGATCTGCCGTTTCAGCTTGAGAAGGCCCGCCAGAAGGATCTCGTGCCGATGCCGGTTTCGGTGACGGGGGACCGGGAAGGAATCTTCTTCCGGGTGGTTCCGGAAGGCAACGGAAACTATCTGGTCAATCTGGTCAACTACAACTTCAAGCCCCGCCGGATTCAGCTGGAGGGGAAAGGAAGCTGGTT
>CALXOA010000041.1 GCA_944389895.1 uncultured Victivallis sp. | reverse complement strand
ACAGTCTGGAGAAACGTCTGACGTTGATCGATGAGATGAACTGAACCACAGGGAAAGGGATTTTTATGAGAATGAAACATCTGTTGATTGCGGCGGTACTCAGCTGCCAGGCCGCGCTGTTCGCGGCGGACCTCATCCGGAACGGATCGTTTGAAACCTTCGGCGGCGACGGGATTCCGGCACAGTGGGAGTTCCGGGTCAACAACGACGCTCCGGTGACGGTCGCACCGACGACTCCCGGTTGCGACGGTGAGAAAAGCCTCCGCATCATCAGCCGCATCCCGCAGAAGACGCCTCATGTTTATGGTGTGCTGAGTCAGATGGTCAAACTCAAGCCGAACACCGAATACACGTTGACGTTTTCGGTACGCGGGCAGGACGTTCACGACGTAACCTGGGCGATCGGCAAGGGGTGGCTGCTCCGCCACGCGATAACCGGGGTGACCGGAGAGTGGAAGGAATACTCCTTCAGCTTCCGGATCACACCGGAGCAACTCGAAGGCCCCGATGCCTGCGGCATCCGGCTGATCATCGAGGGCCCCTGCGCCGAACTGGATCTTGACGACATCCGCATCGAACCGAAAAGCGGAGATATCGTAACCAACGGCTCCTTCGAAGGGAAGCCCGGAGCAATCCCCACCGGCTGGTCGTTCGGGATCAGAGGCGATGCGGAGGCGACCATTGCGGTCGACGACAGTGTGGCTTCAGAGGGAAAAAACCTCTCTGCGCCTCGTCAACAAGAGTTCCCGCAATCCGAACGTCTACGGAGCCCTCTCGCAGACCGTCAAACTGTTTCCCGACATCGACTATGTGATGCATGTCCGGGCCAGGGGGGAAGGCAGCGGCGTGAACATCGCGGTCGGTTCCAAATGGCTTCAGCGGCTCAATATCGTCGGTCCGACCGGCGAATGGCGGGATTATCAACTTGAGTTCCGACTCAGTTCCGACGAAGTGGATAAGGAGGGCAACGCTCCGCTGGTGATCATCATCGAAAACGTGGCTCCCGGCATCTGGCTCGACGAACTTTCGATCACACCGCGGGAGGAGTGGAAACTGCCCGCCGCGGTCTGGCAGGAGAACCGGGTGCTGCAGGTGGGAAAGCTGAATGGAGCGTTCGACACGCTCCGCGGGATCCCGGCGGGGGTGCCGGTGATGAAGCTGCCGTTCTCCCCGGAACACGCGGACCCAGCAATGCCGGAAGCGAAGAACTTTTCCGCGAAAACCGCCCTGCTGACCGACTCCGAAGGGCTGGTGCTTCTGGCCGATGTCAAGGATGATGTCGCACGCCCCGGACAGGGAGAGGGGATGTGGAAGAGTGACAGCATTCAGTTCCGGATCGACCGGGGCGGCCTCCGCCGTCCCACCGCCGCCGAAAGCGATCTCGAGGTGGGATTCAGCGTCGACGAGTCCGGCAGGGTGAACACCTGGTGCTGGGATGCGGGGAATGAGCCTTTCGCCGGAAAGGAACTGCCGCCCGACCTGGTACAGGCGCATGGATTCCGGACCCCGGACGGCTACTTTCTGGCCGCGCGTCTGAGTTGGAAACTCCTCGGGGATCTGCAGAAGAACGGCAGATTCGGATTCTGCATCGTCGCCAACGATTCCGACGCCCTGTCCCACCGCGCCGTCTATTTTCTGACGCCGGGACTGCACGACTCCAAATACTCCGATCAGTATGTACAGGCTCTGCTCGATACGGAGACTCCGGCCTTCTGGGTATCGGTGCCCGAAACGCCCTCCGCCAGAGAGCTCGGCGGCTCCCTGCTGCTCTCCCGGGCGGAGGGGGATGTCCGGCTCTCCGTGGATTTCACCGATTCCACCGGCAAGAAGAGCAGCCGCAACATCGCCACGGTATTCGGGGTGAAGCCCGGGGAGCTGATCCGCCTGCCGTTCACGCTTTCCCTCGACGCTCTCGCGAAAGGACCTTATACCGCGGAATTTCTGGTCAACGGGAACAAGGTCGGCACCGTCAACGCCATCAAGGCCGACCTCTACCAGATGCAGCTGGAATCCACTGCGGCTCTCTGCAAAGAGCTGGAACGTCTCAAGGCCGCCGCCGACAAGTTCTACGGGGAGCGCCCACGCTCCATCTACATCTCCACCCCGCTGGATATTCTCGAGCGCCATCTGACACTGCTGCGCGGCAGGCTGGAGAAAGCCGGAAGCGACGGCGAAAAGCAGCATTACGCCGAACAGGCGGCGATGACCCGGCAGGACACCGCGGACGCGCTCGCGGATCTGGCACAGAAGCTGGAACTGCTCCAATCCGGGAAATCCCTTCCCGGCGCATGGAAGTTTCTGTCGGCTCCGATCTCTCTGGAGAACGGCTGGCCGGTCGCTACCGTCGCCGATGAAAGCGGCAATCAAGTCCGGCGCCCGGTCGTCCTGGCCGGCTACGGCCATTTCACCGACATCGATCGCGATATCGATCTGTTTCAACTACAGGGCGTCAATGTGGTTCAGGTGGAGATCGGGCCGAGCTCCCTCTTCCCGCGGGAGGGGAAGTCGACCGAGTTCGAACCCGACTTCTCGATCGTCGACTCACGGATCCTGCCGTTGATGAAGAAGGCGTATGAAAACAATGTGAAGATCGCACTGCTGATCTCTCCGCACTATCATCCCGGCTGGCTGCTGCAGAAATATCCTGAACTCGCCTCCTCCTCCGGATTCCTCAAATACGAGGTGACACATCCGAAGGCTCTGGAGATGCTGCACGCCTACATCCCCGCGCTGGTCGGCCGCCTCAAGGCCAGCCCCTATGCCGGTGCACTTCACAGCCTGTGCCTCACCAACGAACCGGTCAACACCGGCTGCTCACCGAACAACCCGTATTCCGTGGCGCAATTCAGTAAATATATGGAGAAGAAGTACGGCCCGGTAACTGTGTTCAACACCGCGACCGGACGGAAATTCTCCGGTTACGAGGAGGTCGCAAAAGCGGTCATGAGCGACATCGCCGCACGGTATGCCTTCTACTCCTTCTCGCGCGAATCATTCGCCGACTGGCACCGGATGCTGGCGGAAGAGGTCAAAAAGGTCTGGCCGGAGATTCCGGTCCACAGCAAGATCATGGTGTTCAGCTCCCCGTTCGAATATGTCGCCGGAATCGATCCGGAGTTGATGGGCGAGTTCAGCGACTACAACGGCAACGACAACTATTTCTATCGTCGCGGCCCCTTCATCGCCGACTGGAACGTGACGGCGATGACCCATGAGATGCAGATCTCCGCAAAACCGGCTTCGGTCGCCAATACCGAGAACCACATCATCCCCGACCGGGAGACGCGGCCGGTTTCGAACGACCACATCTACTCGGCGCTCTTCCAGCAGTTCGTCACCGGAGCCAGTACCCTGACCACCTGGGTCTGGGCCGACGTCGATTACGCCGCCATGCTCCGGAATCCCAAGGGAGACTTCGTCGGCAACATCCGCCTGCGTCCCGGCAACATCGTCGCCCACGCGATGGCGGGGATCGACGGACTCAGGCTCGCTCCGCAGCTGCGCAAATTCTTCGACTACAAACCGGAGGTCGCCATCCTCTACTCGCCCACTTCGCTGATCTGCTCCCCGGACGTCTATCGGGCACAGGCGGACGCCCTCTACACGCAACTCTGCTTCACCGGGTACCGGGTGCGATTCCTCTCCGAACGCCAGCTGGCCCGCGGGGAGTTCGGCAACGTGAAGCTCCTCTACGTGGTCGGGGCAAAACACATCTCCGACGAGGGACTCAAGGGGCTGGAACGCTTCGTCAATGCCGGAGGAAAAATCGCAGTTGACAGCGACAGCCTGACCCGCAATCAGTATGACAACCCGGTTTCCCGGCAATTTGCCACCGAACCCGTGGCTCCCTTCAAGCCGGATCGTCTCCTCGAGCAGATTCACCGCCATGTCGCGCCGCTGCCGGTCTCGCTGACGGGGGACCGGGAAGGAATCTTCTTCCGGGTGGTTCCGGAAGGCAACGGAAACTATCTGGTCAATCTGGTCAACTACAACTTCAAGCCCCGCCGGATTCAGCTGGAGGGGAAAGGAAGCTGGTT
>CALXOA010000040.1 GCA_944389895.1 uncultured Victivallis sp. | reverse complement strand
TTCCCTTGACATCCATCGATCATCCCCCAGAAAAGGAAACGACCGGCAACCGTCCGGGAGCCGGTCGAAATCCGCTGTCCAAACCTATCTGCAGTCGGAAATCACCACCGCCGCATTCGAACCGCCGAATGCAAAACTGTTCGACAATGCATGCCGCACCCCTGTGCCGGTACGACACTCGCGCACCAGATCCGCCCAGCCGAACTCCGGATCCGGCTCCTCCAGATTAATTGACGGCGAGATGAAATCCCGCTCCAGCATCAGCGAGGTGAAGATAATCTCCGCGGCTCCGGTGGCACCGACCATGTGACCGGTCTGCGACTTTGTACTGTTGATCGCCGCACCACCGCCGACAACCTCGCGAATCGCCGCCAGCTCAATCGGATCTCCGACCGGCGTACCGGTACCGTGTGTGTTCACATAACCGATATCGGCGGGCTTGAGCCCGGCATCCCGAATCGCCTCGGCCATCACCGCCGCCGAAGCCGCTGCATCCGGCACAACCATGTCACGGGCATTACTGTTGGAGGCGACACCGGAAATCATGCTGATCGGCCGAACACCGCGGGCTTCGACACTGCGCCCGGATTCCAGCACCACATAGGCGGCGCCGCCGGCAAGCACAAAACCGTCCCGGTTACGGTCAAAGGGACGGCTCGCCTTCCAGGGCGTCGCATTGTATTTGCGGGAGAGAGCGCGGCAGGCACAGAAACCGAGAGCCTGAACCCAGTCGAGCTGCTCCGCACCGCCGGCGAGCACGATGTCGTACTGCCCGGAGCGAATCAGCCGCGTTCCGACCATCACCGCGAGCGCGCTGCTGGCGCAGGCGGCGGAAATGTCATAGGACTCCCCGGTAATCCCGAAGATCAGAGAAAGATTGGAAATCGCGGAGGAAGGCATCACCCGCGGCACCGAATAAGGGCAGACGTTACGCAACCGGTAGTCAGAACGCAGATAACCGTCGGCCTCGTTGAAAACTTCGAGGTAATTTCCGCCGGCGACACCGCCGATGATCGCGATGCGCATTCCGGGAAGTTCTTCGAGCGCCAGCCCCGCCTCGGCGAACGCCTCGGTCGCAGCGACGACCGACATCACTCCGACCGGAGGACAGAAACGGAGTTTTTTACGATCGATCAGGCTGGTCTCGGGGTGTTCATTGGCCTGTCCGCCGACCTGACTCTCCAGCCGGTGTTCCACAAACGCCGGAATGGTAACGACCCCGCTCTTGCCTGCACGCAGCGCGGCCTCATTGACGGCGAGCCCGTCTCCCAGAGGGGAGATCAGTCCGCGCCCGGTGATAAAAACTCTTTCCATGAACCCTCGTAATGTGCACGGCCGGTCGGCCCGTTTTCTATTCACAGACGACTGCGCGGATAATATAAACTGGATCGGAAATTTTTTCTACTGCCAAAACCTGAATTTTTTGTGGAATATCCGCATCCGTGGTGCTATATTGTGCCATTCCCGATGGAGAAAGATCGAAATGGCGCTGTTGAATGTAAAAAATCTATCCATCCATTTTCCGGCCGGACACCGCCCGGTACCTGTGGTCGACCGGGTTTCCTTTGCCGTCAACCCCGGGGAAATTCTCGCGCTGGTCGGGGAATCCGGCTGCGGCAAGAGCGTGAGTTGTCTCGCTCTGACCGGGCTGTTGCCGTCTCCTCCCGCCCGGGTCTGCGGAGATGCGATTGAATTTTCCGATCGCGGAGAGACGGTCGATCTGCTTCGTCTGCCGCCGCGACGGATGCGCCGGATCCGCGGCGGGCGGATCGCCTACATCTTCCAGGAACCTTCGGTCTCGCTCAATCCGGTGTTCCGGATCGGAGATCAGATCGGGGAAGTGATCGCGCTGCACCGCCCGGAAGTGTGCGATATCCGCGCCGAGGCGATCGCGCTGCTGCGAAGCGTCGGAATCCCGGCGCCGGAGAGCCGGGTGGACGCATACCCTCATGAGATGTCGGGGGGGATGCAGCAGCGCGTCATGATTGCGATGGCCCTCGCGGGAAATCCGGAGCTCCTGATCGCAGATGAACCGACCACCGCTCTCGACGTGACGATCCAGGCGCAGATTCTCGAGCTGATCGACCGGATCCGGCGCGAACGGGGCATGGGGGTGATCCTGGTGACTCACAATCTCGGAATTGTCGCTCAGCTGGCCGACCGCGTCGCCGTCATGTACGCCGGGCATATCGTCGAATCCGCGACGGCGGAAGAACTGATCAATGATCCGCGCCATCCCTACACCCGTGCCCTGCTTGCGGCGGTACCGCGCCTCGGGGAGAAAGCGGGCAAACTTGCGACGATTCCCGGGCATGTCCCGCCACCGGAGGAGCTGCCTCCGGGCTGTCGTTTCTGCGGCCGTTGCGAACGGGAACCGGAACTCCCTCCGGAACGCCGACGCCTCTGCCGGGAGTGCCGTCCGGAACTGCGGGAGGCCGCGCCGGACCATCTGGCGGCCTGTTTCGCTCTGGATTGCGTCGGGGAGCGTCCTCTATGAACGGGCGGCTCATTTCGCTGCTCGCCGCGCTTGTCGTAACCGGGGGGGCCACCGGAATCGTGATCGCCACCTACGATGCACCTCTGCCCGCCGACGAGATCGACCAGGCCGTTCCGCCCCAACTCATCTGGCAGTTGCGTACCAAGATCAATTCTCTGATCGAAACGAGGAAATTTCCGGAGGCGGCCCGCCTGCTGCAACGGCTGCAGCGCTACCTGCCGGGCTCCCCGGAGGTGTTGCGCCTGCTCGGCCGCTGCGAATATGAGAACGGCAATTACGACCAGGCGCGCAACATCTTTTATACGTTACTTGTGCGCAAGGCCGACGATCCGGTATTGCGCAACAATCTCGGCCAGACGCTGATCCGTCAGCAGGCTTTCGAAGCGGGGATCAAGGAACTCCTGCGGGCACGCGCTCTTGCGCCCGGTGCCGCCTACATCGACTACAATCTCGGCAGCGCCTACCGGCTGCTGGGCGACACGGAAAAGGCGGAACGCCACCTCGGAGCGGCAGCCCGGCGCGGAGCGTTGTCAATCGCACCGCCGGATGTGATTTCCGATATTCCCGCGGTAACCCGGACCACGCCGGACGCCGTTTCTCCGGCCGTAGTGGAGGAGAAGGAATGAGCAAGATCAGAGTCATGTCGGAGCATTTGAGCAACCGGATCGCGGCGGGGGAAGTCATCGAGCGCCCCGCATCGGTGGTGAAGGAGCTCGTGGAAAACGCCATCGACGCCGGAGCGCACCGGATCCGGATCGAAGTGGAGCGCGCCGGAGCACGGTTGATTTCCGTGCAGGACGACGGCTCCGGGATGGATGCCGACGATGCGCTGCTCTGCATCGAACCGCACGGGACAAGCAAACTTTTCGACGAGGCGGGAATCGACCGGATCACCACACTGGGCTTCCGCGGCGAAGCGCTGCCGTCGATCGCGTCGGTCAGCCGTTTCCTGCTCCGGACACGGACCTCCGGAATGCTGGAAGCCACCCAGATCCGGGTCGAAGGAGGCAAGCTGCTGGAAGCCGCCCCGGCGGGGGGACCGGTCGGCACGCAGGTCCAGATCCGCGATCTTTTTTTCAACACACCGGCCCGGAAAAAGTTCCTGAAATCCCCGGCTACCGAGGCACACCATATTGAGGAGACGGTTCTGGCGATGGCGATTCCACGGCCGGAGATCGGTTTTGAACTGATCCTCGACGGTCGGACCGCCTTCAACTCTCCCCCGGCGGCAACGCCGGAAGCGCGCATCCGCGAATTTTTCGGCCGCCCCTTCGCCGACAGCATGTGGCCGGTCAACCACCGTGAAAACAACATCTCGGTGACCGGATTCACCGCGTCGCCCGGATTCACCCGGAACTCCCGTCGCGAGCAGCGGACTTTCGTCAACGGCCGTGCCGTCGAATCTCCGGCGATCTACCGCGGGATCCGGGACGGCTACGCCACCTTGACCGAACACGGTCGTTATGCGCCGGCAATCCTCTTCCTGGAAATGCCGCCGGAGGACGTTGACGTCAATGTCCATCCGGCAAAACGCGAAGTGCGGTTCCGCCATGAATTTGCAGTCACGCGCGCGGTCACGGCCGCGATCGGTAACGCCCTGAAACGTTCCCGCACGGGGAATCACTCCGCGGTATGCGAGAATCAGCTGCCGCTTTCCGGTCAGGTTCCGCTCTCGCTCGTACTCGACAGCGCGACCGTCCACTACCGGCCGAAAAACGATGAGCAACCTGAACTGGCGATCCA
>CALXOA010000039.1 GCA_944389895.1 uncultured Victivallis sp. | reverse complement strand
CTCTCCCACGATGATCCGGTCAGGCCGCATACGCAATGTATTGATCACAAGGTCGCGGATCGTAATCCGCCCCTGCCCTTCGACATTCGCGGGACGCGCCTCAAGCCGGCAGAGATTTTCGTGGCTGAGCTTCAACTCCGCGGAATCCTCCACCGTGATGATCCGCTCTTTTTCAGGGATAAATTGCGACAGGATGTTCAACAACGTCGTTTTGCCGGATCCGGTTCCGCCCGACACCAGAATGTTGCGCCGGGCACGCACCGCCTCCCGCAGAAACAGCGCCCTCGGACGGGTCAGGCTTCCGAACCGGATCAAATCCTCGTCGGTGAGTTTTTTCGAGGGAAATTTCCGGATCGTCACCAACGAACCGTCGAGCGCCAGCGGCGGAATCACCGCATTCACGCGGGAGCCGTCTTCCAACCGGGCGTCCACCATCGGAGAGGCTGCGTCGATGTGGCGCCCAAGCGGTTCGACAATGCGCTGAATGATCGACTGCAGATGGCTCTCGCTGTTGAAACGGGCCGCAGTCCGACAGATCAGTCCGCGGCTTTCCACAAAAAGATTCGCAGGCCCGTTGATCATGATCTCCGAAATGGACGGGTCGCGAAGCAGGGGCGAAAGCGGACCGAGCCCGATCAGATCATCCAGCAGAATTTGCCGGAATGCTTCGAGCTTCACTTGAACCGGGATCTCATGTCGAACCTCCCGGAGAACCCGGTCCAGTGCATCTTCGACTTTCGGACGCATGTCGCTGTTCGTCATCTCCAGGGAGGAAAAATTGCTGATATTCAACAACTCCAGAACACGATTCTGAATTCTCCGGGCCAGCTGCAGCATCGCATCACTGTAAAGGCCGGAATGCTCCGTGTCCAGCCCCCCGTAAACCGGCATCCCGTGCGCCTGCGGCTGAGAGGATGAGTTGACTTTCTCCTCGCTCGCGGGAGAGGCGGAAACGGAATCCTGCGAAGCGGATGGCGCGCTCTCCAATGTCAACTCCGTCTCTCCGATCCGGATCACATCTCCCGGCGCAAGTTTCGTCCGGCCGGAAACCGGCACGCCGTTCACCCGCGTACCGGTACGGCTGGAGAGATCTTCCAGAAAGAGAGCACCCGCATCGCCCCCGGTAAGTTCGGCGTGGCGTCGAGAGACTTTTTTGTCTGCAAGACACAGGCCGGCTTCACCGGAACGCCCGATCAGAAGCGGCAGCCTGCCTTCCAGCGCAATGCGCTTCTGTTCTCCGTCCGCGGTTGTAACCCTCAATTGCATCATAATTGACTACCATGTGAACATTTTTTCAAACCAGCCGCCGGACTCCTGCTCCCCGGCCTTTTCCCTTCTCTCCCGGATCGACCGGGAGATGGAACTCTCCACATCCCGCGTATCATCGGAAGGAAGCGAGGTCATGTGCACCTTGGAATCCGTGATTTTCGGAGAGACCAGAATCAAGAGCAGCATCTCCTCCTGCTGCTCCTCTTCCGAAGAAGCAAACCAGCTGATAACCGGAATATGGCGCAGAAACGCATAACCGTTCGGACCGCTGTTGGAGTAGGTCAAATCCTTCTGACCGGCGATGACAGCGGTCTGATTCAGCGGGCAGAGAATCTCCGTAGTGGTTTTTGTCGAACGCTGAAAATAGTCCTCATCCTGTTTGACCGGGGCGAGACTCTTTTCCAGTTCCAGCTCAAGCCTGGCCTCATCCGCCCGGACGAGGCCGCCGCGAATCTTCAGTTTCAGACCGAATTCGATCGGTTTAAGTTCGGCGGTATCCTGTCCGTAAACCTTGACATTCAAGGTTCCGCCGTTTTCATAGGTTGCATAATTTTTGCTGTTGCTGGTCAAAGTGACATGGCCGGCATCGCGAAAATCCGAAACCCCGTTGTTGCCGAAGAAGACCAGAGAGCCTTTCAAATCGGTATTGAGGTAGGAGTAGAGTCCTTTTCCGCCGGATGTGCCGGAGAGATCATCCGGCGCAGCGCCGGCGAGCGCCCGGAACCAGGCGATGAGATTCCAGGAGAGAACCGTCCCGTCGGCCGACGAATTGCCGAGCCGCTCAAGCTGTGTTCTGGTAATGCCGACGAAAACGACTCCGACATCGAGCTGGGTATCAGCGATCTTCAGATCCGTCTCCGCGCGCATGGCCTGACCGTTCCACTCCGGTGAAAGCCATTTCTGCGATGCGAGGATCCTCTGGACGGAAGCGATGTCACTTTCACTGAGAAGATACCCCGATACCATCAGAACACCGTTCGTCACCTGCAGTTTCAACTGGCCGGGGGTTTGCGGAGAAACGGTTTCCGCAACGGAATAACCGGCAGAGGTGAACTGCTTTTTGAGCTCCTCAAACAGTTCGGGACCGGGCTGGAAGGTCACATAGTTGCGGCAGCGATCCTCATAACGTTTGATCACACGACGGAAGTAATCCCAACGCAAGACCCGGGTGATTTCTCCGCGAAGCGTCAGCACATCATCCGACAGCTCCACGGACACCTCCGGCAGATCCCCGAGCTCCCGGCTCAATTCGCGATAGATCGGCATGAGAGAACTCGAAACGGTAACCCGGAACTCTTTGCTTATTCCCTGGGCCCAGACTGTTACAATCGCGTTCCCCGCCGAAACCCCTTCCACCTCGAACGCCCGTCCATCCACCTGGCTGACCCGGGCGTTGAGTGTGCTTGACCGATACCGTTCAATGACGAATGGAACCTCAATCCTCCGGGTTTCTCCAGTTGAAATGGAGATCCGTTCCGGAGGAAGCGAGAGCAAATCCCCCTGATTCCGAACTCCACCGTCAGCCGGGACCATCTCATCCGCGCCGGACAAGACACAACAAAGGCAGAAAAGCAGGGAAAAAATCAGCCCGAAACTCTTCATACAGCCAGCCTCCCTCATCGATGATCTTTGTTGGGAATTTCCGGCAGTTCCGCGGGAACGAGCCCCTGGCGGATTTTTGCGAACGTATCCGCGTTCACGACGCCGCCGTCCTTTCGGTTGAGAGCAGCGGAGTCATTCCGTTTGCGCAGAACCGGATAGAGCTCCGACTCACGTTGAGCGGCAATGAGGATCATCGCCTGCTGCGGAGGCAGAGAGACGAAAACCGTACCACTGGAACCTCCGCTCTCCCGGAAGGAGCCCTGCTCATTCGCAATTCCAATCACCCGAACGCATGGCAGCAGAACGGAAGTTTCGCGCGATTCGTTCATCTTCACGCCGGACCCGTCACTTACCGTCATATTCTTGTCGATGGAAACATTCTGCCAGACGTAGGTGGAGATAATGGCGATTTCATCATCCGGCATCAGCATCCGGACCAGAGCGGGATCGGAAAAGGTCACAGGGACGGTCCACTCTCCCTGTCGGGCACAATCACCAAGCGTTGTCTGGATTCGGATATCCGTCATTAAGATGTAGTCATCCTGAGATACCGCGTGTGGAAGCTGCTGCCCGTAAGCCAGACCGACATTTTCCCACAGGAGGGCATTTCTGGGAACCGCCGACTCCGGAATGTCCTTATAAGTGAGACTCCCCTGCGACAATTCATCACGGGCGTCCAAATCGCGCGCAGCAACCACTACAGAGACTTTATTTTCGAGGTCGTTGCTCTTGTTTTCAAACAGAAGTCTGCTTACAAGATAAACCGCGGCCAACCCCAGAATCACTGAGACGACTAAAGGAATTATATTTTTCATATCAACGCATTACTCCGGCCTGTTCCCAACTTACAACCTTTGTAATCTACATCAGATAATGTTATTTTTCAAGAAAAAAAGGTCTTCTTTTCTCGGTACAATGCGGTTGTCTCCGAAAAAACCGGGCAGCTTGACGTGAGGGAAAACGCCTGTTGAATGAATCTATTTTGATGAAAAAGCCGTGTGCCACGGGAAGCGCTGCGCGGAGAAGTGAATTTCTGCGGGTGACCGGAGATTTTCAATTTCGAGGCGGATTCGTCAGCTGGACCGGGAACAACCAGTGAAACCTGTCTGCGCAACCACCAGATCAAACACACGGTCTGCCGCACTCACCATCCGCAGATCAATGGAAAAAGGAACGGTTCTGGCGAAGGCCATGTCCGCAAACCGTTTATGCTGGTCGGACGCGTCGGGGATTCCAGGGTGTCGATTCTGGAGAAAAAGAGGGATAATTCGCAGTGCTGATTGGCTTGTTCGACAGACAAATGTACCGCCACGGCGAATGAGTCCAGTTCCTCCCGGTCTTTCAGGATCGCACGCAAATAACGTTTGATTTCCCCCTGGCTTCGTTCCATCACCCCGTTGAACTGCGGAAATCCCGGTGGACTGTTAAAGGGAATCACTGCGAACATTTTATTGCTCCCACAGTTTAATACTTGTAGTTCAGCTGGCGTATTTGACAGACTCCTTGATCTTCTCCGGTTGTTTTTGAATGCTTCGCATATGGGATCTTGCATGTTCCTCAAGCTCTCCATTCCGTTTTGCCGCTGGAGTTTTGGAAAGGGCCGCTTTCAAATCCCGGTTCAGTAATTCGTCGGGATTCAGGTCTGGACTGTAGCTTGGCAGATAAAAGATTTCAACAAAAGCCTTGTTTTCCGTCAACCACTCCTGCAGAAGTGTGCTGTGATGAACACGTAAGTTATCCAG
>CALXOA010000038.1 GCA_944389895.1 uncultured Victivallis sp. | reverse complement strand
TGACGGGGGACCGGGAAGGAATCTTCTTCCGGGTGGTTCCGGAAGGCAACGGAAACTATCTGGTCAATCTGGTCAACTACAACTTCAAGCCCCGCCGGATTCAGCTGGAGGGGAAAGGAAGCTGGTTCGACCTGATCGGGGAGCACCCCTTCAACCCGCAGCTCACCCTGGAACCCCTGAAACCGCAACTGCTGCGTTTCTCTCCGGAGAAGTAGATCTTCTCTGCGATCATGGTAAGGAAGTGATCGTTTGAATCACTTCCTTGCCTACGAGGTAATTTCAAAAGTTTTTAATTTTGGGGGATGAAAAAAGAGGCAGAAGGTTCATTTTAACTTAGGGGTACCAAACCTGGAGGAAAAATGAACGATCTACCCAAGCTATACTTTACGCTGGAAAGCTATCTTTTTCCAATGCTGGAAGAAGAAATTGGCGAATTAACTGAGCCAATCTTTTTGAAATTGGCTCCTACAACTCAAATGCTGAAGGAGAAAAGGGAAATGAAACGATCCAGATTCACGCTCATCGAGTTGCTCGTTGTGATTGCGATCATCGCCATTCTGGCGGCCATGCTGCTCCCGGCACTGAACAAGGCACGGGAGAGCGCAAGAGGGAGCCAGTGCCTCAACAACAAGAAACAGGCGATGCTGGCCCAGGCACAGTATGCTTCTGACTATAAGAATCTTTATTATATCGCATATATGCAATGGGGAGGCAATACCGCTTTGAATTTGTGGGTCGCCATACTCTGCAACGGACAGGACAGCACGAAGGCCTTTTCCCTGGTGGACGGCGGGAGTTATCTAACGAGAAATTCTACCCAATGTCCCTCTTCCAAGAATCGAGTCGGACCAACCAATAGCACTGGCTTTTATTGGGACAGCGTCTATGGAATTGCATACTATAATCAGGATGCAACAAAATTCGGCAATTACTTACGTCGTTCCGGCAGCGGAAGTCCTCCGGAACATACCGTATTCTGTCTGTCTGCCATGCGAAATCCCACATCGACCCTGATCTTCGCCGACACCTACTGCCCCGGACAGGACAGCGCGTATCCCCGCTTTCTCCAGGAGAACACCGGAGACAATGGAACGGGTTACGTCACGCTGGTTCACAACGGTCGGACGGCGGCGGCGTTCGCCGACGGACATGCAGCAATGCACTCCGGCGAGGAGCTCAACGAGCGCTGCGGAATCGTCACCTGGTACAGTTCCGGCGGAGGCCGTCTGCATTGATCCAGCCGGAAGCGAATCAAGCGCCGGACGAAGAACTGCCGTGATGCCTCTTCCGGGGCTTCACGGCAGTCTCCTTTTTTGACACGAGAAGATCAGAGTTCGTCGGCCAGTTTCTTCAATTGTTTCAAATCGAGTTTCCCACTGCCGAGCAACGGCAGGCGCTCGATCCGCACAAAGTCTTCGACCTTCGGAATCCAGAGATTCGGGAGAGAACCGCCACGCAATCCGGCCACGACGACGGCGGGATCAAAATCCGACGCGGAATAGAACACCACGAGCCGTTCTCCGCGCCGGGGATCGGCACGGCCGGTGACGGCGACCTCTCGTTCCTCCGAGGCACGCAACGTGGCGATCGCCTCCTCCACCGCTTCATGAGGGACCATTTCCCCGCCGACCTTGCTGAAACGGGAGGCGCGCCCGGTGATGTAGACATACCCCTCTTCATCGATGCGGGCAATGTCACCGGTGTCGTAATAATCGTCACGAATCACCCGGGCCGTCAGTTCCGGGTCATTCAAATAACCTTTCATCACAATGCCGCTCTTGACCTGCATGCGCCCGGACTCGTTCGGTCCGAGTTCAACACCGCTCTCCGGATCCACAACCCGCACATGAATCCCGGGAAGCGGCGTCCCGATGCTGCCGGGATGGTCGGCGTGTTTGCCGAGCCGGAAAATGGAATTGCAGAGATTGATGGTCACTATCGGCGAAAGCTCCGTACAACCGTATCCCTCGATGATCTCAAGCCCGGTGAACTCCCGGAATCGGTCTGAAAGTTCGGTCCGAAGCTTTTCCGCCCCCGTGATCACCAGCCGAAGCGACCTGAACTGCTGCGGTTTCGCCCTGCGAATGTAACTCTGCAGAAACGTCGGGGTCGCAGTCAGGATGGAAATACCGTACTCCTCAATCGCCCTGACCACCCCGGCAGCGTCGAGCGGATTGACCACGTAGATGACCGGACTGCCTGAAAGAGCCGGGAATGCAAATTCGACGGTGAACCCGTAGGCGTGGAACAGCGGCAGATTGCCGACCACTTTGTCACTCCTGCTCCAGGCGATCACCCGCCAGAAAGCCCAGAGATCACAGTTGATGTTGCGGTGAGTCAGCATCACCGCCTTCGGAGTGCCGGTCGAGCCGGAGGAAAACAGAAGCACCGCTTCATGGCGCACGTCAAAAGCGGTCAGCGGCGCGAGGCGGCGCATCAACATCCGACGGGGCAGCAGCAGGCAACGGAGCGTCTCAAGGCGTTTCTCACCGGGAGTGACGCTCCGGGCAATCTCTTCGAGAAAAACCATCTCCCGCGTCTCCTCCCATCCGAGCCGCTCGAGGAATTTCCGGCTGGTCAGGATCAACGTGACCCCCGCCCGGCGGGCGGCGCCGAGAGCGACCTCCGCCCCCGAACTGAAATTGATGATCGCCGGCGTCCGGTCGGCATGAAGCACGGCAAAAGTCGTCGCACCCATTATGGTGCAGTTAGGCAGCAGCACGCCGACATAGCCCGAATCACCACAGTTCATGGCGCGGATCTTCTTCGACAGAATCGCCGCACGGATCAGCATCTCGATGTTGCGGACCGCGGTACCGTCGGCATCGCGATAGGTGACCCGGAACGGATGACGTTTCGCCAGGAAGGCAAAGGCGGTATGAAGCGGAACCTCGCCGGGCTGCGGTCCCATTTCGGCCTCAGCGCCGAGCTCGGAGATCCTCTGACGAAGCTGGAAGGCGGAGAGATCCGGCGAAACCGGATCCCCGATGCGGATGCTGAAATGAACCGGCAGCGTCCGGGGCCACCGGAAACGCAACCGGTGACGATAGAGCACCAGCAGCCGCCCCCAGAGCATACCGATCCGCACCGGAACAACCGACACCCGGACCCCGGCCGGCAGCAGCGGCCCGACCCCGGATTTGAACCGCATCAGCCCGCCGTTGCCGGAAATCCCCCCTTCGGGGAAGAGGCAGAGCACCCCGCCACGCCGCAAATCGGCACGCACGGTCTCGAAGAAACGCCGCATGGCTTTGGGGTGACGCGCATCCGGTACCCGGATCACACCAAGATAACGGAACAGGAATCGGGCCGGAACAACTTCCAGGATCTCCTCCCGCACCATGAATCGCACCGGACGCCGGGAAACCGCCTGAATCAACAGCAGGTCGATCAGGGAAACATGGTTCGAAACCAAAAGAACCGGTCCGGATTCCGGAATATTGCTCCGCCCCGAAATCGACACCCGGATCACCGTCAACCGCAGCAACCGGGCCAGCAACTTCAATGTTAAATCAGGACGAAAAAGAAGTACAAGAAACGCGAGAACGGCGACGGCGATGCAGACGGCCAGAGTCATGATTCAATCCAGATGTTGCAGTTGCAGTTTAAACTCCTCAAGGGAGTGACAGTTCAGATAAGGATTCAGGCGCTTCTCCTCTCCGAGCGCACGGGAGGGAATCGGACCGTAGTCGTGCCCCGAGTAGACCGTCAACCGGTCGCTGAGCGGCAGAATCACATCCTGCAGCGACTGAAACATCTCCTTGGAACGGCAAAAACCGACACACCCGATGAACAGCACATCCCCGGTGAAAAGTGCGGAATCATCCGTCAACCGGTAACAGACAGAATCACGACTGTGGCCCGGCGTGAACAGAGCTTCGACGGCGGCATCGCCGAACGGCAACTGCTGCCGGTTGCGCAACCTGATCCGCCCCGCATCCGGGTGCGAGGGATGGGAAGCGATCTCCGCCGGGAAAAAACACAGCGCCTCCCCGAGCGCCTGAGTGTGGTCGAGATGACCATGCGTGAGCAGAATATACCGGGGAGTCAGCGGCATCGCCTCCTCCACCGCGCGCCGGATCACTTCGACATCGCCGGTCGGATCAACCAGCAGCGCATCACGGTTGTCGGCTACGACAAGGTAACTGAAGTTATGATCAAAACCGCCCACTGCAAGCTGACTGACCCGGAAAGCCATCTTCAGAACTCCCCCTCTGCCAGAGAGAGCGCCGCGAAATCGCCGATCTTCTCACCGAGCGCTGCCGGTTTGACCATGCAACGGGCGGCAGCGGCGGGGATTGCGTCAGAGGCAATCGCCGCCTCCATCGCCGGGCGCAGCAGATGCTCGGAACGGGCGAAAATACTTCCGATCACGATCAGCTCCAGATTCAGCAGGTCGATCAGCACCGCAAGCCCCCGGCCGAGCCACATGCCGCACTCGGCATAGACGCTGCGGGCCAGTTCGTCTCCCGCATCGGCGGCCTGTGCGAGCGTCCGGGCGGTAATCTGCGGCAGGCCGGCGATGGTCGGACACCACGCCGCGGGATGCCCCTGCTGGATGGCCTCTCTGGCCCGCAGGGCACCGAGCTGGGCAAGACCGCCGCCGGAACAGAAGCCTTCGAAGGAGCCGGCCTTGCCGAATCCGGCAGGACCGATCGGAGCAAGCCGGATATGTCCACACTCTCCGGCGAGGTCACAGGCTCCGGAATAGAGCCGCCCGTCGAGGATCAACCCCGCACCGAGACCGGTGCCGAAGGTCAGAAACGCGAGCGATTTCGCACCGCGGCCCGCGCCGAACTTCCATTCGGCAACGGCACCGGCATTGGCATCATTCTGAAGACGGACCGGACATGGGAACTCCCGCTCAAGGAGCGTTTTGACCGGGACCTCGTCCCATCCCGGCAGGTTCGGGGGAGACTGGATCACGCCACGACGGCTGTCGAGAGGGCCGCCGCAGGAGACCCCAAGCCCGCGGAGCGCCTCACCGGGGATGCCATGCCCGGACAGCGCTTCGCGCGCGGCAGCTGCGAAACGCCGGATCGCCGCTTCGGGAGATCCTGCCTCACGGGTGGGAAATTCACGCCGTTCGAGGATGGAGGGAACCCCGTCCGCCTCGCTCCGGCCCAGAATCATCGCGCACTTGGTACCGCCGATATCGAAACCGAGAAGAAAATTTTTGTCCATGATCGTAAGAGCAGCTGTGATCAGCAAACGTGATTTGTCAAAATGAAATCGTTATGTCATTATAGTAACGCCGAAAGGAAGTTTTTTCAACCGCCGCACTCACCGGGCGAACGTTTTTCCGCCGATAATCTCACTCCGGCGTCTTGAAAAATCCGTTTCCCGTGATATTTTAAATTGCTTGCATGAATTGTGTTTTGTTCCGGGGAGATGTTTCCGGAGCAGTTTTTCGGGGAATGACAAACAACGAATTTTAAGGAGTTGATAAAATGGCTGTTCCGAAAAGAAAAACCTCGAGGATGAAGAAGCGTCAGCGCAAGGCCGCCAACCGTTACGAGGGAGTTCAGGCGAACTACTGCACCAACTGTGCCGCGCCTGCCGCTCCGCACCGGGTGTGCCCGGCCTGCGGGTACTACAACGGCAAGCAGGTTGTCGACGTCGAAGCGTAATTTGCGCTGCGGTCGTTTGAAAGGGCAACCGTCAGGCGGGAAGACGGGTTCAGATGAAAATAGCCGTTGATGCGATGGGGGGTGACTACGCCCCCGGAGTCGTGATCGAGGGGTTGACCATGGCCCTCTGCGATTTTCCCGCCTACGATTTCGTGCTGGTCGGCCCGGTGGCAAAGCTCGGGTTCTACCTCGAAAAGTATGGAATCGCCGGTCATCCGCGCCTCACTCTGGTCAATGCCGACACCGTCTGTGAGATGTCGGAGCCCTCAGCAATTTCGTTGCGGGCCAAACGTAACTCCTCGATCACGGTTTGTGCGAGGTTGCTGAAGGAAAAGCAGGTTGACGCGATGGTGACGCCCGGTCATACCGGGGCGACGGTCGCCGCAACCAAGGTGCTGGTCAGAACACTGCCGGGGATCGACCGGCCGGCGCTGGCGGCAAGTCTGCCTGCGAGGGAGGGGCGTTTCATCCTGATGGACGCCGGGGCGAATCCGGACTGCACCCCCGTCAATCTGGTTCAGTTCGCGATCATGGGCGAAATCTATGCGCAGTATCTCTTCGAGCTTGATCGCCCCAGAATCGGCCTCCTGAGCGTGGGCGGCGAAGACATCAAGGGATCCGGCCTGACCAAGGAGACGTTCAAGCTCCTGGAGAACATGCCGCTCAATTTCGTCGGCAACGTCGAGGCTGACACCGTCTTCGAGGGAGTGACCGACGTTCTGATCTGTGATGGTTTTTCCGGTAACGTACTGCTCAAGGGGGTTGAAGGGCTGGCCAAATCGACGATCTTCTGGCTGAAGCGGGTTCTGACCAAGAATGCGTTGCGGCTGGTCGGAGCGATGCTGGCAAAAAATGCGTTCCGGGAATTGCGCGCTTTCGGGGATGCCGATGATATCGGCGGAGCTCCCCTGCTCGGAATCAACGGGATCTGCATCATCGGGCACGGGTCATCCAGTCCCAAAGCGGTCCGCAACGCGATCCGCGTGGCGGGAGAGTGCGTAACCTTCGGCCTCAACGAGCGAATCGTCGCCAAGCTCAATGAAGCCGGAGCGACCACAGCTGAACTGGGCAAGCGGCTTGCCGCTGAGAAAAATTAACCTTAACTTCACGCCGGGGGCGTAAATGAGCATAAGAATTGCAGGGACGGGGTCATATGTTCCCGACCGGGTATTGACCAACGCCGATTTGGAGAAAATGGTCGAAACCAGTGATGAGTGGATCCGCACTCGTACCGGAATCGAGGAGCGTCGGATTGCCGCGCCCGATCAGGCAACCAGCGACATGGCCTATGCGGCGGGATGCCGCGCGCTGGAGATGGCCGGAGTCAAAGGCGAAGAGCTTTCGGCGATTATCGTCGGCACAATCACTCCAGACCATGTTTTCCCGAGCACCGGCTGTCTGCTTCAGAAGCGTTTCGGGGCTCCCGGGGCATTCTGTTTCGACCTCGAAGCCGCCTGTTCCGGACTGCTCTATTCTCTGGAAGTTGCCTACTCTCTGATGAAAGTTCACCGCAAATATAAATATGTGCTTGTCTGCGGAGCGGAGAAACTTTCCTGCATTACCGATTGGACCGACCGCAACACCTGCGTGCTTTTCGGCGACGGCGCCGGTGCGGTGCTGCTTGAGAATACCGACGACGACGGGCCGGACTGCCTGGTCGCCAGCGACCTCCATGCGGATGGAGGCTATGCCGATATTCTGACAATGCCCGCCGGAGGGAGCAGAATGCCGTCGAGCGAGGAAACCGTCCGCAATCGGATGCATTCAATCCGGATGGCCGGGAAAGAGACCTTCAAACTGGCAGTTCCGTCAATGGTCAGCGCCAGCCGTAAAGTTCTCGAAGAGGCGGGAGTCTCTCCGTCGGAAATCAAGCTGGTGGTTCCCCATCAGGCCAATCAGCGAATCATCCGGGCGGTTGCCCAACGTCTCGATGTTTCGGAAGACCGGGTGTTTGAAAACATCAGTCATTACGGCAATACTTCAGCGGCTTCGATCGGAATCTGTTTCGATGAGATTGTCCGCGGCAAGCTGATTGAGCGCGGGGACTACGTGCTTTTGACTGCGTTCGGCGGCGGTCTCACCTGGGGAGCAATTCTGCTCCGGTATTGATATTTTCCAATTTTTGCTCCGGGGCTCCCGTCACCGATTCCGGTTGCGGGAGCTTTTTTTCGGTATTTACATTACCGAATCTTTTTCCGGAATCGGGCACCCGGTTGCCAGGATGCCTGAAATTCCGGAACTTCGCCGGGAGTACCAGGCGACGAAATGGCGCTTCCCCATCCTGACGGCATTGACATTTCCCGCATCGATCGGGCTGCCGAAACCGAGAATTTCCGGTTCCGGCCAGTCCAGAGGCCGCCCCCAGATCTTCACGGCCTTCACCCGGCGGCATTTGAGAATGCCGCGCAGCCGATGAAAATAATAATTGCTGAGGATTCCAGTCTCCGGATCCAGAATCAAACTCGGCGTGGAAGTCGCTACATCAGTGATGTTGGTTCGATGCTTCGTCCAGGTACGCCCATAATCGGAGGACTCCAGCTGAAATTGTGCGCACTCCGTGGAGGATCTGCGGCTCTCGGTACGGCCGACGGCAAGGATCCGCCCCTCTCCGAAATACACGGCAGAGGGTTCCGTGGGCCAGTCCGCGATATGGAGTTCCGCTTCAACGATCCGCTGTTCCCAGGTAGCTCCATTGTCGCAACTGACCATGGTTCCCCAGGAGTTGTGTTCCTCCTGATAGGTCCCGGCGAACCAGAGGCACATCAATCCCACGGTCGGCACATGCACAATGTCGGTCATCTGCATCGGCATCGGATCAAGCTCCGGACGGCAGACCGGGGTGAAACTCCTGCCGTCTCCCGACCGGAAGAGCGTATGATGCAACTCCTTCCCGTAACTGCGGATCCAGACCAGCAGCTCCCCGTTTTCATCGATGCCCTTCCCGACCGGAACATCACCGCAACCGGCGGTATTCCAAACCGGAATTTCCTCCTTATCCCAATGGATGCCGTCAGCGGAACCGCGCGCATACACGGCACGTACCGCTTCACCGATATCATGCCCGGTCCCGCGTGAATAGATGCAGATCAGTCGCCCGTTGACCGATTGGATCATCGGCCAGGTACTGTACCCGGCGCTACCATCGACCGTCACGGGAGCAGCCGGCGCCTGAACAGGAATGACATGAAGTGCCTCCAGCGTGATCGGACTGAACGCGGTTGCCGCCGGATCCTCCCTGACACGCTCAATGCGAAACTCCAGTTCACCTCCCGGAATGGAGAAAAAGTACGGGTCCAGCGTGATCGTCTGCACACGCCCGCCGGACAGGACAGAACGGACCGGCGGCGTGGCGGTCTCATCCGCACCATGCCCCAGATATCCCCGGAATACGACTTCCCCGGAACTCCCCGGTGCGGCGGAAAAAACAATCTGAATCCTGACTGCGAAACAATCGGCCGGCAGCGCGGAAACGGAACCGGCAATGACGTCACCGGGAGACATATTGCCATGTTGAGCAGAGTCCGTCGGAGCGAAACGGTACCTCGAATGGATGGTCTGATAAGAACTCTGCTCGAAGAAGGGAACCTCTGAATCCTCCGGATGCATCATGGCAACCTCCTTTTCCTGCTTCATACCTCCACCCCGCGTTGCCCCCCCGGCGGACGGCCCGACACCATTCCTCCGGAAACAGGAACTGCCGAATCCGGGTATTTATTCCAGCGATCAGCACTCTTTTTCAATCTGCCCGAGGTCCCGCCGGGCTGCGGCTCCTCGAAGCGCCAATCCGAAAAGAACAGGTCACGAAGTCGCGGCTCCGGCCTCCAACGTGGCAAGCAGGGCGGGAACCGCAAATTCGGTCCGGAGCGTCCGGCGTCCCAGGGAAACCGGAACTGCACCACGGCTGGCAAGTTGTTCAACCTCGTAGTCGGTAAACCCCCCTTCCGGACCGACAACCAGCACAACAGGCGTGGAAATGCCGATCGGCAACGGCCGTTGCGCGGCAGGATGACCAACGTAAGCAGTACGCCCGGCAAGCAATCCGGGGAAGACATCCTCAACGAAAGGCTTGAAACGGTCATGAAACTCGACCTGCGGCAGGATGGTATCCCCCGCCTGTTCCAGCGCGAGGATCAGAGTTTCACGTACCTTCTCCGGCCCGAGCACCGGACTCATCCAGTAACTCTTCTCCACTTTCCGGCTGGCGATGAAATGGAGCTCCTTGACCCCCATTGACGCGGCGCAATGCAACACCTTGGTGAAAGTCTGCGGGCGCTGCAGCGCCGCGACAAGAACCACCCGGGAGGGCGGCGGCGGCGGCGATGACAGTTCAGGACGCAATTCCGCCCCCGTGTCGTCAATCCGGAGCACCTCCGCAACGCCGACCGATCCGCCCAGAATCCCCGCTTTGCAACGTTTTCCCGGCTCGGCGTGCAGGACCTCCCGGAGCTGGCGGAAGCGACGATCCCCGATCCGCACCAGTTCCGGCGAAACGAAATCCCCCTCCGTGAGCAGCAACAGATTCATCTCATTTCCCGTCGTCGGGACGGCCGACCACCTCTTCGATAAAATAACGCGGCCGCGCACGGACATCGGTATAGATCCGGCCGATGTATTCGCCGATCATGCCGATCCCGATCATCTGAATCCCGGTGAACATGAAAAGTACCGCAAACAACGTGAAAACGCCGAAAGCGCTCCAGGCATTGCCGTTCTCATCGACAAAGCGACGGATGATGATGTACAAACTCAGCAGAAATCCTGCGAAACCGGAGAGCAAACCGAAATAAGTCAGGATGCGCAGCGGCATCGTGGTCATGCAGGTCAGCAGATTGAATTGCAGATTGATCAGCTTCCAGAGCGAATACTTCGACTCGCCGACCGCCCGCTCGTTGTGCGCGACCGGAATTTCACAGGTGTTACGTGCAAAGCTGTTTCCGAGCACGGGAATGAAAGTACTCCGCTCATTGCACTGCAGCATCGCATCAACCACATGACGGCGGTAGGCGCGCAACATGCAGCCGTAATCGTTCATCTTGACCCCGGTCGCCTTCTGTGCAACCATGTTGACGATCTTTGACGCGGTTCTGCGGAACAAGGAATCCTGCCGGTTCTGCCGCACCGTACCGACGACGTCATTGCCTCTTTCCGCTGCAGCGATGAGGTTCGGGATCTCTTCCGGCGGATTCTGCAGATCAGCGTCGAGCGTGATCACCAGATCTCCGCGGACAAGAGAAAAACCGGCCATGATCGCGGAATGTTGACCGTAGTTGCGATTCAGGATGCACGAGATCACCTCATCGAGGCGTTTCCTGCTCGCATTTTTCATGATCTCCGCCGAACCATCGCGGCTGCCGTCGTCAATCAGAATAAATTCGAACTTCCGGCCGGTCGAATCGAGCACCTTCAGGGTGCGGTCGATCAACTCCTGCAGACACCCCTCCTCATTGAACACCGGCACGACAACGGAGACAAATTCCACCTTTCCGGAACATTTCATGATTTTCACTCCCCAGCCGCCGAAGGATTCTCGAATGCCTGCGGCAGCTGAAAGATCCAGGCACTCCATGTTTTTCCGGAACGTGAGGACGACTTTCCACGCCGAATCTTGATCTTCTCAAACTCCCGCTCCGTGATTGTCGGACTCCCGATATCGAGCGGGATGCCGAACTCACGTACAGCCTTTTCCAACGGGACAAGATCTTTTTCGCGGTTATAACTGAGCAGAACCACCCGCCGGCCGGCATTGGCGGAGACAAACCGCCTCAGGTTCGCTCGATTGCGCGCTTCGGTGGGATCAGAAGCGGCTTTCACCCGCGCCTCCTCCTCTTCGGACAACGGCTGCCAGGTATCGCATGCAGGACCGGCCAGGTTGAGATAAAAAAGATATTTCGAATCGACATCATCGTTCCAGAACAGCATCGCCTCCGGCGGAATGTCGGATGCGACAGTGCGTACCGCGAGAAAGAACGGTCGTTCCGTCCGATAGAGCGTCAACGCCGGCAACACACAGTCAAACACCGTGGCAACCAGAATTGCACACCCCAGAACCATTGCCCCGAGCCGCTCCGGCAATCCGGTCAGGCGCGAAACCAGATTATTCGGCTGGCCATCCGCAAGCATGACGAGGAGTGTCAAAATCCCGGCCGTCGGCAGAGAAATCAGGATCATCAACGGCAACTCGATGTCAACCATCCGGTACCAGAGAGGAATCGCCACCACCGACGCAACGCCGAGGGAAGCAGCGACAATCACCAGAATCCGCATCAACGCCACCACCGGCCGGTTCCAGACCGTCATGCCGGCCCCCGTGACGAGGCCGACGGCCCCCAGCAGCGCGCAGAACGGCGCCAACGGGAGGATGTAATACCACCGCCGGGAAGTGGAGAGCGAAAAGAGGATGAACATCAGCAGCGTTCCGATCATCAATTCGCGGAGCTGTGGCGGCAGCTTCTTCCAGTGCCGCACCAGCCCTGCAATGGAAACGCCGATCAACAACGCCCACGGCAGAAGGATCCGCGGAAGATTATAGAGATAACTGTAGATCGGATCCTTATGGTCAAATGCATTGAAAACCCTGACAATGTTCTCACGCCAGACCAGCTCCAGCCCGCTCAGGGCAATACCCGGCGGCAGACGGTGCGGGAACTCCAGCGGCTGCACCGCCGCAGCGTAGAACGGCAGGAAATAGATGGCGCCGGCGATCAGAAACGCCAACAGGTTCGAGAACTTCAGGTGGTGCAGAAAGCGCTTCCCGGTAATCAGATGCGGAGCAATCACCACGAAAGGCATCACCAGCGCCGGCAATCCTTTCGCAAGAGCTCCGACAAAGCAGATCAGGTAGAATCCGAGATAGCTCCAGAACCCCGCTTTTTCCTCGACATGATAGAAAAAAGAGACGGCAAGCACAATCGCCGCAAGGTTTGCAACATCGGCCGCGGCGGAGCGGCTCCAGAAAAGAAAACCGTAACAGGTCAGCAACAGCCAGCCGCTCAGCAGCGCGGTTCGCCGATCAAAAAGTTTCCTTCCGAGAGTGATTGTACCGTACAAACCGGCCAGACCGGCCAGTGCACTCGGCAGACGCACGATCCATTCGTTCAGCACCCCGGCCATCCACGCAAAGGGAACGATCAGCCAGTAACTCAACTGGGGTTTATCAAAATAGACCTGCCAGTTGAGCGAAGGATGCAGATAATCCCCGGAAAGCATCATCTCCCGGGTAATTTCAGCCCAGCGATCCTCCGACCCCCACAGTGCATTGTGCCCGAGAAAGAGAAAGAGCACAACCACCGCAAATCCCCAGAAAAAAAGTTCATTGCGCCGTGCCACCGCCGTATCGACATTGGAGAAAGAGCTGCCCATGGAACCTCACTTTCTCCCCAGGACCGTCTTGATCGCCTTCACGACGTCAATCACATCCTCGAAATCCATATCGGGGAAGAGAGGCAACGAGCAGATATGGTCACTGTTGTATTCCGTCGCAGGCAGCATACCGGGGCGGAATCCCATCTCCTCGCGGTAATACTTCTGCAGATGGGCGCACCGGAAATGCAATCCGGTGCCGATGTTTTCCGCCTTCAGTGCGGTCATGAACTCATCGCGGCCCATCTTCGGAGAGTCCACCCGGACCACAAAAAGATGCCATGCATGGCGGAAATCATATCCCTGAGGATCGGCCAGCGGCCGGATCTCAGGAATGTCGGCCAGCTCATGCCGATAGAGCATCGCCAGTTCACGCCGCTTCGTGTTGATGTTGACGATCCGGTTAAGTTGGCTCAACCCCAGCGCCGCACAGATGTCGGTCAGGTTATATTTGAAGCCAGGGAACAGCACCTCGGCCTGCGGCGACCGCCCCCGGTTCTGGCGGTCGAAGGCATCCATGCCGATGCCGTGAAACTTCCAGGCGCGGATCGAATCGGCAAACGCCTTGTCATCGGTAACCAGCATACCGCCCTCACCGGTCGTGACATTCTTGATCGCGTGAAAAGAATAGATCGCAGTTCCGGTCGAACCAATATGACGCCCCTTGTACCAGGTACCAAGTGCGTGCGCCGCATCCTCAACCACAGGGATCGAACCGGCAACCCGGCGGATTCCGTCGAGATCGAGCGCAGCACCCGCAAAGTGTACCGGCACAATCAGCCGGGTGTGCGGCGTAATCGCCGCGGCGATCGCCTCGGGAGTGACCAGCAGCGTCTCCCGGTCGACATCAACGAACACCGGCTTTGCTCCGGCCAGCACAATCATGTTGACGATCGATACCCAGGTCATCGACGGGGTGATCACCTCGTCTCCGGGACCGATCTTCATCGCCTTGAGCAGCAGATGCATCGCTGCGGTCGCGGAAGAAAGCGCAACGCCGTGGGAGTTTCCGGTGAAATCACAGACCGCTTTTTCGAATGCGGCATTGACCGGCCCGTTGGTGATCCACCCCGAACGCAGAACTTCGGTTACCGCCTGGATATCGGACTCATTGATCGCCGGCCGGGTAAACGGCAGAAAATCTTTACGCATCTATCTTCTCCTTCCTCGTGAAAGAATCGCAGACTCTTTTTACCATAGCATCCCTCGAGAACAAATACATTTGGGTTTTCGTTAGAATCAGGTTAGAAATCGAGATCTGCGTTCTCGTTGCGCTTGACCTCCCGCCACAACTCTTCAAGCAGCTCAATTCCCGCCTCCTCGAGCGGGATTCCCCGGACAGCCAGTTCCTTTTCCATCCGGCGGAAACGCATTTCGAATTTTCGATTCGCCCGGCGCAGCAGCTCCTCGCTGGTACCGCGCCGCCGGAACCTTGCCAGGTTGCTGGCAGCAAAAAGCAGATCCCCGAACTCCTCGTCAATCGCCGCATCATCACCGGAAGCAACTGCAGCCCGGAGTTCATCCAGCTCCTCCTGGATCTTGTCGAGTATACCCGATTCACTCTTCCAGTCAAAACCGACCTTTGAGACCTTCTTCTGAAGTTTTTCCGCCCGATTCAACGCCGACAGATAGTGCGGCACCCGATCCAGAATCGATTCCGCGACCGGTTCCCCGGAACGTTCGGCCGCCTTGACCCTTTCCCACAGGGCAGCGACCTCTTCCGGGGTATCGGCCTGTGCATCTCCGAAAATATGGGCATGGCGACGGATCATCTTGGCGATGATACCACGACAGACGTCCTCAAAGGTAAATTCACCGCGCTCGGCGGCAACCACCGCCTGAAAGACCACGTTCATCAGCAGATCTCCGAGCTCGTCGGCAATCGCCGGAACATCGCCCCGATCGATGGCATCAAGAGTTTCAGCACACTCCTCCGCCAGGCTGCGGCTCAGCGTCTCGCGCGTCTGTTCCCGGTCCCACGGACAGCCACCGGGTGCACGAAGCCGCTCCAGAATGCCGGCCAGCGCCTCCGCTGTCGGCGGATAATGATTTTCCGGCTCCATAACGCCCCTCCCCTGCTCAGAATGTAAAGCCGAGATTGAAATGGAAACGGAACTTGTTCGATTCGTAATCCTGGTTGTTGATGACCGGATAAGCCAGGTCGAGATGAATCGGAGCATTCAGCACCGGCACCCGGATCCGCAACCCGTATCCCGCACCGACATTGATCTTCGACAGGCTCATGCTGTAGGAGTTCCCCCAGACATTACCCGCATCGACAAACACCGCACCGCGTACCGGCCCCCAGATCGGATGGGTCACCTCCGCAGTCAGCAACAGCATCGTCTGACCGCCGATGTTGTCGCCGTGTCCAACCGTCGGAGAAACCGAACGGTATTCAAAACCGCGCAACGAACCGGTACCGCCCATGAAATAACGTTCAAAGAGCGGAACGTCATCACTGCGATTGAATCCCGAAACCGTGCCGATCTTGCCGCCGACCATTGCGACAATCGCCTTGTCGAAGAAACTGTAGTAGTAGCTGCCCTTCGCTTCGAGCCGGTAGTAGTTCTCACTCGAACCGAGAACCTTCGGCGTAATCGAACCGAAAAGGTTGATGTTGTAACCGCTGGTGGGGTCCACCAGACTGTCGCGGGTATCGCGCCCGATCATCAGCGAAGGCTGGCTGACCCAGAATTCGCCGTCAAGATTGTTCGACTTGATGTAACCCCGCATCCGGTGTCCGAGATGTTTCACGTCGACCCGCTCGAACTTGTACCCGAGGGAAATCTGAGTGAAATCGTCGAAGATCCGGCGCGTCAGAGAAGTCCGCACCCCGATCCGCTCCTCGTCCCATTCGGAGTATTCAACCTGGTTCATATAACCGGAAAGCTCAAAACGCAACGGCAGATCAAAAAGCCACGGTTCGACAAAATCGACGTTGAAACCGGCATTCTCCACACCGAAGATCCCCTGTACCCGAAGCCGTTGACCACCGCCGTAAAACCAGTTGCCCGGATTGGTGATGTCAAAGTTGTTGCTCGAAATCTCAGCCATACCGAACACGCTGTTGATGTCGGAAGCTCCGGCACCGATCCGGAAATCGTAACGGCTCTCTTTCTCCTTGACGGTGATGTGAACGTCTTTCTCATCGATCGAATCGGCGCCGACCGCGGCAGCCTCGACCTTCTCAAAATACCCCATCCCCATCAATCTCTGTTTGCTCACCTCAATCCGGTTGCGATCGGCGGGGTCGCCGGGCTGAATCGCCAGTTCACGCCGGATCACCTTGTCCTTGGTCGCGGTGTTGCCGATGATCACAACATCGCGGATCGTATATTTGCGCCCCTCGGTGATCTCGAAATTCACATCCACGGTGTGATTTTCAAAATCCTCGTTCCGGACCGGACGGCAACTGATGTCGGCATAGCCGAGGGTATCGTAACGGCTGGAGATCCGCTTGATGGTCTCATCCTCCAGCGATTTCGAAAAGGTTTCCCCGGCAACCAGCAGTACCAGGGGCAGCAACTCCTCGGTCTGGAACACCGTATTGCCGCTCAGGGTCACCTTGCCGACCTTGTACGGCTCCCCCTCGTCGAGATCGAAGGTCAGATTCACATATTCCGGATCATCCGGGTCCGGTTCAAGTTTGATCTCCTTCACCTTGAAATCAAGATAACCGAGATCCTGATACTTGTCGCGCAGCCGCGCCTTGTCCAGCTCAAGCTCGGAACGGTTCAGCAACCCGAGATTCATGTAGTCGTTGATGAAGGGCAGCAGATTCATGTAACTGTACCGGTTGGCGATCGAATGCCGCAGATCCCACTGGGAAAAGACGGTCGCCCCCTCGAAGAACACATCATTGACCCGCTGCTTCAAATGCTCCTCGATCACGAAGGTCAAATTCACCTCGCCCTCTCCGGCGGGTTCGATCACCGGAGCCACAGTCGCATCCGTGTAACCGTTGTCCGCATAGAATTTGCGCAGCTTGCCCGCACTTTCACGCAAGGCACGATTGTTCAGCAATCCGCCCGGAACCACGGAGACGGATCTGGCGAGCTCCTCCGTTTTATATTTGGCGTTTCCCTTGTACCGGACCTCGACCACCCGCGGGGCAAGCCTGACCCGGAACGTGATCTCCACCTTGTCTTCCGGAAGTTCGCGAACCTCGGAAACCACGTCGGCAAAATTGCCGGTGTTGTAAAGCCGCTTCACGTCCGCATCGAGAATCTCACGGCTGAATTGCGCGCCGGGCCGCAACTGCACACTGTACCGCAGCTGCTCATCCGGAAGCTTCTGTACCCCCTGCTGATCAAACTTGACCTCAGCCACCTTTGCGGCAAACGCGGAAGAGGCCGTCAGCACCAGCGCGGCCGCGATACGGCTCCACCATTTCAATGAGTTCACGTTAAGCTCTCCTGAATATCGTTGCACTCAATTCCGACAGATCATCATCTCCTGGCCGGCGGCTCATCACTGCCGCTGTACGGCGCTGCAGGCAGAAACTCCATCCGGGACGGGAAAAACAACAATTTCAGATTGCCGGTCCGCCCGTTACGGTTCTTCTCTATGATCCACTCCGCCTCGACACTTTGATCGGGAGCGGAAATCTCTTTGGCATCTTCGCGATTGCGGTGAAGAAACGTCACGATGTCGGCATCCTGCTCGATCGTGCCGGATTCGCGCAGGTGAGCCAGTTTCGGCCTCGCCCCGGCGCCGGTTGCGGTCTTGTCGACTTCACGGTTGAGCTGCGCCAGAACCAGCACGGGAACTTTCAGATCCTTGGCCAGCGTCTTGATGCCGCCGGAAATTTCGGCGACCTCCTGCTGGCGGCTGTCGGTGCGACCATCCGCATGCATCAGCTGGAGGTAGTCGATCACAATGACGTCAATATGTTCTTTCATCTTGAGCCGCCGGGCCTTGGCACGCAATTCGGCGATGGTGATGCCGCCGGTCGGATCGATGAATATCTTCGCTTTCTTGAATGCGGAAACCGCACTGGTCAACTTGGTCAGATCACTGTGCTGGAAGCTCTTATTCCAGAACACAGACTCCGGAATCCCCGCCTCGGTACACAACAGCCGGCGGGAAATCTGCTCAGCAGTCATTTCCAGACTGAAGAACGCAACACGGCGCGGACGGGGAGAACGGGTCGGCAACGCCAGGTTACGGATCACGTTCAACGCGAGACTGGTCTTGCCGATCGAAGGCCGGGCGGCAAGAACGAACATCTCCCCCGGTTTCAAGCCGCCGGTGTACTGATCAAGCTGGGCGTAACCGGTAGGAATACCAACTTCAACTTTGCCCTCGAGAATGTCGTAAAGCGAGCGGAACTCCTGCTCAATCGTATCCCGGATCTCCACGATGGAACTTTCGGCTTCCTCGTTGCGGATCTTGAAAATATCCGTTTCAATCGCCTCAACCAGCTTGACGGCATCGGCATCGGAGTCGTAACACTTCAGCAGCGATTCGGAGCAGACGTCGATCATCCGACGCAGAATCGCATATTTTTTCAGAATCAGGCACCACTCTTCAATGTTGACAGTAGTGGAAATGGCGCCGTCCAGTTCGGCAAGAAATACCGCACCGCCGATGGATTCAAGCTTGTTCTGCGTCTGCAGCCTGTGAGCGACCGAGACAAGGTCGACCTTCTGCTTCGGGTCGTTGTGGAGTTCCAGTATGGCGTTGAAAATCTCACGGTACACATGCGAATAGAACACCTCCGGCTTCCGGAGGTGTTCAATCGCGATATCGACACAGGTTTCCGGCTCCCGCAGCATTGCGGCGAGAACCGCGCGCTCCACAGCCGGATCGTGCGGCTGCGCCCGGTCCGGAAGAACTCCGGACGGACGCCCCGCCGCTCTCTTCTCATCCGCCATCGAGCCTTCAGCCCCGCACGACCCAGACCTTGACCTGGGCAGAAACCTGCGGATGCAGTTTCACTTCGACCTCGAAACTGCCGAGCGTCTTGATCGGGGGATCAAGCTTGACGCGGCTGTGTTCGATTTCAAAGCCCTGGGCAGCCAGCTGATCGGCAATCATGCGCCCGGTAACCGAGCCGAAAAGCTGCTCGTCCTCAGTCGCCTGCATCGCGATCGACAATTCGACCTCGGCCAGCTTGGCAGCCAGCGCCTTCGCATCAGCCAGCTCCTTTTCGCGCCGGGCGGCGATCAATGCCTTGCGCGACTCGACCAGCCGCAATGTCCCCGGCGTGGCTTTGGCCGCGAGACCGCGGGGGAGCAGATAGTTCCGGGCATACCCCGGAGCGACATGCACTTCATCACCGGCAAGGCCGAGTTTCTCGACGTCATCGAGGAGGATCAAACTAACATGAGCCATCGTATCTTTCCTCCGTAAAAATTAGTAGACCAGAGCGATAATGCGGGCCCGCTTGACGGCGGCGGCAAGCATCTTCTGGTGATCCAGGCAGGTCCCGGTGATCCGGCGGGGCATGATCTTGCCCTTCTCGGTCTGGAACTTCATCAGCGTCTCGGCATCCTTGAAATCAATGTAGGAGACCTTCGCCTCACAGAAACGGCACACCTTCGGCTTCGCCGGCGATCTGCGGCGCCCCTGTCTCTTCGCACCCTGTTGCATAATTGAATGGAACCTTTCGTTATATGATTGAAACTCTGTTGCAATTCGTGATTTCGCGCCGGCACGGCCTTAGAACGGAATATCGTCCTCAGCCCCGTCTTCCGGATTGAATGCCCCATCCGGCATCGGCGGCATCTCACCGCCCTGCGGCGGCATCTGACGCGGCATCCCCCCGGGTTGCTGAGGCGGCACCTGGCGCGGCATCCCCCCCGCCGGACGCGAATAGCGCGGCTGCGGCTGTTGACCGTACCCGCCCGCCTCCGCACCATTATTATAGCCGCCGCCATACGCCGGCGGCTGCTGACCGTATCCCTGCGGATCGCCCGGCTGGCCGGGGCCGCGGCGGTTCATGAACTGAACCTGCTCGGCAACCACCCGCAGCCGGGAGCGCTTGCCGCCGCCGTTGCGGTCCTCCCACTGATCGAGCTGCAACCGCCCCTCGACCAGCACCTGCGACCCCTTCTCGAGAAACTGCTTGCAATTGGTCGCACTCCTGCCCCAGACGACGATGTCGACGAAGCAGGTCTCCTCGACCTCCTGCCCGCTGTTGTTGACGTAGCGCCGCCCGACGGCGAGCCCGAGCTCACAGACGGCCTGGCCGCTCGGCAGCGAGCGCAGGTCGGGATCCCGGGTAAGATTACCCAGCAGAATAACTTTGTTAAGCGATGCCATATTACTCTCTCTCCTGGTACATTTGAGTTACGGTCCGGGCGACGGAGGCTGCATCCTACTCGATGTTCAGCGCGACCGGCCCTTCCGGCGCCGTCACCGGGCGGTCATACAGCAGGATCAGGTTACGCAACACACGCTCGTCGAGCTTGTACTTCTCCTTGATCGCGATCACCTTGGCCGGCTCGAGTTCGAAAACGAAGTCGAAATAGATACCAGCCTTGCGCTTGTTGATCTCATAGGTGAACTGACGACGCCCCATCGGAGTCGTCGATTCCAGCGTACCGCCCAGAGCCCCGATCAGCTCCCCGAACTCCCTGGTGAACGCCGCGCCCTCGTCATCCGTCTTACGGATGTCCAGAATGAATACCGCTTCGTATTTTTTCAAGATAAAACCTCTTACTTTTGGTTTGTTTCACTATCCTCGACCGGAGTCCAGGCGTTGAACCGATTCATTGCCCGACTCATTCCCGCCGTCAATACCGTGCGGACCGCCTCGGCAGCCGCATCCAGCGACGCCTGAAACAGCTCCGCCTCTTCGCCTTCCGCCCGGGAAAGCACATGGTCCACCGTGTGTCCCGGCAGCGGCCGACCGATTCCGACCCGCAACCGCCGGAAACCGGCGCTGCCGAGTTCGGCAATAATCGACTTGAGGCCGTTGTGCCCCCCGTCGGAACCGCCGATCCGCAACCGCAGCCGGCCCACCGGAAGATCCATGTCGTCGGAAACGACCAGAATCTGTTCCGGCCCGAGCTTCATTTTCCGAGCCAGCCCCGCCACCGCCAGACCACTCAGGTTCATAAAGGTCAGCGGCTTCTGCAACACCAGGGGGCGTCCCCGGAAATTCCCGGCCCACACCGAACTCTCCGCTGCGTGCCGTTCTTCGAATCTGCCGGCAGGGAAACCGGCCAGCAGCCGATCGATTACCATGAATCCGGCGTTGTGGCGGGTTCCAGCATACTCCGCGCCCGGGTTTCCCAACCCGGCCACCAGTGCGATCCCGCTCTCCTCAACCATTGCGCCAGACTCCTGCCGTCCCCCCGAAAGGGGCGCGGCGACACCTCGAAATTACTTCTCGGCCTTCTCTTCAGCCTTCTTCTCGTTGATCGCTTCAGGCTCGGTCGCTTCCGCCTCGGCCGGAGCCTCAGCCTCCTCCTTCGGCCGGACCACATGGAAAACGATCGTCTCGCCGTCGACATCGGTCCGGACCCCTTCGGGCAGCACGATATCCTTGACCAGCACATGACCGCCGAAATCCAGCTCGGAAACCTCGACGCGGATCACCTCAGGCAGATCGGCCGGGCGGCAGATCACTTCGAGTTCGTGAAGCTCCTGCTCGAGAATGCCGCCGTGGGCAGCGCCGACCGACTCGCCGTGAGCATGAATCGGCACCATCGAAGTGATCTCGGCATTGAGGTCAACCTCCTGAAAGTCGATGTGCTGCACATAATTCTTGAGGTAATTGTACTGAACCTCCTTGACCAGCGCGGGAGTCCGGACGTCACCGTCAACCAGCGTCACCATGTGGACACCGTGACCGGCCAGAACCTTCCAGGCATCGGCACTCAACAGCAATGCCCGCCCCTGCTGCCCCTTGCTGTAGACGGAGGCCGGAATCTGCCCCGCCCTGCGGGCGCGGCGCGAAGCGTTCTTACCGAAATCCTTACGCTCGCAGACCGCAATTTCATTACTTACTTTGCTCATGGAACCCCTTTCTTAGATAATTGGTAATTTTATGAGCTTCGACAGAAAAACCTCAATGATTGATGTAGAAGAGCGACGAAACCGATTTCCCGTCATGGATACGGCGGATCGCCTCCCCGAGCAGGGGCGCAACGCTGACCACCTTGATCCGACCGCCGAGGTCATCGGTGATCGGCACCGCATCGGTGGTGATCAGCTGTTCGATCTCCGGAGTGGCCAGCAGCTTCTCCTTGCCGACCTCACTCAGCAGACAGTGGGAAACCGCACAATAGACCTTGGCCGCGCCGTTGGCAACCAGAATCTTGGCTGCCGCACAGAGCGTTCCGGCGGTACTGGTCAAGTCGTCGGTGATCACGCAGATCCTGTCCTTGACGTCGCCGACCAGATGGCTTGACGCGACGGTAGTCGCATTGATCCGACGCTTGGTCACAACCGCGAAACCGGCTTCCAGCATATCCCCATAGTTCATCGCCATTTTCGCGCTGCCCGAGTCGGGAGCGACGACAACGCCGTTGTTGCCGATCAGTTTCTTCAGGTAGGGAACCAGCACAGGGCGGGCATAAAGATGGTCCACCGGGATGTCGAAAAACCCCTGAATCTGCTGGGCATGAAGATCCATCGTGATGATCCGGTCGGCACCGGCGACGGTCAACAGGTTGGCCACCAGTTTCGCGGTGATCGGCACCCGGGGTTTGTCCTTGCGATCCTGCCGGGCGTAACCGAAGAAGGGGAGCACCGCGGTGATCCGGGCCGCGCTCGCACGGCGGGCGGCGTCGATCATGATCAGGAGCTCCATCAGATTGTCGTTCGGTGGTTTGCAGGTCGGCTGAATCAGAAAGGCATCAGCCCGGCGGACATTCTCCTCGAACTGCACGAAGATCTCACCGTCGGGGAAATGTGTCAGATGCACTTTGCCCAGACTCACGCCGAGATAGTTCGCAATCTGCTGGGACAGCTCCGGATGCGCACTGCCGGAATACACGCAAATGTGCTTCGCCTCTTCCATTTTCATTTCGTTTCCATCGTTTGTCAGCACTCAGGAAACCCGTTGAACTTTCGACGCGAGGCATTCGCCGGCGGGACGTCCGACCGGGACGTCTTCCGATTCGATGGTAAACCTCGCGGTGCGGCGGCTCCGGGCACGGCCCGGAATCCGCGTTCAATCCGGCACGGCCGGATCAAGGTTCCAAAAATACCGATTTTGATTATAACAACTTCTTAAGATATCACGCTTCCGGCACGATTTCAAGCCGGAACGTTTTTTTTCGGAAATCAGGCGTTCCGTTTTCGACAGTTTCCGCTTTTTTTGCCGGAAAGAAGTGGCGACGACGGGTTTTCCGGTTTATGTTATTAATCAGGGGTCCGGCGTTACGCCGTCTCCGTTTTTGCAGAACAACAAGTCATATTTACAGGAGTCTTTCCACCATGGAACGCTACCGGAAACTTCTCGAACATGTCGCCCCCGCCCACCAGGAACAGCTGCTCCGTTTCTGGAATGAACTCTCTCCCGCAGGCCGCGACCAACTTGCCGCGCAACTCGAAGCGATTGATTTCGCCGCACTCAATGAATTGATCGGGAAATACGTCCTGCAGCGCCCGGAAACGGAAATTCCGGCCGACCTCGGTCCCGCCCCCTACTTTCCGCTCAAGCCGCGCGACGGTGCGCAGACTGCGCTCTATGAGCGGGCCGCGCAACGCGGCGCCGAACTGCTCCGCAACGGAAAAGTCAGCTGTCTGACCGTCGCCGGGGGCCAGGGGACCAGACTCGGCTTCGACGGACCGAAGGGGACCTATCCGATCGGTCCGGTCACCGGGAAGAGCCTCTTCCAATACTTCGCGGAAGGAATCCAGCGTGCCGGGGAGAAATACGGCTGCCGTCTGACATGGTACATCATGACCAGCCTGCTGAACCGCGAGGCGACCGAAACATTTTTCCGGGAACACGACTTTTTCGGCCTCGCTCCGGAACAGGTGTTCTTCTTCACGCAGGGGACAATGCCGGCGATCGGTTACGACGGCAAACTGCTGCTGGCGGCAAAGGACTCGCTGTCGCTGTCGCCCGACGGCCACGGCGGCACGCTGCTGGCGCTGCGCAAATCCGGCGCCCTCGACCGGATGGCGGCAGAAGGCGTCGATTTCCTCTCCTACTTCCAGGTCGACAATCCGCTGATTCCGATGGTGAATCCGCTCTTCATCGGGTTGCACGACCTCGAAAAATCCGAGATGAGTGCGATCATGCTCGCCAAGACCGGTCCTTTTGAAAAACTCGGGAACTTCTGTATCAGCAATGGACGGCTGGAGATCATCGAGTACAGTGACCTTCCCGCCGAACTGGCGGAAAGCCGCAATCCCGACGGCACGTTGCGCTTCATCGCCGGAAGTCCGGCGATCCATATGATCTCGCGCTCCTTCATCGAGAAACTGACCGCCGGTGGGAACCTGAAGCTGCCGTGGCACCGCGCCGACAAGAAGATCCCCTTCGTCGATGCAGAGGGAAATCCGGTCAAACCGACCGAACCCAACGGAGTCAAGCTCGAGTCCTTCATCTTTGATGCGATGCCGCTGGCCGAACGCACAATGGTGCTCGAAGGCCGGCGCGAGGATGTCTTCGCCCCGACCAAGAACCCGACCGGCGTCGATTCGGTCGAAAGCTGCCGCGCCATGCTGATCGACCGTGACGCCCGGCGGTTCGAAGCGGCGGGCGTCAAGGTGGCCCGTGACGCTGAAGGGAAGGTCGCCGCACAGATCGAGGTATCGCCGCGCGCGGTATACGACGATGCCGACGCGGCGGAATATGTCGCAGCACACGCCATCCGGGAAATCCCGGCCGGAGCGAAACTCTATTTCGAATGAGGTCTTCCCATCGTGAAAGAGATGTTCCTGACCGATGAACTGGCCCTGCTGAACCGGACTCCGGATGCCGCCACGGCATTGAACCCGGCACGCTGGCTGCTCTTTCTGACCATGGTGCTGGTGGTGTTCGGCCTGACCATGCTCTACTCGGCGAGTTACGGCACCGCCGGGTTGAAGTTTTTCCGAAACCAGCTGATCTGGGTGGTGATCGGTTCCCTGGGCGGAGTGACCGCGTTCGTGATCGGCTACCGGAAGCTCGCTTCGGCCAGTCTCCTCTGGATGGGCATCTCTTTCGTGCTGTTGATGATCGCACTTTTCTGCTTCCCGGCAGTCAACGGGGCGAACCGTTGGATCCGATTCCGGCTGCCGGGCATGGATATGAGTATACAGCCTTCGGAGTTCGCAAAAATCGCGGTGGCGCTGTTCGTCGCGAAATACTGTTCGGAAAATCTGCGTACCTTCAACCATCTGCGCGGACGCGGAGGGATTCTGCCGCTGGCCGGAATTTCCGGCCTGGTGATTCTCTCCATTCTCGCCGGACGCGACCTCGGCACCACCGTGCTGGTCTCCGCCGTGGCGGTGGGGACCATGCTGGCGGCCGGGCTCTACCTGCGCTACCTGCTGATTCCGCTGGCCGGGGCCGGAGCGATCCTGTTCTACATCATCGAGCACGACGCAACCCGGCTGGCCCGGATCACCTCCTTCATGCAACCAGAACTCGTGCAGCAGGACGAGGGTTATCAGCTCTGGAACTCCCTGCTTGCGCTCGGCTCCGGCGGCTGGACCGGTATCGGCTTCATGAGCAGCCGGATGAAGGCGAAATACCTGCCGGAAGCCCACACCGACTTCATCCTCGCCATCGTCGGGGAGGAGCTCGGGTTGATTGCGATGGCGATTCTGATCGTGTTTTACATCGGCTTCACGGTCGCGGCATTGACGATCTCGCTGCGTTCCAACTCCCGGCTGGGAATGCTTCTCGGCTTCGCGTTGACCATCGGGCTTTCGGTTCAGGCGGCGATCAATCTGGCGGTGATTTCTGGGGCGGCGCCGACCAAGGGAATGCCGGCGCCGTTCATCAGTTACGGCGGCAGCAACATGATCGCCAGCCTGATTGCCGTAGGGCTCCTGGTTTCGATCGCCGCCGACACCGCCTATCCGGGTTACAACGAGGATTATCTGAATTTCATCCGTTCGAAACTCTCATTTCTGCCGTGGTGGCGCAACTACCGCAAGGAGGAAGAATGACTTCAGGAGTCGAACCGCTCCGTCTCGCCGTCACCTGCGGCGGTACCGGCGGACACTTCTACCCCGGACTGAGCATTGCCCGCACACTCATCGCAACCGGGGGCGAGGCCGAACTGCTGCTCTCCGGGGTGAACTCGGCCGCACAGTGCGCGGTCGCCCAATCCAGACAGGTGCCGGCACTGATGTTGCCGCTGATGCCGAGTCCCGGTTCGCCGGGGAAAGCGCTCCGCTTCTGCGGCGGACTCGCCGGAGGTTTCCGGACCGCCCGGCGCGAACTCATCCGTTTTCGTCCGCAGGCGCTGCTCGGGATGGGGTCTTTCGCGTCACTCCCGGCAATTCTTGCAGCACGTTCTCTCGGCATTCCGGTCTTTCTTCATGACGGGAACGCCCGGATCGGCAAAGCAAACCGCTGGCTGTCGCGCGGAGCACGGTTGCTCGGGACCGCTTTCCCCGCGGTCAACGCCGATTCCTGCCGTTGCCGGGTGGTCTGCACCGGAATGCCGGTACGCCCGGAACTTCTGCAACATGCCGGAATCAGCCGCAATGAGGCCTTTGCCGGACTTGAGGAGGTATTCCACGCCGGATTCGATCCGGGAAAGCCGCTGTTTCTGATCACCGGCGGCAGTCAGGGAGCCAGCGTATTCAACAACGTCTGCCCGGCGGCTCTGCGGCAGATCGGTGGTGACAGTTTTCAGGTGCTCCACCTCGCCGGCCCCCGGAAGGTAGAAGAGGCCCGGCAGGCTTACGCCGGAGTTCCCTTCAAGGTACTGGTCCTTCCCGGAACCGAACGCATGGAACTCGCATTCGGTGCGGCCGACCTGGTTCTGTCCCGTTCGGGGGGAAGTACCGTAGCGGAGCTGGCGCTCTTCGGGAAAGCGGCGATTCTGATTCCCTACCCCTATGCGGCGGAGGGGCATCAAACCGACAACGCCCGCTTTCTCGCAGATGCCGGGGCCGCATTGCTGCTGCCCAACGCGGAGTGTACCATCGAGCGGGCAACGGAGCTGTTCCGCGATTTTCTCGAACAGCCGGACGCCTGGCGGCGGCGTGCAGAGGTTGCCCGGAGCCGGGCGATGCCGGATGCAGCGGAACGGCTGCTGCAGGAGATTTCAAGGGCTTTTTCCGCATCAGACGGCAACTCATGTTGAATTATCGTCACAGACGGTATATATTCCTCACATTATGAAACGATTCTTTAAAATATTCCTGTTGGTGGCGATACTCTTCACGCTCTTCCCGGCTCAGAACGTTCAGGCGATCGATCCGGTGACGATCGCCATTCTCGCCCCGATCGCACTGCGGGCCGCCGAAGCGGCCAAACCCTATCTGATCCGCGCGGGGTTGAATACGCTCAAGTGTTTCCTGAAAATGGGCAAGGACGTATGGGAAATCCTCTATCTGCCTTACGGGATGCTGAAGATGGCTTTTCTGGGGCCCTTCAGCAGAAGTTCTCTGCGTTCCGGGTTGATCTATACGATCAAGGGAAGTATCGCACCCGCCAAGCTGGTGGTTCACACTCTGCTGTTGCCGTTGATGATGTTCGGGCTCAACATCAACATCTGAGCACGGGCGGACGCGGAGGAGGCGCTGTGAATCGCAACCAGGAAAAATTTTTCCGGCGAACCCGTTACCAACTGCTGCGGGGCTGGTACGGGGAAAAACGCGCCCGGATCGAGATGGTCGCTCACACGCCGCAACCGGTCAACGCGGGCGATGTGATCGAGCATCTGTGCGAGGGTCTTGCGGATCCCGATGTGGCGAATTTCATCGCACTGGAAACCAGATGGAAGGAGATTGTCGGAGCACAGATGGCGGCTTATGCGAGACCGGCGCGGTTACACGATGGAGTGCTCTGTCTTGAAGTCCGTCACAGTTCGCTGCTCCGCGAGCTGCAGCCGTCGCTCGATCTCTTTCTCGCCCGGATTCACCGGATGGTTGGCCCGACGGTCTGTACATCTCTGCGACTGATTCCGGCCGGCAGCGTCAACCGCCGCCGCTGAAGATACGGAGAGGAAAATGTTGATTTTCAAATTCAAAAAATGGCAGATCGCCCTGTTTGCGGCAATCCTCATCCTCGGAGGAATCTCATTCTGGTATCTCCAGACGGATTCTCCCGAAGCGCAGGTTCGGCGGACCTTGAAGAATCTCTGCACCATCGCCACGAAGACTCCCGGAGAAAGCGCGGTGCTCGCCGGGCTGAAGGTTTCGCGGGTTTCGGCGCTTTTCGCCCCGGTCTGCCGCCTGGAGTTCGGGCACGACCTGTTCACCGGAGACTATACCGATGCTGAACTTTCGGCGAATCTCGCCCGTTTCCGGGCAAGGTTCACGGTAGTCAAGGTATCTATCCGGGATCTGGAAGTGACGATCGAAACGCCCGACCGGGCGGTCGCAACCTTCACCGGATTTCTCGACGGTGATCTCAAGAGCGGGGAAATCATCTCCGAAGTACGCGACCTCTCCTGCTCGCTGACCAGAGACAAGGAGGGCTGGAAGATCGACCGGATCAACATCCGCGAAATCCTCGAAAAATAGTTCCGGCGCCACACCTTTTCCCGCAGGCGGGGAATCAGAAAGGCCCCCCGGCGGAAACTCTCTCCGGCCGGGGGATGTCACGCAGGACTCCTTCCGGAAAGAACCGCTTCAGGCGCCTCGGATGGAGTTGAGGTCCGCCGAAGTCCTGTATTCGTCAAGCGGCGGATACTTGTATGGAGCACTTTGGATCTCGGAGAAAAACTCGAATTCCAGCGGTTCATTCGCCCGGATGTCGCGTTTGGCGACCGAGCCGATCAGATGGATGTACTGCATCGGACTGACGCCGCCGAGATTTCCGGGACGTTTTGCGGTGAGATCCGCCTCCTCGACCCGCTTCCCGGCCGGGATGTTGCGTGCGGCAACCAGCACCTTCCGGCGCGAGAGAGTCCACGCCGAAGCACCACCGTCCGCACCGAGTACGAATTGATTGCTGCCGCCGCCCAGCGCCTGTTCGATGTAGCGCACCTTCTTCACCATCGCCGCCAGATTGGCGGTATCCACCGAGATGTGATAGTCGCCCGGATTGTCGGCGGGACGGATCTGGATGTGTTTGGAGATCAATACCGGCCGGAGCGCCGCAACACCGTAGATCAGAAAATCGCTGGTGGTGTGTTCCACACAGCCGGCCAGTACTCCGGATCCCCCGAACACCTGTCTGTAGGTATTGATGACCTCAAGGTTGGCCGATTCGTACAACGTCGCCTCCTCCCCGCTCTCCTGCGTGGAATGAAGCAGGATGATGTCGCTGCAGCCGGCATCCTGCAGTGTCCGGACCGCCATGGCGATCTCGGTCAGCGAGATGTTGATGTCGTGAACCGTCACCGGAACTCCGAGCGATGCGGCGGCTTTGAGCATGAAAACGTTGTTGGAGTCATCGCTGTTGATGTTGAGCATTTCGACCGGCAGTTTCCGGCAGAGTTCAATCGATGCGAGATCGAGCGGTGTCGGGTAGAGAATGATCCCCTGCTCACGGGCGAAGGCGAAAAGTTCACGCCACTGATCGAGATCGAAGTGCAGTTTGCGCCACTCCGCATGGAAATCCCGGCCGGGGAGACACTTGCCGGTGTAGTAGAAATCCTCCGGCTCCGCCATGAAGATGTCCACACCGTCGCAACCGCTGCGGGCGGCGGCTTCGATCATGATCTTCGCATTGTCGACCGATCCGTTGTGCGCAGCGCCGATTTCGGCGGTCAGAAAAATTTTTTCGCCGGCGCCGATCCGGCGGTTGCGGACCTGGATGGTCCTGTTCCAGTACTCCCGAAAACTCATTCTGAACCTCTCTTCCTGACCAGGATCTCCTGCCCGAGCGTCGCGAGCGTCAACCCCTGATATTTTTCGCGTGGCTGCCGGGGGCAGAACCACAGAATTACAAACGCACCGATGAAGGAGACCGGAAGAAAGAACGCGAAACTGCGCGCCTGCGGCGCATCGGTGATCATCCAGTTGCTGTAAAGATACCAGACCAGCATCCCTTCGCTGGCACCGAATGCCGCCAGCGCCAGCAGTCCGGAAAGTTTGCCATACCAGTATCGACGCATCACAGTCCACGGCACCAGCAGAAGGAGTCCGAGCAACAGCGGCCAGAGTACGTGGAGAAATCCGAGTTTACCCGCCCAGCCCCACGACGCGGAAGCTCCTGTTTCGAATGCCTGCAGACTGGCGCGGGAAAGCGTGTACCAGCAATTCATCGCCAGGGATTCGCCGAAGGCGAAGAATGTAAAGCCCCAGATCAACCGCGCATTTGCACGGCAGGAGAGGACGGCGAAGAGAAAGGCCGGCAGAATCGCCGCACCGATCATATAGAAGAGCGTTCCGACCTCGGCGACCGACTGCTCCAGCCATCGACCGGAGACATCGAGAAGAATCCCCAGTACAATCGCGAATACGCCGATCAGAACCGTCGCCCAGCGCAGTACCGGCACCTCATGTTCCTTCCGCATCGCACGGTTGAAAAATTTCTGATGGATCTCCTTGAGCCACACCGTCGCCATGGAATTCATCCCCGAATCGAGGGTGCTCATGATCGCCGCCAGCATCGCCGCCATGAAAATCCCCGGTAACGGCGACGGCAACTGGGTCGATACGAAGTGGAAGAAGGCCTTGTCTCCGGCGCCGGTCCCCGCCAGCCCGGGTTCCGGATTCTGCTGATAATAGGTGTAGACCGCCAGCCCGGCCAGCCAGAGCACCCAGGTGAAGAGCATCGCGCTGACCGAGGCGATAACCTGAGACTTGAATCCTTCGCGCCAGTTCGGAGTGCTGAGCAGCCGCTGAATGTTGATCTGATCACTGCACGCGGTGGTCAGCGGAGCGACGATCGCATTCCACAACAGCAACCAGATCAACAGTCGCACATAAGGTGAAGCCGAATAAAATTCAACCTGCGAAAACTGCGGAATGCCATGCCCGTCGCGAAACGCGCATGCAACCGCCTCCACAACTCCGCCGTCGATCCTCCAGCAGAGAATCACGACAATGGCGATGAATCCACCGAAGAGGAAAATAAACTGCAGCACATCGGTCCATACCACCGCTTTCATGCCGCCCATCACCGTATAGACAACGCCCACCGTACCGACCAGCAGAATCGAGAACCACGCCGGCCAGCCGTAACAGCTCTCGAAGATCTTGGCGGTTGTGTACAGCACCATGCCGAGATACATGGTGCGGGTGTAGAACGCGCTGATCGCGACTACCGCCCGCACGGTGCCGTCGTAGCGGTATTCAAGATATTCATACGGAGTGAAACTCCCGAGCAGAAAGTAGAAGCGTGTGAACAGCAGATAGCACGGAATCGACAACGCCAACCCGATCGTCCCCTGAAAGATGAACAACGTCAGCCCGTTGTTGAAAATCTCTCCCGGCACCATCACGATGGAGACAGAACTGAGCAGCGACACCATGCAGGAGAGTCCGATCGCCAGCGTCGGCATGCGCCTTCCCCCGAGCAGGTACTCTTCGGAACTGTTCTCCCCCCTGGCGAAGAAGAATCCGATACAGAGTACCAGCACGAAGTAGAAGACGATGATCGCGTAGTCCAGCAGAAACAGATTTTGCATGATCCGTCAATTTCCGGAGTTGATGCCGATGTAGGAGAGATCAACGCCCCCTTCGACGTCGCTTGCACCGTCCCCCCAGGTGAATCCGGGGCTGATCGCCGGATCCGAAGTGAGTTTCGCGGTGAAAAGAGGAGTGTCCTTCCCCTTCAGGAAAAGTTGATACGTTCCGGAATCCAGCGATGCCTTCAGTTCAAATGCCTGAAAACCGGTGCCGGGATTGAAGGAAATATTTTCCAACTTCCCACTGCTGCGGTAAACGATCTTGTCCAATCCGAAGGCGATCCAGCCGTACCGGCGGGCGTCACCCCTGTCATCGAAACAGAAACGGACGGCGAACTGCGGTTTCTTTCCGGCCGCCTCCGTCAGGCGAAATTCGAAACCGGCCTCGAGCTTCGTGCTTCCCGGCATGACGGAGCTGGAGAAATGGGCGAATTTCTGCGGTGCACTCTTTCCCTTCAACTCAAGATGGAGTACCGGATGGGGGCGTTCCGCAATCCGGATGATCTCATAGTAGGCCTCCTGCCCCTTCTTCTGGAAGCCGGAGGGCATGAAAATCCGTCCGGCTTCCGGATTCTGTCCGGTGCCCGCCGAGTAGAACTGATCATATTTTGCGGCCTCCGGCGAGGCGACCTCCGTGAAACGTGCCGAATCGTCACGGACCACGTCGAGAGTCATCGCCATGATCCGGCTGAAGAGTCCGGTGTTGCGCCAGGCTCCGAAATCGCTCTCGTCGTAGATCACCATCACCCGGTTCGGAGCGACCTCGAGCACTGATGCATACGAACTGCCCGACCCTCCATAAAGCATGCACCGCTGGTACTGTTTCCCGGTACCGGTGAAGTCCACCAGCAGATAGAGTTTGGGACGCCCGGTAATGACCAGCAGCGCTCCGTTCTCAAGAATCCGCGCCGCGGGAGCAACACAGAATTTGGCAATCTCCTCCGGAGCGCTCCAGCTCCGGCCTCCGTCGGAGGAACGCAGTTGCAGCAGCGGGGAGGTGCCGCCCACCCGCACGTAGGCAAGAATCCCGCCGTCCGCCAGCTCGATGACGGCGCATTCGTTGGGCCCCTCCGGCCACTTTGCCGCGGGATCCTCGAGGATCGTCGAGAGGTAACTCCAGCTTTTTCCATCATCTCCGGAAGCGATCACGAAACTGAAGAACTTCGGAGCGTCCTTCTTCCTTCCATATCCGGTCAGCAGCAGCCGGCCGTCCTTGAGGCGGAGTACCTCCCGATGGAGTCTGAAGGTGCTTTCGAACGGCATTTTCAGCGTAACCGTTTCACGAGTCACGCTTTTTCCATCCGGCCCGAGAATCCGACGGGTGATGACATGGGTATCCGAAACCTTGTCATCCCAGCACTGGACGGTGATCTTACGCCCGTCACGATCCTGATAGGCGTTGAATCCACCGAAATCGAACGGCATTTTCCGCCAGGTGTGCCCGTTGTCGAGAGAATAATCCCGGCAACCGTATTCGCTGACGGTGTGAATCCCGGCCGAATGGTTGAGATAGATCGAGTCATCCGGGAAACGGGTTGCAAAGCAGAAGTTCAGATGCTCATTGGAAGCCTCGACCATCTCCATGCCGACCGGCTCAATCCGGCCTCCGTTGAGAAGCATGGTGCCGAACGGATGTTCCTCCGCCCCGAAGCTGGTGAATGCGACAGACAACAACGCGACAGCAAGAAGATTCTTCATAATACACCTTAAATCGTGGATTTGACCTGCCCTCTGGCACAATGGGTGATGTTGTTGTATTCACCCTTGATCTCTTCGGCCGACATGCTCGACACATGGCCGTCCCCCCACCCGACATTGGCCCGGTTGTTGTGACGGACGTGTACGAGATTGGCGTCGGCAGTGCTCCATTCGAAAGTCTGCTTCAGGAAGTTTATATCCGTCGAGAAAGAATCGGCCATGATCATCTTCCCGCCTCTCAGGCGTTTGAAATTCAACATGCAGGTGTCGTCACGTGTTTCCGGAGCGGGGATTCCGATCGCCTCCTCGAAATACGCCTTCCACTGGCTGTTCTTGCGCGGCATGCCGTAGATGTATTGCAGCGCCCCGTCCTCGGAAACCTTCGTGACGAAAGGCGCGACCGTCGGGCACGCCATCTGCCCGGTGGAGGGCATGTAGCCGGTTTTGTAGAGCCGCATGGCCCAGGTGGCGTTCCGGAGCCCCTCCACGGAAGTGGCGTCGGCGGTCCGCACCAGCATCACCCCGTTGTTGTCGTCGGTGTAAAACAGAATGTTCTGAATATTCTGTTTGATGTTGTTGACGCAGGATATGGCACGAGCCCGTTCCCGCGCCTGGTTCAGTGCGGGAAGCAGCATTGCGGCGAGAATTGCGATGATCGCAATAACGACAAGAAGTTCGATCAATGTAAAATCGTTACGGCTCTTTTTCATAATGCGACTCCTTCGTTTTTCTTGAAGAGCGTACTCATGGCTCCGGCAATCAATTCACGACAATAGGCACCTACGCCGACCACATCAGCGCCGAGATTGATAAACTGGAATCCCTCCTCCACGAGCTGTGCGCAATCCTTCGGGGAACCGACCGTCCCGGCAAATTTTCCGGCCCGCTTTGCGGCGGCGACAACCTTCCGCCGTGCCGCAACAACAGCCGGGTTGTCGATTTCGCCTGGAATGCCGATCGACTGACTGAAGTCCCCGGGACCGAAGAAAATGATGTCGATTCCGGGAACGGCACAGATCTCATCGAGCTCATCGAGCGCCTCGACATCTTCAATCTGAGCGATCACACAACGGTTGCGGTTGACGAAATCGAGGTATTTCTTGAAATCCATGTTGCAATACGCCCCATCACGGTTGCCGCCGTCGATGGCACGCCGCCCCAGCGGATGAAACCGGACGTTGCGTACCACCATGCGTGCATCGGCGGCGGACATCACATGCGGCACCATGATCCCGGCGGCGTCAAGTTCAAGCGGTTTGACCAGATCGCTGTAGGAACCGCGCGGAACCCGGACCACCAGATCGGTATCGAGACTCCGTGCCGCCAGAATCTGGCTCTCGAGTACCGAATAGTCATTGGCCACGTGTTCGGCACAGACCCAGAGACACTCGAAGCCGTTCATCGCCGCTATCTCGAGAATCCGCGGGCAGGAGAGATTGCTTTTAAAACAAAAGACAATCTCCCCCCGCCGAAGCCTCTCCAGCGTCACACTTTTCCGGGGAGTAAACATGATCGGTCATTCTCCTTTATATTTTGCGAGGTGGCCACGCATGATCCCGCGCGCCAGCTCCAGATTGTGGTTTTCAAGGGCCTCAATGATCCCCAGGTGCTCCCGGGCAGCCGCCTGGCTCATCTCAGGGGTAGCCGAACGACGGGTGAAGAAGATCTCCAGCAGCCGGGAGAAGGAACGGAGCAATTCGTTTCCGCTGATCGTCAGCAGCGCACGATGAAATTCACAGTCGCGCTGATAGTTACGTTCAATTTCTTCGGGAGAGTCATCATAACGGGCACAATCGGCCAGTTCCCGGAGTTGAGCAAGATGTTCCGGCGTGATTTTGTCGATGATGATGTCAAGCACGCTCAGCTCAATGGAAAGGCGCGCCTCCAGCAACTGATAATAAGAAAGATCGCTGACGGCAATCTGGAATCCGAGAATCCGGCTCAGCAACGCGAAATCGACCTGTCGGATCCGGGTCCCACGCCGGGTGCCGGTCTCCACCAGCCCGAGGAACTTCAAACCACGCAGCGCCTCGCGGATACATACGCGGCTCACGCCGAAGAGCACCGTCATCTCTTCTTCGGAAGGAAGTTTCTCGTTTACTGTCAGATGGTGGTCGATAATGTAAGACAAAATAGCATCAACAACCTGTTCTGTCTTGCTTGAATTACCATTCGGCATCAGAATAAGCTCCTTATTTGTATTACAAATATAATTATACCACAAACGGAAAGCAAAAGCAATACCCCGGAGAAAAAAAAACGGTTTTTTCTTTTAAGTCTGCGGAACGAAAGATCTCTCCCCGGCGAAGATCAACCTGCCTCGGGTCCGCCGAGGCGCCTTTCCATGACAAGGCAAGAAGAGCTCACACGAAAAATTTCCTGCCGGAAGGAACGGCGGAGCAGTACAACTGCGCCCCTTCACCCCGGGTAAAATACTGCGGGGGGGAAGGTACCGCTTTCGGGTTCCTTCTCCGCTGGAGTGAACCGCGGGAAGTTACGGTTTTTCGAGTACGGCGTAACACGCCTCCGCAGCCTGCCGGGCCGCGCTTGAACTGTTCGGCGTCAACAGCTCCTTCACCTCAGCCATGCCGGCTTCGACCTCGCCGCGCCGGATTCCGCCGGGCAGAATCCGCTCGACGGCGCCGACCAGTTCGCGGGGCGCAAAATGGTGCTGCAGAAACTCCTCGAACACCGTGCGGTTGGCGATGATGTTGACCATCGTGAAGAATCCCCGGTAAAGCCGAACCACAAGCGCGGCCAGCAGAATCGTGATCCAGTTGAGCTTGTAGCCGACCACCAGGGGCAATCCCGCGATCGCCGACTCGACGGTGACGGTGCCGCTGGCGGCAAGTCCGGTTCCGGCACGCTGCTGCCAGTAACTCGTATCGCCGCAGGTCACTTCAATCTCGGGCAACTCCGGATTCCGGTCGCGGAATTGCCCGATCCTGCGACGGCAGAGGGCGGCGATCTTCTCCCGCGGAGCCGAGAGGTGAAATTTCAACTCCGGATGCAGCTTCGATAAGGCAAGAACGGTCTCAAGCATCGGAAAGAGCAGAAAGTTGATCTCCATGGTCCGGCTGCCCGGCAGCAGCAGAAAATCATCCGGATTGCGGACGACGGCAGGATCGCGACGTTCCGCAACGATATCGACCAGCGGATGGCCAACGAACTCCGCATGCAGTTTCGTCCGGGCGAACACTTCGGTTTCAAACGGGAAAATCACCAGCATTCTGGTGCAGATCCGCGCCAGAACAGGCAACCGCCATTTCCCCCAGACCCAGAGATGGGGGCAGACATACCAGACCACCGGAATACGGTGCCAATAGAGCATCAGAGCGAACAACAGATTGAATCCCGGGTAATCGATCAGCACGACCGCGCCGGGACGCTCCCGTTTCACCTCGCGGAGAAGCCGGAAGAAGATTCCGACGAAGGTGAAAAGATGTTTGAGCACTTCAATCACGCCGACCACACCGAGCTCGGTGGAGTCGACACGGATCCTGATTCCGGCCCGTCGCATCTCGGGACCACCCATGCCGGAGATGTCGATCTCGTCGCCGCGTTCCGCGGCGAGCCGGCGCAATTCACGCGCCAGACGTGCTCCGTAGACATCTCCGGAGGCTTCCCCCGACACAATCCAGATGTTCTTCATCCGCCGCGCCTACTTCCTGACCTGCCGGAAGGTGTCGACCGCACACCCGGCGGTTTCCCGCAGAAACGCAGCGTCATCATCGCCGATTCCCTCCGGGACAAAACCGACCTCGGAAACAGACCGCCCATAGAGAAAGGCAAACCAGACACACGCCTGCAGATACTCTCCCCGCAGATTGAGATGAATCAGATCCCGACCGATCTCAAGTCTCCCGGTTGCGGCATTCTTGCGCCAGAACATCCGGCCCACCACATCGCCCGCCTGGGGCGGCAGATCCGGCCAGGAGAGTCTGTTCAGAAGTTCGGGATCATAATTGTGAAACTTGACCTTCCCGTTTCGTCGCGACAATTCAACGGCAAGACCGGTCGGGATGATCCGCAGATTCAGTTCACGCCCGAGAGCGGTATAGTTTTCCGTCAGCCGTTCATACATCTGCTGCTGCGTGATCCCCCAGTTGTTGACCGGTGGAAAAGCAGGATGATCGGCCCGGTAGGCCCAGGTCTGCTGGATCACCACTTCAGCCTGCGGCGCATGACTGCGGACGAAATTGAAAAGATTGGTCGCCCAGGGTTGAAAACTTTCCGGTCGCCAGCTGTCGTGACTAGCCTGCTGGATCGTCACGATATCCCATTTCTCTCCGGCAAGCAGATTGCGCAGCTTGGTACGCCCCCCCTGATAGATCCTGCAGACCTCATTACTCTCCTCGGCCTCCACGTAGCTCCAGTGGCGGCGCAACTCGCAACCGCCGAAGTTGGCGCGATCGAAGGTCAACCGGCAGCCCGCCGAGGCGACGACCTGCGGGAAACAGGATGCCAGGCTGTCGGTGAAACTGTTGCCGATGGTCAGAATCTTCAACTCATCCATGATGTTCGTCCCTCCGAGTACTCCAGCAATGAAACCTATTTCAACCCGAGCACATCCTGCATATCGTAGAGGCCGGCCCCGGCCTGATGGAGAAATTCCACCGCCCGCAACGCTCCCTTGGCAAAGGTGTCACGACTCGAAGCCTTGTGGGTGAGTTCGATCCGTTCGCCGTTGACGGCGAAGATCACGGTGTGGTCGCCGACCACATCGCCGCCGCGCAGGGAATGCATACCGATCTCATGCCCGGTCCGGGCGCCGACCAACCCCTGACGCCCGTGGCGGACGTCGGCGGCATAATCCCATCCGCGTTCCTCACAGACCACCTCGGCCAGACGAACCGCGGTACCGGAAGGAGCATCTTTTTTCTGGTTGTGGTGCATCTCGACGATTTCGCAATCGTATCCGGGACCGAGAATACGTGCCGCCTCCCCGACCAGTTTGAACAACAGATTCACGCCGACACTCATATTGTAGGAAGCTACAATCCTGCCGCCATGCGAGGCCAGCGCCGCCAGTTCAGCCCGTTCGGCTTCGGTAAGCGCGGTGGTGCCGAGAACAACCGCGCAGTTGTTCTCCACCGCAAGCCGGGTATTTTCGATCACACCGCCGGTGGCGAAGTTGATCACCGCGTCCGCCTCTTTGAGCAGGGGGCCGAGGTCCGCAGAGATCTCGACACCGGCCGGCCCGCAACCGGCGACGACACCGGCATCCTGCCCGAGAAACGGAGACCCGGAAAACTCCGTGGCTCCGACCAGGCGAAGTTCCGAGCTTTCCAGAATGTTGGCGACCAGCCGGCGGCCCATACGGCCGGCGGCTCCGATAACGATGGTTCTGATCATATTGTACGGTCCTTCGATTTTTGCCGGATCGGGTTCTGCTTCCTACAAATCCGGAACGGCACGCTGCTCGTTCCGCGGCACCCAGACGATCGATTCCGGAATCCCGCCGGGAAACTCCCGGACATTGCGGTAACGCTCCGACAGCGCGACCAGCGCATACGGCGCAAACAGAAAAGTATACGGCTGCTCCTCATGCAGCAACCGTTCCAGCCGGAAGGCGAGACGGGAACGCTCCTCCAGATCGAACGTTTCCCGCAATTCATCGATCAACCGGTCCGCCTCGGGATTCCGGAAGCCGATATGGTTGCTGCTGCCGGGCAGATCAGCCTGGCTGGAATGCCAGATCTGATACGGGTCCGGATCAAAAGGCGAGGTCCAGCCGAGACAGCAGGTATCGTAGTTCCGCTCCTCGAGGCGCTGAATGTAGACCGACCATTCGACGTTCTGAATTTTCATGTCGATTCCGGCCGCAGCCAGCGACTCCTTGATCAGCGGCATCATCCGCTGCTGAATCGAACTGGTGGCGATCTGGAGCATCGTAAAGGAGAACTTCAGACCATCCTTTTCAAGAATCCCGTCACCGTCGAGATCCCGCCAGCCCGCCTCGGCCAGCAACTGCCGGGAACGTTCCGGATCATACGGCCACGGCTTCAGCGACGGATCGTGATAACGGCTCTGAAGCGCAAACGGCCCGGGAACAATCTCCGCCAGATCGAAGTAAATATCCCGACGGATCTTCTCCCGGTCGATCAACATGGTCAGCGCCTGCCGCACCCGACGATCCTGAAAGAGCGGATTTTTCAGGTTGTAGCCGATGTAGGTGTAGTTGGTCTGAAGATATTTGTATTTCCGGAGCGCACCATCGCGAAACTCCTTCGAGCCGGTACGCTGTACCCACTGGTCGGGAAGCAGATTGAGCCAGTCGAGATTTCCGGCGAGCAGCGCCTGAAACCGGGTGTTCGGGTGTTTGATCAGCTCAAAAACGAGATATTGCAACGCCGGACCGGCTCCGAGTTTCCGCCCGAAATAACGGTCGTAGCGACGGAAGATCACCCGGCGGTCCTTGTCCCAGCTGACGAACTGATAGGGACCGCAGCCGACGATCATCCGGTTCCTGCGATGGTCGTCGTTGAACTTCGCACCGTCGAACGGCCCCTCATAATCATGGTAGAAATGGCGCGGCAACGGAGTGAGACCGAGCGTCGAGGAGAGCGAACCGTAATATGCCTTCGACCAGTGCACCTTGAACTCGTAATCATTGACGATCTCCACCGAGTCGAGATCCTGATAATAGACCCGCAACGGCCCGCAGTTGACCTCGGGATTCCTGATGGCGTCGATGTAGAACTTGAAATCGGCGGCAGTTACTTCGACGTTGCGATGCTCCTTCCCAGAAACCGGATCGGTGAAGTCCTGCCAGAAGACTCCACGACGCAACTTGATGTGATACGTCTTGTGGTCGGGAGAGATGGTCCACGACTCGGCCAGCATCGGTTCAAACTCCTCGGGATGCTCATAATTGCGATCCGCGAGCGAGGAGTTGCACAACGCGTTGAAAGCCGCAGCCATCGCCTCGCCGGAGATCAGCGGATTCAGATTGGGCGTATCCGCCTCGATCGCCTGGATCAGACGCCCGCCGGGCTGGGCGGCGGGATCGAAAAACGCCTGATTCGCAATAACACCGGAAACCGGCGGGACCTCCCCGCCCCCCCCTGCCGGCCGGATCGCCGGAGCCCCGGACGCGAGAAGTTCATGCAGACGGTCGAGCTTCTCAATCACGCGCCGGTTGCTGTCGCGGACACGATCGACCGATTCGATCAGCAGATAGGCGGCGGCGGCGATGATCACCGTCAGCAACGTCAGGATGAACTTGATATAACCGTTGCCGTTCACATTCCCCCCTTTCAGCGCTGGGAAATCCGATAGGTCATCACAGCACCGAGAATCTGAAAGATGATGTTCGGCAGCCACAACAGATATTGCGGATAGAGGTGCGGGAAGGAGCTCAGCGATTCACACAGAATGATCGAGAGGAAAAACACCCCCGCCAGGATCACGCTGAGGAAAAGCCCGACCGAAGTCTCCCGGCGGCTGGTACGGATCGCCAAGGGCAGCCCGAGCAGCAGGAAGGCGATCGGAGAGAGTGCGAAGGCGATCCGCTGGTTCAATTCGACTTCCAGTTCAGTGGTATCGTGGTTGAGTTCCTTGGTCATCCGGATCCGTGCCATCAGGTCGGAGAGCTTCATGAACTTCGCCCGGACCGACAACCGCTTCGCATTGGCCTCCTTGCCGTAATTGAAGTTGAACTCAAGCTGCTGCGTATAGAAACGGGTCGGGCCGTCACTGCTCAACCCGGCTTCCGTCATCGCTTCCTGATCGGTCCTGCGATTGTCCACGAAACAGTCGAAAAGGCGGACGGTCAGAATCTGTTTCTCATGGTCAACCAGCAATTTGCCGCGTTCGGCGGAGATATCCTGCGCCACCGTGGTCGGATCGCTCAGCGTATAGATCTGCACACCCTTGATGCCATCCTCTCCCTCCTTGTCGTCGATGTAGATGATGGTATTCTCATATTCAATCTGTTTTCCGGGCTCGAAAATCGCCAGCGGCTGGTTGATCGCGGCAATCTGCATCATCTCGCGCGACTTGCCGAGGAACGGCGGCCCGACCTCAACCTGCAGATAAAGACAAAGCAGCGTCAGAAAGAATGTGATGATCAGAATCGGAGAAACGATCTGCATGATCGACACGCCGCAGGCGCGCATCGCAGTGATTTCCGAATCCGCCGACATCCGCCCGAACACCAGCATCACCGCGACCATCACCGCCCAGGGCACCGTGAAGGTCAGCACGATCGGCAGAATGTAGAGCGTGAACTGGAAGAAGGTCCAGAATGAAATCCCCTGTGAAACCAGATCGAGCACCTTGACCAGATTCGCACCGGTCATGCCGAAGGTCAGAATGACGATCGCCATCGAAAAAGCGAGAATAAACCCGCGGGTCACATACCAGTTTAATGTCTTCATCTGTCAGAATTTCGCATTTCGTAATCCATGGCGGCACAGAACCGTGAAGCCGCTTCCTTAGAAAATACATGCGAAAACGGTTTTTCGCAAACCGGATCTCGTTTTTTTTGACGGCTAATTCCGCCGCCGCCACGGGAATCATCTTGAATATTTCGTTTTCCTGTCGTATTGTAAGTAACCGGGGTATTATGGTACGGAAAATTACAGCTCAGATAATTTCGAGGGAATCATACCGATGAAAATGAACCGCATGCGCTTTCTGCTTCCGATTCTGATTCTGGCGCTCGGCGCCGGCTTCCTTTACTGGATGAATCAGCTTTTCAACAACTCCGCGGTCGTCCGTGACTTCTTCTGCGGGACCTCGAGCGCTGGAGAGGTGCTCGGGCAGGTGGATCCGTTGTCGCCCAACTCGATCGCCGCCCGCGGCGAACTCACCGGCCGGATCTCCATGCTGATTTTCTCCGCGATCACCGTACTGCAGTTCGTCGCATTCGGTGTCGCCTGGTGCGTGCTGGGGTCGATCCGGAGCAGCGCCGACAGCTTCAAACTGAAACTGCGCCAGCTGGAAAACGCCGACATCTTCTTCGATGTGCCACTCTATGTCGGCCTGTTCGGCACGGTGTCCGCCTTTCTGGTGATGACGTTCTCCCCGCAGAGCAGCCGGCTGATCGCCTACTCCTCGACGCTGATCGGGATCATCTTCAGCCTGATTCTGCGGGTGGTGATGCTCTACCCCTTCCGCAAAAAGCTGCTTGCGGGCAATGAAAACGGCGAGGCGGGCAAGTGAATCGCGCGATTCTGATCGTCATCTGCGACTTTCTGGTCTCAGCGATGCTTTCGATGATGACCGGAATGGTTCCGGCGCATACCGGAGGAACCGGCGTCGGTCTCGACAGCCGTACCACGGCACTGCTGCTGACCGAACTGCGGTCGCGCCAGACCCAGCTGGAGGAAACGCGCAGAAAGCTCCTTGAAGCGCAGCAGAAGGAGGGATTCACCGAGGCTCGTGAAGCCGCCCTGCGGGAGCTTGCCGCCCAGCTGGCGGAGAACATGCTGAAGGCCGAGAAACTCGAACAGCAACTTGCCGCGACCCGCGAAAACACCGGTTCGCTGACGCCGGAACAGTTACAGGAGCGTCTCGATCGTGAAATACGCAACCGCTACCAGCTGCGCATCCAGTATGACGAGGCGCGCGCCGAGCTGGAAGCTTTGCGGAAGAACTATACCAGTGCAAGCGGAGATATCGTCCGGTTGAATCAGGAGTTCGCCGTCGCCCGCCAGAAACTCGCCGACGCACGCGAACGGCTCGACGAGACAAAGGGGCAGCTCGATGAGAACAAGGAGGAACTTCAGGCCACGCGGGATGAATTGCGCCGGCGGGAAGAGCGACTCTCGGCCGCGGCTGCAAATCTGGCAAAAGCGCGCGAAGCCCTTGCGGCGCGGGAAGCCGATTTGACCAATGTGCGCACCGCGCTCAGCGAGGCCGCGGCCCGGGCGGGCAAGGCGACACAGGAAGCGCAGAACCTCGAGAGCGACCTGTCTTTCACCCGTGGGCGGCTCAGCGCCGCAGAACGGGAACTGGCCGAAGCCCGGAGCCAGATCGAGCGGACCCGGAAACTGGCCGCCGCCCGCGAACTGGAAGGCAACGAGGCGAAACGGCAGCTGGAAGAGATGAGCAGGATGTTCAAAAATGCGGTGGCGGAACTTTCCAGAACCAAACAGGAACTCAAAAAATCTCAGGAGACCGCCGCAAGTACCGGCGTGGAACTCGCCGAAGCCCAGGGCAAGGTTGAGAGTACCCAGGTGGAGCTTGAAGCGGCACGCAATCAGCTTTCCGCGGCAGAGGAGCGGCTCAGAAGCGATGTGCTCGACCGCTACTCCGACGCGGCGATCCGGCTGGACTTCAAACTCGACGAGAAACGGCTGCTGCTCAACCAGCATGGCGGAGGAGTCTTCTTCCTGCCGCTGGTTATGGTCGGCGGCAGAACGGTGCTGCCCGGCTACTTCTCGATCTTCGCAGGAGATGCCAACGTACCGCTCAATTTCGAACGGATATCCCGTCTGGATTACCATGCGGGGCGCCTGGGATCGGGAGACGTCGCCGAAGTAAAAGGGCCGATTCTGATCGTGTCTGAGGAACCGCGGGTCGCCGCGCTGGAGCTCGCACCGCCGGAAGGAGCGAAGCCGCTTGCCGCAATCACGATTGAGCAGCTCAAGCAGCGGGGCCTGCAGGATCTGTTCCTATTCAAGACCTCTTCGTTCGGCAAGGACAGCGCCTCCCTCGGCGGCCGGTGCTCCATCGATCTGGCGTCGAATGACCGCTATCTCTACATCCGCAACACCAGCCGCGGTACCGGCAGCGAGTTGAGGGCCGAGCCGGGAGACTTTGTCATGACCCGTGAGGGTGATTTCGTCGGGGTGGTGGTTTCGGTGGAAAATTTTGACTTCGGCCGGCGGCAGGAAGCGAAATGCTTCGTATTCCCGGCAGACTTCAACTGGAACAACGCCCCGGCGATCACCACAGACCGGAAAGGGAACGAGGAGTATTTCGACAGCTTCGCCGAACAGGTCAGGAACGCCCGGGAGAACATCAGGAAATTCGTCGAAAAGAAATGATCCGCAGATGGGGAAAGAGTTGAATCAGGACAATCAGATTCCTTCGTCATTTTTTCAGGACGATGAGAAGACGCTGATTTACGGTGTCGATACACCGACACAGCTTTCCCCGGAAGAGCTTCGGCAACTGCTCGGGATCTCTCCGGGGGAGCGGATCCAGGATTACACCGGGCTCTCCACCATCGGGATCGGCGGCGTCGGCGCGGTGTTCTCCGCTCATGAGCCCGGCTTGAACCGCGAAGTTGCGTTGAAAATCCTGCGCCCCCAGTTCCGCGATCAGGCGGAACGGATCGAGTCGTTCATTCGCGAGGCGCGCACCACCGCGCAGATCGACCATCCGAACATCGTGCCGGTCCACCGGATGGGCGTGTTCGACGATGTCGGGGTCTACTTCACGATGAAACGGGTCAGTGGTGAAACGCTCCGCGCCGTGCTGCGGAAACTCGAAGAGGACCGCGAGGAGTACCGCCGCCGTTTCTCTCTGCGGCGGCTGATTGAAATCTTCATCAGCGCCTGTAACGGTGTCGCCTTCGCCCATCGGCACGGGATCCTGCACTGTGACCTCAAACCGGGGAACCTGATGGTCGGGAACTACGGCGAAGTGATGGTGATGGATTGGGGAATGGCCCGCTACCGCTCCGACCTCGACGAGGGACGGCGCGGCGAAAAGATGGAGATTGAACTCGAACGCGGCCTGCACGACAACTCCGACGAAAAGGCGGATCATCCACCGCAGATCGGCGGAACTCCGGCCTTCATGGCACCCGAGTTGATCACCGGGGAGGTTCCGGAACCGACCGAACAGTGCGATGTCTATGGTCTCGGCACGATTCTCTACACCATTCTGACCTGGAAGAGCGCCCCGTTCGACGTCTCGGTACCGCAGGAGGAGTTGATGCGGCGGGCTGCCGCCGGACAATTCATCCCCCCGCGCCGTTCCGCTCCGAAATCACGCCCGGTACCGCTGGAACTCGAAGCGATCTGCCTGAAGGCAATGGCCCGCAACCGCCGGAAACGTTACGCGACCGTCGCAGACCTGATCGACGATGTGCGCAACTACCTTGACGGCTACCCGGTAAAAGCCTATTCGCCGACCCCGATCTACCGGCTGACCAAGCTGATCCGGCGGCGGCCGCTGGTTCCGGCAACCCTTGCGGCGGCAATCCTGACCTGGGGGGGATTCTACGGGTTCACATTGATCAGCAACATCTCCCAGAGCGCGTCTCTCCTGAACCTGGCCGAGTACAATTACGCCCAGGCCAAGGAGTACAATGCGATGGTGCTGCGCAGTTACCGGCTCCTCAGGCAACAAGGGGCAAACGGAATGACCCCCCAGCGTTCCCAGGTGGAACGTGAACTGCTGCGGCAGCTTGCGGAGATGGACAACGGTTATAATTCGGCACTCGAATTTATCTCACGCGCTCCGGAACTCGGAGTCCGGGCGCCGCAGGTCGAACGCATGACCCGCGATATTTTCAAATCGGTGCTGGAACTTTATCTGCAGGCACGGGACTTCGATTCGCTGCAGAACGCCCTGCGGCAGTTCCGTGGACGTTGGCAGGCGCTGTTCCGGCGGGCGCTGGAACAGGATTCCGAGCTGGCGAAGCTGGTCGCACGAATCGATTCCGGTCTCGGAACTCTCGTCATCGCCGGAGCGGGAAATCCACAGTGGCGACTCACAATCCGCGACAACGCCGGAGAACTTGTCAGGTTGCCCGGGGAAATGGAGAACCCGGCCGAAAATCTCGAACTCGCAGAGGGAAGCCAGACCATAGAACTGCCTGCAGGGGATTATCTGTTGAATTTCAGCCGGAACGGGCGCAGCGGTTTCAGTTGCCCGGTGCGGATCTCCCCGGCCGGGACGAGCCGGGTTGCACTGGATGCACCGCAGGTAATCCCGCGTGGGACCTGTTTCGTACCCGGAGGCGAGTTCTCCCATTCCGCGCTCCCCGGAGGAAACCATTCGAACAGTCGCAGTTCCCTGCCGTCTTTCCTGATCGGGCAGAAGGAAGTCACGTTCGGCGACTACCTCGAATTCTGGAAATCCCTGCGAGATCCGGCGGAACGGGAACGGCGGCGCTCCTGGCTCTCCGTCGGAGGTTCCGGGAAGACTGCGCCCGCCTGGGATGATGAGGGAAATCTTGCCACCCCGCTCCGGCCGGAACTGCCGGTGGCCGGAATCCCGGGGGAATCGGCAGAGGCGTACTGTCGCTGGCTCGGCAGACGAATCGGCCGAAACGTCAGGCTGCCCTCCGCACTCGAATGGGAGAAGGCGGCGCGAGGTGTCGACGGGCGACTTTACGTATGGGGCAGCAACTATCTGCCCGGAGCCGCACTGCTGGCCGATGCACCCGACCGGGAGCGTTTTCCCTTCGGCGCTCCCGGCGGCAGTTTCCCGCGTGACCGTTCTCCCTACGGAGTTCTTGACATGAACGGGAATGTCCGCGAATTTGTGCGCGATCCCGGAGTCGACAGCGGCCGGCTCTACACGGTGCACGGCGGTTCCCGGCTGACAGCGCCCGCCCTCGCACAGTGCACTGCAACTTCCTACAACAACAACGGCGGCGACGACATCGGGTTCCGTTACCTGATCGAACTGGAAAGCCCCGCCGCCGCACAGCAAGACGAAAAATGATCGATTTCAAGAATGTGGTGAAAACCTACGCGGGAGATGTGATTCTCAACGAGGTCTCATTCCGGATCAATCCCGGTGACCGGGTCGGAGTGGTCGGCCCCAACGGAGCCGGAAAAAGTACGCTTTTCGGAATCATCACCGGCGATATCCGCCCGGATCGCGGTACCGTTTCACTGCCGAAGGATCACCGTCTGGGAATCCTCAGGCAGCACCTGCCGGACGGGGAAACGCAGCGCACGCTGCTCGACTTCACCGCCGATGCGATTCCGGAACTCAAAACGATGACGGCGGAGCTGCAGCAACTCGAACTTCAGCTTCACCGGGGGGTCGACGATGACGACCGCCTCGCAGCATTGCTCGAGCGGCACGGCAGGCTCCAGACCCGAATCGAACACCTCGGGGCCTACCGGCTCCGGACCGAAGCGGAGCAGGCGTTGAGCAACCTCGGGTTCCGGCAGGCGGATTTCGAGCGGCAACTGAAGTCTTTCTCCGGCGGCTGGCGGATGCGCGCGGCTCTCGCCCGGGTGCTGATCTCGCAGCCGGATATTCTGATGCTCGATGAGCCGTCGAATTATCTCGACATCCCGGCGGTGGAGTGGCTCTGCAGGTTTCTGAAGTCCTTTCCCGGAACGCTGCTTCTGATCTCCCATGACCGTTTTCTGCTGCGCAAGCTGACCCGGATCACTCTTGAAGTGAACTCCGGCAGAGTGACCCGTTACGCCGGGGACTACGACTATTACCGCCAGGAGCGCGAGAACCGCCGCCAGACTCTCGAAGCAGCAAAACGCAACTCGGACCGCAAGAAGGAACATCTCGAACGGGTGATCGACCGTTTCCGGGCCAAAAGTTCCAAGGCGGCACAGGCCAAGAGTTGGCAGAAGGCCCTTGACAAGATGGAGGAGATCGAGTTGCCGGACGATCTCAACTACAACGGGGCGATCCGTTTCCCCGCTCCGCCCCCCTGCGGAGTCGAGGCGGCGCGGTTCGAAAATCTGTCGTTCGGGTATACGCCGGAGAAAATCATTCTCAAAGAGATCAATCTGACGATCAACTCCGGCGACAAGCTCGCCTTCATCGGCTACAACGGCATGGGCAAGACAACGCTCCTGAAATTGCTGGTGGGAAAGTTGAAGCCGACTTCCGGCCGTGTGGTCCTCGGCCATCACACGGTCACCGGCTATCAGGCACAGGAGTTCGCCGATCTGCTGGTTCCGGAGCAGACCGTTTACGATGTGGTCCGGGGGAATCTGCCGGCCGGAGCTTCGACCTCGGGGCTGATGAACGTGCTCGGCAGCTTCGGGTTCTCAGGAGATGCGGCGGAAAAACCGTGCAAAGTGCTCTCCGGCGGAGAGAAAATCCGGCTGCTCTTTGCACGGATCTTCGTGAATCCGCCGAACCTCCTGGTTCTCGACGAACCGACCACCCACCTGGACATCGCGGCGCGGGAACTGTTGCAGGAGGCGCTGCGCAACTACGCCGGAACGGTCTGCGTGGTCAGTCATGACATCGAATTCGTCCGCAACGTGGCGACCGGAATCATCGCGATGGAGCCGCCCGGAATCCGGAAGTATTTCGGAGACTACGACTATTACCTCGAGAAATCCGCCGAATTTCAGGCAGCCGGCGTCACCGTCGACCACACCGCGGAACTTCTGAACGGCTCACCCGATCTGGCACGCAACCGGCGACGGGCGAGAGCACAGGCCCGTGAAGCCCTGGCCGCCGACCGGAAAAGAGCGGAAAGCCGGGTTGCGGAGCTGGAACAGCGCCTGGAAAAACTCGAGCAGCGGCAAGCGGAACTGCTCGAACAGCTTTCCGGCAACGGGCGGATCGATTTCGCGGCGGTCAACCGCGAACTATCCCAGGTCCAGTCGAAAATCGCCGCAACGGAAGCGGACTGGGAGGTTGCCGCGGAGAAGCTCGAGGAGCTCCGGAGGGAGAATGAACGGATCCACCAGGAACTGAAATAGCGATATCCGAAACAGGGAGGGGAACGATGAGAAGATTCAAAATCATGTTGCTGCTGGTCGGCGCCGTCATCGGATTCACCGCCGCCGCGGAAGTGGATTTCGGCATCTGGAAGGATGTTCCCGCCGGCATCGAACATGCGAATGTCGAAGGCGTCCGGTTCGGTCTGCCGTTTGCGATCAGCAGCGGCAAGGTTGAGGGAGCGGAACTGTCGATCTTCTTCAGCGGTACCAGCCGGGTCGAGGGGCTGAAGTTCATTCTGTTCGGAGCAAACCACGGCAGCCGTCTGGAAGGTGGTTCCATCGGTCTTCTGAACATCGCGGAAGAACGGCTTGACGGGATTCAAATCGGTGCAATCAACAGCTCCGGGCACGGCGGTATCCAGCTCGGCTGCCTCAACCACTGCGATGATGATGCGCTCTTCCAGCTCGGGTTGCTCAACATCAACCGGAACGGCTGGCTGCCGGTGATGATTTTCTTCAACTTCGGGTCGAAAGTCTTCGGGGACTGAATCCCCCTCTCTCCCGGCAACATCACCGGCGCCGGAAAAAAGAGCCGGGAATCAGGGGAAGAAAAAAGAGACCGGCCACCAGAAGTACCGCATAAGCCAGCAGAAGCGTCTGATACCGGCTGACTGCAAATGTCCACAAGTTCCACTCCGGCGCGAGGATTCCCGCACCCAGAATCAACGAAGAGAACAGACGCGCCAGGCCCGAACCGCCGTAAGAAAAGGAACCGCTGACCGCCATCGCCATTACCTTGTTACCCGGTGTCGCCAGTTCCATCATCCCGGCGGAGGCGACAACCGATGCGGCTGCGGTCGCAAAGCTGTAGAAAAAAAGCAACAGCGTAACGACAGCGTAGACCGGAAAGCTGCCGTGACCGATCGGGAACAGGGCAAGATTGATCCCGAGAAAAAGCAGATGAAGCGCAACGAGCAGGCCGCCGGAAGTGAGTTTTTCCGCCAGCATTTTTGTACCGAGATAACCGACCAGCATCCCCGACAGGGTGGCGGCGGAAATCAGAACCAGTACATTGTCCGGCGCACCGAGGCGATTTTTCAAGGAGAGCAACATCAGAGGCACCGTTCCGAAACCGGCGATGTTCAACACAAAAAGGTAGAGGGAGAAACGGATGAGCCGCCGATTGCCGAAAGCCAGTGCAAGTCCGGCACGAAAACCGGGCTCCTCCCGCCGGGGGATGGGGAAATCCGGGATTCTCGAGATGAACCAGCCTCTGCCGGCAAAGATGAATGCGGAAATTCCAAGTACAAGCTGAAGCGCCTGCACCGACGGTTCACGCCCGATCGATACCCCGACCACAACCAGAAAGAGTGTCGCTGCCAGCTGATGACAGAAACGCATCCGGCTGAAGAATCCGGTCCGTCGTTCCCGAGTCAGAAAAGTGTCAAGCATCGGAAACCAGCCGGCGATGAATCCGGTCAAACTCAGTGCAAAAAGAAAAATCGCCCCGATCAACACAACAACCGCACGGGAACCGAACCAGGGAGCCGCCGCGGCGAGAAAATAGAACCCGGCGGCAATCGCACAGGCGCTCAGAACCACCGGCCGCACCCTGTATCCGGCAATCAAACCGGCCATCGGGATCAGGCAGATTCCGTTCAGCAGCGGCAGCACCGATGTGGTCAGCAACGAGAGCATGTCGCCTGCGCCGAGCATACCTGCAAACAAGAGGATGACCGCACTGTCGGTCAGCGTGACTTCACCGGAGAAACCGCAGCAACTGGAGAGTGTCGCGTCAATCTCGGCACGGCGGCGCAACTGATTTTCCGTCGACTCCATGTTCCGACTCCACTTTTTTCCACACCGCCGGAAAATAGACACCGGCTCCCCGGCGATTTCAATCGAATCCCCCCGGGGAAACGGCGTTAAAAATGTGAAAAATGCAACATCCTTCGAAGTCAGACCATCCGGATCTCAGCGGACAAGTTCATCGCTGACGGAAGCATCGGAGCCGGCAACGGCAGTTTTCAACTCCTCGCGCAGGTGAGCGACAAAACGGTAATAGACCGGTCCGCCGCCGATCTGAAGCTCGACCTCGAACCGGGCCGCTCCGGAAGCCGCGGCCTCGCTGAAACGTTTCCATTCCCCGACGGTCTCCGCAATCAGCCGGCGTTCCGACTTCTCCCCGGGCGGAGCGGAAAAGGTACGCCCGTTGAGGCGTACATGCAACATCTCCGGTTCCGCTTCAACACGGATCCGGCAACGGATGACATGCTCCGGCGGGCGTTCTTCTCTTTCCGGAATTGTTCTCGTTTCCGGCTCAGCCTCCAGTTGCTGCAAAATCGCCCGGGAACGGACGTCGATCTCGCTCCGGACCGAATCGAACAATTCCCGATACTCCCGCTGTCCGGCATTGTAAAGCTTCAGGACTTTCGCCTCGTAAAGTTCACGGATCTCCGCCAGAGAGACACCGGAGGAACCGAACCAGCGCCCGAGCCAGCCGGAAACATTTTCCTCACGTCGTTTCCGCATCTCTCCGATTACCATGTCATACTCGTGAGCGACCAGCCGGAACTGCTCGGCCACCTCTCCCGCGGCACGGGAGAGAACAGCCCGTACCCGGTCGGCAATGGCGGTACGTGTTTCAACGAACAACGGCGCATCCCGGAACTCGAACTCCGGCAACGTCGGCGGCAGTCCCCCGCCGCCTGCGTAATATGCCTCGACAACGGCGGGTTCCGCCCGCCATCGGTTCGCCTCAAGTTCCGGACAATATTTCTCAAACTGAGCGGCAGTTGCTTTCCGGCGGATGTCGAGCAGGGCCGGGCGAACCAGTTTCGCCGCGGCGGCGGAAGCGGCGGTCCCGACCGCGCCGTCAGCGGCAAGTGTCGCGGCAACTGCCTCCGGAACGGCGAGTTCCCTGAAGGTTTCAATGACGGCCTCCCGCCCCGCAGCCTCGCAGAGCGCGGTGAGCCCGGGTTCCGGCGTGAGATGCCGCTCCGGTTCACCGGCCAGCAACGCGGCGTAATCCGGCACCGCGATCCGGCGGGGAAGTTCAGCCACGACACGTTCCCGGGGCAGCCGGGCGGCACGGTCAGCAATCGCACGGCGGGTTCTGCGGAAAAGCGTGTAGATTTTGTCATCATCCCATTTCGCGGTCTCGGCGGCAAGCTCCGCCTCCAGCACGGAAACAATTTCGGAGGCCGTCCACAAATCCGCCGCGACCGGAAGCCTCTCCGCCAGTTCAAGCTGCCGTTTCTGCTGGTCCCGCCCGGAGGCGATGGCCGGAGCAATCACCGTATCGCGGACAAATGCAAGATTCTCCTCAAAAAGCGGTGCATTGCGGCGGGCGAGCAGCCGCCCGGTGAGCAACCGTGTCAACTCCGCATCATCGGTCTCCTCGAGTTCCGCCTCGGACGGGTAGACTTTCCCGATCAGTTCGGCACGCTGCTCGGCAACCAACCTCTTTCGCGCCGCGGAAAAGGCGGCCGGGAACACCGACGCAAACTTCTTTTCCAGCAGACCGGACGGAACTTTTTCGAGCATTTTCTCCGTTTCCGCCTGTAACTCCTCCCGGAACGGCTCCAGCAGACGCCGCAACTCAGCCGCATAATCGGCGGCGAGGGCGTCGCGCAGAAACGTTCCGCCATCCTTACGTGCCGCCGCGACAGAAGCCGCGCCGATCGGATCGGCCTTCATCCGCTCAAACAACAGTTTCTCCGCCTCCGGAAACGGGGCGGCACTCCAGCGACGTCCCCCGTCGGCGGCCAGAAGCCGCGCCGACAAAAGACCGGTTTCCTGATCGAGCAACCTCCGGCTCTCACCCTCCTCCACAGCGGCAGCGAGTCTCAGAACCGCAAAGACAATGACCAATGGAACGGCGAAAAAATACCTCATCTCAGATTCTCCAGCATCGGGACATCGCAGATCCGCCGCAACTCGGCATAGACGTGAACTTTCAAACGGGCAGCGAGTTCCGCGAGCAGCAGATCGCGCGCAGTCCCCGGCGCCTCGACGGCAATCCGGTCAAGCAGCTCCTGAACCGCAGGATCGCGAACCAGCCCGGGATTGTTCGCAAAATGGGACTGGAGGGCCGCAGCGGCCAGCGCCTGAACTTCCTCCACCTCTTCCCGCACCATCGCGCTCCGGCGCCGGATCTCGGAAGTCAGCCAACCGCGAAGTTCAGACGGCAGTTCTTCCTCCCGCAGAGCAGCAGTTTGAAGCGTGTCAACACGCCAGCGTTCCTCCAGAGCAGCGGGATCGGAATAATCGGAACAGGCGGCGACTCCGCCGAGACGGAAGGAACGGCGCGGATTCTCCGCCCCCGCGAAGCGTCCCTCCTCGACAATGCCGGAGAGATCGTATTGCTTTGCGCCGGAAACCGGGTCGATCTGCTGGAACGCCTTGAGCCCGTAGCGGACACGATACCTCTCGGTCATCTGTTCGAGAGCGTGCAGGAGTTTTTCCCGCCGGGCGCTTTCCACCTCTTTTCTGAGAGCTTCGACCTTGCTGATTTCACCGCCGGTATTCCGCATGAAGAGGAAGAAAGCGATCATGAAAACCAGCATCAACGCCAAAGCGATCTGCAGCAGCACGGCATTGAGCTCATCTATGTCCGACTCCGGATTGGCGTCGAGGTGCAGCGCACGCTGAATCCGGCGCCGCAGGGAGGGGGAGAGTTTCATCGTTCACCTCAGCGCCCGGCGGACTTCTTCCACCGTACCGCGCAACTCCGCCACACTCTTTTCCGCGTCTTCCAGCTGTCTGGTGATTGTGCGGGCGCGCTCGATCAATTCACTGTTTTCCGCTTCAAGTCCGGCGTTGCGTTCGGCCAGCTGCCTGCTGAGCTCCGACAATTCGCGCCGCTCCTCGTCGATTCTGCTCTTCTCCAGCAGAAGTCCGGCGTTGCGTTCGGCCAGTTCCCGGTTGGTCTCGGTCAATTCCCGCTGCAACTCCACGATCCGGCGACCGGCTTCGGCAAATTCCCGGGCGGTCGCGGCGACCCCCTCCAGCCAGGCCGCTTCGCTCTTCCGCCGGGAGGCAGCCTCGGCGGCACACCCCGAAAACTCGGCCCGGAACGCGGCGAGCGCTTCAATCCCCTCCGCAGTCTCCGCCCGGAAGCGTCTCAGGTCGGCGGTTCCGGCCTCGAGCGCCTCACCGGCCCGCCCCACATTCCGGGTGAACTCGTCCGCCAGTTCGCCGATGGAATCGATTCCCGCCTCGACGCCGCCGTGCAGCTTCCGGCAGAGCCGCATTACCGGCATCACCACCGCCGGCAACACCACCATCACCCATGCGACTGCCATCAGGGTCGAAAACATCGCCGTGTGCAGACAGCAACGGATCAACGCCGTGACGTTGATCTGATCATCAGGATAGTAGCCGACCAGAATAATCCCCCAGATGGTACCGAGCAATCCGAGTGCGATGTTCAACCGTTCATAGCCGGGAAAAAACGGCCACTCTTCACGGCCGTCCACCCGGAGCAGTCCGTGAAGAATCAAAAGAAAACCGAAAAACGGGATCAGAGTGGTGACGGTAGAAGCATCGACCGTGCTCCAGTCGAGAGACGGCCAGAGGCCCGACGGAAAAATTCCGGCAAAGGTATTCCCCCTCGCCAGCATTGCATGATAACGCCAGGCACTGACCAGATTGTTGAGCCAGAGAATGCCGGAAAACAACGATCCGGCAGCTGCCGCGGCAACCGCCGCAACCGGGATGAATCTTCTCACGGGAACTCCTTTCTCCGCATGGTGAAACTCGTGAATCCTGATTTCGGGAAAATACACCGGAAATCGCCCGAATGCAATCGGATTCCCCGGAAATCCTGCGCCGAAAAAACGGGACGGCTCCTGTTACCGCTACGGTTTCTTCAACATCCGGATGCGGTCGCGCAGATCCGCCGCGCGCTCGAATTCGAGAGCCTCGGCGGCGGAAAGCATTTCGGCGGTAAGTTCGGCAATCAGGGCCTCCTGATCGGCGGCGGAGAGATCGAAGGCATCCAGATCCGCGGTATCGGTCAACATGGTTCCCGCCAGCTTCGGCATGGCGGACTTTCCCTTTCTGCCACTGTCCGGCGCGATGATCTCGCCGATGGTGAGCTTCTTCTCCTTCCGGATTGTTCTGGGCTCAATATGATGCGCCTCATTGTATTCGATCTGACGGGCGCGGCGGGCGGCGGTCTGATCGAGAAGCCCCTGCATGCTCGGGGTGATGTTGTCGGCGTAAAGGATCACCCGCCCCGCTTTGTTCCGCGCCGCTCGTCCCGCGGTCTGGACCAGCGAGCGTTCCGAACGCAGAAATCCCTCCTTGTCCGCATCGAGAATCGCAACCAGCGCCACTTCCGGCAGGTCGATTCCCTCGCGCAGCAGGTTGATGCCGATCACGCAGTCAAAATCTCCGTCACGCAACTTGTTGAGCACCCGGACCCGTTCGAGCGCGTCGAGTTCACTGTGCAGATAGCTGGCCCGGATTCCAAGTTCACTCAGATAGTCGGCCAGCCGTTCCGAACTTTTTTTGGTCAGCGTGGTCACCAGAGTCCGCTCTCCGGAAGCGGCGGCGCGGCGGATTTCCGCGATCACGTCGTCGACCTGCCCCTCGAGCGGTCGAACTTCTATCACCGGATCGAGCAGTCCGGTCGGCCGTACCACCAGTTCAACCGGCCTGCCGGACTTCCCGAGTTCATAGGGACCGGGCGTGGCCGAGACGAATATGGTGTCCCCGGAGAGCTGTTCAAACTCCTCGAAACGCAACGGCCGGTTCTCCAGCGCGGTCGGCAGCCGGAACCCGTGGTCGATCAGTACCTGCTTGCGGCTCCGGTCAGCCTTGTACATCGCCTGAAGCTGCGGCAGCGTCACATGCGACTCGTCGATCACAGTCAGGAAATCCGGCGGAAAGAAATCGAAGAGGCAGTAGGGGCGCATTCCGGGACGGCGGTTCGAAAGGTACATCGAATAGTTTTCAATGCCGCTGCAATAACCGATCTCCTTCATCATCTCAATGTCGTAGGTGACCCGCTGATAGAGCCGCTGCGCCTCGACCAGCAGATTGTTCCGTTCGAACCAGGCCACACGCTCGGCCATCTCGGCGAGAATCGCCTCGGATGCAGCCTGGATCCGTTCGGGAGGCAACACAAAATGTTTGCAGGGAAAGAGCGTCACAAACCGGGGCCGGGTCTTGATTTTGCCGGAAACCGCTTCCCGTCGTTCAATCGCCTCGACCTCGTCCCCGAAAAACGAGATACGGATGAAGTCGTCACGCTGCGGTTCGTAGATGTCGACCACATCTCCCCGCACCCGGAACTCCCCCTTCTCCGGGGCGGAATCGTTGCGGTTGTACTGGATCTCCACCAGCCGCCGGAGAATCTCATCCCTGTCGCACGTATCTCCGACCTCCACCCGGACACAGAGATCCGCATAGTCGTCGGGCGACCCCAACCCGTAAATGCAGGAAACGCTGGCGACCACGATCACATCGCGCCGTTCCACCAGACTTGCGGTCGCCGAAAGCCGGAGTTTCTCGATGTTCTCGTTGATCGACGCATCCTTGGCGATGTAGGTATCGGTCTGCGGAATGTACGACTCCGGCAGATAGTAGTCGTAATAACTGATGAAATATTCAACGGCGTTCTCGGGAAAGAACGCCTTGAACTCACTGTACAATTGAGCGGCCAGAGTCTTGTTGTGCGACAATACGAGCACCGGCCGGTCGAGTTTCTCGATCGCCGCGGCCAGGGTGAAGGTCTTGCCGGAACCGGTGACGCCTAGCAGAGTCTGAAACTGCCTGCCGTTGCGCAGATTACGGACCAGTTGTTCGATCGCCTGGGGCTGATCCCCCGCCGGAGTGAAAGGGGCATGAAGCTTGAAGAGACCCATCGCGACACTCCCGCTCCCGTCCTCCTACTTCGAACGCGAAACCACTTCGCCCGGAGTCGTGCAGCTGCCCGCGGAAAGGCTGCGGCCCGGATAGATCGCGGTATGAATCCCGGTATGAACCCCCTCCCCGATGATCGCGCCGAACTTACGGCGACCGGTATCCAGGAACTCCTGATTCTCAAGCCAGCGGTGATTGCGCCCGTCGTGGCGGAGATTCGAGATGATCGTACCCGCCCCGAAATTCACGTTGTTGCAGATCACCGAATCGCCGGCGTAGCTGAGATGACCGACTGAAACCTTATCTCCCAGCAATGAGTTTTTGATCTCCACCGCCTGCCCGATATGGCAGCGGTCACCGATCGAGGTATTGCCGCGGATGTAACAATTCGGACCGATCTTGCAGTCACGGCCGATCACGACATTGCCTTCGATATAGACTCCGGGAAGAATCACGCTGTTTTCCCCGAGAGAGACAAAGCCGTCAAGCGTCGCGCCGGAACGGACGGTCCCGCGGATGTCATTGCCGGTCATCGCGCCGACCAGCTCCTCATTGAGTTTCAGAAGATCCCACGGGTGTCGAATGCGCAGCGACCCCTCATCCATCGAAAGCTCCGTCGAACCGGATGCGCCGGGCACACACATCTCGACCAGAATCACACCGTCGGAAGGATCGCGGACAACGCAGTTGCCGCCGGCTTTCGCAAGGGCGGCGGCAAACTCCGGGGACGGCAGAAAGTCGGCCCGTACCGTCAGACGCCGACCGTCCGGAAGCACCGGGAAACGCCCGGCCGTCAGTTCGGCAATCGTGATGCCGGCAACTTTGATCGAACCGACCTCTGCGGTAATCGGCCACAGGCTCGGCACAGTTGCGGGAATGATTTCCAGAGCCATGATGATCTCCTTATGATTTTGGCGTTACTTGAGTTCCTCACGGGCGGCGGCACAGAGTTTTTCGATCCACTCCGAGACGTGTTCGGAACGCTCCGCCTCGACCAGGATACGGATCTTGTTCTCGGTGCCGGAATAACGCACAATGGTCCGCCCCGAATCCCCGAGCGCCGCGGCGCACTCACGCATCGTCCGCGGCAGCAGGGAGAGCTGATCCAGAGGAACTTTGCGCCCGATCCCAAAGGAGCGCAGCTCCTGCGGAAACACCGTCATGAAAGAAGCGAGTTCATTCAGCGGTTTGTTGGCGCGCACCATCAGCTGCAGCACGTGCAGCGCCGAAATGATCCCGTCTCCGGTGGTCGCATAATCCATGAAGATAATGTGCCCGGACTGCTCGCCGCCGACATTGAAACCGTGCTCCCGCATACGCTCAATCACATAGCGGTCGCCCACATCGGTGACCTCGACGTGAATGCCGTTGGCCTTCATCGCACGGTGAAGCCCGAGATTGCTCATTCCGGTGACAACCACCGTATTTTCGGCAAGAAGATGACGGCGCTTGAAATCGAGAGCAATCATGCCGATGATCCGGTCTCCGTTGACCTCAACCCCATCGGCGTCGCAGAAAATCACCCGGTCGGCATCGCCGTCGAGTGCAATGCCGCAGTCGGCTCCATGTTCTCGCACCAGGCGGCTGATGTTCTCCGGATGGGTGGCGCCGCAACCGGCGTTGATGTTGAGTCCATCCGGATGAACAGCGGCTTCGATCACTTCCGCACCGAGCTCCCGGAAAATCAACGGCGCGATCGAAGAGGCGGCACCGTTGGCACAGTCAAGCACGATTTTGAGCCCGCGCAGGCTCAGATTGCGAATCGAACTCTTGGCAAATTCAATGTATCGGCCGCGCGCATCGTCGATCCGGTAAGCCTTGCCGATCCGCTCACAGGCGACATGCTCTTCCGCGAGATCGGGGGAGAGGATGTGTTTCTCAATTTCAAGCTCAACCTCATCCGGCAACTTGAAACCATCGGCGGCGAAGATCTTGATTCCGTTATCGCAGGCGGGATTGTGGCTGGCGGTGATCATGATCCCGCAGGAAGCCCCCATCGATTTGGTCAGGTGGGCTACGGCAGGAGTCGGCATCGGACCGACGGCGAGTACATCCATGCCCATGCTGAGCATTCCGGCGGTCAGAGCGTTTTCAAGCATGTAACCGGAGATACGGGTATCCTTGCCGAGCACCACGCGGCGACGATCACCGCTGCCGCCGGCACCGAGCACCATGGCGGTCGCCTTGCCGACCTGAAGCGCAAGTTCCGGAGTGATCGGATAGGAGTTGGCCCGCCCGCGGATACCATCGGTTCCGAAAAGTTTCTTCATCTGACATTCTTCCTTTCATCTGGCACACAGGAACCATGTTTCCTCCGCGACATTCCGTTGTTGCCCCGCCATCGCTTCCGGAGGAAACTAAAGTGACTAAAATAATATACAACTACTTTTGCTTCATCGCAAGGTTGACGGCAAAAGTTCTCAGTGCCAGCTCTTCCGGAACATTGAACCGCAGCGTAAAAAGAAGCTCTTCCGCTTCGCGGAGCGCCATCGCACCACGAGCGGGATCGACCACGGCAGGCAGTTCCACCCCTTCGAACACCTCCGGATTGGCGAGATCCGACCGCGGCACACCGGCGGAGAGCATATAAAGTTCGGAACAGAACGTCTGTATCGCGGCAAGAAACTGGGCCCGCTCCTTCATGTAGGCACCATATCCGGCATCGGCGGCCTGAAGCTCAACCCGCTTCGCCAATCCGGAATCACCGGACTGGGCGGCGGCGGCGATCCGCCCCTCCCACTCCCCCGCCGTGCGATCGGTGGCGTCGGAACTGAGCCCCCCCGCAATCCGGATCAGGGCCGTCGCGCCAGCCTCAGCCGCCGCCAGATCTCCCCGGTCGGCCCGGAAGAGCATTCCAAGCGCGGCAAAAAGTTCAGACGCCCCGGAAAAATCAAAACGGCACCGGTTGGTCAACAGCGAGATCTGCTGGCAACGCGACCGGGTGGTCGGCAGCAGGGCGGCCGGATTGCCGGTGGTCAGAATCAGCAGCGTCTGAGGCGGAGGCTCCTCCAGCGTCTTCAGAAGCGCATTCTGGGACTCATCGTTCATACGGTCGGCATCATGGATCACCCCGACTTTGCAATTGCCGCCGCCGGTGCTGGTCAGATGAAACTGCTCCTCAAAGAAACGCAACGTGTTGGGTTCCGGCTTACCGCGCTCCCCGACTTTGATCTGATACATCCTGCCCACCGGAGTCAGGGTGTAAAGTTCGGAATAGGTCCCGTTTTCGAGCTGACGGCAGACACGGCAGGCCGTACACGGCACTCCGCCGACCCCGTCGGGACAGGCAGCCATCTGGGCCAGAACCACCGCAAACTCGCGGCGGACGGTCTCCGTATCGGCGTGCAGCAGAAAGGCATGTGCCATCCGGCCATATTTCCGGGCGTTGATCAGGCAATCGACCAGCGCCGGCCAGGCGGCACGATATTTCTCAAACAAACTCATCAACCACTCTTCTCACTTCGGCGTGGACCTCTTCTGCGGAGCGACCGGCATCGATCACCCGAACTCTTTCCGGTTCGCGGGCGGCAATGGCCAGAAAGGTCTCACGGACGCGGCGGTGAAAATCAAGCTCCTCCTCTTCAAACCGGTCATGCTCCCCCCGCGTCTCAACCCGGTGACGGGTCCGTGCAAAACCCGCTTCCGGTGCAACGTCGAGCAGGATGGTCAGATCGGGAATACACTCCGCGGCCGCCAGTTCGTTCAACGAACCGATCACCTCCGAATCCATCCCGCGGGCTCCCCCCTGATAAGCGGTGGTGGAGTCGAAGAAGCGATCACAGAGCACCACCTCGCCCGCCGCCAGCGCCGGCCGGATCACCTCGCGCACATGCTGGGAACGTGCCGCCTCGATCAGCAGAAGCTCCGTGGTGGCATGCAACCGCTCCGGGCCCTCGTGATTCTTGACCACCGTACGCAACCTTTCGGCCAGCGGCGTCCCTCCCGGTTCACGGGTCAGGCGGCAGACGCAGCCGCGATGCTCCAGGTAATCGGCAAGCATTCTGATCTGCGTACTCTTGCCGGCGCCTTCAGGGCCTTCGAACGTGATGAAACAACCCGGATACGTGTGCCTTAAACGTTTTTTCATGTCGGAATCCCGCATTTTTATCTAAAAAGAACAATAGCGCGGTTTGCCGGAAACTTCAAACGGTGTTATATTTCATAACGTGATTTTTTTGAACTTTAACAGGATTCGAGCAGCAAAATGGCTAAAGAGTTGACCCGCGACACTTATCTTTCCAGAAACGTCGGGGATTTCCCGGCTGAGATCACCATCGGCGACCGCCGTTACATCAAGGTGGACGACCTCCGGTACGGGACGAATCCCCACCAGCCGGCGAGTTACTACAAACCGGCCGGCGAACCGGCGGCGATCGGTGATATGCAGATTCTGAAGAACGGCAAAAGCGGCCTGTCGCAAACCAACCTCGAGGATATCTCCTACGCGCTGAACATCGTCAAATTCTTCAGAAATCCGGCCTGTGCGGTCATGAAGCACGTCAACCCTTCGGGTGCGGCGGAAGGGCGCCCCGGGGAAACCCTCAAGGCAATCTATCAGAAAGCGCGTGACGCCGATGCCCGGGCCGCTTTCGGCAGCGTAATCGCCTTCAATACCGAGGTTGACGCCGACACCGCGCGCGAAATCATGTCCACGTTCGTCGAATGTGTGGTCGCCCCCGCCTACGCGCCGGGAGTCCTTGAGATCTTCAACGACGGCGAAACCTACAAGCTCAATCGTCACATCCGGATCATCCGGTGCGGCGACATCGACTCCCTGCCGCGTTTTGTCGGCGACGCTGCTCCCCGCCACAACACCATGAAGGTGCTTGCCGACGGATCGCTGGTGGTTGCGGCTCCGCTGCTGACCTCGCTGCATTCGGTCGCGGACCTCAAAAAAGCCGAGGCGGAAAACAAGCGTTGCGGCCATCAGATTTCCACCGTCGAAGCAACCGAAAGCCAGAAACTCGATCTGCTTTTCGCCTGGTATGTGAATCTGAGCGTACGTTCCAACGGTGTCGTGATCGTCAAGAACGGCCAGACGCTTTCCGTCGGCACCGGGGAACAGGACCGGGTCGGTGCAATCGAACAGGCGATCGAGAAATTCAAACAGAAATACTCCGGCGAAAGCACTCTGCAGAATGCGGTGATGTCCAGCGACGGCTTTTTCCCGTTTGAGGACGGGGTCGAAACTGCGGCCGCCGCCGGCGTGACCGCGATCATTGCACCCTCCGGCTCGCTGCGCGACGCCGATGTGATCAAACGGGCGAACGAGCTCGGCGTTGCGCTCTACCACGCGCCTGAGCGGATCTTCTCCCATCATTGATGAACGGCCTAATCTGATAACGAAAAACATAGAACGGCAAACAGACAAGGAATGTGATCATGGCAAACAAAACCAGCCGGAACAAGAAGCTCAATTCCGAACTCTCCCACGCGCTGCTGAACGACATGGAACGTCTCGAATACGGATTCGCCACCTACTGGAAGCAGATCACCGCCGTTGCGGTGGTTCTCGTGATTGTGGTGACCCTCGCATTCTGGGCGGTCTCGGCACGGAACCGGGCGAACCGCGAAGCGGCTTTCGCACTCGCCGACGCAGTGACAGTCGAAGAACTGACCGCCGCACTGGAACAATACAGTTCGGCGCCCGGGGCGGCGGCAGCCCGTTACCGGCTGGTCAAACTCCTGATCGATGCAAAAGATTTTGAAGCGGCCGTCCGGGAACTGCGCCGGGTGATCGAAGCACAGCCCGCGGAGCCGCTGCTCGGCTCCGCCAGAGTGACTGAAGCGTATCTCTATGAGTCGATGGGCAAGCCGGAGGCGGCGGCGAAGGAGTTCGCCGCACTGGGGACCTCCATGGAACTGTCCCAGGCGCTCCGTGCCGAAGCCAATGCCAATGCCGGCCGGCTCTTCATTCAGCTCAAGGATCTGAACCAGGCGGCCAGCTGCCTGACGCGGGCGGCCAACCTCGTCCCGGATCGGGAGAGTGCCCGCTGGTGGCATGAAAATGCCCGCGCAATGCTGATCGCACTCGAAGCCGGAGAGTACGGCCCCTATACCAAGGCGCCCACCAAACTCTGAAACCGGCCTCAACCATGGAACTCTCCCGGAAAAATGAAGCGCTGCTCCGCACGCTGCGAACCCGGCACGGGCGGCGCAAATCCGGGTGTTGCCTCTGTGAAGGAGTCCGGGCAACCGGGGAACTCTACCTCAGACGTCCTGAACTGGTGCGTTTCACCGTCGTCACCGGGCGGGGACTCGCAGCCGCAGGAGAGATCCCGGGGGAGATCTGCCGGGTCAGCGAGGAGCGCTTCGCGGAATTTGCCGCAACCGTCAATACACAGGGAATCCTTGCCGTCGCGGAGATTCCCCCGGAACCGGATCCGGAGGAAGCGCCCGGTGCACCGTTCCTTTTTGCACTTGACCGCCTCGGCGATCCCGGTAATTTCGGTACGATCTGCCGCACGTTGCGGTCCACCGGACTCGATGAGTTGTGGTATACCAAGGGTTCCATCGATCCTTATGGAGACAAGGCGATCCGGGCGGCGCTCGGTGCTCAGTTCGCTTTGAAGCTGCGCAGCTTCGATACCCTCGACCGACTGGCGGCGGCGGCGGCACGTTTCGGTTATCCGGAAGTCTGTCTGACCGATCCCCACCGGGGCGAGAACTGTTTTACGGCACCGGCCCTCTTCGATCGTACGGTGCTGGTGATCGGTGCGGAAGCCAACGGAGTCGGAGAACTTGCCGGTGCCCGGCGTGTCACCATACCGATGCCGGGAAATTATGAATCACTGAACGCGGCTCAGGCGGCAACGGTATTTCTGTTTGAATATGTCCGCCGCGCCACAACCTGCAGGTGAAAAAATGATGGAGTTCTGGGACCAGATCTATCTGTTCAGTTTTCTTGGGGGCGCGGTGTTGACGCTGCTTCTGACTCCGCTGTTTCAGAAGATCGCCGAAAAGAGTGACTTCATGGATCGGCCGCAGTCGACCAACCATAAAGGCCACCGGCAGCCGACACCGTTGCTCGGTGGCGCGGCGATGTTCACCGCCTGGATCCTCTGTCTCGGAGTCGCACTGCTCACGGTCTGTTCGGGGAAACTGCCCTACTATTCGGATCTGCTCAATGAACACATCGGTGGAATCTTTCAGATCTCCCCGGAACTGCTGGTGATCATCCTCGGAGCCTTCGGTGCTGTTCTGCTCGGCCTGATCGACGACAAATGGGCGCTCTCCGCCGGAGTCAAATTCGGAGGACAGTTTCTGATCGCGCTCCTCGCGGTCACATGGGGGGGAGTTCACGTCAACATCTTCGTGGAGAACGATATACTGGTATGGATAGTCTCCGTTTTCTGGATCATGTTGATGATGAATTCGATCAACTTCTTTGACAATATGGATGGTCTCGCGGTCGGTACGATCAGTATTGCAATGGCGTTCTTCACGATTTTCGCCGCGCTGAATCAGCAATATTTCGTTGCGGTATTTTCAGCACTGACCTGCGGAGTCGGCTGCGGCTTCTGGTTTTACAACTTCAATCCGGCGACGATCTTCATGGGGGATTCCGGGAGCCATTTCCTCGGCTACATGGCTGCGGTGGTGGCGGCAAAGGTGACCTTTTTCGGCATCAATTTCTCGCTTTCCAGATTCCCGATCGTGATTCCGCTGTTCATTCTTGCGCTGCCGTTGTTCGACACTGCAATGGTGGTGCTGATCCGCACCATGAACCGCAAACCGTTCTGGATCGGCGACCACAACCACATCTCGCATCGCTTTGTACGGATGGGGCTCAGCCGCAAGCAGGCCGTGATGGTCGTCCATCTGATGGCGTTGACGATCGGGCTCGGAATGCTGCCGGTTTTCTGGGGAGACTTCCGGACCGCTGCGGTCCTGGTTGCCCAGGCTCTGCTGTTTCTGCTGGTGATCACGATCCTTCAGTTCACACTTTCCGGGCGGCAGGAGACGCGCGAGACGCCGAACTCCGACGAGAAGCAGCACCGGTAAATTACGCAACACTTTATGGAAAGGGCGACATCATGACCATTTCAAACCGTCCACCCCGTCCCGGCTGGGATCAGTATTTCATGGACATCGCCCACGTTGCCGCCACCCGCAGCAACTGCTGCCGGCGTCAGGTCGCAGCGGTTCTGGTGCGAGACTGCCGGATCATCTCGACCGGCTATAACGGCACGCCGCGCGGAGTGCGCAACTGTTCCGACGGCGGCTGCCCCCGCTGCAACTCCGATGCCCCCTCGGGAACCAATCTGCATCAATGTCTGTGCAGCCATGCGGAGGAAAATGCGATCGTTCAGGCGGCCTATCACGGCATCGCAGTCAAGGGCGCGACCCTTTACACCACCTACAGTCCCTGCCTGCTGTGTGCGAAAATGATCATCAACGCCGGAATTGTCGAAGTGGTCTATCACCGTCACTATTCGATTGACTCCACCTCGCTCGAGCTGCTGCATGAAGCGGGCGTCGCGGTCCGGCCGCTGGAAAGCCCCGGAGAGGAATCGCGATGAACCGCAATCCCGCCGATCTGATACTCCCGCTTGACGCGGCCTGCCGCCGCCGTGAGATCCTGCGTCGAGAGAACCGTCGTCTCGTCGTGACCAACGGTTGTTTCGACATTCTCCATCGCGGCCATGCCGAATACCTGTATGAGGCGCGCTGCCTCGGTGACGCGCTGCTGGTGCTGATCAACTCCGATGCTTCCGTACGGCAGCTCAAGGGACCAACCCGGCCGGTCATCGATCAATTCAACCGCGCCTACATGCTGGCCTCTCTGGAGGCGGTCGACATGGTTGTGATTTTCGAAGGTTCCCGCTGTGACCGGGAACTGGCTGCCCTTGCGGCCGACATCTACGTAAAAGGCGGGGATTATACGCTGGATAAACTCGATCCGGCAGAACGTCATGCTTTGGAAACAGCGGAGACCCGGATTGTTTTCAAACCATTCATTCCCGGCTTTTCCACGACGACCATCATCGAGAAGATCAAACAGGATCTCCGCGGATAATACCGGCCGTTTCGTTTCACGATCCCGGCAGAGTCCCATGAAGCGTCACAATTCTGCGACGTTCCCGCCCCGGGGAGAGTGCAGAAAAAAGCGGAACCGATCGAACACCGGTTCCGCTTTTTCGCTTGAAAACGGAAACAATCCGTTACTCGGCCTTGGGAGTTTCCTCCGCTTTCGGAGCCTCAACCTCGGCCTTCGGCGCTTCCGCTTTCGGCGCTTCCGCCTTCGGGGCGACGTTGGCTTCGACAAGCTGGAGAATGCACATTTCAGCGGCATCTCCGCGACGCTTTCCGAGCTTCAGAATACGGGTATAACCGCCGTTGCGCCCCTCATAACCGGGAGCGATCTCATCGAACAGCAGCTTGACCGCCGACTTGTCGCGCAGTCTGGAAATCGCCAGACGACGGCGATGCAGATCTCCCTTCTTGCCGATCGTAATCAGCTTCTCGGCGAAGCGGCGGGCCTCTTTGGCCTTGACCAGCGTGGTTTCAATCTTGCCGCAGGTGAAGAGGCTGCTGACCATATTCGCCAGCATGGCGCGGCGATGGGCGCCGGAACGACCGACTTTGAACGTTGCTACTCTGTGACGCATGATTACTTAGTCTCCTCGACTTCGGACCGGACCCGCACCGACTCCGCCTCGAGAGCAGTCATCAGCCGGTCGCTGAGGCTCATACCCAGCTCCAACCCGAGTTTTTCAATTTTTTCCTTGATTTCGTCCAGCGATTTTTTACCGAAGTTGCGATACTTCAGCATCCGGCTCTCCGTCTTGGTGCAGAGTTCGCCGATCAGCTTGATGTTGGCGCTGTTGAGGCAGTTCATCGCACGGACCGAAAGGTCCAGAATTTCGACGTCATGCGACAAGAGCTTGAACATCTTGGTCTCTTCTTCCGTCAGGACCACATCCTTTTCCACAACCTGCGCACCCATGAACGGCTGGAGGTGATCCCGGAGAATCCGGGCAGCTTCCTCAAGCGCATTCTGCGGGCTGATCCGGCCGTCGGTCCAGATTTCAAGCTCCAGGCTGTCCATTTCAGTCTCTTCGCCGACGCGGGCGGCGCCGACCTGATAGTTGACCCGGGTCACCGGGCTGAAGAGACAATCGACCGGAATTGTACCGATCGAACGCGGTTCCGTATTCTTCTCGGCCGGGAGATACCCCTTGCCGCTGATCACCTCGATCTCGGCCCGGAAGGGCAGCGACTTGTCAAGTGTGCAGATCACCTGCTCCGGATTCAGCACTTCAACCGTACTGTCGCAGACAATGTCCGCAGCTGTGACTTTCCCCGCCTTATCCTTGCGGATTTCCAGCGTTTTCGGCCCCTCGGCATGCAGATTCAACCGCACACACTTGAGATTGAGAACGATCTCGGTGATGTCCTCGACCACATTGTCCAGCGAGTCGAACTCGTGTTTCGCGCCGTCAATCCGAACCGAACAAATAGCCGCGCCCTCCAACGAAGACAACAACACCCGGCGCAGCGAATTGCCCAGCGTATGACCGAAGCCGCTCTGGAACGGCGCAGCGATAAATTTCGCATAGGTCTCAGTCGCGGTCGCCTCGTCCATGACGATCGACTTGGGCATCGGGAAACCGATTGCAGCAGTCATATTCATCCTCCAAATTGATTATGCTTTTTCAGCACCATTTCAACAAAAGCACATCCGGAAAATCCCCAACCTTCCGGCCCATCCCGCCTCACGCCGCACAACGAGCGCGAAAACGGATCCCGCCGGACGGGAGAAACTCCGCCCGAAAAAAGTCGGGTCAGACCCGGCGACGCTTCGGAGGACGGCAGCCGTTGTGCGGAACCGGCGTGATATCTTTGATCGTGCTGATCTCAATTCCGGCGGCGGCAATGCCGCGGACTGCGGATTCGCGGCCGGCACCCGGCCCCTTGATCCGGACTTCAACTTCCTTCATGCCGAGGAGCTGCGCCTTTTTGGCGGCGTCTCCGGCAATCACCTGAGCGGCATAGGCGGTGCTTTTACGCGACCCCTTGAAACCGTTCTTGCCGCCGGTCGACCAGCAGATCACGTTGCCGTGCAGATCGGTGAAGGTCACCTTCGTATTATTGAAAGTCGCGAGGACGTAAGCGATCCCCGACGGAATATAACGCCCGGTCTTGCTGCGCTGCTTCGGAGCAGCCACTGCCGCGGTCGCCGCGCCATCGGCGGCCGGAGCCTCGACGACTTCGGTATTCTTTACTTCTTCAGCCATGATGTTTTTTTCCTACTTAACCAATGAACAATCTCGTTACCTCAATCCGACCTGGTCAGGCGGCGCAGCCAACCGGCTGCCCACACCACCGGACCGGCGCCGTGGCCCTATCAGCCCTTGGCGGCCAGACGACGCTGGGTTTTGTCGCGGATCGCGCCGATTGTGATCTTCTTGCCCTTGCGGGTACGGGCGTTGGTCTTGGTACGCTGACCGCGGACCGGCAGATTCCGGCGGTGCCGGATGCCGCGGTAGCAGTTGATCTGCTGCAGACGGCGGATGTCGGCGGCAAGCGTGCGGCGCAGATCACCTTCGACCAGGAGATCGTCCTGAAGGATTTTGGTGATCCGGGCGATCTGATCAGGCGTCAGATCTTTCGCCTTGAGGTCACGGTCGATGCCGACCTTCTCGATGATTTCCAGCGCCTTGGCCGGGCCGACGCCGTAGAGATAGCGCAGCGAGAACTCGACGCGCTTGTTGCCCGGAATGTCCACACCAATGATACGAGGCATAACTACTTTCCTATTCCGTTAAAATTGCGTTTTGTTGCTCTTCACGCTCAGCCCTGACGCTGCTTGTGGCGCGCATCCCGGGAACAGATGACCCGGATCGTGCCGTTACGCTTGATGATCTGGCAGAATTCACATCTGCGCTTCACTGACGCTCTCACCTTCATGACGCCTACCTCATTTTCGTTTGAAGCCGATTTTGAGACAAAAAGACACAAACTCCGAACATTCCCCGGCGAAAAAAAATTTCGCCGACAACTTTGTCCTGAGCTTGATACTCCTGCGGAATCCGCTGTTCACGAGCGGTGGAAAGAGCGATATGAAAGCGTTCCCGCATATTTTGATTGTTTAAAATACTCCACTTCAAATGAAAATGCAAGCCGCTGCCACCTTTTTTTTCTTTTTTTATCGTTCCACCGGGCAAGGTGCTCAACCGGAACAGACCCTGCAGATGAAAACGGAGTTGTCGCTGCCGTAACTCATACAGCGTCTCCAGTCGAATGGATCCGGCGGGGTCGTCTGCATCCACTCGGAAACAATGATCCACGACTCCCGGTCACTGACCCCGGACGCAACCGAAGTTACCCAGACGCGCTCCCCGTTCCGGCACCGCAACCCGTTCCGAAGACCGTATCACCCGGAGCGTCTCCCGATCCACCTCGGCGATGAAAAGAGGCGCCCTGTTCCGGAAGATGTGGTCGTTTCCGGCACCCCGCCGGGTGTAGACCAGGTAAAGACGCTCCCCGAGGGCGATCCAGTGCTGCTGCGTATTCCAGCTGCCAAGTTCGCCGTCATCGAAGAGCCATTCCCGGAGCGGAGTAAAGTTCAGGCCGTCCCGGCTGTGTGCAACATATCCGCATCGATCGTTGCGCATCGTCAGATAGAAATCCGATCCGATGCGGATCAGCGACGGCTCATACAAGCCACGTGGGGAATCGATGCCGAGGGGCGCCCCGATTTCAAGAACGCGCATCCGCTCTCCCGAGAAAGAACAGCGAACCATGACCGATTCGTAAAAATTCTCCCCCGGAACAACGCTCTTTCCCTGTTTCATGAAGTAGACCGGCAACAGGATTTCGCCGTTCTCGAGATCAACCCGCTGGGTGCATCCGGCGCTACTGTTGAAAGACTCGCCCGGCATCCCGAGGATCTCCGGCAAACTCCAGCGACCGGCTGCGGCATCGAATACACTGTACATGGTGTATCAGGGGCACGGCTGTGGACACAATTCATCGTTCCGGTAGATTGCACAATGCGGTGATGACGGCCTCGCCCCCATCCGGTGAAACGCCACCCCGGGCATGAACGAAGCACCGTGCTCCATCGAAACCGGTTCCGAACCTCTGCAATGTCAATCGCATAAAGCCTCCTCCGGCCGTTTCCGCCGGCTGCGTTCACTTCTCGTAAGTACGCAAAACGTTCCACAGACAGAACGGCAGGAGAGATCCGCCGGAAAAACATTTCCCATCCATGCCGGGATCTGCTATACCACACAGGCCGCCGGTTGCCAGCGTACTCGATGAAAAATTCCTGCGATCGCCTCCATTCCGAAAAAACAATCGGCCTCTGAACATGATTTTCGTACAGGATTCACCCCTTTTTTTCCGGAGAAGCAGTTGCAAACAGAGCTGTTCGGCTGTAAATTCAAAAGGAATACTTTCAACCTATCTTCGAGGGCTATCTATGGGCGGTTTTTTCGGCGTCGTTGCGGATCATGACTGCGTTTGTGACATCTTTTACGGGACAGACTACCATTCTCACCTCGGGACCAAACGCGGCGGTCTCGCCGTCTGCGGCCCGGACAACCGCCTCACCCGCCGGATCCATGACATCACCAATGCGCAGTTCCGTTCCAAATTCGATGATGACATCGGCAAGTTTTCCGGCAATTCCGGAATCGGCATCATCAGCGATTATGAGGACCAGCCGTTGATCATTTCCAGCCGCTTCGGCAACTATGCGCTGGTAACCGTCGGAAAAATCAACAACATCGAAAAACTCGCCCACGACGCTTTTGACCGCGGGTTCTCCCATTTCTCGGAGTCAAGCAACGGAGAACTCAATCCGACCGAAATCGTCGCCATGCTGATCGACCGCCGGCCGACCATCGTCGAGGGGATCGAATATGCCCAGCGGGTAATCGATGGTTCCTGCTCGCTGATGGTGTTGCTCAACAACCGGATTTACGCCGCGCGCGACCGTTACGGCCGCACCCCGGTGATCCTCGGCGAAAAGCCGGGGGCTTTCGCGGTTTCGATGGAGAGTACCGCTTTCCCGAACCTCGATTACAAATTCAAATATGAGCTCGGACCTGGCGAAATCGTCGAAATCACGTCGAAAGAGGTGATCCAGCGCAAAGGCCCCGGCGATACGATGAAAATCTGCAGCTTCTTCTGGGTCTATTACGGGTATCCATCAAGTTGTTACGAAGGGATCAATACGGAGAGCGCCCGTTACCGCAACGGGGAGTCCATGGCGGAAAACGACCGGGATCTGCTCCCGGAGATCGATTCGGTCTGCGGGATTCCCGACTCCGGGATCGCCCATGCGATCGGCTACGCCAATGCCGCCGGGAAGCCCTATCGCCGCAGTTTCGTCAAATATACGCCGACCTGGCCACGCAGTTTCATGCCGCAGAATCAGGTGATGCGGGATCTGGTTGCAAGAATGAAGTTGATTCCGGTTCAGGAGCAGATTGAGAACAAGCGCATGCTCTTCTGTGATGATTCGATCGTTCGGGGAACTCAGCTCAAAGATACCGTGGTGAGACTCTACGAGCGCGGCGCGAAAGCGGTGCATATGCGTTCCGCCTGTCCCCCTCTCGCCTTCGGGTGCAGGTTTCTCAACTTCTCCCGTTCCCGGAGCGAACTTGACCTCGCGGCCCGCCGGGCGATTGCGAAACTGGAGACCCGGGAACTCACCGATGATGTGATCCGCGAATATCTGGTTTACGGCTCCGACAAATACAACGCAATGGTCGAAGAGATCCGCAAGGAGCTGCACCTGAACAGCCTGAAGTACCAGAAACTGGAGAACCTCATTGCGTCAATCGGCATTGACCCCTCCAAGGTGTGCACCTACTGCTGGACGGGGCGGGACGTCGAAGACGAACCACCGACTTTTGACTGAGCCTTTTTCCGGGAGGGATGCACCGATGGCTGATTTCTGGGTAACCGAGGCGATGAATGGATTCGGCATGACCGTGCAGGTGGAAGCCGAACTCTGCCGTCGTCAGTCGAAATATCAGAAGATTGAACTCTACCAGACGAAGAAACTCGGCAGGTTGCTTCTCCTAGACGGAATCATCCAGCTGACCGACTTCGACGAGTTCGCCTACCATGAAATGCTCGCCAATCTCCCGATGTTCGCACACGACAATCCACGCCGTGCGCTGGTGATCGGCGGCGGTGACGGCGGGGTGTTGCGGGAACTCGGCCGCCATCCGGAGCTTGAAACCATCGACATCTGCGAGATCGATGAAGAGGTAATCAACGTTGCCCGCGAATTTCTGCCGGAAATTTCCTGTGGGTACGACGACCCGCGGGTCAGAGTCCACATCGCCGACGGATCAGAGTTCGTCAAAGACAAGCCGGAGAGCTACGATGTGATCATCGTCGACTCAACCGATCCCGGCGGTCCGGGGGCGCCGTTGTTCGGGGAGGCTTTCTACCGTGACATGAAACGCGCCCTGCGGCCCGGCGGCGTAATCGCCACCCAGGCGGAATCTCCTTATCTGCTGCCAGAGATCGTCGCACGGCTGAACGCGGTCTCAAAGAGGATTTTCCGTTCAACCGGCTACGCTTCGATCATGGTTCCGACCTATCCGACCGGAATGATCGGGGCCTGTGTGGCAGGCGACCGCGAAGATGTGCGTATCCCGGCACGCCCCATACCGCCGGAACTGGCCCGGCAACTGCGCTATTACAATACGGAACTGCACCGCGCCGCCTTCACCACACCGAATTTCGTGACGCGGCTCCTGAATGCGTAACTCCTCTTACGCCTCACTGAAAACTTCGGCCTGAAAGAGTGCAAACCGGGCCTCCGGCGACCGCCAGCCGTCGGAGGGAAGTCCCGCCTTGCGTGAAAGATAAGCGAGCGTGGTTTCGCGATCCCACCCCTGCTCCGGGGCAACCTGCGGCAGAAAAACAGCACCGCGGCCGCCGACGCGCAGAATGATTCCATCGGTGCCGACCCGGAACTCCGCCGGCGAAGCGATGGTTCGCGGGGGCGTCAGAATCGAGACCTCCAGCGAGATCTCCGGGAGCTCCTCCGGATCGAGCAGCGGAAAACGCGGATCGCTGAAGGCCGCGTTCAACGCATTGCGGATCAGATTTTCCCCGAGCGGTTCAAAGGCTTCAATGTTGCCGATGCAGCCGCGCAGTTCACCATCGGCATCGTGCAACGTCACGAAGCAACTGCCCGGCTCGGCCAGCAACGCAATTTCCGGTCTCGCGGGCAGATTTTCACCGGCCAGATTGGCGGCGATCACGCCGCGGACAAATTTCAGAATCGCGGCATGTTCGGACTGCGAAAAACGCGCGGCAGCATTATCCATGGGAAAGCCCTCCTCGTTTGAATCGGCAACATCGTCAGTTGCGGTCGCAGGCAATGCGGATCGCCCCGCATATGATGAATGCGGCCGTCGGAGCCAGTCCGGCGAACATCGGGTTGAGAATCCCCCCCTTGCCGAATACCAGAAACACCTGCGCAATCACAATGTAGATCACGATGATCGCCACCGCGGTGATGATCGCCATCAGGCTGCCGGTACGCTCATTCTTGGTCGCCAGAGGAATGCCGAGAAAAACCGCCAGAAAACAGGCCCACGGGAAAGCGAGCCGGTAATAGAACACCGTCATATAGATCGCCTTGACACGCTCAGGCATATTCGGATTGCGCCGGACCAGATCCCAGATCACCAGAGTCGGCAGATCATCCTTCTCCTTGATTGCATTCAGGATGTCATCCGGAGTCTCGGGAATCAGCTTCGCCCCGAACACGAGTTTCGCATAAGGCAGTTCATCATGCATGGCAGAAGTGCCGCGACTCGCCTCAAAACGGGTCTCATCGTTACGATCGTAACTGATGAAGGTACCGTGGGAAAAAGTCCACTCTTCGCGCTCTTCATCATAGAAGACCCGACTGGCATGGAAATCCACCTTGCGCCCCCTCAGTTCCCGTCGCACCGCATCCGGCAATTCAGCAGCCGGAAGCGCGAGCAGGCGCTGTGCCTTGTTCGGGAAGATCTTCTCAATCAACCGGCGTTGTTCAGACGGCCCGCGACTGAAGATGATCGCATCGGCCAGCCCGTCGTTCCAGAAGGTCTTCACGGTCACGTCATTCTGGACTGCGTCAGCGGTGAAGGTCTGGAAGAGCCAGTGCCGCTGCTGATCGGAACTGCGGAACGCCAGCAGATTCTGGACATGGCGCCGTCGATCAACCGCTTCGTCACGGATGATTTCCGCCTGACGTTCGGTGAATGGGACCATCGCCTCGTTGAAGTAGATGTTGATCGCGGTCACGACCAGACCGACCAGCAGAATCGGGCCACCGCAACGGAACAGCGAAACGCCCGAAGCACGCATCGCGGTAATCTCCATGTTCTTGCCGAAAGTCGCCATCGTCCACATGCACCCGAGCAGCATCGAAATCGGCAGAATGAACCGGATGTTCCCGGGCAGCTTGTACCCGAGGTACAGCAGAATGCTCTGATAAGAGGCCTTCGCCTCGAGAAAGTCGGAGATGTCCCGGTAGACATCCCCCAGAATGAAGAGAATGACGAATACCAGCAGCAGTACACTGTACTTGATCAGAAATTCCCGCAGGATGTAGCCGTCGAGCTTCGGCAGCGGAAACCACCGGCGCGGCAGCAGAACCAGGTCTTTGTATTGCAGATCGTGTTTCTTTTCCATAATGAGGTAATATACACCGAAAAGTCAACAAAAAAAGCAGCCTGTGATGTTTTTTTCGACAAAAGCCGCCCTCCCCGCAATCCGAACGGAAGCCTCAACCTGCCGGAAATGGATCATGACAGGAGAAGTAATGTAAAAAAAAACAACTTTTTACAGAAAAATTTCAGGCCGGGAGGATTGACTTCAGAACCATCATGATTCATAATAATTATGACTTCCACTGGAAACACCGTGATACAGAAAGGGGGAAAAGGGTTACATGGAAAAGAAACTCTTCCGGTTTTCCGGAATGACCGCGCTGTCGGCTTTGCTGGGACTGGCGGCGATTCCGACGGCGGCCGATGACGTTGCCGGCCTGCGGCAGGGATTTGCTTCGCCGCCCCAGGAGGCGAAAGCGGAAACGTGGTGGCACTGGTCAAGTCGTTTCGTGACCCCGGAGGGAATCACCGCCGACCTCGAATCGATGAAGGAGATCGGTTACGGCGCAGCCCACGTTTTCGCCCCGGCGATGAGCAGCATGCCGCCGGGCGACTGGCCACAGATCATGACGCCGGCCTGGCGTCAACTCTTCAAGCATGCGGCGGAAGAGGCGCAACGGCTGGGATTGCAGCTCGGTGTGCACAACTGCCCCGGCTGGTCGAGCTCGGGGGGGCCGTGGATCAAACCGGCCGATTCCATGCAGTATCTCGTGGCCACCGAACTCGCAGTCACCGGCCCGGCGAAAGGGCCGTTCAAACTTGTGCAGCCGGAAACCCGCCACGACTACTATCGCGATATTGAAGTTTATGCTTTCCCCTCCGGGACACCGATGCCGCAGCCGGAAATCACACTTGACTTCAAAGCGGAAAATCCGGCGGCAGTGGCCGATGGAGACCGAACCACATTCATCAACTTTCCGACGGCGGAAAAAGGCGGCAGGGGATCCGTCACATTCCAGTTTTCGGAACCCTATGAGGCCCGTTTTGCCGAAATCAAGTTCGGAGCAAGAGCCCTCTACATCAACGCGGAAGTAGAGATTTCCGACGATGGCCGGAACTTCAGGAAAGCAGGAACGCTGTCACAGGGGATTCACAACGACAAGGGGGATCCCAAACTGGTCTCACTCGGCGACAAGCCTGTGAAAGCGAAGTTTTTCCGTTTCACGTTCCTGCACCGCCCCTTCCCGGTGTGGATCCGGCCGGCCGACATCCGGGTGGATGACATCCGTCTGCTGCCGATGCCGATGATCGCGGGGATCGGAAGCAAGAACTCTTCGGCAGCCTCCTTCGGCTATGTGCCACCCTCGGAAGGATATGCGAAAGCGCCCGGCATCGATCCCGGGAAGCTGCTCCGGCTCGGTGACCGGTTGAAACCGGACGGCACCCTCGACTGGGACGCACCGGCCGGAAACTGGACAATCCTGCGGATCGGGCACACCTCCACCGGAGCATGCAACGCTCCGGCCTCTCTGCGGGGACTGGAGTGTGACAAGCTTTCGAAACGCGGTCTTGACGCTCATTGGCCACACATGATGAAAATCCTGCTCGACGACGTCCGGGAGACCGGAGTCCTGAAATACGCGACGATCGACAGTTACGAAGTCGGCGGTCAGAACTGGACGGCAGAGTTTCCCGAAGAGTTCCGGAAGCGGCGCGGCTACGACCTGATGCCCTATCTGCCCGCCGCCCTCGGGTACGTGATCGGCACGCCGGTGGAATCGGCCCGGTTCCTTTATGACTTCCAGCGGACGGTTTCGGATCTCTTTGCCGAAAACTACTATGATTATTTCACCGAACTCTGCCATAAAAACGGATTGATCGCGATCACCGAAACCTATGGTGGCCCCTTCGACAATCTGCGCTGCGCCCGGAGCGCGGACATCCCGACCGGGGAGTTCTGGATCGGCTGGAACGGGAAACCGGGACTGCTTCAGAGTTCCGCCGCCAACTTCCACGGCCGTTCGCGGGTCGGCGCGGAATCATTCACCACCGAGGCGATGCCGGGACGCTGGCAGCAGGATCCCCGCCAGCTCAAGGAGTATGGCGACCGCGCCTGGGCGGGCGGGATCTCGGCGCTGATCATGCACAGTTTCGTACACCAGCCGCTGCTGAATGTCCGGCCCGGCATCACACTCGGACGCCACGGCGCCCATCTGAACCGCAACAACACCTGGTGGAAGTACGGCAACGGCTGGACCGACTATATCGCCCGGGCACAATATCTGCTTCAGCAGGGCCGGAAGGTTGCCGATCTATTGATCCTCACCGGCGAAAGCCGCCCCAACGGGGGAGGAACAGCTCCCGACGGTTACAGTATCGACCTCTGCTGCTGGGATGATCTGATGGAGAATTTGAAGTGCGTCGACGGCCGGCTGGTCGCGCCGTCGGGAGCCACCTACGCCGTGCTCAGCCTCGGAAACGATCGCAATCTCTCGCTGGCGACGTTGAAAAAGGTTGAGGAACTCCTCGAAGCCGGAGCAACCGTAGCCGGTCTGGTACCGCTGGGGTCGCCCACACTCTCCGGAGGGAGTGCGTCCGATACGGAATATGCCGCATTGGTGGCAAAACTCTGGGGAGACAAGCCGGTCCACCGGTCGATGCGCAAAGTGGGACGCGGGCGGTTGATCGTCAACAACAACCCGGTGGAAATCCTGAGGACGGCCGGAATCGCTCCCGACTTCAAGGTTCCCCTCGGGCTCAATGTGCTGCACCGCAAAGTGGGAGAGGTCGAGATCTACTTCGTGAACAACGACAGCGATCTGGTCTACGACGGCAATGTATCGTTCCGGGCCGGAGCGGGGAAAGTACCAGAATCCTGGGATCCGCTCACCGGAGAAATCAAACCGTTCACGGTCTGGCAGAACACGGGAAGTCACGTTTCCATGCCGATCATGCTCGATCCGCGGGAGTCCCGTTTCGTAGTATTCACGCCTTCGGATTCGAAACCGGCATTGACCGCCTTCCGTCAGGGAGAAAAACTGCCGGAGCTGGAGATCGTCAAAGCGGTTTACCGCGCCCGCGGCGAAAAGACCGGACGCGATGTTACGGAGCATGTCCGCAAGCTGCAGACACCTTCCGGACTCGACTTCAAGGTCGAAAACAATCTCCTCGGCGGGGATCCCGCCTCCAACCGTTTCAAGGAACTCTTCATCGAATACCGCAACGGCGGGCAGCCCGGTTCGACGGTCGTCCAGGAACGGCAGATGGTGAAACTTGCTCCGGGGCCC
>CALXOA010000037.1 GCA_944389895.1 uncultured Victivallis sp. | reverse complement strand
ATGCCGGGGGGATGACCGAAATGCGCTTTCTGGGAGCCGAGGCGGAGAGCCGTCACATCGGCTTCTGCCCGCACAACCCATCCGGCCCGGTGGCCAACGCGGCGACTCTGCAGCTGGCGGCATGCGTGCCGAACTTCGTGATTCTGGAAATGATGATGACCGACGTGCCGTTCCGTGCCGACATCTGCGACGAGGAGCTGACCGTCCGCAACGGCAGGATGGTGATTCCGGAACGGCCCGGCATTGGAATCGATCTCAACGAGAAGGAACTTCTGAAACACCCCTTTGTTCCGACTCAGCTGCGCCACTACCGCGGCGACCTGACCAACATCCGCCCCCCGGATGCGACACGGTACTACCGGATGGAACGGAGCTCGGATTGAGAAGGGTCCCCCGGCGGTTCTCCGCCGCCGGGCAACTTTTCATTCCTTTCCCTGTGACGGAGAAGGGCCCTCCGCACCGAGGCGGTACTCCGCACCACAGAACTGGCAGCGGACCGCCGGATTCGGATTTTCCTGAAGCAGCTTTTCGAAATCTTCACCGCCGAGCATCTGCAACGTCATTTCGCGCATCCGTTCCGCAGAACAGTTGCAGGCGAAACGGGCGGCCGGGACCGGGAACACCCCCATCTCCGGCGGTTCCACCGTCCGGCACAGCAGCATGCTCAGGGTACGCAACTTGTCCTCCGGGGAACAACTGCGGTCGCGCAGCACCTTGCCCGCCGCCGGTTCGAGCAGACGCTTCCGGATCGTGTCAAAACAGGCAAGATCACACCCCGGCATCGCCTGCAGCAACACCCCGTCCGCCGACCGCACCGGAGCCGCCGGATCGGGCTGCAATTCGACCTCACAACGGATTTCACTCTCGATCTGATCGCTGACCGAAAGAAAATACCCCAGCGCAGCAGAAGGCATGATGAAAGCACTTCTGACTTCGCCGGAGTTCAAAATCCGGCCGTCCTTCGACCGGGTCACAGCGACGGTCGCACCGGCATCTCCGCAGGCGATTTCCACAGAATCGGCAGTGGTCATCACATGCGGATTGCGGATCAGACCGCGTACCCGGCCATCGGCATTCGCCTCCACCAGCACTCCGGCGGCAGGACCGGGATAATTGATTCGAATCGAATATTTCTCCCCCTCATCCAGCAGTACACTCATCAATGCCGCCGAACTCAGTGCACCGGCAAGCAACCGGCCGGCCACCGGATCTGCGTCGTGGCGGATGATCCCTTCGGAATCCAACGACCGGAAACTACCCAGCGCCAGCCGCAGCGCCGGCGTCCTGATCACCGCCCGCAACAAAAAATCCGGCTCCAGATGCATCACCATGATTTGCCCGCTCCTCCATAACAAAAAACGCCCGGGAAAGAATCACCGCCCGTAACGGTCATCCCGACTTTACTATATCACCATCGGGAAAGTTATCAAATCGAACCGGATGAGATCCAGCCGGTTCCCACTCTTTTTCTTCAGCGGCCGCAGGCGAAATCAACGCCGGCCGCGTTGCCGGCCACGACACTCCAGTTCGTATCGGAAGCGACCGCGCTCCGATCACGCAGAAAACGTACTAAATCGCCGCAGCTCCGCCGCGCAGCGGAAGGCAGATCGACCATCCGCACTTTCATATCCCAGCAAAGCACCGCAATCCTGCCTCCGTCACACATCCAGGGCTTCTCCACCACGAGCGGAAGTTCGGCGGCGATCGGCCCGGCGTCCCCGGGAGGCAATGCGAGCCCCCCGCCCAGATAAGCGAAGTTCGTATTCTCCTCCCCGATCCGCCCGTCCGCGGCCGGAACCGCATCGCCACGCCCCGCCAGCAGAATCTTCGCGCCTGCGGCATTCGCCTCAAACAGCTTTCTCAAACCGATGCATCCTTCGCCGGGAGGCAACCGGGAACCGGAGTCGACTGCATAGTGCTGCAGCGCACCGCCGAGCACCCGGAGTTGTTCCGCCGCCTCCCGCAACGCTGCGGAATCCCCGCCCGGAGACGGCAATGCCAACCAGACAGCCACCGCGATCACCACAATCCCGGCCAACACAGCCGACGCCAGCCGGATCCGGCGGATGCCCTCCGGCGACGGAGCCTCCCCGGCACTGGGCCATTTCCGATCCGCCTCCGGTTCCGATCCCGGATCCGAAACGACAACGAGCGGCGGCACCGCCGGTTCGACGGGCCCCCTCCTTCTCTCCGACGGTGCGGCCAGCGGCACAATTTTCAACCGGACCTCACCGGACGAAGCCGGCTCCGGGCTCCCACCGTCTTCCCCCTCCCCGGCAACCGGAACCGGCGGCTCGACGGCCTCTTCCGGAGAAGACGATCCGGAAGCCGCGGGAGGAAAGGGAATGGCGATCTTCTCTCCGCAGGACGGACAGAACGCCTCGAGTCCACACCAATCGGGCGGTACTCCGATCCGCTGTCGGCAGAGCGGACACGAAAATTTGAAGACCCGCTTTCCATCCGGCCCGGCAACCAGTTCGTCAGGGCGCGATTCGGCACACCGCGGACACGGCGCCGCAGCGTTCGGCAAAGGCGCATTGCATCTGGGACAGAAATACGCAACCGGAGCTCCGCAGACAGAACAGAACGCACTCCCCCACTGCACTTCGCTTCCGCAATCCCCGCACCTCATGAAAACGCCTCCATCTCCTGTCAAACCACCGCCCCGGGAGCGCCGTCGCCGCCGGTGGCACCAAGATCCGCAACCGAATCTCCCGAAACCACCTCGGGAAGAAAAACATCATCACGACATCGGTTCGGCTCGCCGTTTTCAAGTACCGCCATCAATCGTTCGGCGATTCGCGCACCCAGTTCTCCCTTATGCTGATTCACCGATGCAATTGACGGAGTCATCAGGACCAGCGGTTCCAGGTGGTCGTAGCCGAGAACGGAAAGCTCCTGCGGCACCCGGATTCCCGCCGCAGCAGCACGACTGCAGAGGCCGGCCGCCAGATAATCGCTGAAACAGAAAACCGCACTCGGCAGCGGCCGCGCCCCGAGCAGTGCATCGCCTTCGGTCCAGATCGTCACAGGACACCCCTTCCCCGCATAATATTCGCGGAACGCCCGGAAACGGCCGAACCAGAGAACCTCTTCACAACAGAGCACCGCCACCCGGCGATGTCCCTTCCGGTAGAGATATTCAGCCGCCGCACGGCCACCGGCGAAATCATCATTGTAGACGCTGGAAATTCCCTCCATGGGCAGATTCATCCCGATCACCGGGGAACGGCGGCTCAGGGCGCTCAGATAGTCGAGGTTCAGGACCCGGCCGGAATCGTCGCAGACCGGCGAGATCACATAGGCGTCCACGCCCTTGCTGCGCAGGGATTTCAGAGCCTCCAGCTCCCCCGCCGCGTCGGAATGCGCACTCGACAGCACCAGATGATAACGGAATGGAGCGACCCCGGCTTCGATTCCCGCGACAATGTCACTCCAGAACGAAGTGTTGATCCGCCCCCGGACCAGCACCCCGATCAGATAGGTCCGGTTCTGCTGCATCGCCCGCGCGAAGATATTCGGAACGAAATCGTACTTCTCCACCACCGAGGCGATCCGGCGGCAGGTGGCTTCGGAAAGTTTGTATTTCTTCGCCTTGCCGTTGATGTAAAAAGAGACCGCGGTAACGGAAACCCCCGCTTCCCGGGCGATGTCCGTCAACTTGACCCGTTTCTCCATTCCGTGCTCACTTCCGCGCTTGCCACATGGTACCTGATTGCAATACAAAATATAACGCCGCTTTGCCGCTTGTCAAAACATCATCGCCCTTATTTCCACGCAAAAAACGGAAAAACCGACGTCCGTTTTCCTCTCTCCGACAGGCCGACGGAGAATCCCATCGTTCCCTTCCGCGGCGGAATTGAAATCCGCCATCCCGGAAGTTATATTAAGAGAATGTTCAACCGATCAACGGAAAAGAGGAGCCGTACCTGCCGATGGATATTGAAGATTTCTCTTCCCGCCGGGAACCGAGCCTCCGTGCCCTGATCCCGTTTGCCGTGTTCCTGTTGTTCTATCTCGGGCTTTCCATCGTCTGGCGCGATTTCTACAAGGTGCCGATGCCGGTGGCGTTTCTGGTAGCCTCGGCCACCGCGATGGTACTGAACCATCGGGCTTCGCTCCGCAGCAAGGTGGAACTCTTCGCCCACGGCATGGGCGACGTGGATATCATGACGATGTGCCTGATCTTCATTCTGGCAGGCGCCTTCGCCCACACCGCCCAGGAGATGGGGGCAGTCGGTGCGGCGGTCAAAATCGCGCTGGCCTTCGTGCCGCCGCACCTGCTGGTCGCCGGACTTTTCCTGGTGGCCTGTTTCGTCTCCCTCTCGATCGGAACGTCGGTCGGCACGATCCTCGCGCTGGCGCCGATCGCAATGGGATTCAGCCAGAATCTCGGATTCTCGGGCGGGCTGACCCTCGGGGTGGTGGTGGGAGGCGCCATGTTCGGCGACAATCTTTCAATGATTTCAGACACCACCATCGCGGCAACCCGAACCCAGCGCGTCGACATGCGCGACAAGTTCCGCGCCAATCTGGTGATCGTCATTCCGGCGGCGTTGCTGACCATAGGCCTCTACCTGCTGACCAACCCTCCGGTGGTCGGAGAACTCAGCGGAGTTCTGAGTTCCACCGAGTGGTTCAAGGTACTGCCCTATCTGGCGGTTCTGCTGCTCGCACTGGCCGGCGTCAATGTGATGGCGCTGCTGCTCTTCGGCACCGTGGCGGCCGGCATCATCGGCATCTGCTGCGGCAGTTTCAGTTTCAGCGGTTTTCTCGGAGCCGTCGGAGAAGGCGCCATGGGGATGTCGGAAACGCTGATCGTCGCACTGCTCGCCGGCGGTCTGCTGAAAGTGATCCGCTACAACGGCGGCATCGACTATCTGCTCAACAGGATTGAACGCCACATCCGGAACCGGCGCGGCGGAGAATTCGGGATGGCGCTGCTCCTCGCGGTCGTCAATGTATTCACCGCCAACAATACGGTCGCGATCGTGATCACCGGCCCGATCGCCAAGGACATCTCCGACCGCTACAAGATCGCACCGGCCCGTTCCGCCAGCATACTGGACACCACCAGCTGCATCGTACAGGGAATGCTTCCCTATGGGGCGCAGGTACTCGGGGCGGTCGGTGTCACCCGGAACCTCACCCCGCCGGTGACAGCATTCGATATTCTCGCATACCTCTGGTATCCGTACATGCTGGCGGTATTTCTTCTGCTGTCGATTCTGTTTGAATTTCCGCGTCGCTCCGAATCGCGCTCCTGAACCGGCAACGCTTCAAGCTCCCGTCGGAACTCCTCCCAGTCGATCGACTCGAGGAGTTTCGGAAGATTGCGGTAGATCAGCGCGTGATGCCCGTATTCCGACTTGCGCAGTTCCGCGAGCGCCTTTTCAACGCTCCAGCCGGAAAACACGATCCGGCAGGCCGCCACCACGGTTCCTGTGCGGTCGGAGCCATGCCAGCAGTGAATCAGGATCGGTTTCGGCGCATCGCGCACAATCCGCACCGCGCGCAGCAGATCGGCCCGCGTCAGGTCGCCCGCATTGACCGCCAGCCGAAATTCCACAATCGGCATTCCTTTCAATTTCGACTGGTCCGAGTGGTGGCGACGCAGGTTGAGCGTACTCTTCAGGCCGCGTTTCGCCAATGTGTCGAACTCCTCCCGTGACGGCTGGCCGGAACGCCAGATGCCGCGAACCGCATCCACCACATGAAAATTCTCCGGCAGCAATGCCTGTTCCACCTCCGCCGCTCCCGCGGCACAGCAGAACAGCGCAGAGACCAGCCACACCGCCACCCGGTTCCGGATCGAAATCACCATGTCACCTCCAGACATTTTCCGGGAAAACAAACTCCGGCGGCCCCTTGCCGGAACCGTCGGAGCCCCCCCGGGGAACCGGCAGAGACAGCCGACCCCGGATCTCCCGCTGAAAACGGAAGCTATTCGTTCTGAACCTCTTTCTGATGTTTCGCTATGATCTCATTCGCCACGTTGGTCGGCACCGGTTCGTAACGGACGAAACTCATGTCAAACGAACCGCGCCCCTGGGTCATGCTGCGCAGTTCGGTCGCATATTTGTGCATTTCGGCGAGCGGAACTTCCGCCTGAACGACCTCCATCCCTTCTTCGACCTCCATTCCGAGGATACGGCCGCGCTTGTGGTTCAAATCACCGGTGATGTCGCCGGTATAGGCGTCGGGGATATGAATGTTGACGCGCATGATCGGCTCGAGCAACACCGGATTCGCCTTCTCCATCGCCTCCTTGAAAGCGGCGCGGGCCGCGATGCGGAAGGCCATTTCGTTGGAGTCCACCGGGTGGTATTTCCCGTCGTAAACCGAAACCTTGACCTTCTCCACCGGGCAGCCGACCAGGGGACCGCGTTCGAGCATGTCCTGAACCCCCTTCTCCACCGCAGGGATGAAGTTCTTGGGGATGGTGCCGCCGACCACGTCGTTGGCAAACTCGTACCCGCCTTCGTTATAAGCGATCCGCAGAAACACCTCGGCGAACTGTCCGGCGCCACCGGTCTGCTTCTTGTGGCGATAGTGCCCCTCCCCCGCACCGGTGATGGTTTCACGGTAGGGAACTTTAGGCGTGGAGAGCTGGGCTTCCACCTTGAACTGCTCCTTCAGCCGCCTTGCGACGATCGCCAGCTGCTGGTCCCCCATTCCGGAGAGAAGAAATTCGTGGGTTTCCGGATTCCGTTCAAAGCGGACGGTCGGAATGCATTCGATGATCTTATGCAGCCCGGCGGCGATTTTCTCATCATCGCCGGATTTCTGCGCGGTGACGGCGTATGACATCACCGGACCGGGGAAATCGATTCCCGGCAATGCCGTCTCATTCGGATTGACCGAAACAGTGTCCCCGACATGAGTATCTTTGAGCTTGGCAATCGCAAAGATCGCCCCGGGGCCGGCAACGGTGGTCGCCGTCTGTTGTTTGCCGTTCATGAAGAACATCGCTCCGAACCGCTCCTTGACACCGTCGCGCGAAAGATTGTAGATGTCGGAATCGCTCTTGAAAACACCGGAAACCACACGGACAAAGGAGAGCTGTCCGGTAAACTGATCGTTGATGCTCTTGAAAACGATACCGAGCGCATCGGCATCCTCGCTGATCTTGCGCTTGACGCCGTCGATGGTGACGTAGCTCAGCGGAGTCGGGAAAAGCTCGATGATCGCATCCATCAACTCGGTGACGCCGATATCCTTGACGGAGCTGCCGGCGAAAACCGGAATCGTCCGGCCGCTCTTGATCGACTTCTTGAGCCCTTCGTGAATTTCGGCTTCGGTGAGTTCCTCGCCGTCGAGGTAACGCATCATCAACTCATCGTCCGTCTCGGCGATGGCGTCGAGCCAGAGACCACGGCACTCGGCCACATCATCGGCGATTTCAGGCGGAATCTCCTTATCGAAAAGCACATTGACAACGCGGCTGAATCCCTCTTCGCTGCCAACCGGCCAATAGAGGGGGATGATCACATCGCGACCGTGATTCTTCCGCATCGCTTCGAGTGTCGTCTTGAAATCGGCACGCTCCTTGTCGAGACGGTTCACGAAGCCGAACCGGGGGATGCGGCGCTGCTTCGAAAGTTTCCAGGCACGTGCGGTTCCCACCTGCGGGCCGTCGATCGCGTCGACGACGACCAGCGCTGCGTCGGCGGCACGGATCGCCGCCACATACTGACCGGTAAATTCACCGTATCCGGGAGTATCGACAAAGAAGAACTGATTCTCCTTCCAGACGCAGTTGCATACGCTTGAGTAGATGCTCGACCGTCGTTCCTGCTCATCCGCCATGAAGTCGGAGACGCTGGTGCCGGCATCCACGCTGCCCATCCGCGGAATGGCCCCGCTCTTGAAGAGCATCAGCTCGCAAAGCGTGGTCTTTCCGCAGCCCGAGTGGCCCGCGATGACGAAGTTCCTGCATTCGGTAGCTCTGGTCATAAAATCCCCCTTTGTTGTATGGAAAGATGAAACTGTGAAACGCGATTTTCAGCAGCCCGGACCGGCAGGGTCCTGCCTAACAATAGCAGAGCGTTTTTGAAATTGCAAGCCGGGAAACGTGCGGCGGAGAAATTTATCCGGCAAAATTTTCGTTCCCGATCGGCGGACGCTGGTTTTCGGGGCAGAAGCAGGTTATATTAATCGGGAAAACATGGATTACTCCGGGGGTAGGGTCATCATGAATTTCGGCACCAGGGTCAACTTACACACGCACACCAGACGATGCAAACACGCCTGCGGCACGGTAGCCGAATATTGTGCTGAAGCAGGCAGGCAGGGCATCGCGGTCCTGGGTTTTTCCGAGCACTCCCCGTTCCCGGATGAGCGGCACGGCGGTTCGCGCATGTTCTACCGGGAGCTGCCCGAATACCGTGCAGAGGTGGAAGCGGCCCGGAATGCCTCTCTTGTTCCGGAAGTACTTGCCGGGCTGGAAGTCGATGTGGAACCGGATTACGGTTTCGCCTTTGTCGAGGATGAATTTCTCGGCAGGCAGCGGTTCGACTACCTGATCGCCGGAGTTCATTACATTCCGGGCAGGGATCCGGAGCTGCTGTGGACCCCGGGCACGGTGCTCACTCCGGAGGACGTGAGGCGTTACATCGAGGCGGTGATTCATCTGATCGAGTCGGGACTTTTCGAATATGTCGTGCACCCCGATCTCTGGGCGCTCTGCTGCCCGGTCTGGACGCCGGAACTGACGGCGATTTCGCAGGATCTTTTCCGCGCCGCCCTTGCCTTCGGCGTTCCGCTGGAGATCAACGCCTATGGACTGCGCAAACCATCCATCGAAACCCCCGCCGGCAGACGACCGCCGTACCCCTGGGCGCCTTTCTGGGAGCTTGCGGGGGAAGCCGGAGTGCAGGTCGTTGTGGGCGCCGACGCCCATCGTCCGGCGGATGTCTGGGGCAACACCGACGATGCGGTCGCATTCGCCCGGCGTTTCGGGCTGGAACCCGAAAATGAGAAACTCGCTGAACGAATCATCGCCCGACGTGGGAGCAAGAGATCCTGAACATGCCGGTATTGCTGCTTCTGAAAAAACTTCTCGCCCGGCTGCTCTTTCCGATTCCGCTGATCGGACTTCTGTTGACGGCGGGGGTGCTTCTGCATTTTTTCGGCAAAACCGGCCGCCGGGCGGGCCGCTGGTTTCTCTTCGCCGGAATCGGACTCTATTTGCTGCTCGGAATCATCGGTCACTGGCTGCTGGTCCCTCTGACCGGCGCCTATCCACCGCTGGAGTGGGAGACACTACCCGCCTCGGAATCCTGCTGCATCGTTGTCGCCGGTAACGCGATCTCAAACGATGAAAACCGGCCGGATGCCTGCCGCTTCAACGACTCGATGGCAACGCGTCTGCGGGAAGCAGCCCGGATTGGTACGGGACTCACACGCCGCAACATCCCCTTCTCGATCGTCGCTGCGGACTGTACCCGCGGGATCACCACGGAGTCGAAACTCGCTGCGCTGCGGGCATTTTTCGCCGACTACCGGATCGAACCGGAGCGGATCGAACTGCTCGAGCAAGCCCTCACATCGCGGCAGGAGGTTCGGGGATTTCTGAATTATCCCGGAAAGAAAATCCTCGTTTCCGAAGCCTTTCATATGCCGCGGCTGATGGTGCTCAGCCGGAAGTATGCTCTCAACGCCCTGCCCGCCCCCGCCGGAGGCGCGGAACCGCCGTTCTCCTTCACTTTGCTGTCGCTGGTTCCCAATGCCGAAAACCTGCGTGACGCGGAACGGGCGGTTTACGAGTATCTCGGCATCATCGAATCCATGTTGTTCTGAAACTCTCCGTCCCCTCCGGAGCATCGCTCCGGCGCCGATTTTCCGCAGTTTCCGGACCTTTCCTCCTTTCTCCGTCATTTCTGCATTCTCCTGGTTTTTCCATTTGCTTTTTCCTCCACCGGATATATTTTTAATGCAAATTATTCACGATGGAACATATTCGGATCACCATTCACTCAGGGAGGCATTCTCATGCAGACGTTTCATTATCAGGACCACGCAGACAGTTTTCTGCCGGACGGGAAGCCGTGGAAACTCGTATGGAACGATGAATTTGACGGAACGGAACTGGATCGCTCGAAATGGGGATTCCGCCTCAACTTCTGGGGGAAACGGCTTCAGACATTCACCGAGGAAGGTGTGGAGTTTGACGGAAGGAGCCATATGCGGCTTCACCTGATCAAAAAAGGGAACGACTACTTTTCGCCGCACCTGCAGACCGGTTCTCTCAGTTACGACATTCCCAGGGATTCGAATGGATTCTGGCCCTTCGGGAAGCTGGAAAAACCGAAATTCATGCACCGTTTCGGTTATTACGAGATCCGCTGCAGGCTGCCGAAAAATCCCGGCTGGCATGCGGCGTTCTGGCTTCAGGCTCCCGGTATCGGATCGCACCCGGATCCCCGCCGTGCGGGAGTCGAATGCGACATCATGGAAAATTATCGTCATCCGGCTGAGGGTAAAATCGTCGGCGGAAACATCTGGGGCGGTTACGGCAGAGACTGCCGCGGCTCCGGACATTTCTCCTGGGAGCTTGGAAAAACCGATGGCGACTGGCACTATTTCGGCGTGGACTGGTCCCGGAGCGGCTACCGCTTTTACTGCGACGGGCGGCTGGTCGGAACCGTCCTGCCTCCGGAAATGGAACACCTGCGCCACGTGGAACAAGAGAGTCCGGACGCTTCCTGGATCAAGGAGGGCGGAGTGACCATCGGACCGGTCTCCGAGACGGAACAGTTCATCCTCGTCTCGACCGAGTGCCACGGTTATCGCGGCCCGGGATTCACCACCGCACCGGATCATCCGGCGGGGAAACCCGCTCCGATTCTGGAGAAAGCGCTCCTCCCCGACTACTTCGAAATCGACCACGTCCGCGTATTCGACGCCGTGGAAGCGTAATGTTTCGATCCGCCCGAGCCCATGAAAGAGGATGATATGGAGAACGCATCCCGCGCCGCCGCACGTCACTTCATCGACAACGAAACCGAGTTCCACCTCGGGTTCCTGCCGACCGAACAATCCAACCCGTTGACCCGTACAATGGAGCGCGACTTCGCCGCTTCAACCGCCGCCGGAATCCGTACCCTGCAGCGGCCTGACCGTGATGTGCTCACAATGGCGCGGCGGACTCTCGCCGGGGCGGAGTTCGCCCGTATGACCGAAACAGGCTACCGAACCATCCGCGACGGCGGCCGCATCGTATTCTCGGGCTGCGGCGCGACCGGGCGGCTCAGTATCCTGCTGGAGTCGATGTGGCGCGAATATTTCGCAACGGCGGCAGACCGCCGTTATGCCGATTCGGTTGCCAGCATCATGACCGGCGGGGATTACGCCCTGGTTCGGTCGGTCGAGTTTTTCGAGGACTACCAGAGCTTCGGCCGCCGTCAGGCCGCCGATCTCGATATGGGCCCGTCGGACATGCTCGTCGCCATCACCGAGGGCGGCGAAACCAGCTCGGTGATCGGTACGGTCAAAGAGGCGGCGGACCGCGGCTCGGCGGTGTTTCTGATGTTCAACAATCCGGCATCGCTGCTGCGCGAGCGACTGGTCCGCTGTCGCGAAGTGATCGACGATCCGCGGGTGACGGTGCTGGATCTCAGTTGCGGTCCGATGGCCGTTGCCGGTTCCACCCGGATGCAGGCGACCACCAGCGAACAACTCATCGGTGGAGCCCTGCTCGAAACGATTCTCGCCCGCCTGGAAGGAGGTACCGCTGCCGACTTCGCAGCTGGATTCGCAACTGTTCTCGATCATCTCGAAAGCGCCGAATGCATTGAAAAACTGGCCGGGTATATCGATTTCGAAACCGAAACCTACCGGGCCGGAGGCCGGATCACCTACTTTGCCTGCGACTATCTGCTCGATCTCTTCACCGACACCACCGAACGCGCTCCGACCTTCATGCTGCCCCCCTTCCGCCGCAGAGGCGACACCACCTCACCGATGTCGTGGGCCTTCGTCAAGAACCCCTGTTTCGACACCCGGGAGACCTGGCGCCACATGCTCAACCGGAAACCGCGCTGCCTCGACTGGTCCTCCGACGACTATCGGACAATGGGAGCCGACGACCGGATCACGGAGCGATTGCCTCACATCGCCGCCGAAGACCTCTACCGGATCGAAGTCGGAAACGAACCGGCGCCGGAACGTTTTGCCGGAGCAGCAGACCACGCGGTTCTCTTCACCGTCGCGGGGGCGCCGGAGAATGAAGCGCTACGCAAATGTACTGCCGCTTTTGCCGGGGGGAAATTCCGTACTTTCGAACTTGTCCCGGCATGGCCGGATTCATCGCTTTCGCTGCTGAATCACATGATGGTGAAACTGGTCTGGAATACCGTATCAACCGGTGTCATGGCCAGACTCGGCCGCATCTCCGGCAACTGGATGAGCTGGGTGGATATCTCCAATAAGAAGCTGATCGATCGCGCCATCCGGCTGATCGCGGAACTCGGCCACCTCGAGTATGAGCAGGCCGCCTTCGCTCTTTACGACGCGGTCGACC
>CALXOA010000036.1 GCA_944389895.1 uncultured Victivallis sp. | reverse complement strand
GAAGAACATGCAAAATCCCATATGCGAAGCATTCAAAAACAACCGGAGAAGATCAAAGCTCTTTTTCACAAGGAGTCTGTCAAATACGCCAGCTGAACTACAAGTATTAAACTGTGGGAGCAATAATTATGACAAACCGATCAGACAATGTCAAGAGAGAAACAGAATTTTTTTCTGATTTTTCCGGGCGCCCGTCTCCTGTGCGGAACAGGCGGGGGCGGTTGCAAAGCGACACGCAGATCGAGGCGTCGAATATTCCGGCGGAAGGGGTTTTCTCGAAAGTGGAGTTTTAAAACCGGAAAAAAGGGGGGGAAGCCGTCTCCGGCTTCCCTCTCGCCCGGAACGCGTTCCCGGGGAATATTCATTCCAGCCGGACCGTTGCGGAACACTCTTTCCCGGAGACATCTTCCCAGCTGAGCTTGTAGTTGCCCCGGAAACCGCGGAAGGCGATTTCTCCATCCCGTCCGGCTTTGACCGTCGTATTGGTTTTCCAGTCGTGATTGATCAGGTCGTTCAGCGCGTGGAAGGATTGCTTCGGTGTCATATCGCGATGAAACAAGCCGGAAACCGAGGGTTCTCCCGGTGCACCGCAGTCGTCAACCACATTCCACCAGGTGATTCCCATCATCGGTTTGAGACTGAACCAGAGCCGGTAGAGATTGCGTGAGATCACGGCCTGAATATCCTCGCCGCGTTCCCCGCATGGCGGCGCGGTGATCGTGATCTCGCTCAGGTGAATCGGCAGTCCCGCCCCGGAGATGCACGCCATCGTTTTCCGGACGTTTTCCGGAGACTGGATCTCTGTCCTGCCGTCTGCAATGTCAAGGCAGGTCTGCGGATCGAACAGATGCATCTGAGCACCCATGATATCGATTTTGCAACCGCGCCCGATCAGATCGCATACCTGATCCCGGTAACATTGGCCGAGATTGTAGTCGTTGATGTTGAGTTTCACGCTCTTCGGAAAGATGCCGTCGGCGATTTTGAAGGAACGATAGGTATAGTCCCCGGGCATCAGACCGTAAATGCTTTTGCAGATGCCGTCTCCCGGAATCTGGCGGCCTTCGGCATAGTCGGTTGCACTTTCGTTGACCACGTCCCAGCTGTCCACCATTCCCTTGTAGCGACGGGCGATTTCGAGGATTCGCTTCGCCATCAACAAATTGAGCGTGTCGGCAAATTCCGGAAACATCTCTTCCAGCTCGGCCGGGGTGAACTCTTCGAAGAGTTCTCGAGTCGGATTGAGGCTGTGATTTTCATTCTTCCGGAATTTTGCCCGCCACTGTGCCGGAAGTTTTTCCAGCTCCCAGTCGGGATACTGCCAGCGGTAGTTCCCCCAGGTCAGCGGATGGCCGTGCAGCCGGATGCCTTTGCTTTTACAGAAGGCCACCACCGGATCAGTGGCCGGGCGACGCCAGTGCGGTTCGAGTTTCGGTTCCGCGATTTTATTCCAGTATTCCGCGGTATCCTCGAATGCCGCTTCAAAGCGGGGTTTCCCCTCTTCCCGTTCCAGCTCTCTCCAGTAGAAGGCGATGGTGGCGGAGTTGAAAAGCGTTCCGTAGAGCTCCTTGTATCTTGCATTGCATTCGTCGGAGCCAAGCTGGTCGTAGTTGAAAATATGGGCGCCGAAGATGAAGGCGTGGCTGGTCTGTTCTATCTTGACCTCCGCTCCGGCCGGAATTTCCTTTCGCCTGAAAACGCCGTCCGTCTTGCGATTCGCTTCGATATCGCGGTCGATCCGGGCCTGTTCTTCTGGATTCCAGAGCCGCCAGTATGCTTCGCTCATCGCCTTGTTCTGTTCTTCGATCGTCTTCTTTTCCATGGAGAATGACCTCATTGTTGGTTATCGGAAAATGGTCGATGGCGGTTAATATAGTAAAAAGAGTTTTTTTTTCAATCTGAAATTCCGTATTATACTGTAATTTTGCTTGAAAAAAGTATTTTTTATGGTATTATTGAAAATAAATTCAGCAATAATGAATATTTCGAGGAAAGTATGGCATATCAGGCTGTGAAATCGGTCAAAAAAGCGATCGCGATTCTGGAACTGCTGGCGGATCGGTCGCTGGGAAACCGCGAGATGACGCTGCGGGAGATCGCCCGCGAGACCGGATTGCTTCCGGTCACGGCGAGAAACCTGTTGCGAACCCTCGAGGAGTGCGGTTACGTGTCGAATCCGAGGCATGGCCGTTATACCGAGGGCACGCGCTGCCGGGAACTGTTTTTTTCCGGTAGTGTACTTCGACAGCTCCGGATGGTGGCCGAACCGGCGATCCGCCGGTGTGTTCATGATCTGGGAGAAAGCCTGTTGCTGGTGTCGATCATCAACGGGAAACGGCATGAACTGTTGCGGTGCCAGGCGGCCGATGATCCGTTGCAGAATCCGCAGTGGCACGCTGCCCGCCACAGTTACGCCATGCGCACCACCCGGGTGATCCTTGCATGGTTTACACCCGAACAGCTTGATTTCTTTATCGCCGAAAACGGCCTGCCTTCGCTGGAGGATTGGCCGGAATGCGGCGGTACCCGCGAGGGACTCGACCGGGAATTGATGGAGATCCGGGCGGCGGGCGGTTGCCTCGACGGGCAGGGAAGCTGGATGGCGATTGCGGTGCCGATTCTGGCGGGAAACGGGGAGGTTCTGGCCTCTCTCGGCTGTTATGCGCAGCTTTCGCGTACCGATAAACCGCGAGCCGCCGGTATCTTCAAGATGCTGCAGGATTGCGCCGTTTCGATTCGCAGGCAGCTGTGACCCGCCGGTCTTCAGTGGAAGGCTGCCGGACGCTTCCGGAAGCAACTCAGAATTTGATCGGTCCCCGGCGAAGCACCCGGGGGACGCTTCCGGTTGCATCGACAACGGTCGAGGCGAGAGCACCCGGCGGGATCGCTCCTGCGTCGATTGCGAGCGGTACCTCTCCGGCCAGTTCGGCCAGCGCGGCGGCAACCGTCATCGCATTGGGGTGGCCGGAGAGGTTGGCACTGGTCGAGGCGAGGGGAAAATCGAGCTGTTGCAACAGCGCCAGTACGAACGGGTGATCCGGAATCCGGAATCCGATGGTTCCGCCTCCCATGCACGGAGCGATGATCGTGATCGGCCCCGGACAGTATTTTTCCGCCAGTTCGGTCGGGAGTCCCTCCAGACGGACGCCGAAGTGACCCAGTTTCCGCCAGTCGGCGATGAACCAGGCAAGCGGTTTGGTGCTGTCGCGATCTTTCAAGGCGTAGATCCGGTTGACCGCCGCCCGGTCTTCGGCCCGGCAGACCAGTCCGTAGACGGTTTCCGTAGGCAGAAGTACCACGCTGCCGGGCTGTTTCAAGGTTTCGGCGGTCGCGGTGACAGTCGATTCGAAGTTCTCCGGGGAGAGTTTCAACAGCCGTCCCATTTCACTCTTCCTCTTCTTCCGGCTGGTCGAGAACCATGTGTGGAATCCGCTCTCCGAGATAGCAGCAGAGGAAGGCGACGATTCCGGCCAGGAAGCCGTAGACCGCGCCGCAGGTCAAAGCCCGGTCGAGCTCGTCGCTGTTCATCAGTTCCGTGAAGGTCATGCCGGTACCGGAGGCGTTGATGAAGGTGTAGGAGAGCCAGACTCCGGTCGCCACCGCCATGGTCGCCCAGGCGGCGTTTTTGGTCGCCTTCGGCACATACAACGCGGTCACCACGGGCAGGAAAACCACCACCAGCTGGGAAGCCCAGCTGTTGATCATCAGTTTGTAGATGCTTTCCACCTTCATGGCGAGGAAGAGCGCGATCACGGTCAGCGCGATCGTGGTGACACGGGTGAACCAGAGCAGCCGCCGGTCACTCATCCGCGGCCAGATCGAGCCGATCACATTGTTGCACAGCAGTGAGGAGCCGGCCAGCAGTGAACTGTCTGCCGAACTCATGATCGCCGACAGCAGTGCAGCGAGAAAAACGGTCAGAATCAGCGGATGGAGGTTGCCGAGAATGATGATCGCCATCCGGGGAAGCACCTGATTTTCGAGGTCGCCGGCCATCACACTGTCGGTGATTCCGTATTTGACCAGCACGGTACGGGCGGCAAAGCCGATCGTGATCGGAACCAGACCGATGGCCGCATAGAAGAAGCCGGACATCACCGCGCTCGAGACAGCGATCTTTTCATTGCGGCTGGCCAGCGACCGCTGGACGAGATCCTGCCCGATGGTGCAGCCGAGTCCCATCACGATCCAGCTGCCGATGTAGTAGATCCAGTCCGATGTGACCAGCGGCACCTGACCGGTCACAACAGTCGGGTAATCGATTGCCGAAAGATCGGCCGTGAGAGCTGAAAGGTCTCCGATTCCGGACAGCGCACCCGGAATTGCGCCACAGGGCAGCAGAGAGGCCATGCCCGTTGCGAGGCCGCAGCCGGTATAATAGACGTAATCGGTGGCGGCGGTGAGCGTTTCCGGCTGGAGCCACAGCGACAAATCCTCCGGAGAAAGGCGCGAAAGCATGGCGTTCCAGCCGCCCGCTTCGCTGATTGCTCCGGGCACGATGATGAAAAGCCCGACCACGATCAGCGATACCTGCACCACGTCGGTCAGGGTCACCGCCCACATGCCTCCCGCGAAGGTGTAGATGACGACGATGACTGCGCCGATCATCGTACCGATGTTTTTATCCACTCCGGTCAATACATGGAGGATAGTTCCCATGCCGAGCAGTTGTGCACTCAGCCAGCCGACGTAGACCGGGATCATCCACAGCGAGGTGTAAACCCCGGCCCATTTCCCGTACTTCCGCTCCACGATATCGGTGACGGTCAGACATTTCAGGCGGCGCAGAAGGCCGACGATAAAGATACCCGAGAGCACGAGGCTCAGCGAAGCTCCGAAGGGATCTGCGAGGACGCCGCCGATGCCGCTGCTGTAGACGGTGGCGGCGACTCCCATGCTCGAACCGGCACCGAACCAGGTCGCCAGAAGCGTTGCGGTGGCCATCCAGAGCGGCAACCGTCGCCCCGCCACCAGGAAGTCGTTCATACCCTTTACGCGACGGCTTGACCACATTCCGATACCGATCAGAACGACCATGTAGACGATGATACCGATCCAGAGTGTGTAGAATGCACCGGGGGAAAGCCCGATTCCGTTTGCCGACTGCTGGACCGTTGTTGCCGTTCCTACGAGTTGTCCTTCCATCGCGACTGTATTCTCCATTGAAAATCCGCACAATAAAAAAGCACAGGCGGTCAAGCGGTCATGCTGCGGAGCTATCCTGCACGCATGCGGACAATGGCGACACCCGTGTTTTGGTCAACGTTATAAACTACTGTTTTTTTATCGTCAATTCAACTTTGAAAAGCGGAAAAATTCCTTTTTTTTCATGCGGGGGAAACCTTGAAAAACATTTCAGGCGGCGCTATGATTACGGAATGAAGGAAAAAGGAAAAATTTATCTCGCTGTTCCGCATGGGATGTGTGCCGGTGTCCGTCGTGCTCTCGCCACGGCAGATCAGCTGCTGGAGCATTTTCCCAAACCGGTCTACGCGTTGCATGAACTTGTGCACAACAACTACATTGTCGGCCGGCTGCGGACGCGCGGAATGGTTTTCGTCGAGACGCTCGATGAAGTGCCGGAAGGTGCCGTGCTGCTCTTCAGTGCCCACGGCGTCGGTGCGGCGGTTGAGCAGGAAGCACATCGCAGGAAGCTCCGGGTGGTCGATGCAACCTGTCCGCTGGTGAAACGACTGCAGCTTGCTGCGGCACGGGAGAGTTCTCCCGGCGAGGTGCTGATTCTGATCGGGCATCGGGGACATCCCGAGGTTGAAGGAGTGCTGGGGCGGGCGGACGGCAGGCGCGTGTTCGTGGTCGGGAGTGCGGCCGAAGCGTTGCAGCTTCCGGAGTTTCCGGGGGAGGTCCCGGTTCGTCTGCTGGCCCAGACGACCTTGAGCAGCCGCGAAGTTGATGAGATTGCAGCTGCGGCGTTGTCACGCTGTCCGCAGCTTGAGATCGGTCCCGGGGTCTGCTATGCGACTGCAAACCGGCAGGCGGCGGTGCGCCTGCTGGCGAAACGGGCACCGCTGGTTTTTGTGATCGGTTCTCCACGCAGTTCCAATTCGAATCGGTTGCGTGAAATTGCCGCGGGGGCCGGTGCTCGCGCTTTTCTGATCGACGGCCCGGACGAGTTGCCGGAGCCTGAATTGCGGGAGGCGTCCGTGGTCGGGGTGACCGCGGGTGCGAGCGCGCCGGGGGAACTGGTGGAGGCGACGCTGAAGCGGCTTCTCGACGCGGGATTCGGTCCGGTGGAGCCGGTGATCTCGGCGGAGGAGGAGATGACGTTCCGGCTGCCCCCGTTGCCGTGAGGCGGGAGTGTTGAGGTTTCAGGCTCGAAAAATCATTTTTTTTCGAGGGGATTGTTTGCAATTCGTGAAAGTACAGTTATATTAGACGCCGTTGAAGCGTTCGGGCGTATAGCTCAGTTGGTTAGAGCGCCACGTTGACATCGTGGAGGTCACAGATTCGAGTTCTGTTACGCCCACCATTTTTCAGCCGCCGCGGGGGATTGCTCCCGGCAGCATTTTGCTTTCGGGCCGGAAGGAGAGAAGGGTAGGCAGGATGGCGCAGCTTGGACGAAGGGGTGTCGAATGTCCCGCCGGAGCAACGCTTGCCGGTGTGTTGCTGGCGTTGTCTCCGCTTCCGTTGCTGTTTACCTCTGTGACCGTTTTCCCCGGCGGAGATGGTTGGTGGCGGCCGGTTATTGCGATTCTCTCGCTGGCGAGTGGCGCTTCCGGAGCGCTGCTGGTCCATCGTCGTCTCTCTGCGGGAAGAGTTCTTCTCGGGCTTTTTCTGCTGGGGACTCTCCTGGTTTCCATCCCTTCGATCCGGCACGATCCGTTTGCCGCGTTGCTGTTGCTCTCCGGAATCATCGGTGCGGGGTTCTCGGTGTTCGATCTGCGGGGGGAGTGTGTTCGTCCGGAGTTCAGCCCGGCACGTCCGCGGGCGGTCGGGGCGGCATGGGCGACGGTGGTTCTATCACTGTTGCCGCTGTGGCACGTCGGTGCTGCGGGCCGGTTTTCGCTCCCGATCGCATTTTCCGCACTGGCGACGATCGGCAGTTTTCTGGTCTGGGCGCAGGAGTGCCGCTGGCGGAAGTTTGCTTCCGGCTACGGTTTCGCGCTGGTGGTAGCTCTTTCCGCTGCGGTGGTGTTCCGTTGCGGAATGACCGCGGTCGCATTGTTCGGCAGTCTCGGTATTCTGCTGATCACCGGAATTGCAGCGCGGTTCAGTGGAAGGCATGACTCCTGGTGGGTTTTTCTGTTGAGCCACCCTGCGCGAGTGATGTTTCTCTCGTTTCTGGGGCTCTGTGTGGCGGGGGCGTTGCTGCTGTCGCTGCCGGCGGCGACGTGCGCAGGGGGAATCGCTGCGATCGACGCCGCGTTTACTGCTACCAGTGCCGTCTGCGTGACCGGTCTGTCGGTCTGCGATACCGGGGGGGCTTTCTCGCTGTTCGGACAGCTGGTGATCATGGTGCTGATTCAGCTCGGCGGGCTCGGGATCATGAGTATCGCGACCGTTGGGCTGCATGTAATCGGCCGCCGGCTGAGTCTGCGGCAGGAGCAGTTGATGAGTTCGATGACCGACACCGGGCGGCGCGACCTGATCAGTGCGTTGAAGCTGATATTACGCTATACGTTCCTTGTGGAAGCTGCTGGAACGATGTTGCTTGCCGCTCTTTTTCACGGAGCCGGCATGCCGCCGCTGCAGGCGATTTACAACGGTGTTTTCACCGCGATTTCCGGATTCTGCAATGCGGGGTTCATGTTGCAGAGCAACAGTCTGGTCGGTTTCCAGCAGAATCCTCTGATTCTCTACACGGTGGCGGCTCTGATTATTCTGGGGGGACTGGCTCCCGCCACGGCTCTGGCGTTGCCGCGCCTGCTGCGGCACGAAGCCGTACCGGTCGGAGCGCAGCTGGCGCTGGTATGCACCGGCTGGCTGCTGGTCTGCGGGACCGCATTGATGTTGCTTTTTGAATGGAATGGAGTCCTGGGTGATCTTGATGCGGCCGACAAGTTTCACAATGCTTTCTTTCAGTCGGTCACGTTGCGGACTGCCGGTTTCAATTCGGTCGATCTCGGTTCGGTCGGTACCCAGACGCTGTTGTGGATGATTCTCTGGATGTTCATCGGGGGCAGCCCCGGCAGTACGGCCGGGGGAATCAAGACCACGACTCTGGCGGTGTTGTTCCTGACCTGTATTGCTGAAATTTCAGGAAACGGAGCGGTGATCATCCGCAACCGGCGGATTGCCGGGAGTACGGTGAACCGCGCGGTTACGATCACGGCGGCGGCGGCGCTGGTGCTTGCCGCGGCGGTGATGATGCTGATCATCACACAACCTCTGCCGGCCCGGGAACTTCTGTTTGAAGCAGCTTCGGCTCTCGGCACGGTCGGACTGTCGCTTGGAACGACTCCGGAACTCGACGGGATCGGCAAGGTTGTAATCATTCTGACGATGTTCATTGGCCGGATCGGACCGATGACGCTGTTCCTCCTGCTTCGTGAAGAGCGGGGAGTTTCGCAGTCACGCTGTCCGGTGGCCGACATTTCGCTGACATGACCGAGCAAGGAAGGGAACGGATGATATGGCGCAGCAAATCATGATTATCGGTATGGGGCGGTTCGGCATGTCGCTGGCCAGGACGCTTTCGGAACGCGGTGCCGAGGTGCTGGCGGTTGACAGTCGCCGGGCGTTGATTGATGAGGCAGCTGATTTTGCCGCTGAAGCGGTTGCGGTCGATGCGACCGATGAAGTTGAGCTGGCCCGGCTTCATCCGGAGCAGCGCGACGCGGTTGTCTGTGCGATCGGCGGCGAATCCAAGGAGGCTTCGATCATCTGTACTGCGCTGCTGCGGCAGATGGGGGCGAAACTGGTGATCGCACGTGCAGCGGATCGGACGCATCAGCGTATTCTGAAACTGGTCGGTGCGCATCAGATCGTGAATCCCGAGCAGGAGTTCGGTTCGCGATTCGCGAATCGGCTGCTCTATCGCGGTCTGATTGCCGATTCGGTGTTCGGCAGTGATCTGCAGCTGACTGAAATTGCGGTACAGCCGTCGATGGTCGGCAGGAGTCTGGTCGAACTGGCGCTGCCGAAGCGGTTCGGGGTGCTGGTTGCCGCGATCCGGCGCGGAGAGGGGGGAAAACTCTCTCAACCGTCGCCGACCGAGCAGCTCAAGGAGGGTGACAATCTGGTGATCGTCTCCAGTGAAACGGCGCTCACCAATCTGATGAAGGGGGTCTGACCATGAAGCATGCGCAGTCGGTCCGCTTCGGGGCCTGGATGTTGATCGGGTTGAATCTGTTGATGGCATTCGGAGCAATCGGTGTTTTCATGCGGATGGCGCCGGCAATCGGACACATTCTCGACCGTAACGAGCAGTCTCTCGAGGCTTGCGAACGGATGAACGGAGTACTCGCACTGGTGCGCGACGGCGGGATCGCCGACGACACCGGATTGCGGGGGGAATTTGAACGCGCTTTGCGACGGGCGCAGAACAACATCACCGAAGCCGGGGAACCTGCCGCGCTGGATGTGATTCGCCGACACTATGTCGCCGCTCTCGCCGGATCGTATGAAGCGCGACGGGCGACGGTCGAGGCCGTCCATAACCTGGCAAACAGCAACCGGCTGGCGATGGTGGAGGCCGCACGCGAGGCGCGACAGCTCTGCCTTGCGGGCGCGTGGGGGGTCGTATTCATGGCTCTTTCGGTCTTTGTCGCCGGGATCCTCTTCAAACGTTCGATTCTCCGCAATCTGGTGGAGCCTCTGGAAGAGGTCGATCAGGTGCTGGTTGCGGTGAAGAACGGCGACCGGCAGCGTCGCTGCAGAACGGTGGATCTGCCGCCGGATGTGCGGAACGTTCTGGGCGGAATCAACGATCTTCTCGACCGGCTGGCGTGAGAGAGGGGGAGCCTTCCGGAAAATCCGCCGTGTCCTGAATATCCGGCAGTTCGGCCGGCGGCGGGTATTTCTTCTGATAATCGGTGATCCGGCGGATCATCAGCTTTGTGGCGGGGGTCGGATTCGCGATCTGCCTGAGGGCGTAGAGGTCGCTTGTCAGGGCCTCTTCGAGCATGGCAAGTGTCTCCTCCGTTCCGTTGTCACGCAGGGAAGACAACGCCGCGAGGCGGGTTGCCGCGAGAGTGGAATTGTAGAGCTCAAAGGCTTCGTGTTGTCGTATCGCATCAAGGTGAGCGGTAATCAAATAGACGGCGGCCCCGGCGATGACGGCCCCGGAGAGTGCTGCCGTGACTGCATTTCGGATCATCCCGTTTGTTTTCATGATCAATTTTCTCCGGCTGACTGCATGGGTTTACTTTCCGATTCTTTCAACGTATCCGGAGTGCGGATTATTGTCTGCTTCCGTGCCGTTGCCGGTGTTTCACCGTTGAATAGATGGTGCGCGAGAAGGGATTTGAACCCATACCCCGAAGGACCGGAACCTAAATCCGGCGCGTCTGCCAATTTCGCCACTCGCGCGATCGACGGGAACTGCAACCCGAGTAATATATTCCCGGATCCGGCGATAATCAAGAGAAGAAACTCTTCCCGCTGCTCCGGCGGAGAAATTTTCCCGGATTTTACCGGGAAATCGATCCCCTCCTGCTTGGGTTTTTGTCAAAATGCGTGTATTATTATAGAATTGCAATACAGATGCGTGAAACAGTGATTTCTCTATGATTGAAACGGCTGAAGACTCCAGAAAAAAAGTGGAACGTGCGCTGCTGGTCGGTATTCGGGAACCCGGTGAAGACGAGGCTGATGTATTCGAGCACCTCGATGAACTCGCCGATCTCGTGCGCAACCTTGATATTGTTCCGCTCGAACCGGTGGTGGTCAATCTGCACCAGGCGATGCCGCAATATTATGTCGGAACCGGAAAAGCGGAGGAGATCGCCACGCTCGCCCAGGAGTGCGAGGCCGACTGTCTGATTTTCGATACGCCGCTTTCTCCGTCGCAGCAGCGAAACTGGGAGCGGCTGGCGAAATGCTGTGTGATCGATCGCGAGGAGGTCATTCTCGACATTTTCGCAGAGCGGGCCAGAACCCGCGAGGCGGTGTTGCAGGTTGAGCTGGCTCGAGCCCAGTATTCACTGCCGCGCCTGACCCGCGCCTGGACCCACCTTTCGCGTCAGCACGGCGGCGGCGCCACCACCCGCGGGGAAGGGGAGGCGCAGATTGAGACGGACCGGCGGCTTCTTCGACGGCGGATCCAGCAGCTTCGAGACGAGCTGGAGACCGTTCGACGGCAGCGCGACACCCAGCGCAAGGCCCGCCGTCGCAATGCGGTGCCGCATGGGGCGATCGTGGGGTACACCAATGTCGGTAAGTCTTCAATCCTGCGTGCGTTGTCGGGAGCTGAGGTTCTGGTCAAAGACCAGCTGTTCGCCACTCTCGATCCGACAACCCGGCGGATTGATCTCGGCAATAATCTTGAACTGCTGCTGACCGATACGGTCGGTTTTGTCCGAAAACTTCCGCACTCGCTGGTCGAGGCTTTCAAGTCGACACTCGAGGAGGCGGTGCTGGCGGATTTTCTGCTGCTGGTGCTGGATATCTCCAGTCCGCAACTGGAAGCGGAGTGGGAGACGACTCTTTCCGTTTTACGTGAGCTCGGGGCTGACGAAAAGAACATTCAGATCGTTTTCAATAAACTTGACCTGATCGATCGCGAAGCAGAACTGGTGCTGCTGGCCCGGCTCAACGGTCTTTTCCCTGAAGCGATCTATCTTTCGACAGAGACCGGCGAAGGGCTCGACAAATTGCGGGAGAAGCTCACTTCGATCGCGGCGGAACGGCATCAGCTGCTCCGTGTCGTGTTGCCTCCGCAACGTTACGATCTCGCTGCGCTCGCACATGCGAACGGGCGGGTGTATGAGGAAGCATATACTGAAAACGGCGAGCTCGAACTGGTTTTCACCATCGGTCCGGTGCATCGCCACAAGTTTCTGGAATATCAGCGATGAAAAAAATCTTTTTGATCCTCTGTGTCGGAATCGGTTCTGCCGTTTTCACCTCCGCCGGGGAGTTTTCCCCGTGGGACGCCTGGCGCAACGGTCACACCTATTTTGAGAAGGGAACGCAGGCGCGCGACCGTGCCGATTACGTCTATGCGCTTGAACTTTTTCAGCGTGCGGAACGCGAATATGAGCGTGTCCGCAAGGCGCGGCCGGATTGGAATCAGAAGATCATTCAGGGGCGTCTCGACGATTGCAGGCGGGAACTGGAAGTGGTTCGAAAGCTGCTGGGCGGAGGGGATTCCGCCACGGGCATGAGAGATGTTTCCGCCTCCGGAAACGCATTTTCCGCCGATCCGGTCGAAATGCAGGCGCTCCGCCGGGAAGCGGCGGAGTACAAGCAGAAATATTTTGAGGCGCTGGCCGAGCTTGATGAACTGCGTCGCAAGGTTCAACAGGGGGACAATGCTGCGGAGGAGGTCGCCAACCTGCTTCGGGAACAGCGTGTGATGGATGAAAAGTACCGCCTGCTCGAAAAGCGTTATCATGACCTGGAACAGCAGGCGCTTGAGCCGGACAGCCGTCTCGATACGCTTCAGAAGCAGCTTGTCGAGGAGAAGCTCAATACCGACCTGATCACCAAACGGCTTCAGGTGGCCGAGGCCCGCATCCGGAAACAGGATCAGGATGCGATAGAACTTTACCGGCAGAAGAGTGCCGCCGAATCCCGGGCCGGCAGCGCTGCTGAAGAGCTGGAGCGTGTGCGAAGCGAGCTCACGGAGCTCCGCCGTTTCCAGGATGAGGCGGTTGTGCAGCGCGGTGAGCTGCAGAAGGAACTCGACCGCGGTTCTCTGTTGATCAAGGAGTACGAGAGCAAACTTGTCAACCGTGAAGCGGAACTCGCCTCTCTCCGGAGCCGTCTCGAGGGTACCTTGAAGGACGGTGGCGATTCCGCGGCGCTGAATGCCGATCTGTTGAAGGAAAATCGGGAGTTGCGCGAGGCTCTCACTTCTGCCCGCGGTGCTGCCGCAACGGCTCAGGAGGAGAGTACGCAGCTGCAGGCGCGGCAGCGCGATCTTCAACTGGAACTGGTTCGCGCCCGTGAGACTTCGGGTAAGATCGAGGAAGCGCGGGCGCGGCTCGAGCAGGAGAACTCCGCGTTCCGCCGGGATCTTGAGCGCGAAAAGGGGGCCGGGGAACTTTCCAAGCTCGAGCTGAAGAATCTGCGTGAGCGTAATCTGAAGCTCGAGGGGGATATGCAGGAGTGGGCCGATCGCTGTGCCAGGCTTGAACAGCGTCTCGAAAGCCGCAGCAGCGAAGATATCCGCAACCTGACCGCCGCGGACGCCGCTCGCAAGAAACTGGCTTCGGAGCTGGAGCAACTCAAACTGGAGAGCGCCGGTTACCGCAGCCGGATTGAGGAGTTGACCGGACAGAATACGCGTTATGAGCAGGAGAATCAGGATGCGCAGCAGAAATTGCAGAAGCTGGAGGCTGCCCGGAGGCAGCTGGAGAACGATCTGGCAGCTGCCCGGCTCAATCAGGAGAAGCTCGCCAAACTGGCTCCGGAATTGCGGCAACTCCGGCAGAACTTTGCCGCACTTCAGACCGAAAATACCGCCAACCGCAAACAGCTTGAGGAATTGAAAGAGGCGCGGACTGCCCTCGATGCGGCACGTGAACAACTTGCCGGTGTGGAAAAGCTGCGCAACCAGCTTGCCGCTGTCCAGAAGGAGAACCAGCAGCTTGCCGAGCAAGCACGGAAACTGGAGGCCGAACTCAAGGCTCGTCCCGTGGTCGCCAACGTGGAAAAACTTCCCGTTGCTCCGACTGACGGCAAAGCCGGTGTGCTGCAACCGGTGCAGGTGGGATCCCCGGCGGAACTGATGGCGGCCGGTCGAAAGGCGGAAGCCGAGGAGAGTTTCGACCTGGCGATCTGGAATTATAAGACCGCATTGGAGCTCGCTCCGGATCTTCCTGAGGCGCAGGCCCGGCTCGGGTTGATCTTCCTTCGCCGTGAGGAGTTTGAAAAGGCTCTTCCGCTTCTCGAGGCGGCGCGTTTGAAGCAGCCGGAAGATCCGGAGCTTGCCGCCGCCGATGCCGAAGCGCTGATCGGTGTTGAAAAATACGGTAATGCACTTGCGGCGGTGGAGAAGCCGTTGACGAAACATCCCGGGGATCTGCGGCTGCTGATGGCGGCGGGACGGGCACTGGCCGGCAGCGGACAGGCGAAAACGGCGCGGGAAACCTTTGAGAAAGCCGCCGAACTTCATCCCGAAGCCGCCGCTCCCAGACTGGAGCTCGCCCGGCTGGTGTTGCGCAATTCTCCGCAGAACGAGCAGGAGGCGGCCGGTTTCTATCAGGCGGCGCGCTCTCTGGGGGCCGCTCCCGATCTCGAACTGGAACCGCGGCTCGGCAAGCTGCTCAGCGAGCACCGGGAGGTCAACGAGTTTATGGCTTCAGCAGCGCTGGAAGCGGAAAAGAACGGTGATTGGACCAGCGCCGCGTGGTACTATCGCCAGATGCTCGAACTCGACCGTGAAGCGGCCGGGTGCGCCGCCCGTCTCGCATTTGCCGAATACAAACTCGGCCATACGCCCGCCGCTCTTGAGATTCTCGCCATGAACCGTCCATCTTCGCTCGGAGCGCTGGTTGCATTGCTGATTCATTTTCAGGAGAATGATTTCTCCGCCGCGCTCGAAGCGGCGGAGCAGGCTGCCGCTTCGGGACCGGAACTTCTTTCCCGTCCGGAACTGGGCGCTCTCGCCGATGCCTTGCGACAGGCGATTGCCGGTCGTGATGCGCAGCGGTCGGTGGCAGCGAAGGAGTGTGCCGGAAAGTTGCTTGAAAAGATTCCGGCGCTTCGCGATTCTGCCCGGTCGCAGCATTGAGGAGCTCAGGAGAAGAGCCGTCCTGTCGCCAGTCCCGCGGCGGCGGCGGTAATGCCGATGCCGTTCTGAAGCAGGAAGTTCAACGTTGCACGCCCGTAGGCCCCGTCCGCGAGAAAACGGGCCGTTTCCAGCGCGAAGGTGGAAAATGTGGTGAATGCTCCGAGAAAGCCGACCAGCAACACCGGCAGATACGGCGCGAGGGCCGGCCAGTGGCGGCTGCTGAATGAAAACAGCGTCCCCGCTGCGAATGCGCCGACCACATTGACCGCCAGTGTCCCCCAGGGCAGCAGCGCCGGAGAAAGATCTGTGAACAACCGCAGGGTCAGAAAACGTGCCAGTGTGCCGAATGCGCCGGCCGCCGTCACGAGAAGCAGAAGTTTGATTTGCATGGTGCGGAAACTCTCCTGATTCCGGGAACACATCTGTGACGGAAGTTCTGACGCCGTTTCTCCGGCCACAGAGGAAAAACGGCAAACCCGCCCGCCGGTTTTTCCGGCGCACGGGTTTGCAGAACGCACCGCCGCAGTGCGGCGGATGACGGACAGGACTCAGTAGTTCTGCGCCTCGATCTCGAAGAACGACTTCGGGTGCTTGCAGACCGGGCAGACTTCAGGAGCCTTGGTGCCGATGAAAATGTGTCCGCAGTTGCGGCACTCCCAGCGGGTCTCGGTGCCCCTGGCAAAGACTTCACCCTTTTCGAGGTTGGCGAGCAGTTTCCGATAGCGCTCCTCATGGCGTTTTTCAATCGCGGCGACGCGCTCGAAGTTGCGGGCGAGGGCTTCAAAACCTTCTGCGGCTGCCTCTTCGGCGAACCGCTTGTACATATCGGTCCACTCCTCATGTTCACCGGCGGCGGCAGCCTTCAGATTCGCCATGGTGTCGCCGAGCCCGCCGAGTTCCTTGAACCAGAGCTTCGCATGCTCCTTCTCGTTGTTCGCGGTCATTTCGAAGATCGCCGCAATCTGCTCATAACCTTCCTTGCGGGCGACGGAAGCGAAATAGGTGTACTTGTTGCGGGCCTGCGATTCGCCGGCGAAGGCGTAAGCGAGGTTGGCGGCGGTCTTGCTGTTCTTGAGGTCGGCCATTTTCAAATCTCCTTGGTTTTGTTTTGTTCCGCTTCCGCGGATCGTTCACACTGCTTAAAATAATCCTGTAAAATAAAAATGCAAGTACTTTTTGATAATTATTATCAATTTTTATCTTCGAGGAGGGTTCCCAGGAAAGAGGTATAGCCTTTGAGGGAGAAAACCGGGGATGGGATCGCCCACGGGAAATCCGTTCCGTCGAGCAGACGATTTTCATTCCATGCCCGGCGGATCGCCGCATCGATGCCGGGAATGACCCGGCGAACGGAGCCTTCCTTCCGGACTACCCGGAAACTTTCCTCGGGAAGGGTGCGGATCGAGGCCGAATCGAAGACCGCGTTGCAGATCCGGGTATGATTCATCGCAATGTCGATGGTGCAGATGAACGCCTCCGGATTCCGCAGCCGTTCCTCAAGCGCGGAGTAGATGTTGACCCGGCCCTCGTCCCAGGTGGCGGAGGCGAACTCTTCGCGCTCTCCGGAACGGAGCTGGACAACGGTGTGTTCCATGTCGTATTCGATGAACCCATCATCGCCTTCAATCCTCGACAGCGGCCCGAAGTCTTCTTCGCTGCAGTGGGTCACGTGGAAAAGCAGCTCTCCGTCACCGGCGGTGGTGACCCGCAGAGCGGCGGTGTCGCAGCTCTCGATCGGGTTCGCCCGGAAGAGGCCCGCCTGCACCGCGGTTGCTTCACAGGTGCCTTCGAAAGTGTTGCCGGCATAGAAACTCAGCAGGTTCAGGTAGTGCGCAAGGGCGTTGGTGAACGGGCTGTCAAGCACGGGATGCTCGATCGTGCCGAGTTTTCCGGCCCAGTTGTTGCGCTGATAGTAGGCGTCATCGCGGGGCCAGAGCCCGTAGGATTTCAGCGTGCGTACTCTGCCGATCCGCCCGGAAAGGAGCAGCTCCTTGATCCGGCGTGTTTCCGGCTGGTAGAGGCTCTGATAGCCGACTGCGACGAATTTTCCGGCACGGCGGGCCGCGGTCCGCATCGCCTCGGCGTCGTCAACGGTCGGGGCAACCGGCTTTTCCACATAGACATTCGCGCCGGCTTCCAGGGCGGCGACGGTCATCGGGAGATGGAGCGCGATTCCGGTCGGAATAAAGCAGATGTCGATCTTACCCGCGCATTCGGTGAGCATCTGCCGGTAATCGGTGTAGAGGCGGCAGCCGATGCTCTGCAGGAAGGCGCATTTTTCCGCTTCCTCCTGTTGATTGATCACCGTGGCGGCGACCGGCGTGATGCGTCCGGCGGCATGTTCCCTGACGAAATCGTTGTAGTGAATTGCTCCGAATCCGGAGACTCCGATCAGCGCGGCATTGAACATTTGAATACGATCTCCTGTCATTGATTTCGAGCTCCGGCGAATCACCGGAAAATTTTTTACGGCAACATCTCCGGGCGTGTTTCCTCTCCTGTGCCGGAGCCATCGGAGAGCAGGTACCGGTAGAAGAACTCGGCGGCCAGCGGCGCGCAGCTCTTGCCGCCGGAACGACCTTCTTCAACCATTGTCGCGGCGGCGTAAGTACGTCCCCGGAACGTTGTAAAACAGATGAACCAGGTGGTCAGGCGGCGGTCGGATACTGGGCCGACCTCGGCGGAGCCGGTTTTCCCGTAGAGCGTCAAGCCGGAAACTTTCGCCTCCCGGCCGGAACCGTAGGGAGAGTTGACCACTTCAAACATTCCCTGGCGGACGATTTCCAGATATTCCGGTTTCGTTGCCAGCTCTCCCCGGGCCTGTGGACGGCGCTCATAGAGCGGATTGCCGTAGGAATCCACCACCTTCCGTACCAGATGGGGCTGATAGATCGTTCCGCCGTTGGCGAGAGCAGCCGTAAAGACGGCAGCCTGCAACGGACTGAGGGTGACGATTCCCTGACCGATCGACAGAAGAGCGGTATCGTAGCGGTTCCAGCGGGTACCGGTCCGCCGCCGTTTGGCCGCATCCGTCGGAAACACGCCGCGCGTCTCCGCCAGCTCAAGGCCGGTTGTCCGGCCGATGCCGGCGGAGGCGAGAACTTCTGCGATCGGAGCGAGACCGACTTTCAGGGCGTGTTCAATCATATAGGCGTTGCAGGAGTGTTCCAGCGCGGTTACCAGATCAACCGATCCGTGGCCGCCGGACCGCCAGGCCGCACAACGGACCGACGTATTGCCGATCTCCACCGCGCCGGTGCAGTCAATTTTTTCCCGGGGATCGATTCCGGCATTCAGGAATGCGAGGGCCACCAGCGGTTTCAGGATGGATCCCGGCGTGTAGTTGCCCAGCAGCGCCCGGTCGTAGAGCGGCCGGTTCTGGTCGTTGCGCAACTTGCCGTAGTAGTCGGCCGGAATGTATGGCGCGAATTTCGACAGATCGAAAGTGGGGGATGAGGCGGAGGCGAGCACATCGCCGTTCGTCGCGTCGAGCAGCACGAAGGCGGCGCGTTTGCCCACCAGCAGCGATTCCGCGATTTCCTGAGCCCGTGAATCGATGGTCAGAATCACATTGTTGCCGTGCAGCGGCTCGATCTTGTCGATGATGGTCTGCCGGATAAAGCCGAGGTGGTCGACCTGAACAAGGGAGTACCCGGGCAGTCCGCGCAATCCGAGAGGCGCGTCTTCTCCGGTTCCCGGCAGGCGGTCGAAAGCGCGTTCGATCCCGTCGCGGCCGATCCGGTCCGGGATGTAATAGGAGAATTTTTCACGGTCGGCGGCTTCCTGCGGGCTGTCGATTCCGGTGTAGCCGATCAAATGGGCGGCGAATGATCCTGCCGGATAACTGCGCGACTCATCCGGCTCGATATCGACACCCCGCATGGTGCGTGCTGTTTCGAGGGCGCGTGCCGCTTCGACCGGAGTCAGCTGCTTGAATACGGTCAGCGGCAACCCGGGGCGTGTGTTGAGATGGCGTTCGACCCGCGTGGCGTTGAGCGGATTGGGGCGGCCGATCGCTTCGGCCATGGTTTCCGCCGATTTCAGGATCGTTTGGATCGTATCGGATCTGCGGCGCTGCCGCATCTCCTCCGGATAAAACAGCAGATTGCACTCCGCGCTGTTGTCGGCGAGCAGTTTGAGGTCGGAAGTGAAAATTTTTCCGCGACGTGCCGGAATCCGGATCCGCCGGATCGACTGGCGGGAAATTCTTTCCCGGTGTTCTTCGCCGGACTGGATCTGTTCCAGATAAAGTTTCCCCAGAATCAACAGGAAACCCGACAGAATGCCGAGGCCGATCAGCACAATCCGGAGTTTTTCCTCCGGGATGAACTCCGCAATGGAGAGCGATTTTGCACTGCGGGCGGGCCGTCTCATGCTTTTCCCCCGCCGCGACGATGAGGTGGTGTACCCGCGGGAGCCCTGACCCGGCGGGGCTGACGCCCCAGCGGCCTGGTGTCGAGACGCGACCGGGGTTCCCGGATGAAACAGGGGACCGCCAGCGGTTTGCCGATGGTGTCGAGAAGCAGCACGAAGCCCGGCAGCAGCGCCATGCCGGCGGCGCCGGAGAATACAAGCTGCCAGATCAGAGTGTCGAGGCGGAAACGCTCCGAACCGCCGCCCGAAACGATCGTATTGCCGATGGTCAGCACAACTGCGATCAGCATGCCCGGCAGCACGGTTTCGATTACCGCAGTATTCTCCTTGCGGCGGAGACTCCGACCGGCCGCCAGTGCGGCAAGAAGCCAGAAGGCCGTCAGCGGCAGCGGACGCTGATAAAGAAAGTCGATGATCAAGCCGCCTGCCAGTGCTCCGGCGATTGCGTAGCCGGGTGAGAAGGCTCCCGCGTAGTAGTAAAGCACACACCCGAGCAGAGGGAGCGTCAACCCGATGTTGCCGAGCAGAAATTCCACCAGCAGCGTCAGAACCAGGACGGTTACGAAAACGGTCGGTTTCATGGAGCCGCCTCCGGTCGCGGTGTGCCGCCGGCGCGGCGGGCCACGATCAGAAAACGGATGCTGTCCAGTTGCACCGCCGGTTTCATGATGCCGGAGAGGTGAAGCAGATTGGAAAACACCGGGTTCTGCTCATCCACCGATACCAGCTCTCCGATCTTGATTCCTCCCGGGATGTGTCGTTCGAACCCGGTGGTCATCACCACTTCCGATGGGGTGTAGGTCAACCGCGCCGGGAGGTAACCGATCGGGACGCCGTCTCCGGCGGGGTGACGCTCCCCGGTATTCAGGAGGCCGGTCGTGCCGGTGCCGGGCAGGGCGGCCGACAGCCGCAGCGCGGGACTGAAGAGCGTCACCACTTCGCTGGTACGATCTCCGGCACGGTCGATGATTCCGGCCAGAACCGGTCGTCCATCCGGTGTGATGCTCATCACGGCGGCTCCGTCGACAACTCCGTCACGCCGGCCGCGGTCGATGGTGAAATGTTCGTTCCA
>CALXOA010000035.1 GCA_944389895.1 uncultured Victivallis sp. | reverse complement strand
CTTGACGGATGCTCGTTTGGCGGGTATCCGTCTTTTTTATGAAACGGATTACGGATGGATTATCTGACTCTGGGAAAAATCATTCTGGCAACGCCATGGCTGATCTGCCTGTCCATTCGCGATTTCCGAAAACATGAGCTGCCGAACACATGGGTGATCGGCGGAATTCTCGTGATGGCGGCCATCGCACTCGGAGTGAGCGGGAATTACCTGATCGGTTCGCTCGTTACGGCCCTTTTCTCAGCCTTGTTCCTGCTGCTGCCCTTTTCCCTGCGTGCGGCGGGAGCCGGAGATGTGAAAATGCTGTTCGCCGCAGGACTGATCGCCGGGCCGGGCAATACTTTGAATCTGGTTCTTCTGGTCTCCTTTGCCGGGCTGGTGCTCGTCTGCGTCATGTTGTTCCTGCGCAAGGTCGATCCGGCACGAATCAAACATTTCTGCCGCTGTCTGTTCGACTTCCGCTATGACCGCACCGAGGGACGGCGGAATCTTCCCCCTCCGGAAACCGAAAGCTGTCGGGTTCCGTTCGGGATAGCCGTCGCCACCGGGCTTTTTTTTAATCTTCTCCTGCAACTTCTTTATTCCATGTAGGTTGCGATATGAGAGAAAAATTTTCGTTTCTGAAACGCAAAGATGGGGCGGCTCTTCTGGAATTCGTCTTTTGTTTTCCCATTTTGTTTGTGTTGTTTCTCTTTGCCGTGCAGTTCGCCTATATCATGATCACCTGGCAGGTAGTGCATTACTCCGCCTACATGGGAGCTCGTTCCGCCATGACGGTCAACAATCTCCAGCGGAAAGGCCGGGCGGAGACCGTGGTCAAACGAATCCTCGCAGTTGTTTCCGCCTCGCCCGCGGACTCCAGGGAAGCCGCGGACCGCGCCAATGACAAGTACATTAAACTTGATGGCTGGGGGCGACTCCCGAACACGAAATATCTTGATCAGCAGGTGGATGTCGAGATTCCGCTCGTGGACCTCGACCCGCGCGGAGTCAAGTGCACGGTAAAGTTCAAGATGTTTCTCCAGGTGCCGGTCGCGGGGCGGATCATCAGTTTCTTTGCAAAGGAGAAGAAAACCGAAGAGGAAAGCAAATGGCAGGAGAAGCTGGACAATCAGGCCTACGCACTCAATCCGGCTCTGCTCTCGCAATATGCCAACGAAATGGAAGTCAAGGGGAGCGGTCAGAAGAGTGATCTGAAGTATCCGTATATCACGTTGACTTCAAGCTGTGTAATCCCGATTCCGTATGCAACCAAATTTTATCCGTTGACCCGATGAACGAAATCAATCCAACCATATGGACCGTTTTTTCCGGCCGATGCCGGGAACTGGCGACAGACAGCAAAGGCGCTGCGCTGGCGATCACGCTCGCATTCGTCATGCCGATCTATCTGCTCGTCATCGGCATTTACGGAATCGGGGAAGTCGTACGCAACAAAATTGAGCTTCAGAATGCCGCCGATGCTGCCGCCTACTCCGCTGCAGCGGTTCAGGCGGATTACCTCAGCCGGATTGCAACCGTGAACAAGGCGATGGCATGGACATACGTCGACCTTCAGAAACGTTCGCTCGATCTGGCGATGGACACCTTCTGCAAATATGTGTTTCTCCAGTTCCAGAAGGATTTCAATATGGTTCGCCAGAAGAACACCCCGTGCCACATGCACGTGCCGGGGGTGCACTACAACTGCGGAACGGATCTTGCGGTTTTCGACCTTACCCTCACTCTGGCGGGGACCGGTCTCGGAGTGCCGGAACTTGCGAAGAAATTCAACGGTCAGGGGACGCTCGACCGTTTTCTCCTGGCGCAGCTGGTTTATACGACGATCGCGGAAACCAGGGGGAAAGGCTCCGTTGCCAACATCCCCAAGGTGGCGGAATACAGTTTGAACATCACTCGGATGATGGCGAAACTCAACAAACTGCGCCAGGAGTATCCCGATAAGGTGAAGGAAACCGCACGGCAGATCGCCGCCGCCAATATGATGGAGTGCAAGGACGATTATATGATCAACGTCTCCGTGGGGGACGCGAACACCTGCTTCTTCACGATGCCCGGCACGGAGGAGTATGAAAAGACGTTCATCTCCTTCGCGGATCCGACCCTGAAGGATTTTTCACCGAAAAAGGTGTTCGGCCCCGGAACCGACGACTGGATCGTCCGGAAAAGCCCCGTCGGCTTCTGGCGCGTCTACAAGCAGACCGAAGACCATCTTTACGCAAAATGGGACTGGTTCTGGACCCGCTGGGTTCATGTGAATCTCGGGGAGATCCAGCTTCACATGCCGCCGTTTTTCCCAGGCGGAGGCAAAGGGAGGGGACATCCGGAGTATCACGGGTACGACAGCTTCTTCCCGCTCATCAAGAAAAATCTGCCGATCGGGCTGGCGGTGCCTCCCGCGATTCCGCTGACGCTTACGCCGCTCTACTTCGGGAAAGGCGGTTCGATCACGGTGGCGATCGCGAGGAAGACGAGCAATCCGTTCTCTGTTTTCAGCGGCGGGCGCTCGCTCACGGCGCCTTCGATTCTCTCGGCGTTCAATCCCTCGGTGGCAGGAGGAAACCGCCCGGAATACATGTGCGCGATCGCCTCCGCCCGTGCAGGTTACAAATCCTATGAGAAAGACAAGGAAAAAAAGCGCAAGAGCGCCGATTATCTGCTCGGATACACCATCGCAGACGGCGAGAAGGCGTGGAATCTTGTGGAGACCGACTGGGATGCCGTCATGCTCCCCGTCCGCAATGCGTGGGATCTGTGTGCCGGAGTCGGCGAAGTGCAGACGTTCACCGTCGGCAGCGGCAACATCCTCAAGGAGATCATGCTCGATAAAAAGAACTGGGTCGACGGCACGGGGAAAAAGATCAACGAGAAAAATCTGCCCGACTGGGAGAAACTCAAACCGCCCGCCGGCCTTGTCACGGACGGAAAAGAGGATAAGGACGGCAAACTCCAGTGGGATAAACTGCGGGATTATCTGGGCCATTGAATCATGAAGAAAAGTCGATACAATCTGTTCTCCTCCGGTCGCGGCTCCGTCCTGATGGAGTTCGTGCTGGTTCTGCCGATCTACATGGCCACGATCGGCGGGATTCTCTGGCTGGGGATGAAGTCGCTCGATGCAGTCAACCTGCGTGCGGCCGACCACTGGGGGGTCTGGATGGCCGGGAATCGGTTCTCGACGCGCCTGCCGGCGATTACGGCCTTGCAGGAGATGTTTCCGCGCACCACGCTGATCACGACCTCGCAGGAACGCGCTCTGACCGGAGAACATTCGTTTCTGCAGTTCATCGGGTCCAAAACCACGCTGATCGAAACCCGGCCGGAATTCCTCGACAACTGGATCAATATGCCCTATACGGCGCGGGGCGAAAGCAGGCCGTTTTCGATTCCGGAGCTGCAGATGACCTCCTCCCGTTACGGAAATAAATACACGCAGTGCATCATCATGCGCACGAAAAGCTCCAATACCGACAAGCGACACTGGGACTCCAGTCTGGTTGCAAAGCACAACGTCTGGAAATTCGATTCGAAAGATGATGAATATCCCAAGGAGTGGAAGATCGAACTTCTGGACGACCCCAAATACAAGGACGATACGAAAGAACAGGAAAAGGAACCGGAAAA
>CALXOA010000034.1 GCA_944389895.1 uncultured Victivallis sp. | reverse complement strand
ACTCCGGGAATCAGCCCGATCTCTATTTTTTCCGCGATCAGCGGGGATTTGAAATCGATCTCCTGCTGGCCGACAATCGTAGAATCTTCCCGTATGAGATCAAAGCCGGACGCACCTGGTCGGCCGGGTACGCCGCCAACTTGAAGAGTTTCTGTGAACGGGAGACGAAAATCCGAAAGGGAACGGTGATCTATGCCGGAGATTTGAAACGCTCCGGCTCCCCCGCCGCGGTCAACTTCAAAGAGACGGCGAACGTGATTCTGCGCGACGCCGCACAGGAGCATCCCTCCGCCTGACTCACTTCAGGGAACGGATGAATTCGGCGACCGCGTTCAGCTGTTCCGGGGAGAGCGTCTGAATCTGTCGGATCACCTCCTGCCGGGAGAGTTCCAGAGCAGGGATTTCAGATGTTCCTCCGATCAGGGTCGGCAATTTAGCAAGATACTTTTCCTTTGCTTCGCGGTCGGCGTGCGCCTGATAGTGCCGGGTCATTTCCGGACTCATGTGCCCGAGAATCGACTGAACCACAGGAAGAGGGATCTGATAGCAACCGGCCAGATAGGCGAACGTGTGGCGCAGCGAATGCACATCCTTCACACTGGTCGCCCGGCCACGGTTGCGACCGGTTCGGGTAGTCTGAATCCCCAGGCCTTCCAGAAAGCTTTTGACCCGGTAGGAGATACCGCTCGGGTTGCTGGCGTACATTGCAGCATGTTCCGGCAAAATATATTCACTGCCGGCAGAGAGCGGCTTCTGTTCTCGCAGGAAATTCGCCAGCGGAGGCAGAATCGGGATTTCCAACGCGGCACCGGTTTTGCGCCGCCGCCGAATGATCCACCGCTCATCCCGGATTTCACTCCAGCGCAACGTGCAGATATCTCCCTCTGAAAGCCCGGTGCAGATGCCGATCAGAAACAGCGGACGGACAAACGGGTCAAGGTTGTCGCTGATCAACTTCAACTCTGCAGGCGTAAAGGCATCCCGGCTTTCCGAATCATTATCCATCATGTCGAATTCAAAAGGATTGTAAAGAATTCCCGCCTCCTCCTGAAGTTTGGAAAAGACCGATTTCAAGGTTTTGTGAAATGCGTTGACGGTTCGCCCGGAAAGACGGCTCTGCGCCTCGTAGCTGTGTTCGACACTCTTCCCCTGAATCACTCTCTGATACCGGATGGTGCGGACAAAACGTCCTTTCTCGCGCAACTGCCGGATATAGGATTCCGCATGGAGGCGGCTGACACAGTCGAGCTGTTCGATCCCCGGGTAGGTAGCATGCATGAAAGCGACAAAATCATTCCACTGACTCCGGTTGATCTGCTGTTGCTGAGCGCTCGGCTGTTTACGACGGGGCTTGGCAAGATACAGTTCAAAGGCGGCGTCCAGAGTAATCTTATCCCCGCCGGTCAATTCCCGTTTGAAGTTTTCGACGAGGGCACCGACGCTTTTCTGTTCGGAAAGAGCTTTGACTTTTTCCCGTAAAGTTTTCTCATAACCAAGTGCTGCGGTCCGGGTGGTACAGCCTTCGCAGACGCCCCGGTAACGTTTTCCGTTCTGGGAAAAATCGTAGTGGTACTCGTCCGTCTCGCCACCGCTGGTTTTCCGTTTCGCCACACTCATGAAAAACACCTTTCGGATTGCTTCCTCTTGGTACCTAATGTAGCACTTTTCCGGAGCGGCGTCAATATCGAAATGCCACATTTCTGCCACATTTCATTAAAAATCGGCATTTTTGAGCTTAAGAACATTTGACTGGGGGTCAAAAGGTCGAGAGTCCAAATCTCTCTATCCCGACCATTTTTATGCCGAAATTCCGGGAATCTGAGCTCAAACTCGGGTTCCCGTTCTTTTTTGCCCACTGTTGCCGATTCTCTCCTGAAGTGACCGATTCATACTGTACGCAAGACCGTTGTCGGTCCCGTACTTATAAGAGAAGTTCACATAAGATAACATCGCCTTCACCTGGTTCCTGCAGAACTCGCGATCCGTTCCAGCTTGACAGGTTACATTTTTTCTACCATCAGAACCGACTACCGTCGATCCAGAATGTATCTGCCCCATTTAGCTTAGTTCCAATCGTTTACGGAAAGAGGTTTGTCTTCAGCAGCCGCGGTTCCGCCGGTACTCCCGGGGGGAGAGCTGGAACGCTTTCCGGAACGCCTTGCTGAAGGCGAACTGATCAGCAAAACCGACCGCTTCGGCAGCTTCTGCGCAGGTGACCGATTCATCGCGCAGAAGTTTGGCCGCTTCGGCCAGACGGCTGGTCAGCAGAAAACGACCGATGGAGAGACCGAACGCCTTTCGGAACTTTTTTTCCAGTGACGAACGCGAAGTACCGAATTCCCGGGCAAGCCGGTCCAATCCGTGAGCCTCCGACAGATGCTCCCGAATGAAATTCAGAAGCGGTAGAAAATCCTGATACGCCGTACGGAAGTTCTGTAACCCGAAAAGCGGTTCGCTCTGTTCGAGGATGAGTTCCAGCAGTTCAAATTCCGCCCGTTTCAGCCGACAGATCTCCGGCAGCGTCTCGTGCCGGTTCTCCGCCAGAATCCGGACCAGAGAACAGATTCGTTCGCCGATCTCCCCTTCCAGCAACCGGGGAACCCGGTAGAATTGGAGAATGTTCCAGTTGGGTTCCAGAAAGAAGTTGACGTGCACCCAGACGCTGCGGTGTCCGTCGTCAAGTTTGAGAAATCGATGAGTAACGCCCGCCGGAATCACCCAGCAGGAGGCTCCCGCCGCATGGAGTTCCTCTTTTTCGTCAAAGATGCAGCTGCTGCCGCAATAGGTGAAGTTGTCAAGACGATCCTGGCAGGTGATCACCGTAAACGGCAGCGTGCGGACGGTCCGGGGATGATCGGAAAATACATCAGTCACATCGCCATCCAGACGCTCGATGTGCAGATGGCGGAAAAATTCCGATTTTCCGTAATATGACATATTATTTCTCTGATTCAGCATTCCAATTTTCCTTATTTTGTAATATAATATAGAAAGCAAAAAAAACAAGCTGCAGCAAAAAATGGTATCAGGAATCGTTCTGCTCATACTCTCCGGGATCTGCTGGGTGGCGATCGGCATTGCGGTCAGCCGCTGTTCCGCGACCGGGTTGAACTACAATATCGTCCAGATGGTCTCCTCGGCCGGAGCTGCTCTCGTCAGCGTTCCGATTCTCCTGTCGGCGGGCAGCCGTCCTGAGCTTCCGTGGAAGATTCTGCTGATCGTTTTCCTGCTCCATTTTACGGCGGGAGTGGCGAACTATTTCAACTATGTGCTGACTGCGCGCGCCATGCGGATCGGCCACAACGGCATCGTCTGGGGGGATGATGTAGTCCGGTTTACTGGCGCCGTTCCTGATGGGGGTGCTCTTCTTCAACGTACCGCTCCCGCTCTGGAGAGTGCTGGGAATCGTCGCGATCCTCGGCGGAATCCTGCTGTTCAGCCTCACCCGGAATCCGGGAGGGCGTTTCCGGAAGTCCGCCGGAATGCTCTGGCTCGTTCCCACCTTCGGGGCGTTTCTGCTCGCGGGCGTGACCCAGTGTTGCAACAGTCTGCCCTCCTACTGGCAGATCACCGCCGGCACGGGCAGTGTGTTCCGGACCTTCGCGTGCATGACCGGGAACGCGGCCGGATTTCTGATCTCCCTGGGATTCGATCCCGCCCTGAGACGCCCGCCCCGGCGCGAGGAGTGGAAGATCGGCCTGATTCTGCTGCTGCTCTTCTGCCTGAGCAACTACCTCTTCTTCTACAACGGACTGAATCTGGTCGCGGAAGCGGGCATCGGCTCCATCGGTTATCCGATTCCGATCGGCGTGTGCATCATCGGCTTTTCCATCTACAGCACCGTCCACCTGAAGGAACGGCTTCCGATCGCGGGCTGGATCGGATTTGCCGCCGTCACGCTTGGGATCGTCGGCATCAGTTTGAAATGAGCACAATTCGAGGGCGCTGCCTCGTGAAGTTTTGACGCATGACATCGATCGGTTACAACCCGGAAAAGCAGAAAGGAAAGGGCACGAACATGGATTCATTCGCCAGACGGGACGACTTTGTACAGCAGCTTTTCGCGCGGGACGGGAGGCGGAAGAGGTTCTTCTCGCTGCTCTACGACGGCAGCAGACTCTGCTCCGACGCGCTCGACTGCCGTCCATCCGTGAAGAAAACCGAACATTGGGAGGAGCGGGAGATCGTCTATGGGATCGATCCCGGCAAGCTGATTCTGCGGGTGAATATGCGGATCTACCGGCGGTTCCCCATCGTCGAATGCCTGCCGTATCTGGAGAATCCCGGCGCCGAATCCTCCGGGATCGTGGAGGATATCCGCACGCTGGACCTGCAGGAGGAGCTTCCACCGCAGAATTTCGTGATGTCGAACTGGATGGACGGCACCCGCATCACCGTCCGTTACAATCTCGGTTCCTGCGCCGACATCAATGACTTCATTCCGCAGAAACGGGAGCTCTGGACCCGCTCCGGTTCCAACCGCTTCGTCATGGAGTCCCACGAAGGGCGGCCGAGTTCGACGTTCCTCCCCTACTTCAGCGTCGGTACCGGCGAACTCTGCGGCATGAACATCGGCGTCGGCTGGGGCGGCGCCTGGAAGGCGGTCATCGAGATTCCGCTGGAAAACAGTTCGGTTTTCTACCGCCTGCACCATTACCGGATTTCACTCTCCATGCTGCACACCCGGTTCCGGGTGCTGCCGGGCGAGAAACTTCGCCAGATCGGATTTTTCCTGCACTTCCGGGGCGAGAAGAGCGTCCGCGACGCGCAGAATGAACACCGCCGCTTCATGATCGCCCATCACGCGCCGCGCGATTCGAAAGGGAATCTACTCAAACCGCCGGTCTCCTTCGTCACCTGGGGCGGACTCTCGTCGGAAAAAATGCTCGAACGAATCGCCGCAATCGAAAAACATCAGCTCCCCTACGAGGTGTTCTGGGTGGATGCCGGGTGGAGCGGCTACCCCGGCCCCTGTCCCCACTTTCTCGATCAGGAGGAGCAGAAGAGATGCGGCCGCTCCGACTGGCCGCTGCGGGTTGGGAACTGGGCGATCAACTCCGTCCCTCATCCGAACGGACTCAAGCCGGTCAGCGACGCCGCGCGAAAGGCGGGGATGAAGTTTCTCGCCTGGTTCGAGCCGGAACGGGTGCATTCGCGCTGCCGCGGTTCCATCCTCACCGAACACCCGGAGTGGCTAAAAACCTACGGAGACAGTGATGTTTTTCTGCTGGATCTCGGCAATCCGGATGCACGGGAGTATCTCTTCGACATTCTCCGGACATTGATCCGGGAGCAGGGGATCGACATCTACCGGGAGGACTTCAACTTCAACACGCTGCCCTTCTGGGCCGCGATGGATGCGCCGGACCGGATCGGCGTCGCGGAGATGAAACATGTTGACGGGCATTACAAACTGTGGGAGCAGCTCCACCAGGCGTTCCCGGACATGCCGTTCGACAACTGCGCTTCCGGCGGGCGGCGGCTCGATTACCTTGCGCTGACCTGGAGTTGGCCGCTCTGTCAGAGTGATTACGCCTGCCTGCCGGATTATCTGCGGGAGTACATTCAGGTTCAGAATCTCTATCTGAGCGACTGGGTCCCGCTTCACGCCGGTTTCACCTGGATGCCGGAACATGACTCCTACGACTTCCTGAGCTGTTCCGGGGCCGGTGTCTCCAACAAGATCTGGCAGTACGACAGCAGAAGTATTCCAGAGGATGACGCGTATGACTGGGAGTATCACCGCACCATGCTCCACCATCAGAAACGGCTCCGCGACATGCTGATTGACGGAAATCTCTATCCGTTGACCGAGCGACCGGATAATCTGGCTGTCTGGTGCGCATGTCAGGTCCATGCGCCGGAAAGTGGCCGCGGTTATGTTCTCGCCTTCCGTCGACCGCAGAGTCAGGAGAGGCAGATGTGCTTCTCCCTCAGTGAAATAAATCCGGTTGCCCAGTACGAGCTGGAATATCTGGACGGCACGACCCGCATCGTACGGGGCAGTGAGCTTGTCTCCGGGCTTTCGATCGTCATGGAGGCTCCCCGTTCTGTAACTCTCATCTATTACCAGGAAATAAAATGAAACACATCAAACCATTCAAAATCTGTGGAAACATCTATTTCGTTGGAACTGAACCGGCTTCTTCCCATTTGATTGTGACTGAGGAGGGGCTGATTCTGCTGGACAGCGGGTATCCGCAGACACTGCATCACGTCATCGAATCGATCTGGGAACTTGGTTTCGATCCACGAGAGATCCGTTACGTGATTCACTCTCACGGACACTATGATCATCTCGGTGCAACCAGAGCTCTGCTTGAACTCACGGATGCAGAGACGTTCCTCGGCGAGGGAGACGTCGCCTTCGCCAATGGCACACTTGATCTCACCTGGGCAAAAGAACTCGGCCATGTCTACACGGAGACATTCGAGCCGGATCATGCACTGCGTGACGGCGATCGTATCAGACTCGGTTCCACTGAGATTCTCTGTCTGTCGACTCCCGGTCACACGCCGGGAACCATGTCGTTCTTCTTCGAGACGGAGGAGAACGGCGTCAGGTACCGTGCCGGTATGCACGGTGGAGTCGGAATCAACTCCATGACGGCGGAATTTCTGAATCGCTATCATCTTCCGTTCGACTGCCGGGAGAAATTCTTCGCCGGACTGGAACGGCTGAAGAAGGAACCGGTTGATCTCCCGCTCGGCAACCACGTACAGTGTAACGACACGCTGGGAAAGGCGGCCCGGATCGGCACCGGAGTTGGAAATCCCTTTATCGCTCCCGGAGAATGGATTCTGTTCCTCGATATCTGCGCCGAGCGGTTGCGGAACCAGATCGATGCGGAACGCAACAACTGACATCTGATGCGGATTTCTGCTTCGTTCTCGCGGGAAACGAAAATTTTTCTGCGGTGGAAATTCGTGTGGATCTACTCCGGAGGAGGTGGTACCCGCAATTTTGCACACATTTGTTTCGGAGTGATTACAGATGACAAGCGTGAGTTGGCGCAGCCGAAGCAACCAACCGACCAGAGAGCTCCGGAGGAGCAGGTCGGTTGCGCAGGCGGAGCCTCCCGCCTTTTTAGCTTATACCATCGTCGTAAAGTTTGCAAGTATTCATGTACTGCCGAGTGCCCCGTTTTTTCGTGGAAATATGCCTGAGCCTGGCTCCGACCAGCATCATAGCCGAGAGTACCTATCCGGACAACGTCGCCTCCACACTGGTTTCTACA
>CALXOA010000033.1 GCA_944389895.1 uncultured Victivallis sp. | reverse complement strand
CTTTTCTCTGCATTTTGAACTCCTTTTTTTGAGGCTTTGTGAATCTCTACTCAAAGTTACTCGACAAAGGAGTTCTTTACTATTTACTCCGGCAATCGTTTGTCACCTATACATGGTATCTTTCTCTTTTCGATGCCATTTAAATATAGCATCTTTTTCTTGTTTTGTCAGATGAAGTCTTATCTTTTACATCTCATATGAGCCGCGACCAGAGAACTTTGCGATGCAAGGAAATGTTCAGGGAATCGGATTCCGCTCCCCGTAACCAGCAGTCTGTCGAAGCAGTACAACCTGCCCGGTCCGCATACTCTCCGGCTCAGGATGGCTCTTTCAGACCCCTTTTCGGTTTCAAGGGGGAATCGGAAGGGGATTTTCAGCCAGTCCGGTTTGTCCCGCTCCGACACCGGCGGCGGGAGGTGTCTCCCCGTGACGCCTCCAAATTTTCGTATGGAAATCAAATTCAATACTTGACGGAACAATGTTGCGGATGTATTCTGAGACGACGGAAACTTCCTGATTTCAGGGAACCACAGCGTAGGTCGACGGACAAGTCGGCTTCCTGTTTCTGTTTTTCAAACTGGCAGAAGAGATGTGATCAACATGTTCGAATGAAAAAAGACGAAAGGCCTGAGTCCCATGCATCCTTTTCGCAATCCATCATTGAGTCCCTCCCGGCGAACCGCCGATCTGCTCGGGAGAATGACCGTTGAAGAGAAGATCGGTCAACTTGTCAAACTTGATGGTTTCCGTTCCTATGAGCGCGTCGGAGACGGATTTCAGCTGAGAGAGAAGTTTACTTCGACGGTTGATCGATGGGTCATCGGCTCCATGTATGGCGTGATCCGGGCTGACTGGTGGACGGAGCGGGATTGGGAGACCGGTGTCCCTCCCGCTCGGATGAACGAGGTGGTCAATCTTTTTCAACATTATGTTCTGGAACACTCCCGTCTCGGAATCCCTCTTTACATTGCCGAAGAGGCGCCGCATGGATTGATGGCGCTGGGAACGACCGTTTTTCCCACCGGACTCGGAATGGGAAGCACCTGGGATTCCGGGTTGATCCGGCGGATCGGGGAGACCATCGGGGCGGAAGCCCGCGCCGCCGGCGTGCACGCCGTTTATTCCCCGATTCTGGATATCGTGCGTGATCCCCGCTGGTCCCGGGCCGAAGAGAACTACTCCGAGGATGCCTATCTCACCTCCCGGTTCGGCAGTGCGATGGTCAGAGGGATCGTTTCTCAGGGGATTACTTCCACGTTGAAACATTTTGTCGCGCACGGCAGCCCGGAGGGGGGCCACAATCAGGCCTCCTCACATCTCGGAATGATCGAATTGCACAACTGCCAGCTGCGTCCCTTCCGCGATGCGATCCGGGCCGGGGCAAAATCCATCATGAGCGCCTACAGCGATGTCGACGGGGAATCTTCCAGCGGCAGCTATCATCTGCTGACGGAGATTCTGCGCGATGAGCTTGGCTATGAGGGATTTGTCGTGGCCGACCGCGGTGCGATCCCGTTACTTCTCCATTCCCGTCTTGCGGCGGATGAGGCCGAGGCTTCCGCAAGGGCCTTGAAGGCCGGGTGCGATGTCGATGAGGGGTTCCTTGAGTTCCACACGGAGGGCCTGCTGGAAGCGCTCCGTCGCGGACTGATCTCCGAGGCGGACCTTGATGTCGCCGCCGGCCGCATTTTGAAGGTGAAATTCGAGATGGGACTTTTTGAGCATCCGTATGCGGAAGAGCGTCCCGTTGAAATTCTCCGTTCTGCGAAACACTGCTCCGTTGCGCTGGAGGCCGCGCGCAAGGCGATGACTTTGTTGAAGAACAACGGAGTCCTTCCGCTTCGGGGCTGCCGGAAACTGGCGGTGATCGGTCCCAATGCCGACAACGCCATGAATCAGCTCGGAGACTACTCCGCCCCGCAGTTGCGCGAGAGCGTCATCACGGTTCTGGATGGATTGCGCGGAGAAGCCCGGGAGCAGGAAATTGAAATCTCCTACGTCCGCGGTTGCGGGATTCGCTCCTTCGACCGGTCCGGTTTCGCTCAGGCCAGGGAGATTGCGGAGAGCGCGGATGCCGTCGTCCTGGTGCTGGGAGGGTGCAGTACGAAATACGGTACTGAGATGAAACGCACTTCCAGCGGAGCTGCATCGCCGGAAATATTGCCCCCGGAGAAGAGCGAGAAGGAGAGCGGAGAAGGGACGGATCGCGCGGAGTTGAACCTCTCCGGCGTACAGATGGAGCTTTTCCGGCACTTGAAGGAGAGTGGGAAACCGGTGATTGTGGTGTTGGTCCAGGGGCGGCCTCTGTGCATCGGCGAACTGCTGGAAAAAGCCGATGCTCTGCTGCTGGCCTGGTATCCGGGAGCGTTCGGCGGCCGTGCGGTTGCCGAGGTGATTTTCGGGAAGTACAATCCGGCCGGGCGTCTGCCGGTTTCGATTCCCCGCTGTTCCGCGCAGATCCCGGTTTTTTACAATCCCTTCAAGGAGCGTGATGATTACATTGACTGCCCGGGCAGTCCGGAACTTCCGTTCGGCTTCGGCTTGAGTTTCACAACATTCTCCTATCAGGAGCTCAAGGTTCAGGGGCGCCAGGTCTCGGTAACGGTCACCAACACCGGCCTGAGAGCGGGGGAGGAAGTGGTTCAGTTCTATCTGACGGATATGGCCAGCTCGGTCAAACGGCCGATCCGGGAACTCTGTGCCTTTGAACGGGTTTTCCTCGAGGCCGGTGCAAGCAGGGTTGTTACGGCTGAATTGACGGATGACGTTCTCGGTTATTACAATGAAAAGCTGCAGTTCGTGGTTGAACCCGGTCGTTTCCGCATCGGAGTCGGGGGTAATTCCGGCAACCTTATGGAAACGGAGTTTGTCCTGCCTGCTTGAGAGCAAGGAGAGGGGGACTGTCCGGAGGGGGGAGCGTTCCATCCGGTTCTGGTGCCGGGCGGTTATCCATAATTTGTCGGGATGAGGCATCCACCCCCATGACGGGGAAGAGGGGCGTGCTGAATATTTCCTGTGTGGCGCTTGCAATCGGCGGAACCGACACTATTATTTATAGCGATCGTTCCATGAGTTTTCCGGAGGATTGGTCTTCTGTGTGAAAACAGCGGGGCCTGATCAAATTTACACCATAAGGAAGAGAAAAATGAAACAGCTTGTGAAACTGTGGTTGTGCATCGCCGCCATGGCGGTCGTCGCCGGATGTCAATCGGTGAAGGAGGTTCCGGAAGAGTCCGGGACGACTTTTGCGAAGGACGCCCTGATGCCTTTTGTCGAAAACGGTCAATTGCCGGGCGCAATCAACGTCTTTTACAAGGACGGGGTTCAGGAGACCGCCTGCGTGGGATATGCCGATGTGGCGGCGGGGCGGGCCATCACGATGGATGATGTCTATATGCAGTGTTCCCAGACCAAGGGGTTCTGCGGGGTGACCATTGCCATGCTTGTCGAGGAGGGGAAGATCACCCTGGATGATCCCGTTTCCAAGTACCTGCCGGAATTCAGGGAGCTCTGGGTTCTGAAATCCAACAAGGACGGGGTGAAAACTCTGGTCAAGGCGAAAAACACGCTCACGATTCGCATGGTCATGAATCACACCGGGGGATTTCCGTTTGAGATCTGTGCGAAGCAGGGGAACATCAAGGGGGGCGGCTGGAGCGGCGGCGCGCCGCTGCGGCAGACGGCGGCAATTGCCGCGGCGTCTCCGCTGCTGTTCGAACCCGGTACCAAGGTGCAGTATTCCAACACCGGCATCGACATCGGAGCCGCCATCGTCGAGGTTGTGACGGGACAGCGGTGGGAGGATTTTCTCCGGGAAAGGGTTTTAACTCCTCTCGAAATGAACTCCAGCTCATTCTGGCCGACCGATGAGCAGCTTGAAACGCAGGTGGAGATGTATGACTGTGTGAAAGACGCTCCGGCAAAGTACCGGCGGCAGAATGACATGCAGCAGCGTCCCTACAACGATTCCCACGTTTTCGCATCGGCGGGGGCCGGACTCTGGACCACAGCCAACGACCAGCTCAAATTCTACAAGATGTTGATGAATCTCGGTGTCGGCGATAACGGAGTGAGGATTCTCAAAGAGGATACGGTCAGGGAACTGCTGGCGAAATCGACCCGCCCGAAGGGAATGGGGGGGTACTCTCTGGGGCTTGCCGCTCCGGAAGAGGATAAGGAGGATTCGTGGTTCGGGCATGGCGGTGCCTGGGGAACCAACTGTATGGTCAACTGGCACCGCAGGGAGCTGAAGTTGTGGGTTGTTCAGCTCTGCGGGGAGCCGCGTCCCTGGGATAAGGCGCGTGCAGCGGCGGAGAAGCAGTTCTTCCAGTATGTCATCGACAATACAGGTGCGAATGCTTATACCGGGCGGGTCAAATAAGCGTTTCTCCGATGTTTCAGACGGTCTTTCCGGCATTTCGGTTATCGCCGGTAAGACCGTTTTCTCAGGGAAAGGGAGCTTCCGCGGCACTCAGCGCAGGTAGGTGTCCCGCATGACGGCGCAACGGAAAAGACTGCCTCCCGCATCCCATGCGGTTCGTTGCAGAGGGGAGGCGTGACCGTCGAAGTAGGCGAGATTTGCGGATTGGGCATGGCGCCAGGCGAAAGCCCCGTTTCCATACGCCGGAACCCATCTCTCCATGCCGTTGACGAAGTAGGCGGAACTCGAGTCGTAGTTGCCGAATGCCCCGCCGACTCCGTCTCCCCAGTAGGCTTTCCGCCCCGGATCTTTGATGCGGGCGAGTTTGTAGGAGGGAGATGCGCTCCAATCATCCTGCACCCAGCGGTTTACGTAACTCCGATATCCGTCTGTGGTATCCTCCCAGGTGGTGGCACTGCCGCTGACGTTGAGGCGTGCATCGGAGAGCGGGCAGAGGATGTCGGTGCGAATGAAACCGGCATCCTTCGTCTGACCGATACGGTTCCGGAAATTCCGGTTGTACTGCCAATCCTGATACTCCTCATTGGTGTTCGGCACCCAGAAACCATTCTGTTCGTCGGCATAGGAGATTCCGGCGACGAGAAGGCTCTTCAGATTGGAAAGGCAGCGGATGCTTCCCGCCTTTTCGCGGGCTTTCGTGAGTGCCGGAAGCAGAAGCCCTGCCAGAATCGCGATGATCGCCACAACGACAAGAAGTTCAATCAGAGAAAAATTCTTTTTCAACATTGTTGCACCACAATTTTCTGAAATCCTCATTCCGGTTCCGGTTGGAACATGATTCTGTTGGTTTTCGGGAATCCCCATTTCCGCTCTCTCCTCTGGTTGGATATATCTTTCATTCTGAAATCGATGTCTGCAGATCTGCATCGTCTGCCTCAAAGTGATATGAGGACAAATGAATCCGGAAATATTTTTCCGATCATGGTTCAAGGTTCCCCGCCTTTAAACGAACCGTGTCCGCAGTCGTTGGTTTCCTCCTTTTTACTTTTCGGATCTGCCGGAGATGTTTCCGGAATCCTCCCGCTTTCATTCCAGGGACGCGTCACTCACCGTCAACTGCCATGCCGGCCCGGGCCCCGGCGCATCCGGGGAGAGAAACAATTCGCCGCGGAGGGTCTGAAGGGAGACCGGCGGGTGGGCGGTCAGATCCTTCCCGAGAAACAACCGGTATGTGTGGAACCTGCCATCGCCCTTCAGCGCGA
>CALXOA010000032.1 GCA_944389895.1 uncultured Victivallis sp. | reverse complement strand
TCCGCCTTCGCAACCGACCTGCTCCTCCGGAGCTCTCAGGTCGGTCGGTTGCTTCGGCTGCGCCAACTCACGTTTGTCATCTGTAATCGCTCAGAAACAAATGTGCGCAAAATATCGGACACTACCTCTTCCGATGACATGGCGTCGTATCCACCACCGCGGCGTGGAGTGTTTCGGGGCGGCGAAGGAGTCGGTTTTATGGAAAAGAAACTGTACAATGAAGTGCTGAAATTCGAGGATCGGGGACACGAGGCGCTGATGGGTGTCTGGTGGACCGGATTGTTGCTGAAAAAACAGGCCCGGAAGTTTTTTCAGGAGTACCTCTCGAGTGAAGTGCAGTTCAACGTGATGATCCTTCTCAAGTATGCCGACGGGCCGTTGAGCCAGCGGGAGCTGGCCGAACGGTTGCTGGTGGACAAATCCAATCTCACCGGCGTCTGCGGCCGGATGGAGGCGGCCGGTCTGTTGATCCGGCGTACCGTGGCGGATGACCAGCGCAGTTATGCGCTTGAGCTGACTCCCGCCGGACTGGATATCCTCGATCACGTCGAAGGTCCCTATCGCGAGATGATCGGCGATCTGATGCGCATCTTTTCTCGCGAGGAACTGGATACCCTCGTCGATTTCATGACCCGGATGCAGCGCCGTATCAACCGGATGGAAGAGGAGCGTTCCGGCCAGTGAATCTCCGCGCGGCCGGGGAGGATCTGCTGCGTATTTTCTTTTCGTTCCGGCGGTTATTCCGGTTCGCCGGTGCTGTCGACGACGACGAGTTCCGGAATCGTTGCGGATATTTCGCGCCCGGGTTGTTCCGCGGCGCGAACTCTGAAACGCAGCAGAGCGCCCGGGGCGGTTACCGAGTAACAGTAATACATCTGCAGGGAACCGTCATCGCGGCGGAGCAGGATGAAGACATGGGACCGCTCCGGATTGTAAAAACTCCTCAACTGTTCTGGTGGAGTGTCGGGAAAGGAGACGTTGTTGCGGAATGCCTCCGGGACTCCCGGCATCGGCCGGTAGCCGAGCTTTGAGAAATGCTTCTCAAGTTCGGTGACAAACCGGTCGCTCCGCGCAATCGAATCGAACTCGAGAGGCCGGTAAGCGAGAAAGTTGTGGTAGCTGTTGCGGCCGCCGAAGGCGATTGCCGCGGCCACGAGCAGCAGACAGATCCAGAGGATGAGACGGATCTTATGCTCTTTTTTCATCGGTTACTCCAGTGTGATACGTTCCGTGGCGAAGATATCGCGGCTTGAGGTCCCGAAGCGCAGTTCGAAATCGCCCGGCTCGACGATGAACGCTCCGGCCGGCTCAAAATAGAATGCGAAGTCCCGCCACTCCAGCCGAAGTTCGACAACGTCGCTTTCTCCGGGATCGAGTTCGATTTTCGCAAAGGCTGCCAGTTCCTGTCGCGGGCGTTCCACGTTGCAGACGGGATCGGAGACGTAGAGCTGCACCACTTCGGCACCGCGGCGGTCTCCGGTGTTGGTGACTTCGACTTTGCAGGTAACGTCGAACCCGTTGCATTCCACGCTTCGGACTCTGCAGGCAAATGTGGTATAGGAGAGCCCGAAACCGAATGGGAAACGCGGCTCGATTCCCGCCCGGTCGAAGTGGCGGTATCCGATGAAAATCCCCTCGAGATAATTGGTATGTGCATTGGCTTCGCTGCGGTCGCCGGGGTAGGTTTCGTCGGCGTGGCATGGATAATCCATCAAAGATTTCGCCCACGTGCAGTTGAGCTTCCCTCCGGGTGCCGCGGCGCCGAAGAGCACCCGGGCAATCGCGCGTCCCGCTTCCATTCCGCCATACCAGCACTCGAGAAGTGCCGGTACTCGATCGATCCAGGATTCGACGCTGACGACTGAACCGTTGACCAGTGCGACGATCAGCTTCGGATTGATTTTCGCCAGTTCACCGATCAATTCGGCCTGCCGCCCGGGCAGTTCCAGATCAGGAATGTCGGCATCGGGAACGTCGGCCCAGCCTATCGCTTCGCGATCGTAACGACGGTTGGTTCCGCCGACGAAAAGAACCGCGTCTGCCTTCCGGGCCGCCTCCAGTGCGGCGTCGAAGAGCGGCTGTTCATTCTGCACCCACAACAGTTTGAACTCGGTAAATTCCGAGTTGGTACGCACCAGTTCGATTTCAATCGCGTATTCGCGTCCCGCTTCCGCTTCAAACTCGTAAATTCCCTGAACCAGACGAGATTGTTCGGCATTGGAGGAGATGACCTGTTCCCCGTCAAGCTTCACATCGGCCCGGCTGCGGGCGCAGCTGATCATCAGACGGGCGGAGCCGGATTCCCGTGGAATGAGAGTTCCGGTCCAGCGCGCGGCGAAACACAGCTCATCGAGTTCATCCTTCCGGTCACGACCGGCGGCCATGACTCCGCCCCAGCGCAATTCCATATCGGTGGATGTTTCAACCCGGAATGCTTTCCCGGCCGGATCATGAAGCTCGGCTTCCTTTCTGAAATACTCCACCTGCAGCCCTGCTTTCCCTCCATGGCAAAGCAGTTCCGGAGGGATTACCGACTGGTTTGCGAACCGGATGCCAGGAGCATAATCGACTTCGACCGCGGCGCCGAGGAACTCCCGGAGTCCTTCCAGCGGGGAGATTTCATAATCCGGATGAACCGCGCCGGAGCCGCCGCAATTCTCCAACGCTCCGATCGTGTGGCGGAAGTCGGCGTTGGGGCCGATCACCGCGATTCTCTTGAGCCGGTCGGCGTCGAGAGGCAGCAGTGACCCCTTGTTCTTCAGCAGAACCATGCCCTGTTCGGCGAGTTCCCGGGCGGTTCTGCGGTTCCGTTCGGTGTTGATCTCTCCCTGCTGCCGGCTCTCCGGGGAGAACACTTTTGTACGAAACATCAGCCGCAGGATCCGGCGTACTTTCTCATCGATGACCGATTCCGGCACGTGCCGGCGTTGCACCAGATTCTTCAACGGTTCTCCAAACAGGGCGGTTGCCGGATTGCCGCCCATTTCGAGGTCGAGTCCGCCCATTGCGCATTGATAGGCGTCGTGGGCCGCGCCCCAGTCCGAGACCATGACTCCGTCGAAACCGTACTCCTCCTTGACGATCTCCTGCTGTACATGGCGGCATTGCGAGGCATACTGGCCGTTGATTTTGTTGTAACTGGACATCATCATCCAGGGGCCGGATTTCTTCGTGACGATTTCGAAGGCGCGCAGATAGAGTTCGCGCAGGGTGCGTTCGTCGATGTTGGAACTCGAAACCGTCCGGCAGATCTCCTGATTGTTCAGGGCAAGATGCTTCGGCGTCGCGGCGACATCGCAGCTCTGACACCCTCTGACGTAACCGGAGGCGATTTCCCCGGCCAGAACCGGATCTTCTCCGTAATATTCGAAGTTGCGTCCATTGAGCGGGGTGCGCATCAGATTGAATCCGGGGCCGAGGCTGGCCTGAACGTTTGCCGCAAGCGCTTCCCGCCCGATCACCGCGCCGTATTCAAACGCGGCACGGGGATCGAATGTGCAGGCCAGCGCCATCCCGCACGGCAGTGCGGTCGTGGTTCGGCCGTCTTCAAACCGCAGTCCCTGCGGCCCGTCGGCCATGTTGAGTTCGCCGATCCCGAGACGCGGGATGCGGCCGATCGTCATGGAATCACACCCGTGGCAGAGGGAGAGTTTTTCCTCAAGGGTCATCTGAGCGAGCATTTTTTCAATTTTCTTTTTCACCGGCAACCGCCTTCCTCATGAGTGATGATATATCTTTTCCGGGGAAATTCATGTCAGATTAAATGTACTCCATCCGGGTTGAAAAACAATAACCGTGAGTTATATTCACATCTGGAAAACAGCCTGAAACATTTGAAATTTCATCATGAGATGCATTTCCGGAGAAAATCCTTTTGCCGGGCTTCGGCCGGCCCTCTATCGGAATGACGGCATGTCGCGTTATTATTCGACGGTTCGGAGCCAAGTGCTGGAGCATGAATCCGTCGACGTACTCCCCTTCGGCACACCGCCGCTTTTCTGCTGTCGGCTGCTGATGCGGGAACGTATTCTGCCCGGGTGCCATCATCTGCGGCTGAATCAGAAGTTTTTCGCAGTGGAGCATGTCCGCGAAGGAAATCTGTGGTTCCGGCAGGACGGGCGATGCTATCTGGCTGAACCCGGCGACGTCTGTCTGATGCATATCCGGCATGACGGAGAGTTTCTGACCGGGCCGGCCGGTTTCTGTCTGAAATCTTCCCTGGTGATTGAAGGGCCGCTGATTGAGAGTGCCGTCGAGTCCGGCGGCCTCGCGGGGGTGGATGTGCTTTCGTTGCGCGATGATTCGCCGTTCGAAGCGTGTGTGGACCGGCTGGCGGCGGCGATGCGGGAGGAGGAGAGGATTTCGTCCGGCCGGATGGCGGGACTCTGCTGTGAGGCGATCCAGACTCTCGTCAACTGGAAGAGCAGCGGTACGCTGCCTCCCGTTCTCACGCGGGCTCTTGACATTCTTGAAAGGGAACTCGCCGGGACATTGGCGGTACCGGAACTGGCACGGGAACTGAATGTCAGCGTCTCCACGCTCGGGCGCCTGTTCGCGGACCATCTGAATATCACACCTTATCGGTGCCTCGTTCGATTGCGGATGCGGCGCGCGGCCCGTCTGCTGGTGGAGTCGGATCTCTCGGTCAAGGAGATTGCTGCGGCCTCCGGATACGGGAACGCATTGAATTTTTCGACGGAGTTCCGGAAGTGTTTCGGCATTTCGCCACGGACCTACCGGGAACAGTACCGGCTGGCTCCCTCTTGTTTCAGGAGCACGGATCCGGTCGTACAGAAGGAGGAGAAAACAATTGAGTGAACATTCCAGGTTGTCGCCGCATGCGGCGGACGGAGGGACGGTCCCGCGGAGATTCTACTTCGCCGGTGCCCTTTTCAGCTGCAGGGAACTGATCGGCAACGCCGTTCTTGCGGAACGGATCGGGCAGCTTTCCGGAGGGCGCTGGCTGCCGCTGCTGCCTCAGGAGGCCGAGAGCGGTGCGGAACGCTCCATCGAGATCCGCGATCACGATCTGGAGTTGCTCTTCCGCTGCGACGCCCTGATTGCGAATTTTGACGGTCCGGATCTCGACTCCGGAACCGTGGCGGAGTTTCTGTATGCAAAAATGCTCGATCTGCCCGCCGTGCTGCTGCGTACGGATTTCCGCTTCTGCGGAGATCAACGCAATGGTGGAGATCCGTGGAATCTGATGTGCTCGGGGTATCCGCGTACCCGGAGCGTCGTGCTGGATGCGATGGCGCTGTACCGGGAACATTTTTCCTGTCACGGAAGCATCGAGGAACGCAGTACACGTTACCTCGGGGCGATTGCCGCTCCGGTGGTTGCCGCGCTCGACGCGGCGGCCGCTGAACCGGCCTGGCTGGCGCGTACCGACGCACCGGCCCACTATCGTCGCGTGGTCCGGAGTGCCGGCGGCGATTTCGCAAAACGGCTGCCCGATGAAGAAATCGATCGTCTGATAGCCGGAAAAATCGGTCGGAATCTTCTCTGAAAGGTAACGCCTGAGCCGGAGAGTGTCCGGGAAAATCGGGGAAGGGTGCATTATTTTCCCGCTTTCCGGTTGTAAGAACCGTCCCGCGGGTGTAGATTATGCGGCATGAAGGAATTAATTCATTTCCAGAGAAAGGTTTGAAATAATGAATTATCGGATTGAGATTTCTCCGCTGCCCCGGTGGCGCGATGCGCGCGGCGAGGGAGTCAAAAAACAAATCGAGAAGTTTTTCGGCTTTCCGGTCGAAAAGGTCTGGAGCCGCGATGTCTACACGATCAGTGCGTCGCTGACCGAACCGGAGGTGCGGCAGGTGGCGGCGCTTCTTTACGATCCCGTGCTCAAGGGATGGCGGGTCGGCGCCGCGAAATCCGAAAACTTCGAGCCGCTCCCGGAATGCGACTATCTGGTGGCGGTGGGATTCAAGCCGGGGGTCACGGACAACGTCGGTCGTTCGGCACGTGCTGCAATTTCCGATATCATCGGTCGGCCGTTGCGCGAGGATGAACATGTGTTCAGTTCAACGGAATATCTCTTCTACGGGCCGAAGCTGACTCGTGAACAGGCGAAGGTGATCGGTTCGAAACTGCTTGCGAACGAGTTGATTCAGTCCGTGCTGGTGATGTCGGGGGAAGAGGCTGCCGACGGCATTCCGTTGAACCTGCCGCTGGTGTCGGGACAGGGCGGCGGGAAAGTGCGGGAATACGATCTCGAAGTCTCCGACGAGCAGTTGATGGAGCTCAGTCGGAAAGGGACGCTGGCGCTGTCACTCGATGAGATGAAGGCGATTCAGACCTATTTCCGCAACGCAAAGGGGCGCGAAAAGTACGGCCTCGGCAGGAATCCGACCGACGTGGAACTCGAAGTGATCGCCCAGACCTGGAGTGAACACTGCAAACATAAGATCTTCAGTGCCCGGATCGATTATGAAAATCTCGAAACCGGGGAAAAGCAGGAGATCGTCTCCTGTTACAAGACCTTCATTCAAAAGAGTACCCGCGAGATCGCCGGTGAAGTTGACTGGCTGGTATCGGTTTTCAAGGACAATGCCGGTGTGATTGATTTCAATGACAGGCTCGATCTCGTCTATAAGGTCGAAACACATAACAGTCCTTCGGCGCTCGATCCCTACGGCGGCGCGATGACCGGTATCGTCGGCGTGAACCGCGATCCGCTCGGTACCGGGCAGGGGGCTGATCTTCTGATCAATGTATGGGGATATTGCCTCGGTTCGCCGTTCACCGAAGATAAGGATGTCCCGGAAGGGCTGCTGCACCCGCGGCGGCTGCGTGACGGGGTTCACAAGGGAGTGATCGACGGGGGCAACCAGTCCGGTATCCCCTACGGCAACGGATTTGAATACTTCGATGCACGTTATATCGGCAAACCGCTGGTTTATTGCGGCACGGTCGGTACGCTGCCGAAGATGATCCATGGCGTGCCCGGCGCAAGTAAGACCATCAAGCCGGGTGACCTGATCGTGATGGGCGGCGGGCGGATCGGCAAGGATGGTATTCACGGGGCGACTTTCTCCAGCGAGGAGCTGCACAAGGACAGTCCGGTTCAGGCGGTGCAGATCGGCGACCCGATCACCCAGAAGAAGCTCGGGGATTTCATTCGCGAGGCGCGGGATCGCGGGCTCTACCGTTTCATCACCGACAACGGCGCCGGCGGTCTCTCTTCGAGCGTCGGGGAGATGGCTGAACTCTGTAACGGCTGCCGGATGGATCTGGCTCTCGCTCCGGTCAAGTATGCCGGGCTTCAGCCCTGGGAAATCCTGGTTTCCGAGGCGCAGGAGCGGATGAGTTTCGCGGTGCCGCCTGAAAAGATTGAAGAGTTCAAGCAGCTGGCGAAGGAGCGCGACGTCGAGGTTTCGGTGCTGGGGGAATTTACCGATGACGGCAAATTCCATATCCAGTATAACGGCAGAAGCGTCGCCTGTCTCGACATCGAGTTTATGCACGGCGGTTTGCCGCGGATGTCTCTGGTCGCGCGCTGGAAGGCGCCGGTGTTTGAAGAACCCCGGCTGGAAGGACGTGATCCGGCCGCAGATCTGATCTCCATGATGGGGCGGCTCAACATCTGTTCCGACGAATACAAGGCGCGTCAGTACGACCACGAGGTCAAGGGGCTCAGTGTCGTGAAGCCCTTCCTCGGAGTGGCGCGTGACGTGCAGGGAGATGCGACGGTCACGATGATTGAGCCGTTGAGCCGGGAAGGCGTGATTCTCTCCTCTGCGCTGCTGCCGCGGTACAGTGATATCGACACCTATCACATGGCGGCTTCGGAGATTGACCTCGGTATCCGCCGGGTGATCGCGGTCGGAGGCAAGCTGGACAAGCTTGCGTGTCTCGACAACTTCTGCTGGCCGGATCCGGTGCAGAGCGAGAAGACCCCGGACGGGGAGTACAAGCTCGCGCAGCTGGTGCGGGCCAACCAGGCACTCTACGATTATACGAAAAAGTTCCGGGTGCCCTGCATTTCCGGAAAGGATTCGATGAAGAACGACAGTACGCGCGGCGGCAGAAAGATTTCGATTCCGCCGTCACTGCTGTTCAGCATGATTTCCAAGATGGATGACGTGTCGAAGGCGGTTACTCCGGATGCCAAGAAGGCGGGAGATCTGGTCTACGTGATCGGGATCACGCGGCCGGAACTTGGCGGCAGTGAATATTTCGCGATGCTCGACGCGACCGGAAACAATGTGCCGAAGGTCGATGCGGATGCTGCGATCACAACCTACCATGCGGTTTCCGCGGCTACGGAGGCGGAGTTGATCGCGTCGTTGACCACTCCGGCTCTGGGCGGCCTCGGGGTCGCTTTTGCCCGCACCGCGATGGCGGGGCGTCTCGGTCTGGAGATCGATCTGGCGGCGATTCCGGCGGAGAACTGTTCGGATCTTGAGAAGCTCTTTTCGGAATCCAACAGCCGCTTCGTGGCTACGGTTGCACCGGAAAAGCGGGAGGCTTTTGAAGCCGCGCTTGCCGGAGTGACCTGTGCGAAGGTGGGACGTGTGATCGCGGAGCCCGAGTTGCGTCTCGGCTCCAGCCGTATTCCGCTTGAAGCCCTGCTCAGGGAATATAAGGGGACGCTTGATCAGATTTGACGTGTCGTTTCCGGAAGCAAGGGGAGGATGCCTCCGATGAACGGTCCGCAAAACAGAGAGAAAGACCCGGCCGAAGTCAACGCTTTGATCGAGAAGAATCTGCGTCTGGTTATGAAGATCGCCAATGATTTTCTGGGGCGCGGACTTTCCTGGGACGATCTGGTGTCGGAGGGCAATCGCGGCCTGGTGACCGCTGCGCGGCGGTTCGACCCGAAACGGGGCGCCCGGTTCAGCACCTACAGCGCATGGTGGATCAAACAGGCGATCCGGCAGGCGATAGCAGAGCAGGGGCTTACGGTTCGCGTGCCGATCGGCACACAGCTGAACTGGCGGCGGATCCGGCGCGCGGAGATCCGGCTTGCAGAACGGGGGCGGCAGGATCCGACCGATGCCGAGGTCGCCCACGAGGCGCGTCTGCCGATTGTCACGGTACGGCGTCTGCGTCGCAGTCGAAGGCTGGAGATTCAATATCTGAATGCTCCGGTTTCCGGAGAGGATCCCGGCGGTAATGAGTTTCAGAATCTTTTTCAGGATGAAACCATGGCGTCGCCGGATCAGGAGTTGATCGCCCTTGAGGATATTGAACAGTTGCTTGCCTTGCTCGACACTTTGAATGAGCGGGAACGGCAGGTTCTCCGGCTGCGTTTCGGCCTCGATGGGGAACCTGTCCGCACGCTCGAAGAGGTGGGGGCGATGATGCACTGTACCAACGAACGGGTCCGGCAGATTCAGAACCAGGCGTTGCACAAACTGCATGCACGGTTGACTGCTGCGGAATGAACGTCGATCATCCGGTTGATGAAAAGAGATGACGATGGAACGATTTCCTTATCCAGACGACGCGTTGATTCTTGCGCCGTTATCGGGTTACACCGATCTGCCGTATCGCCGCGCCGCCCGTGCCGGCGGCTGCCGCTACGCTTTCACAGAGATGGTGGATGCCGCGTCTCTCGCCCATGCGAGGAAACGTTCCGAGGGATTGCTGTTGCGCGGCGCCGAGGAAACGTTTCTCGGGGTGCAGCTGGTCGGGGCTGACCATGAGTTCCTGAAACGTGCGGTTGATGTGCTCAATGAGTATGAGTTCTCATTGCTCGACTTCAATCTCGGCTGCCCCGTTCCCAAAGTTGCCAGAAAAGGGGCGGGGGCCGAGCTCGGTCGCCATCGTGAGGCGGCGCTGGCCTGTTTTGCTCTGCTGGCGGAGCGTTCGCGCCACCGGCTCTCGGCGAAAATCCGGATTCTGGATCCCGGAGATCCGGAGCCGACGGTGGAACTTGCCCGCGGACTTGCTGCGCTCGGCGCCTGCGCAATCACGGTTCACGGGCGGGTCAAGGAGGCGTTTTATTCCGGCCCGGTGGCGTTTCATGTGATTCGTGCCGTACGGGAGGCCCTGCCGGAGGTACAGGTGATCGCCAACGGCGGAGTGACCGGACTGGAGAAGTACGATCAGATCCGGCGTGAAACCGGATGTCGTGCGGTGATGCTTGCCCGCGGAGCGATGGGAAATCCGTGGCTGTTCCGGGAGTTGACGGAGCGCGAGGCATTTCTGCCGCCGACACTCCGAGAGTGGAGAGCTCTGGTGGAGGAACATGTCGCGGGGATGGTCCGCCTTTACGGCGAAGAGTCGGCAATGCGGATCTCGCGCAAAATTCTGCACGACTACTTCCGGGGGCGCGGTTTTCACAGCGAAGTCAGAGCGAAAATCTCGTTTCTGAGTACCATGGAGGAGTTCCGCTCTTTTCTCGATTGCGCGGTGGCTGCCCATGCGGAGAGCTACTGGAACAGTCCGAATGCCGCACCGGGAGCGGAGCGGCGGCTGCGCTGGGAAGAGATATAGATAGGCAACAAAAATACTTGTAGAATCTACTCAAACGTACTATATTACCAGTATGGAACTTCGAGATGCAAGAAAAATCAATTCAAAAGAATTGTATGATCGTCGAAAGCAAGCGGTTTTGCTGTTCGAAAAAGGGCTGAAGCGTTATGAAATCGCTCCGCTTGTCGGAGTGAGC
>CALXOA010000031.1 GCA_944389895.1 uncultured Victivallis sp. | reverse complement strand
CGGAGACGCGGATGGTCGATGAGACCGGCCGGGTACGTTTTTTCGGTCATGAGAGTGCGGGAGCCGTCCGGGCGGGCGGGATTCTCGACCGGCTCCGGTTTTCAGCAGCGGATCGCGAAGCGGTCGTCGCGGCGGTCAGAAACCACATGCGCTTCGCCGCCGTCCGTGAGATGCGGCCGGCGAAGGTCCGCAGACTGATCGCCGATCCGAATTTTCCGCTTGAACTGGAACTCCACCGGCTCGACTGCATCGCCTGTCACGGTATTCTCGATGTCTTCGTTTTTCTGCTCGACCAGCTGGCAGAGCGGCCGGAACTGCGCACTCTGCCGGAGCCGTGGGTGGCCGGCCGTGACCTGGTGGCCGCGGGATGCCGGCCCGGACCACGGTTCCGACCGGTATTGGACGAGATTTTTGAACGGCAGCTGGCAGGCGAATTTACCTCTCCCGGCGAAGCGTTGGCGGCTGCGCTGGAGCGTTTTCGCGAGTCCAGCTGAGCGCTGGTCGGCTCAGCAGATCCTGGTCAGCAGAGCCATATTGAATTTCCCGGCCGATATGGTGCCGGTGAAACTTCCGCCGTCTTCATTGAACTCGAAAATTCTGCCAGTGAGAAAATCGCAAGCCCGCCCTTCCGGAAAAAGTTCCGGCGCCATCCGCAGCTCACATTTCTGCACGTTTTCCGGGAAGAATACGAAGAGCAGCTCCCCGTATTCGGACCGCCCCCGCTTGAGATAGATGAACCCGTCGTCTGTCGGTCGCGGCGAAAGAACTTCGACCATCGGCGTGACCGTCGCCGAGGAGGCAATCGCGGCGAGGAACTTTTCGAAATCCGGGGACTGCGTAGTGCGGTAAACGTTGCCGAAATAGGTGCCGCAGTAGAGAATCCGTCCCGCTCCATAGGAGTATTCCGCGACCAGCGGTGCGCCGTGCGAAGTGGCGAACACTTCGGGTCGTGCTCCGGTCGCGTCACCGTATTCGAGGGGAGTCAGCCATTGTTCCGCTTCGAGGTGGAGGAAACCGCCGCAACGCAGTTCGATCGTCCTGGTTTCGAGGCTGCGCCGGCCCGCTTCGACGATTCCCGCGCGGGCGGGAAACCGTTCTTCCGGGTACCGGTAGAATCCCTCCCGGCTGAAAGCGCCGCACTCCGATTCACATAGAAGCATACCGCCCTTTTCGACATAATCGAGCAGGATTTGTTCCATCTTCCTGTCGGTCACGATGGTTCGCGGCAGGATGATCAATTTGAATCGCTCGAGGTTTTCCAGATGGTCCTCCTCGAGGAACTGACAGGGAAGTGAGTTGCGCACCAGCGCACGGGCGTAACCGGTCAACGCATCGGCGATCCGCGTACCGGAAGCCTCTTGGGCCCACGCCAGATAGTAGGAGTGCGGCGAGAAGAGCAGGCCGATCTCCGGCTGGATGGGGCGGTAGTTTCGAAACAGTTCCGGGTGGGCTTCGAGCAGTTTACCGGTGAAGCTCATCGCCTCAAGCCGTTCCGGTGCGAGACCGTCGCGCCCGGCCAGTCCGAACCCGGAGGACTCACGGCCGAACACTTCGTCACGCCAGCACCAGAAGAGAATCGAGTCGGCTCCGCAGGCGATGCCGTTCCAGACCCAGCGTTGCTGTTGGGCCGCATGAACCTTGCCGTAGATTTCGAAGCCGATCGCGGCGCGCCCACCCTGCAGTTCACTGAGCCAGACCTGCCGGTTCTCGCCGGCGGCGGACTTTACCATTTCGATGCGCATGCCGAAATCGGCGTCATCGATTCCCTGCCATTGCGGAAAGCTGGAACACCCGATCCCGTCGAGCGAAGCGGCCAGATTCCAGTCGTTGCCCCGGTCAATCGGATAGAGGTCACGGTCGCCTGCGTAAAGCGGTGACGGCGCCGCGCCGTGAGCCGTAATCACGTGATGAGAATCGACCTCGCGCATTGCAGCGTGACGCATGGCCCCGTGACGGTCGGCCCGGGCGGTGATGAATTTCTGCCAGCTCATCAGTTCGGTGTAGGGGCGGTCGGGCAGCTTGCCGGGGCACACATCCTCCCAGCAGACATAGCGGCGTTTCCACGCCGCATTGAGTGCCTCGAGTGAACCGTATTGCTGCCGGAGCCACTCCCGGTAGGCGGAGAGGGTGTGATCGCAGAAACAGACGAGACCGTCGGCCTGAACGTTCCAGCGCAGTTCGTTCCAGATATCCCATCCGCGCAGTTCACCGCAATCGGCATAGTGACGACCGGTCTCCTGCAGGAAACGCTTCATCCGTTCCCACACACCGGGATGATCGGTGCAGCCGCCCGGTGTCAGGCCGAAGTTGCATTCACACCTCAGGGTTGAAATGACCTTGTTTCCCCGGTGATCGATCATTTCGCTGCCCGGGACGGCACGATGGATCCAGTGGGGCTGGATTTCCGCGATGGTACTCAGAATCACGCCGAGGCCGTATTTCCCCGCCAGCTCGATCAGGCGGTCATAGTCGTCGAAATTGAAGTGGTCCGGATCGGCTTCCACCCAGCCCCAGAGCACCCACAACTGAATGGTGTTGAGCCCGGATTCCCGGATTTTCTTCAGGTCGGCTTCCCAGAAACGCTGTTCGGGGAACGGGGCGCGGTAATATTGAACACCCAGATTCATCGGTAAACTCCTGTTTTATTTTGCCGGAGGAACGGTTGCTTTCGACCCTTCAATATATCGGGATCCGGGAAAATCACAAGTGATTTTTTAACGGCTTTCGATACTTTTTTACTCCGGAATGCCCGATTGGAAGGAGGGAAGTTCCGGAATCCTCTCCAGAGCTGCAAACTCCGCCATCCTGACCGGCAATCCTGAATTGCGACGGGTCCGGTTCCGCAACGCGGCCTCAATCATGGCTTGTTTCGCCCGGAGCTCCACTCTGCGTCGGGCGCGGGTGATCGCGGTATAGAGCAGCTCCCGGGTCAGCACCGGGGATTCGCGATCAGGAAGAACGATCAGCACTTCCCCGAAACTCGACCCCTGGGATTGGTGAATGGTCATGGCCAGCGCCGGTTCGTGCGGAGGGAGTTCCGCAAGCGTGTAATGGCGGGGGTTATCCGGAAAACGGACCCGGACACCTCCTCCCCGTTCCGGCCAGATGAGGCCGATGTCCCCGTTGTAGAGTCCGAGACGACGATCGTTGCTGCGGATCAACAGCGGCAGTCCCGGAGCATCGTCGCGGGTCAGGCGCAGGATTTCACGCGCGGCGGCGTTCAGCGCGTCAACTCCGCGGGGCCCCTGACGGACTGCGGCGAGAAGTTTTCTGGAGTCGAGCAGTGCGAATGCCTCTTCGAGGGCCGCCTCGGTCCCACGGGCGACGAGATCGCGTACTCCGGCGAGGGAACCGGAAACGGTGAGGAACTTCCTCAATTCACCGGGCAGGGCATCTTCCGCCACCTCGCGGGTTCTGAACTCCGGCACGTCGAGCGTGGCAATCCCGGCGGCGAGTTCCTCCGGATTGCACTCCTGATCGAGGCGGCGGATCGCACGGCTGATCTGCCCGATCCGGTTTGTCTCCGAAAAACGATGGGTCCGGGTGAGTTCGACCGCGCAGCCGGTCAGAGGAAGCGTGTCTGCGACGACGGCGGGGCGGAGCCCGAACTGCGCGGCATAGGCATTGGCGACCGCGGGAGGAACCGCGTCGAGTGTTGCCGAATCGCAGAATCCGGCGAGCACGGCGCCCGCTTCAACAGAGGCGAGCTGATCCTTGTCGCCGAGGAGTACAACCCGCGCCCCGGGGCGGAGCGCTTCAAGAAAGCGTGCCATCAGGGAGAGCGGTACCATCGAACATTCATCGAGGATCACCAGATCATATGGCAGCGGATTCTCCCGGTTGAACCGGAATCCACCGTTGCGAAGATCCGGCTTCAGCAGCGCGTGAAGCGTTCCCGCCTGCAGCTCTTCCAGGCGCCGGCGGATCTCCTGGGGTATGTCGAGTTTCGAGCCGTCCTCAACCAGGGATCGGCGCAATCTGGCCTGAGCCTTGCCGGTCGGAGCGGTCAGGGCGATCGAGAGTTCCGGCCGGTGGCGGAGCTGCAGTGCGAGCAGCGCGGCGACCACGGTGGTTTTTCCGGTGCCCGGTCCCCCGGTGATGATCGAGAAGTGACGCGAGGCGGCGGTCAGCACGGCAAGCATCTGGCGGTCGATGCCGTCCGGTCCGGTACTGGCGGCAAAATTGCGGCACATCTCCGCAAGCTCTCCGGCGGCACAGGGCGGCGGTTCCGCAGCGATCCGATTGCGACCGACAACAGCCGCTGCCACTGCCGCCTCATAGAGGAAATAACGCTGGAGATAGAGGCGGTTCCCGGCATCGAGAATCAATGGAGTTGCCGGAATGGTGTCCGCATCGTCGCCCGGAGTCGTGCAGACGGCAGAACATTCCGGAGCCAGCAGTGCACGTCGCCAGTGTTCCACGGAGGGCAGCCGGAGCTGCGACCCGGCATCGGGGAAAGAGGTTCCCCCCAGTGCTTCAAGACTGCAGCAGGTATGGCCGGCCCGGACGGCGCGGGAGGCGAGAAGTCCCGCACAGAAAAGTTCTTCATTTTCCGGAAGATTCGCACGGCGGAGCAGGAAGAGTGCAAATTCACGATCGATGGCGGCAAATTCGCCTGTGTTGTTGAGTTGTTCCATCCAGGGGGTCATCGTGTTCCTCCGGTTCAGCCGATCAGTTCTTCGAGTCTGCGTATGAGTTCATAGTCGGGACGGTCGGCGAATACCCCGCGTCCGGAGGGGGCGCCGCGCAGGAAGATGTAGAATACGCCGCCGAACTTCTGCTCGTATTCCGCTTCTCCGAACCGGCCGAGGCGCAACCTGAGGTACTTGACCAGTGCGACCGTGTAGATCAGGTACTGCAGGAAGTAGAATCCATGGCACATCGCTCCGGCCAGCCGGGGACCGGAGAAGTTCGCCGGATCACCCTCCAGCCGGTTCGATTTCCAATCGACGATGTAGTATTGGCCGCGGCGACGAAAGACGAGGTCGATGATTCCGGTCAGAAAGCCGCCGGAGAGGATACGTTCCCAGGGGGGCCATTCGATGAGACCGAATCTCTTTTCCGCGAATGGCTCGAGCAACTCCTGCAGTTCGCGAGTTTCAAATCCGTGGCGAAACATGTAGTGAAATTCAAGTTCGCTGAGGCGATCTTTGCGGTCGATTTCGGATAGTGAGAACTTCCTCCCGCGGCTGTCCGTCAGCGGAAGTGACAGCGTTGCACTGATCGTATGGACGGCCGCATCGATCCGCGATTCTGCGCTTTCCGGGGGGCGGAGCAGTCCATAGGTCTGCAGCGCCGGTCGTGTCTCACGGCGAATCTCATCGGCAGAGGCATTGAAATCAATCGTTTCGAGAATCGCGTGAAGAGCGGTTCCGAGCGCCTTCCCGCCGGGCAGCAGGAAGGGATCCGCGGTGGAGCCGCCCGGTAGTACGGCGTCGGTTTCCGGTTCGTCATCGTCATGGTCGGCCGGATCGGAAGTCAGCAGTCGGCCGTCACCGGAGGGGGCGAGTTTCGTATAACTGGTGTAGAGCCAGTTGCGATCGATCCCATCCTGCCACGAAGCTGCAGCCGGTTCTTTGGGAATGCCATCTTTCGGACGGTAGATTCCGGAATCGGGGCCGATGGGCAGAACCATACCGGCAGGAATTTCGGGTGCGCCATTCCCGAGCTCTTTCAGAGCACGACAGGGTGAGGCGAGTTCCTCCGGACCCGCTGTACGGAGCCGGAAGAGCCAGTCAAGCGGCGAAGTCTGCGATTTCCCGACGAAGCAGTAACATGCGTAGACTGCGCGGGTGATGGCGACATAGGCAAGACGCAGATGTTCCTGCAGGAGTTCGTTTTCCTCCCGTTCCCGGGCGTCGGGATTCTGACTCAGATCCAGTTCCAGCTTCCCTTTCGCGTTGTGGTAGGGGGCACGCAGATGGCCTTTCAACTCGAGCCGGAAGAGGGAAGGGACAATGACGACTGGAAATTCCAGTCCCTTGCTGCCGTGAATGGTCATGATTTTCACTGCGGCACGGTCGGTTTCGAGCAGTTGTTGTTCCTCTTCCGCACAGTTCCGATCATCTGCGTTGCAGATTGCATTTTCCAGACAGGAGATTACGCCGCCCGGGCCGAGCCGTCGCCGGGCGGATTCCCGTTGCAGCAGGTCGCCGAGCTGGAGCAGATTGGTCAGACGCCGTTCCCCGTCGGGCCGCAAGGGGCATTTCTCCCTGACTTTGAAGAGCGTCAGCATCCGGTGGAACATCGCGTAGAAGGAGTCGTCCTCCCAGCGTTCACGCAGTTCGACAAACTGTTCCTGCTGTTGCGCCCATTCGTTTTCATGCTCCGGCAGGCGGAGATCCAGGAGTTCTTGCAGAGAGAATCCGCCCGGTACGGAAACCAGTGCGGCGGCGACCTTTCCGGAATCTGCAGGGGAGGCGACTGCTCGCAGGAAAGTCAGAAGCTCCTGCGCTTCCGGCGTTTTGTAGACGGAACCGATTTTGGTCAGTACGGCCGGTACCTGACGCCGAGCAAGTTCCCGGCGGATTTTCCGCCCCTCGCTGCCGTCGCGGATCAGGATGGTGATGTCGGCCGGTTCGATCCGGCGGGGAGCGGTTCCTTCGCCGGTGGGCAGCAGGTGTTCCGGGGAGTTCAGAAGTTCCGCAGTGAGCCGGGCGGTCCATTCGATCTCGGCGTTGGCCGGAAGTCCGGTGATGTCACAGAAACGGAGCGGTTCCGGTTCTTCGGCGCCATGGACGAGAAGGCCGGGGCGCGGCACTCCCGCGGGAGCAATCGCGGGGGCCTGTACCTCGGGGAAGCCGATTTCAGCATCGGCAAACGGCTGCGTATGGCCGTGGAACAACCGGTTGACCGCTTCAATCATCGGTTTTGATGAGCGGTAGTTTGCCCGCAGCAGGTAACGGCGCCCGCCCTCCTGTTCCAGTTCGTGTACCGCCTTCCGATAGGTTTCGATGTCACCGCCGCGAAAGGCGTAGATTGCCTGACGCGGATCGCCGACGAAAAAAAGTGTCCCCGGTTCTCCGCCGCGCCGGAAGATCTCCATGAAGATATCGTACTGGACCGGATCGGTGTCCTGAAATTCATCAATGATACCGGCAGGATAGCGTTTCCGCAACACCGCCCCAAGCGTTGCTCCGGGGCGGTGGAGCACTTCGCGGACCTGGCGGAGCATGTCGTCGTAGGTCTGAATGTTTTCCCGGGCCTTGGCCAGTTTGAAGTTCTCTGCGATTTCCCCGGTTGCACGAAGCAGGAACCCTCGATACCAGGCATTCACATACTCCGAAAGGCGGTTTGTATGCATCAGGAAATCGAGAGACTGCAATGCCAGAAATTCCTGCTCCCACTCCGGTTTCTTCTGGAATTTCACCTTCAGCTGAGATTGCAATGCATCCGTATTCCAGGAGCAGAGGTTGCCGAGCAGTTTACCGGAGATGGGGGTGCCGTTCCTCCAGTTGATGAGTTCTCCTTTCAGGGCGGCGAGATTGTCGTCGTTATAAGGGCGTTTGAAGATGCCGGTGAGGCAGTCGAGCGTTGCGGGATTGAAGTTATCCCGGAGACTTTCAAGTTCCTGCTGTACCGCTTCCAGGGCCTCTTCCGGCGTTCCCCTGAACCGGGACTCCGGGAAACGGAAGGTCAGTTCCGGTCGTTCCACCGCCTGAATCGCCAGCCGGCAGAGCCGTGGAAGCGTCAGATTCACAGCTTCCGCCAGCAGCGTTACCGACGTCCCGTGTGTCGGTGCATAGAAATATTTGCGGTAAACATCGGTTACGAGGCTCTTCAGCCGGTCGCTGCTGTTCTTCTCCAACGTACGGTTGAACGTGATTCCGCTTTCAAACGCATGCTCGCGCAACACACGGCTGCAGAAACCGTGAATGGTTCCGATTGCCGTCGAATCGAAGTCGAGCAGTGCCTGGCGAAGCCGTCGCGTGGCCGTGGCGTGCCACTGGGCCGGTGTTTCCTGCGGGGAGCGTCGTGAAGCGGCTGCCGTGATCAGTTCCGCTTCGCGCGATTCGCCGGTGCCCCCCCGGTCGAGCTCAGCGAGCGTTTTTTCCAGAATCAGACGGATCCGGTCCTTGAGTTCCGCAGCGGCGGCCTCGGTATAGGTGACGACCAGGATGGATTCGATCGGCAATCCCCGCTCCAGCAGGAGACGCAATACAAGGTTCTGGATGTTGTGGGTTTTGCCGGTTCCCGCGGCCGCGGCGATCAGATTGAGGCCGTCCAGGGGGCAGTTCAGCGAATCGAGATCTGCATATTCCGGATTCATATCGTCTCCTCGGCGGTAATGTCGACGGCTTCGGGATAGAGCAACTCGGCAAGTTCGGCAAATTCCTGCTGAAAAACGAGATTGTCAAATACATTTTCAGCAAAGCAGATCGCTACGGCACGCCTGCCGAGGTCGCCCGTTGAATATTCGGACACGGTGATGAACTTTTTCCTGGCGGCGTCGATCCGTTCCTCAAAACTACCTTTCTTCCGGATAAATTCCGGAGTCGCTCTTTCAAAAACCGGCAATGGACGACTCAAACCCCGCCGGAACCATTCCAGCAGTTTAACAAGAATTTCACGGGCCTGCTCCGGCATGACCGGCGGCAGTTTATGGATGTCGAACTGCTGCTTCTTCAGGAACAGCAGTTCTGCCTCCGCCGGAACGTTTCCGGTACTCTGGGCCGCCAGTGCGAGCTGTGCGAGCCGGAGCCGGACAAGATATTTATGCCGTAACGATGCGCAGGTGAACAACAGGGCAGTACCTGCATCCGGCGTAATCCGTAGTTTTCCAGTCAACCTGGTACTGCCGATTTTTAGATCGAGGGGCAGAAAATCCGGCTCCAGAATCAGCTTATGCCAGTCTGCCGGAATTGTTTCAGGTTCCTTCCAGAGAGAATTGAAGAGTTGCCGGCCCGGTTCTCCGAGCGGAAGGCGGCTGCTGCGGTTGAAACGGCGAAATTCCACTTCGCGTGACCGGCCGGCGAGTTGTTGCGGAACGATTTCATTCCGCAGTTGGTAGAGCGCAAGTGCATCGAGTGTGAGAGGTTCGTCATCAGGTGGAACGGGAGGATCCTCAAAGAGGTTCAGCCCGGCCCGGTTTCGCAGAAACCACTCCGGTGGATCCGCGAAGAAACGTTCCAGTTCCTCCAGCGGAATGACGGGGGGTAATTCTGTTTCAGGCAGGGCGGGGAGGACGGTTTGATCCGGCTGATCTGCCAGAATACGGCGCTCCCGGAAAGCTCCTGCCGCAGCGCAATTGTCGACGCTGTAGGAGATGAAATCCGCATCCGGGGCACCGGGCACGAAATAGCCCGGTTCGAAAGGCTGGAGTTTATGGCGTGTCTCCCGGTACCCGCACATTTTTTCCAGGTAACCGGCCAGTTCCGCCAATGGCGCGGCCGGCGGTTTGGACTCATTGGTATGAGCATCCTGTCCATCGTAAAAGAGCATCAGTTGTTCGCGCGCCGACAGAATCGCTTCGAGAAAGAGGTAGCGGTCTTCCGCCTGCCGCGAACGGTCGCAGGGGCGGATGTGATCGGCGAGAAGATTGAACCCGAGTTTCAACTCCTGGCGTGGGAACTCACTTTCGTTGAGTCCGAGGATCGCGATCACCTTCATCGGGATGCTGCGCATCGGCACCAGCGAAGCGAACGTGATCTCTCCACGCAGGAACGTTCGACTGCGGAGCGGGTTCTCGAGAGCCCCATCGAGTTGATCGAGCATGACCGCAAGCGGCAACGGCGTTTCCGCCCCCGCGATCCGGGCGGCACGTTCCATGCCGCCGATTGCGTTGCGCAGCGCAGCGAGCTCCTCAAGGCTCTCCTTGTCCGGCAGGAAAAACATGTCGAGGATTCCTCGGAACAATTCGGCCCATTTCGCCGGAGAATGGACCGTGTCGAGAGAAGTTTCGAGGTCGGCGATCCGCCGCACCAGCGAGATGAAGTTGCCGAGCAGTACGGCGTCGTTGCCCTCCGCGTCGCCGGCGGGCAGTACGGCGTCATTTTCGCCGGGAACGAGCATCGCAAAGCCGAGCAGCAGCCGGTCGAGTCCCTGACTCCAGCTGAACTCCGGAAACGGCACTTCACAGTAGCGGCGGCGTGTCTCCGCGTCGAAGCCCCAGTGGATGGCGCTCTGCCGCAGCCAGTTTTCGATCTTGTCGAGATCGCCTTCGGCGATGCCGAATCGCTTTCTTACCGCCGGGGTGTCGATGAACTCCAGAAGCCGGGAGACTTCAAAGCGGCTGCCCGGGAGGCGCAGCAGCAGCAGAAACGCCTCGGCGATTCTGCTTTCGGCGCGTATGCTGCGGTCGGAGATGGTGTATTTCCCGGCCAGCGGTCCTTCTTCGAAAATCGATGTGATGCATGGCTCATAGAGTCCGATATCGGGGGCCATCACCAGAATGTCCCGCGGCTGGATTGTTCCGTCCGAGAGAAGATGGAGCAGCTGATCGTGCAGAACTTCCACTTCGCGCCGCCTGCTGTGGCAGTTGTGAATCCGGATGGAACGGTCGCCGGGTGGAATCGGCAGAGGTCCGCCGACCAGATCTCCGTCTGCGGCAGCGGCGTCGGCGGAACGGTCCCGCAGTGTGAAAATGTCCTCCTGTAGCGCGGTCAGCATGGTATGGTTCCGGTAATCGGCGTTCTCGGGCGGCGGCTGAATGAAGTGCTCCTGTTCATCCTCGGGCAGGAAGAACTCGTCGCTCGGCAGCTCCATGACCGCCCGGAAGAACTGCCTTCCCTGTTCTCCCCAGTCGGCCAGCAGCGGATTGCCGGGAAAGTCCTCGGGGGAGCCGCCGTCGCGTGCGATCAGGCGCCGCTGTTCCCGCCGTGAGTACTGGTGTTCCCAGAACTCGCAGCAGGGGTTCAGATAGAAGAGATCGACGCAGCAGGATTCCGACAGTTTCCGGATAAACTCCAGGAACACCGGCGGCATCGCTCCGATTCCGAATACCGCGATTTCCGGCGGCAGCGCTTCCGGAGCGATTGAGTCGAGTTCGAAGAAGCGTTTGAAATAGTATTCGCGCCCGTGCCCGTCGCGCAACAGTTCCAGATAGAGCCGGCGTTGCCAGTCGCAGCGGGGGAGGGCCGCCAGTTCCGGCCAGCGGACCAGTTCGTCATAGCGGTAGATCTGGTACTGGTCGAAGAGGCCGGCAATCCGGACGGACAGCTGCCAGCGTTTCAGCTCTCCGTCTTCCTGTTTGCCGGTGAAATAACCGGTCAGTTCCGGAAATCGTTCCGGTTGCTCCGCCAGCAGAGCGTGGATGCGCCACGCCATCACCGGCGCGGAAAAGAGTTCGGCGTCGCGCCGGAACCCGGTCCGCAGTTCCTGCGGGAACACCGCCAGCATCATCCGGTTCACGAAGTTGTTCAGATAGGGCATTTCGAGATTGGCGGCGATCGGTGTCGTGGCGGCAAGCTGCAGGCGCAGCCAGTCGGCCATGCCCCGGGTCTGGATCACCACGAAGCGCGGCTGCATCGGATCGGGGAGCGGTCTGCAGTAGATCTCGCGCGTGAAATGGCGCGCAAGAATTTCAAGTTTGTTGCTTGAGATGACATGCAGACTCATGTTGATCGCTCCCCCGGAATCCCATGCCGTTTACTATACCGGATTTTCGTGAAAAAGCAATGTCATCGGCCGAGAATCCCGCGGTAGGCCGCCAGCTTTGCGGCGAAGGTGAGCCGGGCTGCCGCCGGACTGGTGGACGGCAGCTGAAGGATCTGCAGCTGGCCGCCGAAGAGGTGCGGATGGTGCTTTTTCAACAGCCGCATCGCCGTGGTCCCGTTGCAGAGAATCCGGTGGATTTCAGGACACCTGCGGAGCAGGCCCGGGATGTCGTTGGCCCGCTCTTCACGGATTGCCCCGTCGAGACTGCCGGGACGGATTCCGGAACCCACCACATCCCACAACGCCACACGATTCCGGAGCAGCCTGGCCAGCCGTTCCGGGTAAGGCAGGGCCGGAGAGAACCCGAAAATCTCTCCCATGATCGGCCAGAACGCATTACGCGGGTGGGCGTAATACTGCGCCTGACGCAGCGATTCGTCTCCCGGCAGTGAACCGAGAATCAGAATTTCGGCGTCGGGCGCCCAGGCCGGTGGGAAAGAGCTTTTCCTTTCGTTCTCTTCCATAGGGAGAGAAAGCGTGTGAATGCTGCCGGAATCGCTTCCGCGACTTCAGCGCAGGCCGACCGCCCGGCGCACTTCGGTCATCGTCTTGTCGGCTTCGGCCCTGGCCCGTTCGGCCCCCTTGCGGAGCACTTCCCAGACGTAATCGAGATTCTGCTCCAGCTCCGCGCGGCGTTTCCGCATCGGTTCAAAATAGGCCCAGAGTTTATCGAAGAGAGCGACCTTTGCGTGGCCGTAACCGTAATTGCCGGCCCGGTAGCGTTCCTTCATCTCCCGGAGTTCTTCGGCGGTGGCGACGAGTTTGTAGAGCGCGACCACATTGCAGTGCTCCGGATCTTTCGGCTCCTCGAGCCCCTTGCAGTCGGTGACGATGCTCATGATCGTCTTTTTGATCTCCTTCTCCCGCCCGAAGATCGGAATCGTGTTGTTGTAACTCTTGGACATCTTCTGCCCGTCGATACCCGGCACGATCGCGACCTCTTCCGGAATCAGCTCTTCGGGGATCGTGAACACTTCACCGTACTGGTTGTTGAACTTGATCGCGATGTCGCGGGTGATCTCAAGATGCTGTTTCTGATCCTTGCCCACCGGAACGAGGTTGCTGCGGTAGATCAAAATGTCGGAGGCCATCAGCACCGGATAGGAGAACAGACCGTTGTTCGGAGCGAATCCCTTTGCGATCTTATCCTTGTAGCTGTGGGCGCGCTCAAGCAGGCCAACCGGTGTCACATTGTTCAGGATCCAGGTCAGTTCACACACCTCGGGCACATCGGACTGGCGGAACAGGATCGCTTTCTCCGGATCGACGCCGCAGGCGAGATAGTTCAGCGTCAGCTCCAGAACGTTTTTACGGAGCTGTTCCGGTTCCGGTGACGTTGTCAGAGAGTGATAGTCGGCGAGGAAGATGAAAGTCTCCCCCTTCGCCTGGATGTCGATGATCTGGCGCATGGCGCCGAAGTAGTTGCCGATGTGCGGGGTGCCAGAAGGCTGGATTCCGGTCAGGATTCTCATCGTGTCCTCTCCATTCCTTCAGAGCTTCTGCGAAGTTGCGCCGTCGCCGATCGCACAGATGATGTATTCGGCATTGATTCCGGTCCGGGTCTTGTAGCCGGCCTGAACCCGGCGGGCATACTCTTCGGCACCTTCGCTCTTCACAAGGTGGATGGTGATTCCGCCGAAGCCGCCGCCCGACAGGCGGGCGCCGAGACCGCCCGGAACCGACTTCGCCAGTTCCACCAGATAGTCGAGTTCGGGGGTGCTGTTCTCGAAGTTGATCCGGCTCGACTCGTGCGATTCAAACCAGAGCCGGCCGAAGCCTTCGATATCGTTCTTCTCAAGCAACCGTACCGCTTCCAGAACGCGGGTGCATTCACCGACCACGTGCAGCGCCCGGCGGAACTCCCGTTCCGCAAGCGCCGGTCGGGCCGCCTCCAGCTGCTCGAGCGACACGTCGCGCAGGGTCTTGACATCCGGATAGATCTGTGCCAGTTTCTCCGCCGCGGATTCGCAGTCCTGGCGTCTGACATTGTATTCGGAATCGACCAGATTGTGCTTTGCCATCGAGTTGATCACCACGATCGAATAACCGTGCGGAAGCGGAACCGTCCTCAACACCTCGACCGAACGGAAGTCGGAGAGGATCATCGAATCCTTTTTCCCGAAGATCGAACTGAATTGGTCAAGCAGTCCGGACTTGAGCCCCATGTAATTGTTTTCCACCCCCTGGCCGACCCGTGCCCAGTCGGCATCGGCCAGTTTGATGCCGAACGCTTCGCGGAATGCGAACCCTGCCGCCGTCTCCAGCGCCGCCGAGCTCGACATCCCCGCCGACAGCGGAACACTGCTCTCCATCGCCGCGTCGAATGCGCCGACCCTGAGGCCGCGTTTTTCCAGTTCGACGATCACGCCCTTGATGTAGTTGCTCCAATCCTTCGGCGTCGCCGTTGCGATGTCGTCGAGATCGAACTCCCGGGTGCTTCCATCCCGGAAATCCTTGATGCGGCAATGTTTGCCGGAAACCGGACGCAATGCGAAACGGGTGTCCTGTTCGACCGCGCACGACAGTACGAACCCCTGATTGTAGTCGGTGTGATTGCCGAGAATCTCGAGCCGTCCGGGAGCACGTGCCGCCACTGTCGGGGCCGAACCGTACAAACCGGTGAAATCCTGGATCAACTTCTGCATGGAAACCTCCGTTGAAATGATGATTGAAATGCCGTATTACATGAAACAGATTCGCGAAATACACTGATCGAAACTCTCCTGCCCGCTCAGAATGTCGATCTGAATGCGCAGGTAGAAGATCGGGACGTCGCAGCGGTCGAGTTTCGGAATGCGTACCGCATCCTTCTCCGTGGTGACGATGAACTCCGCTCCCGCCGCCTTTGCCTGATTGATGAAATCGATGATCTCCTGCTGGGTGTAACGGTGATGGTCGGCGTAATGGTCACAGAGCACCAGGTTCGCCCCGAGCTGCCGGAGAAAACTCTCGAAGCTGGCGGGGCAGGCGATCGCCGACAACGCGGCGACCCTGGCGCCGCGAAGTTTTTCCAGCGGCTCGATCTCCCGGCGCGAAAACATCCTCACCAGGTGCTGCGGCCGGTGACAGCACTCGATGATTTCCGCCCGCCGGGTGTGGCGGCGAAGAAAGTTTTTCAGATGATGCAGCTTGTGGCTCCCGTCCGACTTGGTCAGGAAGATGTAGTCCGCCCGGCGGATGTTCTTGATCGGCTCGCGCAGGATGCCGCGCGGCAGGACATGGCCGTTCCCGAAGGGATCGGTTGAATCGACCAGCACGATGTTGATATGGGGCTTCAGCATCAGATACTGGAAACCGTCGTCGAGAATGATCACATCGGTCTGGAAATTCTCCACTGCGTAGAGACCGGACTTGACCCGGTCCTTGTCCACCACCACTGCGACGTTGGGCAGGTTCGACGCGAGCATGTAGGGCTCGTCACCGGCATAATCGGATTCCAGAAGCAGATTGCGCCCGTCGGAGACCACCTTCGGGGGAATTTCGATCTTCTGGGAGCGGAACATGTGCATCAACTTGGAGAAGAGCGACCGTTTCCGGCTGCGGTAACCGCGCGACAGGATCGCCACACGCCTGCCTTTGGCACTCAACGTCCGGGCGAACACTTCGGTGACGGGCGTCTTGCCGGTGCCGCCGCAGGAGAGGTTGCCGATGCTGACCACGAGGCAGCCGAGAGCGTGATTGCGGATCACTCGTTTGTCGTACATCCAGATCCGGAACTGAATCGCCATCCGGTAGAATCGCGATGCGACGAAGAGAAGATCGATCAGAACCCGGTCGTACCAGTTGTATCGCCGCCCGGACATCAGTTCGAGAAAATACTGCTCGATGTCCTCGGGCTTGAAATTGAAACGAGAGTGCATAACGCTCCATTCGTAAACACAGTGACTTTTATAAATTAATGCCGGATCGGCCCCGGTGCAAGTTTGCAGCGCATAAAATATGGCATTATATTACAGGAATGCCCGGTCCATCAACCAACCCGACCGGCAGGCACGGATGCTGACCGAAACAGAACAGAAATTTGTCGATTTCGCCGGGACATTCCGAACCGGGGAGCCGGATTTTGACCGGAACATCAACCTGAAACTTGCGCACACGCTCCGGGTGGAGGCGCTCGCACGGCGGATTGCCGAAGCCGAAGGGGGGCGTGACGAGGGGAGAAAACGGGTTGCCGTCAGGGCGGCGTTGCTGCACGACCTGAGCCGTTTCGAGCAGTTCCGACGCTACCGGACCTTCAACGATGCGGAGAGTTTCGATCACGGTGACCGTTCCGCCCGTCTGATCGATGAACTCGGTTTTGCCGACGACCTCAGCCGGCAGGAACACGATGCGGTGGTCGTTGCCGTTCGATTGCACAATAAGGTCGCCGTGCCGTCCGGTTTGCCGCCGGAGCAGGATTTTCCCGCCCGCATCGTCCGCGATGCCGACAAGATCGATATCATGCCGATTCTGATCGACCATCTGAAGCAGCCCGACAACGAGGCGATCGTCTATGGCCTGAGGCGGACATCGGAATTGACTCCCGCGGTGGCGGCGGTGTTGGAACGGCACGAGAGTCCCCGTTACGCGGAGCTGAAAACAGTCGCCGATTTCGTCGCCGCCAAGCTGGTGTGGGTTTACGATCTCAATTTTCAGACTTCGAAGGCCATCTATCGGGAACGGCGCTACCTCGAGCAGCTTCTGCCCTTTCTGCCCGACGGTGAAACGGTCCGGCGTCTCTACCGCGATGCTTCGGCGTGGGTCGCCGGAAGCGGTTCCCCTCCGGAGGAGGCGTGACGGATGAACCTTTTTACTGCAAAGTGGCCTTTCCCGGTATCCGCGGTGATGCTGGCGCTGCTGGCGGTCGCTTCTCTCATTCTGTTCCGGGAGCCGATCGGTCTTTCCGATGCGGTTACGGCGGT
>CALXOA010000030.1 GCA_944389895.1 uncultured Victivallis sp. | reverse complement strand
ATCAGCGGCCATGACGGCGGTACCGGCGCGTCGCCGCTGACGAGCATCAAGCATGCCGGTCTGCCGTGGGAGCTCGGGCTTGCCGAAGCGCAGCAGACGCTGGTACTCAACAATCTGCGCGGCAGGATCAAGGTTCAGGTCGACGGCCAGCTCAAGACAGGTCGCGATGTGGTGATCGGTGCGCTGCTCGGGGCCGAGGAGTTCGGTTTTGCGACCACGGTTCTGGTCTGTCTCGGCTGCGTGATGATGCGCAAGTGCCATGAGAACAGTTGCCCGGTGGGCGTGGCGACGCAGGATCCGGAGCTGCGCAAACGCTTCTGCGGCAGGCCGGAATACATCATCAACTTCCTGCGCTTCATCGCAGAGGACGTTCGTGGCTATCTGGCACGTCTCGGATTGCGTTCCCTCGATGAGGCGGTTGGTCGCAGCGACCTGTTGAAGATGAACCGGGCGATCGAGTTTTTCAAGGCGCGCAACCTCGACTTTTCAAAAGTATTTCAGCCTGCGGTCGGTCCGGCGGTCCGGTTCGATCCGGCGACTCCGCGCGAAGAGCTTCACAACTTCGACCGCCGCGAACTTCTGCCGGATCTGGCGGAGAGTATCGCCCGCGGTACGAAGGCGGAACTCGACCGGGTTGTCTGCAATGTCGATCGCACGGTCGGAACCGAGCTCTCCGGAGAAGTCGTGGAACACCATGGCGCGCAGGGGCTTCCTGATGATACGATCCAGGTGAATTTCACCGGTTGCGCCGGGCAGAGTTTCGGTGCCTTCCTCGCGCCCGGCATCACCTTTACGCTCGCAGGCGAGGCGAACGATTTTGTCGGAAAGGGGATTTCCGGCGGTCGGATCGTCATCCGGCCGGATGCGCAGGCCACGTTTCCGGCTGCCGACAACGTGATCGCCGGCAATGTGATCGGCTACGGCGGAACTTCCGGGAAGATCTTCATCAACGGTCAGGTCGGCGAGCGTTTCGCAATCCGAAACTCCGGGGCGACTCTGGTGGTTGAAGGGGTGGGAGACCACGGTTGCGAATACATGACCGGCGGCCGGGTGGTGATTCTCGGCCGTACCGGGGTGAATTTCGCCGCCGGCATGACCGGAGGTCTGGCTTACGTCTACGACGAAACCGGTGACTTCGATCTGCGCTGCAATGTCGGAACCGTTGACCTGGAAAGCGTGGAATCCGGTTCCGATGACGAGGCCGAGTTGCTGGAGTTGCTGCATCAGCACCTTGAAGTTACCGGCAGTCCGAAGGCCGGCGCGATTCTTGCCGACTGGGCCGATTCCCGGCCGCGGTTCGTCAAGGTTTACCCGGTCGAGTACCGCCAAGCGCTCGGACGGATGGCCCGGGAGGACGTCGAGGCGATCGATCGTCGCAAAGAGGACAATTGACGGATAATCACGAACGAGGAGATTCGACTTATGGATCCGAGAATTCAAGACATCTATCGCCCGGTCGAACAGCGCCGCCGGGATTTCCAGGAGGTTGAACGGCAGCTTTCCGGCGATGAACTGCGTTCGCAGGCGCGGCGCTGCATGGGATGCGGCATTCCCTTCTGTCACGGAAATGGTTGTCCGCTGGGGAATGTGATCCCTGAAATCAACGCCGCGGCCGCCTCCGGCGACTGGGAACTGGCGTGGAACATTCTGTCGGAAACGAGTTTCTTCCCGGAATTTACCAGCCGGGTTTGCCCGGCGCTCTGCGAGGGCTCCTGTACCGGCGGTATCGGTGACGAGCCGGTGATGGTGCGCCAGATCGAGAAGGCGGTGGTTGAAAACGCCTTCCGGAACAACTGGGTGCGACCTCCGGCCCCGGTCGGACGCAACGGACACCGGGTTGCGGTGATCGGCGCCGGTCCCGCCGGACTGGCGGCCGCTGTCGCATTGAATCTGCGCGGCTTTGAAGTCACGGTTTATGAAGCCAATCGCGAGATCGGTGGATTGCTTCGTTACGGGATTCCGGATTTCAAGCTTGAAAAAAAAGTGATCGACCGGCGGCGGAAGCTGCTGGAGGCGGCCGGAATCCGTTTTGTGACCGGAACGCGGATCGGGTCCGATATCTCCGCCGCCTATCTGGCCGGTCGCAACGATGCAGTGGTGCTGGCGATCGGCACCCCTGCGGCCCGGGATCTGAAACTGCCTGGTCGCGAACTGGCCGGAATCCATTTTGCCCTCGAGTTTCTGCAGGGGCAGAACCGGGTCAACTCCGGAGAACTGACCGCTTCGCCGGTTTCCGCAAGGGGGCGTCGTGTCGTCGTGATCGGTGGTGGTGATACCGGCAGCGATTGTGTCGGAACCGCGATTCGCCAAGGTGCTGCAGGCGTGTTGCAGATCGAAATCATGCCGAAGCCGCCGGAGACGCGTTCCCCCTCGACTCCGTGGCCCGACTGGCCGTATCTGTTGCGTACCAGTTCGAGCCACCGGGAGGGGGGCGAACGGCGGTGGAATGTCGTTACAAAACGTTTTCTCGGGGATGACGGCCGCGTTACCGGTCTTGAGATTGCCGAAGCCGCCTGGGAGTTTTCTCCGGTCGGTCGTCCCTTGAAGTTCTCCGAGGTTCCGGGATCGGAGGGGGTGATCGAAGCAGACCTTGTACTTCTCGCAATGGGGTTCGTCGGAGTTCCGGCGGAGGGCGTTGCCGCAGAACTCGGACTGGCGGTCGATTCACGCGGCCGTGTCGCATCGGCGCCAGAGCGCGGAATTTTTGCGGTGGGGGATACCGCCAACGGCGCGTCACTGGTGGTTCGGGCGATTGCCGACGGCAAAAAAGTTGCCGACCGGGTTTGTGAATTTATCGGAGGACGTTGAAGATGAAGTTTTCCAAATGGCATGGACTCGGCAACGATTTCATTCTCGTCGAGCCGCAGAAGAATCCCGGATTTGATTTTGCCGGATCCGCCGCGCACCTGTGTGACCGGCATTTCGGAATTGGTGCCGACGGCGTGGTGACGGTCCGGCCGCTCGGCGGAACGGCGTTTGAAATGCGTATCTACAACTCCGACGGTTCCGAGACCGAGATGTGCGGCAACGCCACGCGCTGTGTGGGGCTTTACATCAAACGGCATATGCTCTGTCGCGGCAATGAGTTCGAGTTGCACACCCGGGCCGGAATCGTGCGGCCGCGGGTGCTCGAGAATGATTCTGTGCGGGTTGACATGGGAGAACCGCGTCTGCTGCGCGGAGAGATTCCGGTCGCCGGTGATCCGGATGCTCCCGCCGACCGGATTCCGCTGAATCTTCCGGGATGTCGGCTCGAAGCGGTCGGTGTGTCGATGGGCAATCCCCATGCGGTGATTTTTGTGCCCGACATCAACGACATCGATCTTGAGTCCTGGGGGCCGATCGTGGAACATGATTCCCAGTTTCCGAACAAGACCAACGTCGAGTTTGTCGAGGTGATCAGCCCCTGCATGGTGCGCATGCGGGTGTGGGAACGCGGTTGCGGAGTCACGCTCGCATGCGGGACCGGCAGCTGCGCCGTCGCGGTGGCCGGTGCGCTCACCGGGCGTACCGGGCGCTGCATCACCGTGCTGCTCGACGGCGGGGAACTGCAGATCGAACACTCGGTCGAGGACAATCACGTCTATATGACAGGTCCCGCCACCGAGGTGTTTACCGGCAATTATCTGGAAAGGTTTTGAAAAATGGCGCAGATCAACACCAGCTACCTCAAGCTGCCCGGCAGTTATCTCTTTGCGGAAATCAAGCGGAAGGTCGATGCTTATCAGAAGGAACATCCCGATGCGGACATCATACGCCTCGGGATCGGGGACGTGACCCGGCCGCTGGCTCCCGCCGTGATCGCGGCGATGCATGCCGCCGTCGATGAGATGGCCGATTCGGCCACGTTCCGCGGCTACGGCCCGGAACAGGGGTATGATTTTCTGATCAATGCGATCATCGCCGGTGAGTACCGGCCGCGTGGGGTCGAACTCGATCCTTGCGAGGTGTTCGTCAGCGACGGTTCCAAGTGCGACGTCGGAAACATTCAGGAGATCTTCAGTCCGACCGCTTCGGTGGCGATCGGTGACCCGGTCTATCCGGTTTATCTTGACAGCAACGTGATGGCCGGTCGTACCGGTGAATTTCGTTCGGACGGCCGTTTTGAGGGAATCACCTATCTTACGGGTACTGCGGAGAACGGTTTTGTCCCGGCCCTGCCGGAACGTCCGGTCGATCTGATCTACCTGTGTTCTCCGAACAATCCGACCGGTTCGGTCCTGTCGCGCGCTGAACTGGAAAAGTGGGTACGGTACGCCGGAGAGACTGGGGCGGTGATTCTCTTCGACAGCGCTTACAGTGCCTATATCCGCGACCCGGAACTGCCTCGAACCATTTATGAGATTCCCGGTGCGGAGGAGGTGGCGATTGAGTTCAAGTCCTTCTCCAAAACCGCCGGGTTTACCGGGGTGCGTTGTGCCTTCACCGTGGTGCCCCGGGCTTTGAAACGCGACGGCGTTTCTCTCAACTCCTTGTGGAACCGGCGGCAGTGTACAAAGTTCAACGGGGTAAGTTATGTTGTTCAGCGGGGGGCCGAAGCGGTCTATTCGCCGGCCGGGGCCGTGCAGACGCGTGAAGCGGTCGACTACTATATGGAAAATGCCCGGATCATCCGGGAGGGGCTTTCCGCGGCAGGCTGTACGGTGTTCGGCGGAGAAAACGCTCCGTATATCTGGTGGAAACTTCCCGCGGGGCTTGACTCGATGAATTTTACAGTTACATTATTGAAAACGTGTCAGGTGGTCGGTACCCCGGGCGTCGGGTTCGGTCCCGGCGGCGAGGGATATTTCCGGCTCACCGCATTCGGGGATCGGGACCGTACGGTGGAAGGAGTGGACCGGATTTGCCGGGCCGGGCTTGTCTGATCCGCGGTATTTTCAACCGGGGGAAGCATGAAAACAGAAAACAGAAGTATCAGTCCGGAGATCACGGTCCTGCAGGAGATCAGCTATGCGGTGGTCCATGAACGCAACATGGAGGCGTTGCTCAACGAGATTCTCGATGTTCTCAACCGCCGCATGGGTATGTTGCGCGGGACTTTTACGCTGCTCCACGGCGACATGCTGGTGATCGAGGCGTCGCAGGGACTCGATGAGAGCGAAATGCAGCGCGGACGCTATCATCTGGGCGAAGGAATTACCGGCCATGTCGCGGAGACCGGGAGGCCGCACCTGATTCCGGACATCGCCCGCGATCCTCGATTTCTGAACCGCACGAAAACCCGGAAATACGACCAGCCGGTTGCATTCATCTGCGTTCCGATTTTCCATATGGAAAAGGTGATCGGTACGTTGAGCATCGATCGGCTGATTTCGGAACACACCGATCTCGAACACGACATGATGCTGCTCGAGATCATCGGAAACATCGTCGCCGACGCGGTCGCGGTGCTGCAGAAAGAGGTGGAGGAGCGCGAAAGTCTGCTCGAAGAGAACCGTAAACTGCGCCGGATGCTCTCCGGAAACCCCGGTACCCTCGTCGGCAATTCCTCCTGCATGCAGGAGATCTACAGGCTGATCCGACAGGTTGCGCCTTCCGATGCAACGGTTTTGATCCGCGGCAGTTCCGGTACCGGCAAAGAGCTGGCTGCGCGGGCGATCGTCGAACTTTCGAGCCGTCGCGACAAGCCGTTTGTGACGTTGAATTGCGCTGCGCTCCCTGAAAATCTGGTCGAAAGTGAACTTTTCGGTCATGAGAAAGGGGCCTTCACCGGTGCCACCAGCCGCCGGATCGGCCGTGCCGAGGCGGCCGATGGCGGTACGCTGTTTCTCGACGAGATCGGAGATCTGACGCTGCAGACGCAGGTGAAGCTGCTGCGTTTCATCCAGGAACGGACTTTCTCGCGGATCGGCAGCAACGTGGAACTGAAATCCAACGTGCGCTTTCTCGCTGCGACAAGCCGCAACCTTGAGGAACTGATGCAGCAGAAGAAATTCCGGGAGGACCTCTATTACCGGCTGAACATCTTTCCGATCATGATGCCGGATCTCTGCAAGCGTCGCAGCGACATCATCCTCCTGGCCGAGCATTTCATTGAAAAGCACAATCTGCGGTACGGGAAGACGATCAAGCGTATTTCCACTCCCGCGTTGAATATGCTGATGAGCTACCACTGGCCCGGCAACGTGCGCGAACTGGAAAACTGCATCGAGCGTGCGGTTCTGACTTCGACCGACGACTGCATTCACGGTTATAATCTGCCGCCGTCCCTGCAGACGGGGAAGGAGTCCGGGTCCGAGCTGCTGCCCGATGGACGTGCGTCGTATGAGACGCTGGTCAACTCCTATGGGCGGGAGTTGATTGTCGAGGCGTTGAAGCGCAACAACGGCAACATGTCGGCTGCGGCTCGCGATCTCGGGTTGTCGCCGCGGGTGATCCATTACAAGATCGGCCGCCTCGGAATTACTCCCGAGTGGTACGTGCAGGACGGCAAGTGAAATTCCGGGGGAAGTCGGGTGGTTCCGTGTTTTCCGGTGTTTTTTGATTTGCCTTTTGAAAAATACCGATTAAATTAGAAATGGTTTGCAGGCGATTTGTTTGCGGCGATGTGCCGTGAATTTCAACTTCCGGGGAGGATATCGTTTATGAAAAAGAAGTGGTTTGTTGCGTTGGCGGTGGTTGGAGTTGCAATGCTGGCATTCGGCATCTTGTCAAGTCTCCCGGTGCGGGCCGACGGTGGTGACACGCAGGGTTTCTCTCCGGCCCGTTTCGCACTGGTTGAAGGAGAAATTAACGTTTCCATGCTTCAGCAGGGCGGGGATAATACGCAGAAGGTGATGATGAAAATCGATACCGTGACCGGTCAGGTGTGGGTGCTTCAGCTCACCGTCGCGGCGTCGAATGATCCGCAGGTCAATCGTGCGGTCTGGACTCCGGTCGCCAATTCCGGGAGCTACCAGCCCGGCGGGCCGCAGCAGAATGCTCCTGCAGGCGGCAACGGCGGCAACAATCTCAATTCATTCTGAGATTGGCTCGGTCCTTGTTTGCGTACAGGCCCCGGAGAGTGCAGGAAATTCTCCGGGGTTTTTCTGTGTCGGATTCCTCTCGCAGCCGAATCCGGGGCAAAATACGGCAACGGTGAATGGCGGGGGTTGAAAAAGAGCTTTTTTTGATATATATTTTTTTGCGATATCCCCGAAAGTGTGTTGTGAAAGGTTTATTGTGAAGAAGATTCTGCTGCCGGCCATTCTGCTGCTGTTTGCCGTGATCGGCATTCAGGCATCTTTTTCCCGCGATGCCGCGCCGTCGGTGGATTCCGCACTTTGCGCTGTTCTGACGACACCGGCGGATCCGGGGAATCCGGATGATTTTTCTCTGGAACCGGTTGACGGGGAACGCAGCCGGGCGGCGGCCGAATTTGCCTCCCGGCCTTTCGATTTTACTGCGGTGGCATCGTTCTCCGGGCGTGGCAGTGGAATCGGTCGCGTTCCATTTGCGCGTTTTGCCGAAGTTCCGCCGGGATTTTACCGGCCGTTGAAATCTGCCGGGCGCTCCAGTTCCGGGAGCGTCAGCGATATTGCTCCCCAGATTCTGGTGTGGCTGTCCGCCTGTGTCGAAGTTCGTGCCGGTCCTCTCGCCTGAAGGCGGGAATATGCCGCACTGAGTTGTGTTGACACTGTTTGTGTGGCTGTTTCATCCGGTTCCCTGCCTATCCGGTTCGTGGCCGTGGAGAAGTGGCCGTCTGCCGCATAGGAATCTCCGGCAGGAATCTTCCTGAATGGCTCCGGCAACTGTTTGTGACATGATTTCCCGCCTTTGCGGGTTTCCCGCCCGCATCCCATGCACTCCCGCTGACTTTGATCCTCTGCTGTGCCGGGTGTGCATCCTGTTTCCCGTCGATGAGACTAGTTTGAAGGAAGGAGTGTAAATCATGAATAAACCCCAGAATGGGACGAGGAGGCACGGTCTGCCGGTATTTCCGCTCCGGGCGGTTGGCTTCTGCTGTGAGAAATCCGAACCGCAAGCTGAGGTGGTGGAATGAAACATCTGAAGTTGCGCACGTTGATTATTGCAGCAGTCATTGCCATTTTCGCCTGTTCCATCCATCCACTGACACCGCGGGACTTTTATGAGACGTTCCGGGCCACGCTGAAAAACGCCGATGATCCGGTCGCCGCGAAACTGGTGGCCCGGGCAAAGGAAAGTCAGGCCTCCCGGCCCGATCTCAATCAGGCCGCCGCATTGCTCGAGGCGGCCGAATCGGAACGGGTTGATCTCGTACCACTGGTCAAAGGACATGATCTGGCCGGAAATTCCGACGTGATCGCGATGGTCCGTAAAGCGGCCTCCAGTTCCATCCGGCTCGGACTGGACCTGAACGGCGGAGTGGAGTTCGTTCTTGAACTGGTTCCCGACCGGGAGCTGTTGAACAAATTCTCCACCGAGGGAGGAGTCGAAGACCGGCGTGAACTGGAACGGCAGATGGAGTCCGAGTTCAACCGCTACCGGGATCAGGCCATTGAGACGCTTCGCAAGCGACTCGAGACGCAGAACATCTTCGAGTCTGAAATCGCTCCTTTCGGCAGTCGCGCAGTGTCGTTGAAGGCGCCGATCACCTCCCGGGACGAGAAGGACAAGTTGCTCGAACTGATCCGGATGAGCTGTAAGCTTGCGTTCCGGATGGTCCATCCGGAGAGTTCGAGATTGCTTGCCGGCTATGATCCGCAGCATCCGGAACGGTTTCTGCCGCCGCCCGGATATGAGGTCCTTGCCGCGCCGGTCCGGTCCGGGCAGGAGGAGGCCGGGACGATCTACTATCTCGTCGCCAAATTGCCCGAGATGGATGGACGTTCCATCTCCCGTGCGATGCCGGTGCGCGACCAGTTCGGCCAGACCAAGATTTCGTTGCAGTTCAACTCCGCCGGAGCGAAGCGTTTCGGAGAGGTGACCAGCCGCAACATCGGCCGGCAGCTGGCGATCGTGCTCGACGGCAAACTCTACTGTGCGCCGACGATTCAGACCGCGATCGCCGACGGAAGCGCCGAGATTTCCGGAAGTTTTTCCAATGAGGAGGCGCAGAACATCGCCGATGCGTTGACCAGCGGAAGTTTCCCCTTCCAGATCAAGGTCAATGCGGTTTTTGATACGGCGCCTTCTCTCGGGGCGGATAACGTCCGCAACGGAATCTTCGCTGGCATTCTTGCCATGGTACTGCTGACCGCTTTCATGTGCATCTACTACTTCCGCGCCGGTGTGATCGCCTGTATCGCTCTGGCCGTCAATGTGGTGTTGATCCTCGGCGCAATGGCTGCATTCGGCGCGACGATGACGATGCCGGGGATTGCCGGAATCATTCTGACGCTCGGCATGGCCGTCGATGCGAATGTATTGATTTTTGAACGGATCCGCGAAGAACTCAATGCGGGCAAAAGTCTTGCCAATGCGGTGGATCTCGGTTACGAAAAGGCGTTTTCTGCAGTGATCGACGGCAACCTGACAACGCTTCTGTGCGCGGTGATTCTGATGTGGTTCGGCAACGGCGCGGTCAAGGGATTCGCGGTCAGCCTGACGATCGGTCTGGTCGCCAGTTTGTTTACCGCGGTCTGCATGACGCGACTGATCTTCGATTACGCCCTGGAGTTCGGACATTGGAAGACTTTGAAGATGTGCCAGTTCTTCCGCAACCCGAACTTCAATTTCCTCGCACAGGTTAGGTGGACCTTTCCGTTGTCCGGGGTATTGATTATCGGCAGTCTGCTGCTCTTCGCCTGCAAAGGCGAGCGGATGCTCGGTGTCGATTTCACCGGGGGAACCCGGTTGAGTTACAGCTATACCGAACCGGTTCCGGTCGGTGAACTGGAGCAGGCGCTCGCTCCGATTGACGCCAATGTCAGAATCGTTTACAAGGCGAACGCCTCCGCCGCGGACAACAGACAGCTGGAGATTCTGATCCGGGATCGTTCGCAGCAGGCGTCCGGTGACGAGAGTGCCTTCCGGTTGAACGACCGGGTCACGAAGTTGCTCAACGAGAGATTTCCGGAGCTGAAACTGACCGACGGTCAGGAGACCACGGTCGGCGGTCTGGTCGGCATCGAGGCGACCAGATCCTCGCTGCTGGCGATTGCGCTTGCACTGGTTGGAATGGTCGTCTATGTCTCGCTGCGGTACGAGTTCTCCTTCGCGACGGTGGGGATTCTCGCCCTGGTGCACGATGTGATCGTTTCGCTCGGAATTTTCATTCTGATCGGACGTGAGATGTCCTTGCCCGTGGTGGCGGCGCTGCTGACGATCATCGGTTATTCGATCAACGACACGATCGTGGTTTTTGACCGGATCCGGGAGGAAGCGAGGCTCTGGCCCGGAAAACCGTTCCGCGAATTGATCAATGAATCGATCAACAAGACATTGAGCAGGACGCTCCTGACCAGTGCGACGACCTTCCTTGTGGTTCTGGTGATGTTCTGTTTCGGCGGCATCGTGATCAACGACTTTGTGCTGGTGATGATGCTCGGTATTGTCATCGGTACCTATTCGTCGGTTTTCATTGCAAGTCCGCTCGTTTCGATCTGGCATCGCAGAATCGGCAGCAGGAGTTGAAGATGAGACGGTGTCCCCCTTCCGGATTTCACCGGCTGGCGTTTCTGTTTGCCGCGGCATTTTTCCTCCTCGCCGGATGCGGTCATGAAACACCGGTGAAACTGGAACAGCTCCGGGTAATTTCCGGTGCTGGCGGATGCGCATTGCCCGGTACGGCTTTTGCCGTTCCGCTGGTTGTCGAACTCATCGGCGCCGGGGCTGAACCGGTCGCCGGTCAGAAGGTGCTTGTCGTTCCGGAATCCGGTTCCGATCTCATCCCGTCATCGTCTGAGGTCGTCAGCGATGCCGGCGGAATCATCCGGATTGCGGTCCATGCCGGACGACGGCTTGGCGATCAGTATTTGAAACTGGTTCCGGTCGGTCATGAAGAGAAGTCGGTGACGGTTCGGTTCGTTTCCGGAATGACGGTGAAGGGCGGCGATCAGGAGGGCGTTGCCGGCAGCCGGTTGCCCGATCCGGTTGCCGTGCGCCTTTTTGATCAGGAGGGACGGCCGGTGGCGGGACGGCGGGTGTTCTTCGAACTGGTCCGCCAGCCTGGTAACGGCGGTGGTTCGCTGAGTGATCCGGTGGCGGTTACCGATTCCGACGGTGTGGCGCGGACGTTCGTCGATCTCAACGGGCAGACCGGCCTCTATCGGATTGAGGTGAAACCGACCGCTGACGACGGTTCGCTGCTGACCCGCGGCCTTACCGTTGAAGTAATGGGGCTGAATTTCTGGAACCTGTTGCTCAATGCATTTGCCGGTCTGGCAATTTTCATCTGGGGAATGCAGATGATGAGCGACGGGTTGCAGAAGGTCGCCGGTGAACGGATGAAGGGGATTCTCCGCTTTTTCGCCCGCAACCGCTTCGTCGCATTGCTGGCCGGGGCCGGGGTTACCGCGGTCATCCAGTCGTCGAGTGCCAGTACCGTTATGGTGATCGGTTTCATCAACGCCGGACTGCTGAACCTCGCGCAGGCGGTCGGCATCATCATCGGGACCAACATCGGAACCACAATCACCGCTCAGATCGTCTCATTCGACGTCGGAGCGGTCGCCATGCCGGCGATCATTCTCGGGCTGCTGCTCTACTTCGTCACCTGGCGGGGAATCCGCGGGATCGGTGAAACAGTTCTCGGGTTCGGATTCCTTTTCTTCGGTATGGTGATCATGAGTGAAGAGCTCTCCGGAATCGGGAACTTTCCCTCGGTAACACACCTTTTCGGGCGTTTTGACTGCACGCCGGTAGACGGAGCAATGCCGTTCGGCGCGGTGATGGGGGCACTCGGGATCGGGCTTCTGGTCACGATGATCATCCAGTCCAGTTCTGCCTCGACAGGCATAGTGATTGCGCTCGGTGCAAGCGGGCTGGTGAATTTCTATACGGCGATACCGCTGATTCTCGGCGCGAACATCGGTACCACTGTGACCGCGCAGCTTGCGGCGATCCCGGCGAACCGGGTCGCGAAACAAGCTGCACTGGCTCACACATTGTTCAATGTTTTCGGCGTGGTCGTGATGTTGATTCTCTTCTATGTTCCATGGGGAAATACGACTCCGGTGTTCTACTGGATCGTCGACCGGATGACTCCCGGAGACGCCTTTGCGGCGATTCCGCAGAATGTTCCGCGTCACATCGCAAATGCGCACACGATGTTCAACGTGTTTACCGCGATCCTGCTGCTTCCTTTTGTGTCGCAGCTGGCACGGTTGTGCGAGCGGATCATCCCTGTTCGGAAAAAACGGGTCAAGATTACCAGACTGGAGCAGCATCTGCTCGAAAATCCGCCGATAGCGCTCCAGCAGAGCGTGGTACAGATGCGGAAAATGGTTCGCGGTTCATGGCATCTGCTTGAGAAGACGATGAACGACACGATCTTCAATGGCCGGATCGACAAGGAAAAACGCGATGAGTGGCGCAGGCGTGAGAATCGGATCGATCAAATGCAGGAGGAGATCACCGGTTACCTGATCGAACTGATCCAGCGTCCTCTCTCTTCGGAGCAGTCGCGGGTCGTTCCGGTGCTGACTCATTGTGTCAACGATGCCGAGCGAATGGCCGATTATGCGGAAAACATCATCAGCCAGTCTGAACGTCTGGCCGGTTTCCGGGAGAAGCTGAATCGGAAATCGGAGAAAGAACTCAGAGGACTTTTCGAACGGGTGACTGAAATGGCGGAACTGGTCGTCAGCGCTCTGGAACTCGCTTCGGCTCAGAGGGCAGACGAAGCCCGTGAAGTCGGGCGTGAAGTACGGAAACAGGCTGGAAAACTTGAGGACAGCCATCTGGAAAATCTGCGCAAGGGAGATTACAGCGTCGAGTGTGGAGTGATCTTCATGGCACTGGTCGGCATCATCCGCCAGATCGCCGAGCGTCTCGACAACATTGCAGTTCGTACCGCTGTGCTGGTGGATTACGACCTGAGTACCAGAAAATCATGATTCATTTGCCCGGCGGGGGAGCCGGTTTCGGTCGATCGATCGGATTTCTCGCCGGGCTTTTTCGGTTGTTTTCCGGAGGAAGAGGGTCGTTTCGGGATCGGTTCGGCCGTTTCGTTGTCGCTGCACAAGTGCCCCCTTGCGTGCGTCACGGTGCGGTTCCCGTCGCGGAGCGATCTCTTTCCCTCCGGATTTCTTCTTTTGCGCAGAGGAGGAACGGATATCGTTGGAATACAGGCTCCCGACCGTTTCAGCCGGCCGGATTTTCCGGGCCGGGATTCTGGCATCCCGTGTCGGTATCGGCGCACGCGGGGAAGGGGGGAGGGGAGAGCGGAACGGCACTTCCTGGTCTCCGGTTCCCGGAAGGGTGATTGGATTGAGAAGTTCCATCCCGTGCGGATTGCGGTTTCCCCGGAGAATTGAAGCGGTCGGAATCTCATCGCCACGATGACCGGTTTTGTGAAAATCGGCACAGAAAGGATGTTTTTCGGCGTACCGCGATGTATATTATAGTGTTGTGATTCATGCCGGGAAACGGGGGAAGGAGGGGATTGTGGAGGTTTTGAAATCCAGTCCGATCGGGTGGATTCGAATTTTTGAGGAAAACGGCTGCATTGTTCGCCTGGAGTTGAATGCCCGTTCCGGCGAGCCGGAAGAGCCCCGCATGCTGCTTTTGTGTGAGACGTGCCGACAGCTTGATGAATATTTTGCCGGGAAACGGCGCGCGTTTGATCTGCCTCTCGCCCCGGCAGGAAGCCGTTTTCGGCGTGCCGTATGGGCCGAACTCGAACGGATTCCGTACGGAAAGGTTGTCACTTACCGTGATGTCGCGATTGCGGTAGGCAATCCACGAGCGGCACGGGCGGTCGGCATGGCGAACCACTGCAATCCGATTCCGATTCTGATTCCATGCCACCGGGTGGTCGGTTCCAACGGTGCGTTGACCGGTTACGCCGGTGGATTGGAGATCAAGCGGAAATTGCTCCAGCTGGAGGCAGGCAATGGCGTTTTTTAAGTATGGGGAACGAGAGTTGGGCCATCTGCGCCGGTGTGACCGCCGTCTCGGCGCGGCGATCGACCGGATCGGCATGATCGAGCGCGAGGTCAACCCGGATTTTTTCCCGGCGCTGGTGGAGAGCATGATCTCTCAGCAGATTTCCGGCAAAGCCGCCCTTACTGTCTGCCGCCGTTTTGCGGAGTTGGCCGGTGTCGTGACTCCGGAACGGGTGGCGTCGCTCTCGACAGAGGAGATCCAGGCGTGCGGAATGTCGTTCCGGAAAGCGGAAAATCTCCGGGGCGCCGCGCTGGCCCTGCTCGAGAAGAGAGTTGATCCGGAACGTTTCCCGGAAATGGAGGATCAGGCGGTCATCCGGGAACTCTGCACCCTGAACGGCGTTGGAGTGTGGACCGCCGAGATGTTGCTGCTCTTCTCTCTCTGCCGGCCCGACGTCGTAAGTCAGGGGGATTTCGGCATCCGTCGCGGCATGATGAAACTCTATGGGGTCACGGAATTGAGTTCTGATGATTTCCGGCGCTACCGTCGGCGTTACTCCCCGTATGGTTCGGTCGCTTCGTTTTATCTCTGGGAGGTGGGAAGCGAATGATCTTGAGCGCCAGCCGTCGTACCGACATTCCCGCCTGGGGGGGCGAGGCGTTTCTGGCCGGACTTGACCGCGGCTGGTTTGAGGTTGCCAACCCGCGTCATCCGGCGCAGGTGAGGCGGGTTGTCGTGACGCCGGAGACCGTTGACGCCGTTGTATTCTGGACCAAGAATCCGGCTCCGTTACTGACACGTCTGGACGAGCTTGAGCGACTCGGTTATCACCGTTATTGTTTCCTCTTCACGTTGAATGGATACGGCCCTGAAGTGGAACCCGGGGTACCACCCCTTGCCGTGCGACTTGAAACTTTCCGTGTCCTGTCGGAGAGAATCGGCCGCGAACGGCTGGTCTGGCGTTATG
>CALXOA010000029.1 GCA_944389895.1 uncultured Victivallis sp. | reverse complement strand
ACCGTTGAGGCGAAGCAGAGTACTTTCGCCCCCGTCTCCTTTGCCGCTTCGATCTCCTTTTCCCGGGGAAAACTCCCGGCGAAAACGATATAGGGGACTTTGACATCGCGCATCATCGCGAGGTGCTCACGATATGCCGGAGCAATGGTGATCAGGTTGACCGCGAATGGTTTGCTGGTAAGGCGGCCGACCTCTTCGATCTGTGATTTCAGAACCGCGGTCGGAGCATTGCCGCCGGCGAGGCAGGCAAAGGCGCCGGCATTGACGACCGCCGATACCAGTTTCGGCTCCGAAACCCAGGTCATCGCACCGCAGATGATCGGATATTTGACACCGAGAAACTCACTGCCGCGCTTCAACAGCGGCATCACATTCGGATACTGTTCCATAAAAGACCCTTTTTCCCTTTTCCCTGTTTTTTCCCTTTGCAGAGGGAGGATTTTTCAATTCCGCCGGGCGCGGCCGGCAAGTAGATAATATATCACGCCCGGAACGTTTTTTCAATTTATTCCTCGAGATAGCGTGCCTCGGTCTGATCCAGGAAACGTTGTTCCGCCTCGGTCAGCAATGGCGACGGACGGACCGCCTCCCGCATTCTGGTCCGGTAACGCTCTCCGGGGGGGAGCGCGGAAAACGCCTCCCGTTCGAACGACTGTTCCAGCGCTTCCCTCAAGATGAAGTATCTGCGCATGTCGCGCAACGCCGACAGGAAATTGGCCGCGGGAATCGAGGTCGGTTGTTCTTCCCTGATCACCGGCAGAGCCTCCAGTGCGGTGATGAGTCTGGTCAGGCGCCGATTGTGGGCGGAGTCGTTTCCGGCGAAGAGAGTCTGCAATCCACGGACGGTTTCTGTGCGCAGTTGTGCACCATCCGGACGCCCTTCCGCCAGCAGAGCCGGAAGTTCGGCAAGATCTATTGTCCTCGTCGCCTCGGAAGGCGTACCATCCGGGGCGAGCTCCGGAATCGTGACGGCTGCATTCTTTTCAAAAGCAGCGCGGGCGAGACGGTTCGGGCGCGGCGAATATTCGTGCCACCCGAAAGAGGATGCTGCTGATTCGAGGTATTTCTGGCGGAGTTCATCTTCGGAACACCCGCTGTTTTTTTCGGTCGGGAATTTTCTGGCGGCAGCAGCCAGAAGCACCCGCCCGACAGTCGCATCGAAAGCCTCCTGCTCCGAAACCTCCGGGCGGGTTCTCAGCACCGCGTAGTCGAGAAGGGCATTGTCAGCCGGGGTACTGAGTTCGAGAACCGTTTCGAGCAGCAGCCGGCTGAGTTCCGCGTACCATGGTCTGGCGGCTTCCGGAAGCTGTCCGCCGTCAAGCCTGGTCATGACCCGGAAGTCCGGAAATCTGCCGAGTTCAAGAAGGGTGCGGATCACCGGAAGCTGGCGGTTGCGGCGCAGCAGCCGCTCCGGACCATTCTGCCCCCGCCTCTGCTCGTCAAATCCGGCGACGATCCAGCCCGGCATCCGGGCGACTGCATCCGGTCTGGCTTCCGGAAGTTTCGACAACAGCAACACCCCGAACAGCTGCTCCCGGAAGGACTGATCGTTTTTCCAATCACCGTTTTCCGCTGCGAACTCCACTTCCCACAACGCCCTGCCGCGCCGGAACACCAGTTCGCCCGGAGGAATCGTTTCGTTGAACTGCACCACCAGCTTCTGCCGGCTGCGTCGTGCGGAGATGCGGAACAGGCGGCAGAAAGCGCGATCCAGTTCCCGGAATTGGTCGGCTTCCCGTTGCTGCGCCCGGTTGTTGTTTTCAAACCGGATTTCCACGCCGTCCTCGCTCAGAACCGAGGCTGCGGCGAGGGGAAATGCCGCGATTACCAGGAAGAGAAAAGTGATGATTTTAACGATCGCGGCAATATTCATGGCTTCCCGGGTTGTTTTTTACCGTTTGGCGATGTAGTGTAAGCAATATAACCTTGAAATACGGTAAAGACAAATCATGGCCAGAAATAATTCGGAAATCGAGATGTATCCGACCGCGCTGACGATCGCCGGCAGCGACTCCGGCGGAGGTGCGGGAATCGAAGCGGATCTGAGAACGTTCAATGCCTTCGGCGTCTACGGCTGCGCCGCGATCACCGCGGTTACCGCGCAGAATCCCCGCGAGGTGCGCCGGATCGATGCGTTGCCCGCCGCCGGGGTCTCCGCTCAGATCGAGACGGTTCTGGATCGGATTCCGGTCCGGTTCGCGAAGAGCGGGATGCTGATGAATGCGGAGATCGTCGAAGCTGTGGCCGCTCTGGTCGCGGAACGCCGGATCGATCTTGTGTGCGATCCCGTGATGGTCTCCACCTCGGGGGCGGCGTTGCTGGAGAAGGCGGCGGTCGATCAGGTTCGCGCGAAACTGATTCCTGCTGCGAAGTGGATCACTCCGAATATACCGGAAGCCGAACTGCTGCTCGGGCGTAAACTGCCCGATGCGGAGGCCTGCCGGGCGGCGGCGCTCGAGTGTTTCGAACGCTGGGGGGTATCGGTGCTGCTCAAATCCGGGCATGCTCCGGCGGGCAGGTATGTGACCGATTTCGTCTGCCGCGGGGGAACGCTCTACTCGCTCAGTTCCCCGCGGGTCGAGGCGGGGGATGCGTCACACGGTACCGGCTGTACCCTCTCCGCGGCACTGGCGGCGGCCTTTGCCCTGGGGATGCCCTGGAAACAGGCGCTCTGCGAAGCGAAGGCGTTCGTGCTGGGGTCGTTGAGTGAAGCCGTGACGATCGCGCCCGGCATCCGGGCGATGTATCCCCCGGTCGAAGATCGCCTGACGCAGGTCCGACTGGAGAAAGTCGGCCGATGAGGAGGTTCGTAGCGTTTCTTCTGACCGCTGCGGTTCTCGGCGTGTGCACGGTGATGCTCACGGGTGCCGCCGCCCGTCTTCGAACCGCGGTGGTTTCCAAACGCTCCTATGTCCATCTCGGTGACGCGTCCGGTGTCTACGGGATGCGGGTAGTCGCCAACTCCCGGGCTCGTACGGAGATCGCCGGCGGGCCATACCGGGTGGTGTTTTTTCCCGACAAGCGTTACTGTTTTTTCAACAACATCCGGCTGCTTCTGTCGTATGCGCCGACCCGGCGCGGCAACGATCTTTACATCAGCCGGATTGACTATGACACGTTGCTTGCTCCCCTGCTCGGATCGAAGAAGGCGTTCCGGCATCCGATTGCCACCATCATGATCGATCCCGGGCACGGCGGCAGGGATCAGGGGGCGGCCGGCCGTTTCTCGCTTGAGAAGAACATCACGCTGCGGCTCGCGCGCCGCGTTGCGGAGATCCTCCGGGCATGCGGTTACCGGGTTGTGCTGACCCGCAACTCCGACGCTACGCTCAGCCTCGAGCAGCGCAGCAGGCTTCAGCAGCAGAACAAAGCGGATGTATTTCTGTCGCTGCATGTCAACGCCGCGGCTGACCGGAGCGTTTCCGGGATCGAAACCTACTGCCTGACTCCGGTCGGGGCTCCGTCGAGCAATTCGACGACGGTCGGCTGGCAGAAGAACAGCGGGAACGGTTTTGATCGCAACAACATTCTGCTTGCCTACAATGTGCAGCGTTCACTGTTGAGGCGGACTCAGGGGGGGGACCGCGGCGTGAAGCGGGCACGGTTCGCGGTGCTTCGCGACATCAGGTGCCCCGGTGTGCTGGTTGAGGTGGGGTTCATCTCGCACAATGCCGAGGAGCGGAATCTCGGTTCCGCCGCTTATATCGAGAAGCTCGCGCGCGGAATCTCCGACGGCGTGATCAACTACCATCGCGGGATGCAGAAATGACCGATGATTTTTCGCAAAAAAGCAGGCCCGGTGGGTTTGCTATTTGGCCGCGGAGCGCTATATTATCGCGTTTAGTCTTGTTTTTTGGCGGAGTATTTTCAAGAAAAATAACGATAAAGAGTCCTGTAACCAAAACAAAATGGGAGTCGAAACTGTGAGTTATACCGTACTCGTGTTCGTCAAACAGGTTCCGGATACCCAGAATATCTCCGGCGATGCAATGACGCCGGAAGGGACCGTGAACCGGGCTGCGCTCCCGGCGATTTTCAATCCTGAGGATTTGAATGCGCTGGAACTGGCCCTGCAGCTCAAGGATCGCTACGGCGTCCGCGTGGTTGTCGCGACGATGGGGATGCCCGCCGCCGCCGAAGTGCTGCGTCAGGCGCTCTACCGCGGCGCCGACGAGGCGGTGCTGGTGACCGACCGCGCCCTGGCCGGGGCGGATACGCTGGCTACAAGCTATACGCTTTCCTGCTGTGCGAAAAAGATCGGCAAGGTCGATCTGATCCTCTGTGGTCGGCAGGCGATCGACGGCGATACCGCGCAGGTCGGTCCGCAGATCGCGGAGAAACTCGGTATGCCGCAGATCTGTTATGTGGAAGAGGTTCGCGAGTTCGGGAACGGGCAGGTTGTGGCCCGTCGCGCGATCGACGGCGGCTATGAAATTCTTTCCGCTCCGCTGCCGGCGCTTCTGACGGTGATCGATGCCAACGAGCCGCGCCCGATGAATGCCAAGAAGATCATGAAATACAAGCGTGCCCGGACTCCTTCCGAAGTTGCCAAGGAGCACCCCAACTCCAATTACACCGACGGGCAGACCGTCGATGACGAGCTGCGCAGCCTCAAGGAGCGCGGGTTGCTGATCCGGGAGTACAACGCCTCCGACATCGGCGCGGATCCCGCCCGCATCGGTTTCCCGGGATCTCCGACCAAGGTCAAGCAGGTGATGAGCGTCGTGCTCACCGCCGGAGAGGCGAAGTCGGTTCCGGCGACCGCCGAAGGCATCGGGCAGCTGATTCACGAACTCATTAGCGATCACACTCTGGGGTAAGCATCATCATGGCTGAAACGATTGGAAATGTCTGGGTTTTTATCGAGCAGGAAGCGGGCAGGATCGCCGATGTGAGTCTCGAACTGGTCTGCAAGGGCCGCGAACTCGCCGCTGAACTGGGCGTGAAAACGGAAGCTCTCCTTCTCGGAGACAAGGTCGAAAAATGTGTCGATACGCTGTTCGCCTACGGGTGCGACAACGTGTTTCTGGTTGAGGATCCACGGCTCGAGCCTTTCACGGTGCTTCCCTATGCAAAGGTGGTCATGGATCTGATCCGCGAGCACAAGCCGAACATCCTGCTTTTCGGCGCGACGTTGAAGGGGCGCGAACTGGCGCCGCGTGTCGCCTCCGAGAAGCTCGGCGGGCTGACCGCCGACTGCACCGATCTCCGGATCGATGATTTCGAGGATAAGAAGAACAACAAGAGCTACACCAACAAGCTCATGCAGATCCGTCCCGCATTCGGCGGCAACATCATTGCGACGATCGTCAATACCTGGGAGGATCCGCAGATGGTGACTGTCCGCGAAGGCGTGATGAAGATGGATGCTCCGGTTCCCGGCCGGAAAGGTACGGTCACCCGCGTTCCGGCACGGATTTCCGATGCCGAAACGGTGATCAAGGTTCTCGAGCGTGTCCGGGCCGACAAGGAAGTCGATCTCAAAGGCGCCCAGATCATCGTTTCCGGTGGTTACGGCGTCGGCAGCAAGGCGAACTTCAAGTTGATTTATGATCTGGCCGAGGCTCTCGGTGGAGAGGTCGGCGCATCCCGCGCTGCGGTCGATGCCGGCTGGATCGATCACGATCATCAGGTCGGGCAGACCGGTGTGACCGTTCGTCCCCGTCTCTATATCGCCTGTGGGATTTCCGGCTCCATCCAGCATGTCGCCGGCATGAAGGAGTCGAAGAAGATCATCGCGATCAACACCGATCCCGGTGCCCCGATCTTCAGTACGGCGCACTACGCGATCGTCGGTGACTTGAACACGGTGATTCCGCAAATGATCAAAGCCTTCAAGGCCAAAGCGTGAGGTGAATCAATCATGGCTAACTTTTTCAAAGACAACGCGGACCTCATGTTCACGCTCGACAACCTCGCTCTGGCCGAAGTGACCGAGCTGAAGGAGGAGGGCTATCGGTTCGCGAAGGAGTTCGACAACGCTCCGACGAATTTCGCGGATGCTCTGGACAATTTCCGGCGGGTTCTCGAAGTCGTCGGCGAAATCTGCGGCGACCGGATCGAGCCGCGCAGCCGCACCGTCGATGCCGAGGGGCCGAAGTTCGCCGACGGCGTCGTGACCTATCATCCGCTGACGGTCAAGAATCTTGAGGATCTGACCAAAGCCGGCGTGATGGGCGTGATGCTCGATCACCGCTTCGGCGGGTTGAACTTCCCGGTGTCGGTCTATACGATGATGACCGAGATGGTGTCGCGCGCCGACGGTTCTCTGCAGAATATTTTCGGACTTCAGGATATCGCCGAGACGATCAACTTCTTCGGCTCCGTGGAGCAGAAGCAGAAGTATCTGCCCGGTTTTGCGT
>CALXOA010000028.1 GCA_944389895.1 uncultured Victivallis sp. | reverse complement strand
ATGTGACATTCTCTGCACGAAACGAGGGATTCGGAAAGAATCCGGAGGAATGGCAAAAAAAATCCGGAGAAGTGAGTTTCCCCTCAAATCTCCGGAACTACGGCAAAAAAATGGTGGAGCATAGCGGATTTGAACCGCTGACCCTCACACTGCCAGTGTGATGCTCTAGCCAACTGAGCTAATGCCCCCCGATTGTTTCCATAAAATATCACCTTCCGCCGGTTTTGCAAATCGAAAAGTACGGGAAATCCGTTTTTTGTGCGAAAAAGATGGAAATCCCAGATTTTATGGCAATAAATATAGGAATGTATTAATAATTTTGATTTTTTCATTTCCGCCCATTGTTATTCCGCAAATCGGTGCCATATTTAAAAGCCGACCCGCCTCCTCCGGCATCCCGGAGGGATCCGGCGCAGCCGGCCTCAATTCCCTGACGATGAACACATCATGACCAGATATGTAACCGGATTATTTTAAGGAGAACCAGGCTCATGAAACCACGATCAAGAATCATCTGCTGCGGCCTCGCCGCCGCTCTCGCGCTGTCGCTTGCCGGCAATCTGATTCTGGCGGGCCGGCTCGCGGGAAACGCGCAGAAAACCGGAAACGGTACGGAAACGGTTCCGGTGATCGACAAACAACCCGATGACATACTCCGCATCACCGGCAGCGGATTCGAAAGCTGGACCAGGGCTTTCCGGATTCAATTCGACCGGGAATTGGCCGACTACGATCTCACGAAGATGGTGGAAGTGGAGCCGGCAGTCGAATTTACCGCCTGTCGGGAAGGCGGCGGGACATGCCGCATTTACGGAGAATTTCAACCGGGAAATTTCTATCGGGTCACTCTCCGCGATACCCTCGCCGGAGTCGATGGCGCCCGGTTGCCCGGACAACGTTCCCTCGGCTTCATTGCCTCCGATCTGGACTCTGATCTGCGTTTTCTGACACGGGGCAGCCTCTACCCGGTTGACAGCGCGGTCTGGTCGCTGCCGGTCCGGATCACCAACCCGGATGCAGACAAGGTCCGCGTGACGGTCGGCCGCGCCTATCGTTCGACGCTGCCGAACTTCTTCGCCAATCCCGACGAACGGCAGACCGAACCGATCCGGGAGTTCGATGTCCCGGTACGCCTGCGCCGTAATGAACCAACCCCGCTCGATCTCGACCTCCGGGAAGCGGGGATTCCGCGAACTCCCGGAATCTACCTCGTCTCGCTCGGGGAATACAGCTGGTGGGGGGGCGACCGGCAGCGGATCGTCGTCGTCACCGACCTTGCGCTTCAGGCGGTGCGCAACCGTGGAGAACTGCTGTTCGCGCTGCGCACCCTCTCCGGCGGAACTCCGGTTTCCGGAGCTGAAGTCACGCTGTACAGCGCCAAGATGCAGAAGCTCGCCGAAACCCACTCCGACGCAGAAGGCTTCGGCCGACTCGACATTCCCACATTGCGCGACAGGAAGGATTATCCGGCACTGCTGATTGCCCGGCAAGGAGACGACTGTACTTACCTCAAGCTTTCGGCACTCCAGATACGTTCCGAACAACCGACGGCGGCAGCGGCCGACGCGGAACTGCGGGCCTTCCTCTTCCCTGAACGTGGCATCTGCCGTCCAGGAGAAACCATCGCCCTCTTCGGCATGTTGCGCGACGGACGCACCCTGGAGGAGAAGGGCAATGTCCCGGCCGAGTTCGTCGTCACCACCCCGGCGGGAAAACTCTTCACCCGGCTGCCGGCGACCGGCGATTCCGCGGGGTTCTATCGTGCCGGCGTGAAACTGCCTCCCACGGCGGCGACCGGAACGTATCGGGTCGTACTCAGACCGCCGGGGGCGGATTCCGCTGTACCGGCCTTCGGAGCAACGGCATTCAGCGTCGGGGAATATGTGCCGGACCAGTTGCGGATCCGGGTGGCGGCGGAAGTGTCTCACGCTGCAAATCCGGTCCCCCCATCTCCGGCGACACCGGCGATCGCTGCGCCAAAGCCCGCAGCTGCCGTTCCGCAAAGGCGTCAGGCACCTCGTCTGGCGCGTCTGACGGGAAATGTCGGCTACTATTTCGGAATGCCGCTTCGGCAGGGCGCACTGAACTTTTCCGCAGAAGGGCAGCTCGGTCATTTCACCCCCAAAGGGTACCCTGACTTCACATTCGGCTATGCTCCCCCCGATTTCCGGCCCGTCCGTCTGACCGGGCGGGGGACCTGCGACGATGCCGGGAACTTTTCGGCAGAGTTCGAGCTGCCGGAATATGATCGCCCGCCGGCACTGCCGGTGATCTACCGGGTGTCTGCTTTCGCCAGAGGCGCCGCCGGAGGGCGCGGCGTCACCGGAAGTGAAGAGCTGACCGTGCACTACGCCGATTTTTACCTCGGCACAAAAGTCGTGGAGGAAGAACCCGACTTTCAGCGCTTCGAACTGGTTGCGCTGACTCCGCGGGAGGAGCCCCTCAATCCGGGAGAGCGGAAATTCCGACTGCAGTTGAACAGGCTGGAATGGAACTATGTCACCCGGGAACTCGACAACCGGCTCTCCCGGGTCTGGCAGCAGGAAGCGATTCCGGTACGGAACGAGGCGCTGGAACTCGACAATGCGGGGCGTTTCACGGTCCGACTCCCGGCGCCAGGACGGTATCAGCTGGCGATTCTGGACACTGCGGGCAATACCTTGAACAGCATCGAGTTCTGGCACAATCGCGGAGAGGCGGGTTCCCGCGCCGCCAATCCGGCGGTTCTCTCTTTTGAGCTCGACCGCGAAAACTACCGTCCCGGAGATACGGCAAAGCTCACCTTTCTCTCACCGGTCTCCGGAAACGGCGTGATCGTTTCCGGAGGTACCCGGCTCGGCAAACCGCTGACCGTCAAAGTCCGGGCGGGACGGAACACCATCGAACTGCCCGTTCCCGGCAATCTCAATACCGGAAACTGGTTCGCCGGAATCACCGTCGTCGGCCGTGCAGGAAACGATGCCGATCCGCTGCGGCTTTTCGGGCTGGCCGAACTCGAGATCGACCAGAATGCACGACGGCTCGATGTGACACTCGATGCACCACCGCTCTGTCGCCCGGGCGGCAGGACAACACTCTCGCTGACGCTGCGCGCCCCCGACGGGAAACCGGTACCGGGGCGGGTTCAACTCTGGGCTGTCGATGCCGGAGTACTGGCACTGACCGGATTCAAGACGCCGGATCCGTTCCGTTTCTTCTTCGGCCAGAGCGGCTGCCCCTTCGAATTTGGAGACGCCTATCCGGAGCTCTACCCGCAACTGGCGATCGGCCGTCGATTGATCGGCGGCGGCGACAAGGCGCCGGTTTATTTTGCAGGAGACGGAGAAAAGCTCAAAGCTCCCGCCATCGTCCTCCTCGACGCAACCGATGTACCGGCCGACGGACGGTTGAAACTCGAACTTCCCCTGCCGAACCATACCGGCGCACTGCGGTTGATGGCCGTCGCCTCCGCAGGAGAGAGAGCAGGCGCGGCGGAAACCGATCTGGTATTGCGCGATGAGATCTCACTGCAGATCACCGCACCCCGCTTCGTCGCCCCGGGCGATGAGTTTGAAGTATTGCTGGAAGGGATGAATCACGAGCTCGAGGCCAGCAATGGCACCTGGGACGTCACCGCAACCGGAACGGCCAGCAGCACAATACAGCGGAAAGGGGAACTGACGCTGGTGAAGGGGGTGCCGCAGACCGCCCGGATCCGCCTCCGCGCCCCCGGCACACCGGGAGAAATCCGCGTGTCGGCCGCGCTCGCTCTCGGCAGGTGCGGAGCCGGCGATGAAGTCGTGATTCCCGTACGTTCCCCGTTCCCGGCGGTCGAGACTCTGACCGTTTCGACCGTCGCCCCCGGAGAAAAGCGCGATTTTCAAGCGCCGGAGCAGGGATCCCTGGAAATCGGGTCGCCGGTACTCGCGGTGACCGGAGCTCTCGAGTGGCTTAACAACTATCCCTACGGCTGCGTGGAACAGACGGCGGCAGGAGCATTTCCCTTCCTCGCGGTGAAACCGCTGATCCGGGCGGGAGTGATTCCGGCTTTCTTTGCCGAGGACGCCGATCACCGGTTGCGGGACGCGATCGCCCGGATCGAAACGATGCGGTTGCAGGACGGCGCCTTCGCGATGTGGCCCGGCGAACGGCGCAGCTGGGGCGAAGGATCGCTCTTCGTCTTCCACTTCCTGCTCGAAGCTGATTCCTCCGGAATCCCCCTTGAACCGGAATACCGCCGGTCGATGATCCGTTTTCTGCAGAAATACATCGAAAAAACCGCAAATCCGATCGCTTCCCGGGCCTACGCCGCCTATGTGCTGGCATTGGCCGACCCCGCCAATGCGGGTGCTTACGCCCGACTGGTCCTCTCCGACGCAGACGGGCTCTTTGAACGGTTCCTGGGCGGAGCGGCGCTGATCCGCGCAAACTCGGCGGCGGAAGGGATGCAAGTGCTCGAGCCGCTGCTGAAGTCGAATTTCTGGCGCGCCGGAGACGCACCGGATGGGTTCCATTCGCAAACCCGGCGACTCGGCCTCTCGCTCTGGATCCTGACCGAACTGCTGCCGGACTCCCCGGCCAATCCGTTGCTGGCCCGGGAACTCGGCGCGGCAATAACTCCTGCCGGGAACTGGGGGAGTACCCAGGAGAATGCCTGGGCAGTCCTCGGCCTTTCACGCTATGCGGCGAGAGAGGGGAGCGGTCCCGTCGAGGCCAGGATCACCGTGGATGGCAGGACGGAAGCGCTTTCCGGCTGTCTCCGGCTCGCGGGAAAAATCCCGGCGGTCGTGGAAAACCGCGGAAGAACACCGGTCTACGTCTACACGCGGGCGCGCATCCTGCCGAAAACATGTGAGCCGTTCGCAGCCGGATTCACAATCCGCCGGGAATATCTCAACACTGCAGGCAGGTCGGTCACCTCCTGCGAAACCGGGGATCTGCTCGAAGTACGGCTCACCATCACAGCGGATGCCGCGACCGAAAACGTCGTGATCTGCGACCTGCTTCCCGGCGGACTGGAAATCGAGGATGAACGCCTGGCCACCCGGAGTGCGACATTCGCATCGACTCCGGAAAACCGGCAGTTCTCCCCCCGTGCAATGGAAAAGCGCTTCGACCGCTTCGTCGCATTCGGAGATTTCCTCTCACCGGGAACCGCTGAAGTCCGTTATCGGGTCCGAGCGACCGTGCGCGGGAAATTCGCACTGCCGCCGTCTCAGATCGAAGCGATGTACCAGCCCGGATTGCGGGCAACCGCCGGAGCAGGCGATGGGATGTTCCTGGTTCGCTGAACGGCGACACAGAGCGGCCATCGCCGGAGTCGCGATTGCCGCGGTCACCGCAATCGGCTGGATCTGCTGGGATCTGCTTTTCCCGTTCTGCTTTCCGATGCGGCCGGAGGAGCTGAACCGGTTTACACCGGCCCGGCGCTTCTACGACCGTGCCGGAGAAGCGGTGCATACCATGCGCGGCGACGACTACCGCTTTCAGTTCCCGGTCCGGCTCGCGGATCTGCCGCCCCACCTGATCACGGTGACGCTGGCGGCGGAAGACCGCAACTTCTTCCGGCATGACGGCGTCGATCCGGCCGCGGTCTGCCGGGCATTCCGTCAGCTGCTGTTCCACGGCAGGATCGTCTCCGGAGCATCGACGATCACCATGCAGCTGGTGGCGATGATCGACGGTCGGGAGCGGTCACTCTCGCGCAAAATCCGGCAGATGGGACGGGCGCGCAGCCTGGAGCGGAAACTCGATAAGCAGGCGATTCTGGAAGCGTACTTCAATCTGCTCCCCTACGGCGGCAAGCTCCACGGAATCGGTGCGGCGGCAAGCTACTATTTCGGACGGCCGCCCCGGGAACTCAACTTTGCGGAAGCGGTGTTGCTTGCCGGTATTCCGCAGCAACCGAACCGGTTGCGTCCGGATCGCCATCCGGAAGCGGCGAAACGGCGGATGGAGACCGTGCTGGCCATGCTGGTCCGTCAGGGGTTACTCTCCGAAAACGACGTCCGGGCGGTATTGCAACTGCCGCTGCGGTTCCGCGATTTCGGGAAGCCGTTGTGGCCGATCTCCGAGGATCCGCAGTTCTTCCAGCTGGTCCGGAAACGCCATCCGGAACGGACCGGGTATCGAACCACGCTCGACTCGGAACTTCAGACGCTCGGGAGGGCAATTTTGCGCGACGCACTCGCTCCGGTGGAAAACGTCCGGGACGGCGCACTGGTGATACTCGAAAGCGCCACCGGAAAAGTCCGCACATTGATCGGAACGCTTGATTACAACGATCCGCGGGCCGGGCAGGTCAACGCGGCACTCGCACGGCGTTCCCCGGGATCGGCATTGAAGCCCTTCCTCTACGGCGAAGCAATTGACGGCGGCATGCTGTGCGCCGAAACGCTGCTCGATGATACGCCGCTCTCACTGCCGGATTACCGGCCGGGCAACTTCGACGGAACATTTCACGGCCGGGTGCCGGCGGGAGAGGCGCTGGCCGATTCGCTGAACACTCCGGCAATCCGGGTGCTGGCCGCACTCGGAGTGGAACGGGTTCTGCGGCAACTCAACCGTTTCGGCCTGCCGATGGGAAAACTCCAATCGGAACGGATCGGCCTCTCCCTGGCTCTCGGAGGAGCCGAAACCGATCTGTTGAGCCTTGCCGGTGCCTATGCCGCCATCGCCCGCGGAGGGATATTTCTCCCCTGCCGTTTTCTTGAAGATGAACCGGAACCGGCAGCATACCGGATCTGGCGTCCCGGTACGGCGGCACTGACGCTGCGGATGCTCCGACAACGTCCCCTGCCCGGCGCCGCCGGGGTTGATGCCGCATGGAAAACCGGAACTTCGAACAACAGCCGTGACGCCTGGTGTATTGCAACGACCCCCGAGTGGACGGTTGCGGTCTGGTGCGGCAACAAGGACGGTTCCAGTGCTCCGGAACTGGTCGGAGGCACGCTGGCCGCGCCGATCGCAGGACGGGTCATGCGTTCGCTCTACCGGCAGACACCGCCGCCGCGCTGGCATGATGAGGAACTTTTGAGAACCGCCATGCTTTGCGCGCAAAGCGGCCTTGCTCCGACCGAATCGTGCACACAGCTCCAGCCGGGGACAACCGCCGCGGATGTTCCATTGCAACGGTGCCGGATCTGCCGGAATCTCTCCGGTGGAAATTCCGGTGAGAAGCCGACCCGGATACTCTCCCCGGCTCCGGGGAACTACCATGCCGATACTTCCGGGCGGGCCCGATTCCGGCTCGAGTCAGAACCAGCGGAACTCCACTGGTACCTTGACGGGAACTATCTCGGGATTCGCCGGGCGGGCAGCTACCTCGAATTGCCGCCGGGACAACATCGGTTGTTCGGCTGGGGAGGAAGCGGTTTCCGCGGCGACAGCGTGGAACTTCTGATCCGTCCGCGAAAAGAGGCATACAACAGCGGAACCACGGCGGCAGAACGGTAAGTTGCCGCAACCTCCCCGCCACGTCACCACGGAAACGCTCCGAATTGGAACCATCCCGGGGAATCGGGCGGTCGATATGATTCGATACGAAACGAATCCAGTTCCAGCGTCCGGATTCCGTCCCGGGAAGAGAGCATCAGAGTACCGGTTCCCCCTCCCAACCGCCCGGCCGCCCGCAGTCCTGCGTCCCTGGGAGAGAACCCCTCCTCGGAACGGATCGCCCCGGTCAACGCCGGATCGCGCCACAGAAAGATCAACAACGGCCCGGTTTCCACCCGGCCGCGGGGAGTTTTCAGCCGCACCCCCCATGCGCCGATTACACGGACGCCTTTTTCTCCCACGGTGAACAATGGAATATCCTGCTCCTCCTGGAGAAACGCCGCGAGTTCCGGCGGATTCTCCCCGTCGGTGGAACGAATCAGGATCTTGAGTTCATCGGGAGCGGCCTTCTCCCCACCCGGCGCGGAGAAAAGAACCAAAACGGTCAGAAAGAACAGACCGCAAACAAACGCGGATACCTTCATCGCGAAACCTCTGCTGTGGATTTTTCATCATTCCATTCAACATATCCCGGGAGAAAAGAGTTTTCAAGCCGGCCTCCGGAAATGTCTTCCACACGATGATCGTACGGAGGTTCATGATCCGCATTTTCGGAGATTCCGTTGTATTCGTCCCGGCAGGAGTCTATATTATTAAAAATAAAACAGTCCGGAGTAAAACGGCAGCGGGAGGTTTCGCGGATGAAAATTGTCGCCGACGATAAAATCCCCTTTCTGAAAGGGGTACTGGATAATACGGTTGAAATGGTCTACCTGCCCGGCGGGAAAATCACGCCATCCGATGTCCGCGACGCCGATGCGTTGATCACCCGGACCCGGACCCGTTGCGATCGACGGCTGCTCGCCGGGTCGCGTGTCAAATTCATCGCCACCGCGACGATCGGCTTCGACCATATCGACACCGCCGCCATGGCGGAACTCGGCATCGAATGGACCAATGCACCCGGGTGTAACGCCGCCAGCGTGGCCGAGTATATCGCCGGAGCGTTGACCGATTTCAGGCAGCCTCTCGCCGGCAGGGTGCTCGGCGTCGTCGGCGTCGGAAACGTCGGTCGCCTGGTTGCGGAAGTCGGTCGCGCCTTCGGGATGACCGTCCTGCTCAATGATCCGCCGCGCGCCGAACGCGAGGGAGCGGCCGGTTTTGTTTCCCTCTCCGAAATCGAACGTCAGGCGGATTTCATCACGTTCCACGTCCCGCTGGTGCGCGGAGGAGCACATCCGACCCGCAGTCTGGCGGATGCCGGTTTTTTCGCCCGCCTCCGTCCCGGTGCCGTCGTCCTGAACAGTTCCCGCGGCGAAGTCGTCGCGGGGGAAGCACTGAAGGACGCGCTGAAATCGGGACGGCTGGCCGGAGCGGTACTCGACGTCTGGGAACATGAACCGGAGATCGACCGGGAACTTCTGCAACTGGTCCACCGGGGGACCCCGCACATCGCCGGGTACTCCACGGACGGCAAGGCGAACAGCACCGCGATGGCGGTTCAGGCGGTGGCGCGCCGGTTCGGCCTGACCGGATTTGAGACATGGCGTCCCGCACGATTGCCGGAACCGGAGCATCCGGTCATCCGACTCGACTCCTCACTGCCCCCGGAGGAACAACTTCGGCTTGCCTGCCGCCACGCCTATCCGATCGAACGGGACGCCGCGGCGCTTCTCGCTGCCCCCGGGAGCTTCGAGCAGTTGCGCGGCGACTACTGGATGCGGCGGGAACCGGGAGCGTTCCGGGTCAGAGGCGGCTCCGAAGCGGTTCGCTCGATTCTCGAAAAGCTTCACTTTCAGCTGGAAGGATAGACCCTCCCTGGAATCGGGATCCCGTTCCCGATTTCTCCGGGATAAAACTTGGCATATTCGCCGGGAACGGTTATATTATCTGATTCAACCGGATAACGGAGAGGAGATTTTCAATGGGGCTGTTCGATCGAGATTATATGGGACCGCGACGTGCCGGTTCGCCGCCCGACGACGGGCGACCGATGATCTGGGCGCTGATCGCAGTGAATGTGTTCATCTGGCTGGCGGCCAGAAGCAATCCGGGACTTTTCGGGTCTCTGGCGCTGACCTCCGGCGGGATCCGGGATTTCCGGCTCTACCAGCTGTTGTCGGCGGGGTTCCTCCATCTGGAGTTCACCCACATCTTCTTCAACATGTGGGGGCTCTATCTGTTCGGCACGCTGGTCGGGCCGCACATCGGGGGAGTGCGCTTTCTGTGGCTCTATGTGATCGGGGCGGTGGCCGGGAACCTGCTGTTTCTCGTCTTCAACTGGACGACACCGACAATTCTGTACGGGGCTTCCGGCGCGGTCTGCGCAATCATGATGGCGGCGGCGCAGCTGGAGCCGAAACGGGAGTTCGTGCTGCTCTTCCTGCCGTTCTTTCCTCTGAAAACCATGACGATGGTGGTCTGTTTCACGATCCTGGAAATCCTGTTTGCATTGTCGGCGAATGACGGCATCGCCCACCTCGCGCATCTCGGCGGCTTTCTCGGCGGTTACGCCTACATGAAACTGTTGTTCCGCAACGCGCTGCCGTGGGATCCGCTGCGTCACCGGCTTCGTCCCGGGGAATGGAAACAGCCTGCGGGATGGGGGAGGGATCCGCATCCCGGCCGGGAGGCAGGTATGCGCCCCGGACAGGGCCGCGTCTCCCCGCGGGAACTGGATGCTCTGCTGGATAAAATCTCGCGTAATGGAATCAATTCGCTCTCGGAAGAAGAACTCGCCCGGCTGCGGCAGGCACGCGAGGAGATGCGCGGAGGCAACTGGAGGCAGGGCTGAAGGTCATGTTGAGTACCGCTCTCTTTGATTATGAACTTCCCGCGGAGCTGATCGCGCAACGCCCGACCGAACGCCGTGACGGTTCGCGGATGATGGTGCTGAACCGGCGTACCGGCGAATGGGTGATCCGCCCCTTTACCGCGATCGGAGAGTATCTTTCGCCCGGTGACGCGCTGATCTACAACGACACCCGGGTCCTGCGGGGAAGGATGTTCGCCCGCAAAAACGGCGATCCGGCCGGTGCGAAATTCGAACTGCTGCTGGTGGAAGCCCTCGATCCGGAACGGCGCAGCTGGAACGCGCTGCTGAAACCGGGGAAGCGGGCACTGCCGGGGACGAAGGCGCTTCTGCTTGACGGCGACGGATCGATCAATGCCGACGGCGACGGCTTTGAAGTGATCGCACGCAACGGGGACGGTACATTCCGGATCGCCTTTTCGACAACCGATTCGGATCGTCTCCAGAGCCGGTATGGCCATATCCCGCTGCCCCCGTATATCGCACGCGACGACGAAACCGCCGATGCCGAACGTTATCAAACCGTCTATGCCACCCGGGAGGGAGCGGTTGCCGCGCCGACCGCCGGACTGCATTTCACCCCGGAGATTCTGGCGCAGCTGGCGGCCGGAGGAGTACGCGAAGCGGCTGTCACGCTTCATGTGGGGCCAGGTACCTTCAAGCCGGTTTCGGTGGCGAACGCCGAAGAACATGAAATGCACTCCGAGGAGTATTTTCTGACTCCGGAAACAGCGGAGCTGGTCAACGCAACCCACCGCGCGGGGCGACGGGTGCTGGCGGTGGGGACCACCACCGTCAGGGTCCTTGAAAGCTGCGTCGATGAGTCCGGCTTCGTGCAACCGGGTCACGGACATACCCGGATCTTCCTCTATCCTCCCCATACCGTCCGGGCTGAGGAGATGCTGCTGACCAACTTTCATCTGCCCAAAAGCACGCTGCTGATGCTGGTATCCTGTTTCTGCGACCGGGAGAAGGTGCTGGCAGCCTACCGGGCAGCAATCGCGGCGAAAATGCGCTTTTACAGTTACGGGGACTGCATGCTCCTGATCTGAGGAGACATTCCGGAAACCGCCAGCGGCGCCAGGCTCTCCGTCTCAGAGTCGTTCCGGAAATGGGGGAAAAAATTCGGCCCGGACCGCCGCATGGGGTTGACAACCGGCCAGATCCATGCTATCTTAACGAAATAGCCGTCAGGAAAGAAATCAAAAAATCCGGAAAAGGGGGTGAATTGCTATGGATACCGAAGTTCGCGTCAAGAAAGGCGAGATCATCGACCGCGCCCTGCGCCGGCTGAAGAAAAAACTCGACAAGGAAGGCACCCTCAAGGAGCTCCGCAATCGGCGTCACTACGAGAAGCCGAGCGAAATCAAGCGCCGCGAGGCCAAGCAGCGTCATCGCTGAAATACAGGATTCTAGAATGCCCGGATGGTTTGAAACCATCCGGGTGTTTTTTTTCGCTGATCTTGCCGACCGGAGGGAATCAGAACTTTGAAATGCATCCGGAATGATGTTATATTATAGTTTTACAGCAATCAACCCCCACCCGGGAAAGGGCGTAAGATGCGGATCTTATTTGTTTGCACGGGAAACAGCTGCCGCAGTCCGATGGCGGAGCTCTACTTCGATGAGCTGTGCCGCAGGGCGGGGCGAAATGATTTTCTGGTGCGTTCCGCCGGAACCTGTTCCTGGGACGGTGCGCTGATTTCGAGTCCGGCCGCCAGTGTGCTGCGTTCGCTGGGCATCGCCAGTGAGAACTTCCGTTCCAGTCGCCTCACCCCGGAGCTGGCCGATGAGTTTGATCTGATCATTGCGATGACCGCCGGTCACCGCAGGGATATTCTCGAAATCGCGCCCCGGGCCGCGGGAAAAGTGAAATTGCTGCTCGACTACGCCGGCGGCGGCGACGTTCCGGATCCCTACGGCGGGAGTGTTGCGCACTACAACGAGGTCTTTTCCCACATGAAGCCGGCGCTGGAGAATCTCGCGGCGGAACTTTTCAAATCGAAATAATTTCAAACTTTATTTTCAAGGAGCAGGATTATGGTTCAGATCATCGACTGGTTCGGCAAATGTTCCCGGATCGCCATCGGCACCGATCACGGCGGCTTCGCCCAGAAGGGGGAATTGATCACTTACCTCGAGTCCAGAAATTTCCAGGTCATCGATTGCGGTCCGTTCACCTTTGACGCGGCCGACGACTATTCCGATTTCGGTGCGCCTGTGGCGCGGGCTGTGGCGCGGGGAGAAGCCGACTGCGGTATTCTGATCTGCCGTTCCGGTGTCGGGATGGGGATTCTGGCAAACCGCTTCCACGGCGTCCGTGCAGTGGTCGCCGGTGACGCGGAGCTGGCGAAAAAAAGTCGTGAACACAACGCTTCCAATGTGCTGGTGCTTCCGGGTGACAAGCTCGACGCCGCCGCGATGAAGCAGGTGTTCGACGCCTGGGCGGCCACGCCGTACAGCAACGACGCCCGCCACACCCGTCGGCTGGTCAAAGTGGAAATCAACAGCTATGACGACATCGCCGCGGTCCGTCACGCCGATCCCGAGGTAGCCGCCATCATCGATCGGGAAGCCGAGCGGCAGGCCGACGGCATCGAACTCATCGCCAGTGAAAACTTCGCCTCATGCGCGGTGCGCGCCGCACAGGGGTCGGTGCTGACCAACAAGTATGCCGAAGGATATCCCGGGAAACGTTACTACAACGGGTGCGAATTTATCGATGAGATGGAGACGCTGGCTCTGGAACGGGTCAAAAAATTGTTCGGAGCCGAGGCGGCCAATGTACAGCCCCACTCCGGCTCCTCCGCGAACCAGGCGGTCTACATGGCGTTGATCCAGCCCGGCGACACCGTGCTCGCGATGAGTCTGGATCACGGCGGGCACCTGACCCACGGCCATCCGCTGAACTTCTCCGGAATGCTCTACAACATCGTCCCCTACGGCGTCAATCGTGAAACCGAGCGGATCGATTATGATGAACTGGAGCGTCTCGCGGTTGAGAGCAAGCCCAGGATGATTCTCGCCGGGGCTTCCGCCTATCCGCGGGTGATCGATTTCGCCCGGCTGCGTGCGATCGCCGACCTGGTCGGAGCCAAGCTCTTCGTCGACATGGCGCACATCGCCGGTCTGGTGGCGGCGGGCGAGCATCCGAACCCCGTGCCGTACTGCGATGTGGTCACCACCACAACCCACAAGACGCTGCGCGGACCGCGCGGTGGCTTGATTCTCTGTCGCGAAGAGTATCTCAAGGCGATCAACTCCAAGGTGTTCCCGGGAATGCAGGGCGGGCCGCTCGAGCATGTGATCGCGGCGAAGGCGGTCTGCTTCGGCGAAGCGTTGACACCGGAGTTCAAGGCCTATCAGCACCAGGTGAAGCTCAATGCGGCGAAACTGGCCGAAGAGTTGACCCGGCGCGGATTCCGGATCGTCTCGGGCGGCACCGACAACCATCTGATGCTGATCGACCTGCGGCCGAAACACGCGACCGGGAAGGCGGTCGCCAACGCGCTCGACCTCGCCCGGATCACCTGCAATAAGAACATGATCCCCTTCGACCCCGAGAAACCCTTCGTCACCAGCGGCATCCGGGTCGGGACCCCCGCGATCACCACCCGCGGCCTCAAGGAGGCGGAGATGGTCAAGGTGGCCGACTTCATCGAGCGTGGTGTTGAGTTGCGCGAAAACGAAGCGGCGCTCCGCGCCCTCGGCAACGAAGTCAAGGAATTTATGATGGACTTCCCGATGCCCCGTTTCTAATTCCGGAGAACAGAGAAAATGATCGATATCAAACTTATTCGTGAAAACAGCGAACTGGTCCGTGCAAACTGCCTGCGGCGCGGATTCCCGATCGATCTCGACGGCCTGCTCAAACTGGACGCCGATTCGCGTCAGCTTTCGCAGGAGTCCGAGGCGCTCCGCGCCGAACGCAACCGGCTGAGCAAGGAGTGCGCCAAGGATCCCGCCGCCCGGGAACAGGTCAAGCAGCTCAAGACGGTGCTCGCCACCAAGGAGGAGATGCTGGCAAAGATTCAGGAGAAGATCCGCCAGGTGCTGATCCGCATGCCGAACATGCTCGCACCGGATGTTCCGGACGGGCTGGACGACACCGGCAACGTCGAAATCAAGAAAGTCGGCGAAATTCCGACCTTCGACTTCAAGGTCCGCGACCATCAGGAGCTGGGCGAACTGCTCGACATCCTCGATATTCCGCGTGGAGCCAAGGTGGCGCAGGCCGGTTTCTACTACTGGAAGGGCAAGGGGGCGATCCTCGCCCAGTCGCTCTACTTCTGGGTGCAACGCGTACTGGTGGAACGGGGTTTCACGATGTTCATGACCCCCTGCCTGGCGAAGGAACGCACTCTTTTCGGTACCGGCTACCTGCCGTTCTTCGCCGACCAGACCTACAACCTTGAAGGCGAAGATCTCGCGCTGATCGGCACCAGTGAGCAGACGCTGGTCGGCTATCACGCCGACGACGTGCTCGACGGAGCGCAACTGCCGCTCTGCTACACCGCCTTCACCCCCTGCTTCCGCACCGAGGCGGGGAGTTACGGCAAGGCGGCACGGGGAATCTTCCGCGTTCATCAGTTCCACAAGGTCGAGCAGATCATCTTCTGCAAGCCGGAGGATTCGCCGAAGTACCACGAATTCTGCCTGGCGAACGAGGAATACATTCTCCAGCAGCTGGGGATTCCCTACCATGTGGTCAACGTCTGCGTCGGCGACCTCGGTGCACCGGGTTACAAGAAGTATGACATCGAAGCGTGGTTCGCCGGATTCAACGCCTACCGCGAGGTGACCAGCAACACGAATCTGACCAGTTTCCAGAGCCGTCGACTGAACATTCGCTACAAGGATGGAGACACCCGCGACTACGTGCACACCATCAGCGCCACGGCGGTCACCGACCGGGTGTTGATCGCGATCATGGAGAACTTCCAGCAGGCCGACGGTACGGTGATCGTACCGGAGGTGCTGCGTCCGCTCTGCGGCTTCGACCGCATCGAACCGAAAACCAGATAGGAGAGCTGTCCTCCCGGGGTACATTTCCCCGGGAGGCGCTTCCCGCATTCCCGTGTAAAATCCGGAAAATCCCGGCTTGAGTCAACCGGGAAAAGATGCTATATTATCCGGATGAACAGTATGAACCGTAATCTCTTGATTCCTTCGGGCACTCTATGGCAAAAATCGAATTGATCCGTAACTTCTGTATCATTGCGCACATCGACCACGGGAAATCGACGCTGGCCGACCGGTTGCTCGAGCTGACCGGAACTGTGGAAAAGCGCGATTTGCAGGAGCAGTTGCTCGATGGAATGGATCTGGAGCGTGAACGGGGCATCACCATCAAATCACATCCGGTCAGAATGCACTTCGACCCGGGCGACGGCAATACCTACGAGCTCAATTTGATCGATACGCCCGGACACGTCGATTTCACCTATGAGGTTTCGCGTTCTCTGAGTGCCTGCGAAGGGGCACTGCTGCTGATCGACGCCACCCAGGGCGTACAGGCGCAGACGGTTGCCAACGTCGGCCTGGCATTTCGCCAGAACCTCAAGGTCATTCCGGTGATCAATAAAATCGATCTTCCCGCCGCGAATCTGCCACTGTGTTACGAGCAGATGGAGGAGATCCTCGCGCTGCCCCGGGAAGAGGCGCTCTGCGTCTCCGGCAAAACCGGAGAAGGAGTTCCGGAACTGCTCAAGGCGATCATCGAGCGGATCCCGCATCCCGAGACCGGCGATGAACCGGGTTGTTCGGCACTGATCTTCGACTCCAACTATGATGCCTTCCGGGGGGTGGTCAATTACGTGCGGGTCCGGAACGGAACCTTCCGGCGCGGTTCCCGGATACGGCTTTTCTCAAACGGCATCGAAAGCGAGATCAAAGAGGTCGGCTTTTTCAGCCCCGGCATGCGGGCCGACGAGGAGCTTGCCGCCGGGTCGGTCGGGTACATGATTCCGAATCTGAAAAGCCCTTCAGACACCAGAATGGGGGATACCATCACCGATATCAAGGATCCGTGCCGCGAGCCGCTGCCCGGCTTCAAAGAGGTCCGGCCGATGGTGTTTTCCGGCATCTACCCGATCGATACCGCAGACTATGAACAGCTCAAGGCGAGCATGGCCAAGCTGCAGCTCAACGATGCGGCATTCATGTACCAGGCGGAGACCTCAGCCGCACTCGGATTCGGTTTCCGCTGCGGTTTTCTCGGACTGCTGCACATGGAGATCATCCAGGAGCGGCTGCGGCGCGAATACAACTGCGACATCATTGCAACTTATCCCTCGGTGATCTACCATGTCTACATGAAATCGGGCGAGGAGATCGATGTGGACAATCCCGTATTCCTGCCCGATCCATCGGGGATCGACCGGATTGAGGAGCCGATCATCAACTGCCACATCATGGTGCCGACCGCCTACATCGGAGATGTGATGAATCTGGTGATGAGCAAGCGCGGTTTCTGCACCAACACCACCTCGGTCGATGCGAATCATGTGATCATCACTGCAGAGATACCGATGCATGAAATTCTGATCGATTTTCACGACAAGCTCAAGTCGATCACCCGCGGTTACGGCAGCATGGATTACGAACCGGCCGGCTACCGGGCGGACAAGCTGGTCAAGCTCGATATTCTGGTCAATGGCGAACCGGTGGACGCCTTCAGTTCAATCGTCCACACCGATATGGCCTATGCCCGCGGGCGGCAGCTGGCGGAGCGCCTCAAGGAGGTGATTCCGCCCCAGATGTTCCAGATCGCGATTCAGGCGGCGGTCGGCGGCAAGGTGATCGCCCGGGAAAGCATCCGGCAGCTCCGCAAGAACGTGCTTGCGAAGTGTTACGGCGGTGACATCACCCGGAAACGCAAGCTGCTCGAAAAACAGAAGGAAGGCAAGAAGCGGATGAAGCTGATCGGCCAGGTCAACATTCCGCAGGAGGCCTTCGTTGCGGTACTCAAGGCATCGGAACTCAACGGAAAGGGGAGCTCATGACGTCGGAGAATCCCGGTCCGGGTGCGAGAATGAATCTGCTGCGGAAACTGTTCCACCGGCCCCGGAAAGCATTGAAAAAATTCGTCTCCGAGCTGCGCATCCGCCGTCACGCGGAGGATGATCTGCTTACCCCGGAACAACGTCAGCAATTTGATGCATTGCTTGCGGAAGCCGCAGCAGCCGGACCGGAAGCTCTTCCGGCGCTGGAGCAGAAGTACGCCCAGTTGATGCCGCCCTACCGTCATCACCGGATCCGGGAGTGGCTCGATCTCGTTCTGGTGGTCGGTGCGGTCGCCTTCGGTCTGCGCGGCCTCTTCTTCCAGCCGTTCCGGATTCCGACCAGCAGCATGCAGCCGACCTTGTACGGGATTCACTTCATGGATCGTGAAACCTCGGTCAATCCGCTGCTCGGAAAGATTCCAGCTCCGTTCGACTGGCTGCTCTTCTCCGCACGCCGGGCGAAACTGGAGATCAGGGCGCCCGGGGAACTGGATCCGACCTCCCTCCGTGCGGCGGGGGATTTCGTCTCGGATACAACCGCGTTCCGGATCGGTCAGGTTGAATACAAGCTCCCGGGTGACTTCCGCAAGGTGGAGGAGTATTCGAATCTCGAACCCGGCCGGCAATACCGCCCCGGAGAGGTGCTCTGCGACGGTTATCTCTCTCTCGGCGACCATCTGTTCGTCGAACGGCTCAGCCTCTATCTTTCACCTCCCCGGCGAGGTGATGTGATGGTGTTCAACACCGACGGCCTGATCGCACAGGGGCGTCGCCTCGCGGAAAGCAGCGGCTTCTATTACATCAAGCGCCTGGTCGGGCTTCCGGGCGACACACTGCGGATCATCGACAACAAACTTGAGGTCAGACCACGCGGCGAAACCGCATTCCGTCCGATCACTGATTTCAACCCCGCCTTCGCAAAGCTCTACAGCGGCAAGGGGGGCTATCAGGGACACCTGAACTTCATGGGGGATTTTCTGAGTGTGCCGGGCAGTGAATACACCGTGCCTGAAGACCACTATTTCATGATGGGAGACAACTCCGAGTTCAGTCTCGACAGCCGTTATTTCGGCAGTGTGCCGCGGGAAAATCTGGTCGGCCGGGCATGGCTGGTATTCTGGCCATTCAACCGCCGCTGGGGACTGATCGACCGCAGGGAACCAGTGGAT
>CALXOA010000027.1 GCA_944389895.1 uncultured Victivallis sp. | reverse complement strand
AGTTAAGGACTCCAGCGGCGATGGTACTGCAAATTTGACTGTGGGAGAGTAGCACGGTGCCGGAAATTTTTTTGCCTCCGGTCGATTCGCACTCGCCCGGAGGTCTTTTTTTGCCATAAAATCCCGGGGTAGACCCGCCGAAGGTGCGGAAGGCAAGTTGAATTTCCTCCGGATGTGATTAAATTAGAAAATGTGGAAAATTAATCATATCAGGAGTGTTTCTTATGACCGGGAAAAATTTTTCCGTCGGGGCGGAGTGGAAATCTCAGGTGCCGGAACCGATTTTTGACGAGAAGCCTGAATACAACACCCTCTATGCCCGGGCCTGGGAATTGGCCCGGGCACATCTGCTGGATCTTCCGGGAATGCCCCAGACTCCTTACATGGATGAAGCATTCTGCGATGTCTGCATCTGGATCTGGGACAGTTGCTTCATGTCTCTCTTCTGCAAATACGCCCCGAATCGCTTCCCGGGTATCGAAACCTTGAATAACTTTTACCGACCGTTGTATGACGGTGCCCGGCTGCCGCAGATAGTTGCCCGGAATGCCCCGGAGTGGACCGGCGCGGTGAACGGTGAGTCGGCGGAAGTCAGGATTCATATTGCCGACAACCCGCCGCTTTTCGCCTGGGCCGAGCTTCAGAATGCGCTGATGACCGGCGATCGGGAACATCTCCGGAAACTGCTGATCGAAAAGCAATATCTTCAACGGCATTTCGACTGGCTCGAAACTCTGACCGAGCAGACCTCGCTTCCGATGGTCGGTGAGCCGACTCACTGGAAAAAACGGGAGAAAGGATATCTCTGGGAAGGCGGAGCCAGCGGGATGGATAACACGCCGCGCGGCCGTATCGGGAAAACCGCGCCGATGCCCCGCCCGAACAATCCGCGGATGCTCTGGGTGGACGCGATTTCGCAACAGGCGCTTGCGGCTTCCTGTATCGCGACGCTGGCCGGGGAGATCGGAGAGGAGGAACTTGCCGCCACCTGGCGGAAGCGATTCGATGAGATCCGCGGAATCGTCAATGAAAACTACTGGTGTGACGAGGATGGTTTCTATTATGATATCGACTGTGAGGACGGGCATTTCTACAGGGTGGTGACACCGGCCTCCTTCTGGCCGCTTCTTGCCGGGATTCCCACGCCGGAACAGGTCGAGCGCATGGTGGCTTTCGCGATGACGCCGGAACGCTTGGGGGGAGAGTTGCCGCTGCTTTCTCTCGCCCGCAACGATGCCGATTTCAATGCCGAAAACGGGTGTTACTGGCGCGGTGCGCTGTGGCTGCCGACCGCGTATATGGCGGTCAAAGGTTTGGAGAAATACGGAAAATTTGATCTTGCACGGGAGTGTGCCCGGAAAATCGTCGAGCACCAGTATCGAACCTTTACGGAATATGAGCCGCATACGATCTGGGAGTGTTATGCGCCCAATACGCCGGAACCGGCTCGTTCCTGCGATGAGAACGGCCGGATTGTACGGCCTGATTTCTGCGGCTGGTCGGCGCTCGGGCCGATTTCGCTCTATCTCGAGAACGTGATCGGGCTTTCCGATGCGAATGCCTTTGCCCGCACGCTCCGCTGGGCTCTGCCGAAGAAAATCACGGGGCGGATCGGAGTGCGGAACTATCGTTTCGGTGACGTGATTGCCGACCTTGTTCTGGAGAACGGAGTATTGACAACCCGGAGCAATCGGCCGTTCCGGCTGACACTGAATGGAATCGCTCTGGATATCTTCGTCGGCGAGAAGCGGATCCACCTTGAGAAACTCTGCCCGGAGTTCTGCCGGGCCGAGTGAGCTGCTGAGGCAAAAGTTTTTCAGAGTTTCAGGTTGTCGAGCGCGTCCCAGCAGCTCGGGCCTGCCGACGTCCCCTTGCAGTTGCAACGGGTTGTGTTACGGTTACAGCCGCATTCGGGGCAGAGGCCGCGGCACTCTTCGGAGCAGAGCAGTGTCATCGGCAGTTCAAGCAGCAGTTCGGAGCGGAGCTCTTCCGAAATGTCGATTTCATCCGCATCGCCGAGTTCGAGAAAAAGGCAGATCCGGTCATTTGCAATTTCTCTCGTCACCGGGGTCAGACAACGCCCGCAGACCCCGGTGAGCTCCGTGCCGATCTCCCCCTCGACCAGCGCTCCGCCGGAGACCGCTTTGACCACCAGATCGTAGTGGACCGGTGCCGAAACCGTGAGCAACTCGGACGGCTCGATTTCCAGAAATTCCGCAGGTTCTTCCCCGACCAGTTCGATCGGCTCCTTTTCAAGCCGCGCGACGGAAAATCGGATCATTTCCGCTCCCTCCTTTCCCGGAGTTTCGCATCGATCGCTTCGGCAACCACCGCCGGGACGTAGGGGCGGAAATCTCCGTTGAGAGACGCCACCTCCTTGACCAGTCGCGAGGCGACGAAGGAGTTTTTCAAGGTCGGCATCATGAAAATGGTTTCGCACTGTTTGCGCAGACTGCGATTCATCAACGCCATCTGGAGCTCATACTCGAAGTCTGAGAATGCACGCAGCCCGCGCAATACCGCATCAGCCTTATATTCAACGATCGCGTCAACCAGCAGACCTCGAAAGAGAACCACGCTGACATGCGGCAGATTGCTGCAGCATTTTTGAATGAGTTCCTTGCGCTCTTCCAGCGTGAACATCGGGCTTTTTTCAGAGTTGACGGCCACCGCGACAATCACCCGATCGAACAGCAGACCTGCACGGATCACCAGGTCGAGGTGCCCGTTGGTGAAAGGGTCGAAGGATCCGGGATAGAGTACGGTTTTCATTGCAATTCCTGTTGACGAGAGGTTGATAACAGTGTATTTTAATATACGACAGTTATTCATGTAATGCAATACCGTGAAAGACGCAACTTGAGCGATATTTTTAAATACACCACCATCGGTGGGAAGGATGCAGATTCCGGGGCGGCGAAGGGAAGGCTCGCTCTCGGGATTGGTGTGTTCGACGGAGTCCACCTCGGACATCGGGTGATTGTTGATGAGTTGTGCCGCATCGCCCGGGCCGCCGGCGTGATTCCGGCGGCGATGACGTTTCATCCGCACCCGCGGGCGGTATTGCGGCCGGAAGAGCCTCCGATTCTGCTGGTGCCGCTTTCGGAACGGATCCGTCTTCTGCGTGCCGCCGGTGCGGAGCGGGTTCTGGTCGTCGACTTCACTCCGGAATTTGCGTGCCTGGAGCCGGAGGAGTTCCTGAATCGGCTGCTCGGGTGCGGTGGTTTTGCTCTTGCCGGTATCTGTGTCGGCGAACACTGGAGATTCGGTCGCTGCGGTCGCGGCAACCGGACGCTGCTCAAAGAGTACGCACTCCGGCGGGGACTCTCTTTTTCCGCCTGCCCGGAGTTGTTGCTTGACGGAGAGGTCGTCAGTTCCAGCGCGATCCGGCGTGCTGTCGCCTCCGGAAGACTCGAACATGCCGCCCGGCTGCTCGGGCGGCCCTACCGGCTGGTTGGCCGGGTGGAGTACGGTTACGGCGCCGCCTCGGGGCGGTTGGATTGCCCGACTGCCAACGTCTCCTTCTCCGCCGGAGTGCTGCCGCCGGACGGAGTTTATGCGGTGGCAGCATGGTGTGGCGGGAAATGTTATCCGGCTGCCGCCAATGTCGGTTTCGGGCCGACTTTCGGCTGGGCGCAGGCAAAACGGCGGCTCGAGGTTCATCTGCTGGATTTCTCAGGGGATCTTTACGGTTCCGAGATCGGCGTGGAGTTTCTGAGCTATCTGCGGGAGGAGCGCACGTTTCCGGATCCGGAGGCGTTGAAGGCGCAGATCGGGTGTGATCTCATCCGGATCCGGGATTTTTTTGCGAAACATATCGAACAGAGGGGGGCATGACTCCATGAGCATGGAAGGCAGGAGTTACCTTGCAAGCGATCTGGCGCAGGAGCTCGGCGTGGCGCGCAGCACGATCAACGACTGGCTGGCCCGCTATGCCGACTATCTTGAAGTAGAGATCCGCGGCAAGCGCAAAGTCTATTCGGAAAAGTCATTGCGGATTCTCCGGGAAATCAGTGAGTTGCGCAACTCCGGCGCCGGCAGTTTCGACATTGAGCAGCAACTGGCTTCCCGGTACGGGATCCGCCCCGAGGTCGCTCCGGAGTCCGGGAGGGAACCGGCGGGAGGAAAGGAAACTGACGCGGATTCCCCGTCGGAAGAGATTCCCGGCGGGACATTGCCCGCGCTGCGGCCGGCATTCGACGAGATGGCCGCGAAATTTACCGGAGAGTTCTCACGACTGGCGGATAAACTCGAGGCGCTGGAGGCGGAGCGGCGCCGCCTGATTCACCGGATGTGGACACTGCTTGCACTGGTGATTGTCGGCGGTGCGCTGCTGGTGGTCCTTCTCGGCCTGGCATTATGGTTGATCTACGGGTCGCTCACTGCCCGCAGCGCTGAAACTGCGGCCGCGGTCGGGGAATTGAGCTCAGGCAATGCGAAACTGGCTGTCGAAGTGGGAGAACTGGCGGGCGGTCAGGAGCGTTCCGCGGCTGAAGCGGCGAAGCGTTCCGCGGAGTTTGCAGTGCTGCTCGATCGCTCCCGATCGGATTTCACTGCCGGAGTGGAGGCATTGCGGCGGGAGTTGGCCGCACAACGAGAGGAGTTCGAGCGGCAGCTCAAAAAGCTTGAGTCGAGTGCCGACTCCCGGGCGGTTGCCGAGATTCTGAAACTCAAAGCGGAATTTGCGAAGGCGCAGCAGGCCGGACTTGAACAGGTGATGCGGGAATACGAGGGGAAGCTGGCCGCCGCAACCGAGCGGGATCGGACTTCGAAGGAGAAGGTAGAGAAGGCGGAACGTGAACTTTCCATTACCCGTGAGGAATTGGAGTCGCTGCGCAAGAAGATCACGGAACTGGAAGCCGTTCGTTCCGGCAAAACGGATGGGATGCAGCCGTGATCGCCGGGGTTGGCATCGATATCGTTGAAGTTGCGCGGATCGAGAGGATGCTCGACCGTTTCAGCGATGAATTTCTGGCTCGTGTCTTTACCGCGGCTGAACTTGCCGAAGGGGCACGCCGCCATCGCGCTCCCACGTTCTACGCCGGTCGCTGGGCCGTCAAGGAGGCGGCGTCGAAAGCGCTCGGGTGTGGTATCGGTTCCTGCTGTGCGCTGGTCGATGTGGAGACGCTTTCCGATCCCGATACCGGTGTGCCCCGGGTGTCTTTCTCCGGTGCGGCCGCACGTTTCATCGCAGCGCGCGGGGGGGGGCGTTTTTCGCTTTCTCTGAGCCATGAGGCGAAATATGCGGCGGCGGTGGTGATCTTCGAACAGTAAAAATCGTTTTTTTTCGCTCCGCGGTGTTGACAACGCGGCCTTTCTGCTCCATAGTAGAACGTGATGGTTTTGACTAACAGGTCCGGCCGGAGTCATCTGGTGTCGACGGTCGCGACAAACCGGGGAGATCGGAATATGGCGAATGTCAAACTGCCGAATCGGATTTACGGGAACTGGATCTGGAAACAGTCGCTTCTGAACCATCCTGACAGCGTGCTGCTGTTGCGGAAGGAGTTTGTCTGCTCGACCGTCGGTCTCGAAACGAATCTGTGGATCAGTGCCTGTTGCGCCTACCAGCTTTTCATCAACGGACGGTTCATCGGTTTCGGTCCCCGTGCCCACCAGAATATCGGAACCAGTTACATTGATCAGCACGATGTAACCTTTTTTCTGGAAGCGGGAGTCAATGTGATCGCGGTCCAGGTCTACTACAACGTCGATCAGCTTCACAGTTACAAATGCAGTCCGGGGCTCTGGTGTCAGATGGCGACGTCACGTGAAGAGGTTCTGGCCAGCGATAGCTCATGGATGGTTTTCGAAGGGTACTGTTTCTGCGGCCCCCGTGCCCGGATTTCAGCCGATCAGGGAATGGTTCAGTTTTTCCGTGCGGAACAGTGTCCGCGCAACTGGACCAGCCCGATTTTCATGCCGGATTCCGCGTGGAGCCACCCCGACTGCATGGTTCCGGTCGGTGATTTCGGGTCGCGGCTGGAACTGCATCCTCTGGCGCCTCCGTCGATCGGAGTGGAACATCCGCCGTTTTCGCCTGTCGCACGCGGGCGGGTGATGGGAGTTCCGAACTGGACGCAGGTGGTTTTCGAGGGGTGTACCGGTGACGGTGTCGAGACCTACGCTGCAGTAACTTACCTTTTCTGCGAGCGGGCGGAGACCCTGGAGGTGCGGCTCTTTTCGGATGATCCCTACAAGCTTTTCTGCAACAACAAACTGGTATCTGCCGCCGAGTGCCGGATGGGGGAGACGACGGAAACGATCGAGCTGCATTCCGGTTGGAACCGGTTGCTGCTGGCGCAGACGCCCGGGCGTCACGCGATGGGGTTCGTGATTCTGTTTCCGGACACGCCGTTCGGTAATGAAGTCCGCATCTATCAGGATATGTTTGCCGACGCTCCCGCCGCTTGGAGCGTGGCGGGACCGCTCAAGTTGTTGCTTGCCGAGGCGACGCCGTCACTTCGTTTCGACCGGTTGAACGTCAAGAGCTGCAGTGCCACCCTTGCGCAGTTGACCGATCCGTCGAGTCTGTTGTCCGACTGTGTGTTTGAGACTGAAGCGGAGCCGGATTGGGGCAGACAGCTTGAGACCGGCGATTATATTCTCTTTAAACTTGATACGCTGCGATATGGTTTCGTCCGTCTGGTTGTGGATGCATTACCCGGTGATATCGTGGACATCACGATCGGCATGCGTCGCACGGAGAAGGGATTCGTCAGTGCCGGAGACGGCGTACGTGGTACCGGAACGATCATCTGCCGCGGCGGAAAGAACACATATCTGAGTTACATTCCGGTGGACTGCTGTTATGTCATGGTTTCGGTCAGGCATGCGAAGCGGCACATTCTGATCACCTCTCTGCTTTTTGAAGAGTTGCTGCGGCCTGAGCGCCATGAATGTCATTTCCGTTGTTCCGATGAGGAGTTGAACCATTTCTGGGAGATCGGGCGCAGTACGTTGCGTCGTTCTGCCGCTTTTGTTCCGCTTGCCGAGGCGCGCTCCGACTATGACTGCTATCTGATTGACGCCTACATCGACGCTGTCAATATGGCGGCGGTCTTCGGGGATTTCGATTACATGACCGCGCGGTTGCGGCAGTTCGTCGATGCGCAGCTTGAAAACGGTGATATCCCGGCATTGACCTTCGGAACGCGTCATGCGTCGCAGATTCACCATCTGTTCTTTTTTCCGGTCTGGATCAACTACAACTACCGCTATACCGCGAACCTGGTTGAACTCGAACGTACCATTCCCGCCCTTGATATGGCGCGGGAATACTTTGAGGCGATGCTTGATGACGAAACCGGCCTGCTGGTCGACGTCGAGAGCCGGTTCGGGTTGCAGAGTCGTTTGAGCCACGGGAACTTCTCCGCCGGTGACATTCCCACTTATCTCAATGCGATGTTCTGCCGTTTCCTGCTGTCCAGCGCGGAGATCTACCGGGTGGTGGAACAACCGGTGCAGGCGTCGCGCTGCATCAAACTGGCACAACGTGTGGCGACGAAGCTGCGTGAATACAATTTCGATCCGGAAGCCGAACTCTTCTGCCGTCGCCGGTTCAGCAGCAATCCGGAAGAGAATGAACACAATCTTTTTGCGAACTTCTGCGCGATGTTCGGCGGAGTTCTGCCGCTGGAGTCGTTCGAACATTTCTTTTTCTCCTTCTTCAACTTCGATCCGCCCTTTGACCGCAGCGATGAGTCGCGTCATCCGTATTTTCATTTCCTGTTCATGGAGATGATGTTTGCCCTGGGGCAGCGTGACTGGGCGTTCCGCTACTTCCGGGATTACTGGGGGAGCCGAATCTGCGAGGAGGCGGGGGCATGGCAGGCGGATGACGAAACCGGCGATCCGGCGCCGACCAAGTTTTCGGACGGCAGTTGCGTGTCGCCCAATATCTTCCTCTTGCGCGAGATCGTCGGAATCCGGATTGCAGAGGCCGGTCACTCGGTGATCTATTTCAATCCGGCGTTGAACCAGGTTGACTGGGCCGAAGCCACGGTTCCGATGGCACGTGGCCGCCTGAAGGTCAAATGGGAGAAACTGGCGGACGGATCGCTCGACGTGACTCTCGATGCCAACATTCCGGTCAAGATCGTGCCCGAGATGCCTCACCGGCTGATCCGTAACACGACATTCCGCCTTGGCGAGCGGGTGACTTTGCTCAACCCGCCCGAGGAGCTTGTCGATGATGAAGAGGACGAGGAGGCATTCGTTGACGAGGCGGGCGGTGAACCGGAGGAGAGTTGAGCCGGTTATTTCAGGATGCCGCGTTCGCGCATCCGACGATATTTGTTTACAAGGAAAATATCGGTTCCCACCATCAGCGCATTCAGCAGGTAGAGGGCAATCACCCAGTCGGGACGGCTGATTTTGTAGATGATTCCGGAAATGTAGCCGATCTCGACCAGCCACAGGAAGATCATGCTCTTTCCGACCGGGTTTTTGACCTTTATCGTCTTGTAGATTGAGGCGGGCCAGCTTGCCCCGAAACAAACCATCATGATCGCTTCGAAAATATTGATGTTCACTGCTTGTATCCTCCGGACTCTTCTTCCTGACGTGTTGATTTAAAATACCACCTGACAGGGCGGAAATCAATATCAGGCGGTACTTCCCGAGCCGGGATTCAGAGGAAAACACCGGTTTTGCAGACCTCTCCCGGACAATCTCGCCTGCTTCCGGTGACGGTCGCGGATATGTTCCGGGAAAATACTGTCTCGCGAACAGGATGGAATTGAATCTGTTGAGGGCGGAAGCAATCCGTTTTCAGGGGGGCCATTTGCAGACGGTTTTCGTTTTTCCGGATTTTTCTTTTGAAAACATGTACAAGAGGTATTGACATCGATCAGGGAATGTGGTATAATTTTATTGGTAAGGTATGGTAAGGTAATTTTTGATTTTGCAACCACACCGGGACAACAGGGAGGGAAACATGGGAAAACGGAATTTCACATTGATCGAGTTGCTTGTTGTAATTGCGATTATTGCGATTCTGGCGGCGATGCTTTTGCCGGCATTGAACAAGGCGCGCGATGCTGCGATCAAAACGAAATGCCTTGGAAATCTGAAGCAATTCGGTTCAGCTTCGACGTTATACGCCTCCTCCAATGCGGATTTCTGGGTGCCGGCGAGTGAACCTGTCTATTACAAAAATGATGCATTCCGTACCCTGCTCGGAGAATGCAACTACCTTGATGCGCCGACTGCAGGGTATTTCAGCGTCGGGATCCTCTGTCCGAAGGCTGACGGTGTGATGTCGGGTACCAAAGGATATGGAAACCCCCAGCGGGTATACGGCATCAGTTACAAGGATCTGTGCCCTGATGATCAGTGGCTGGATGTCAGGATTTTCAAGGTGCCGCGTCTGATCCGCCCGTCACAGTCGATCGCTTATGCCGACGCGCTGGATCATCTGATCTACAATTACGATCCGACTTCCGGAGACCGCGGTTATTTTCTGTTCGGCGAGAAGGCACCCACCGGAAAAGGGGTGATTGCTCCACGTCATGACAAGATGATCAACGCCACCTTTTTCGATGGTCACGCCGGTTCGCTCGGCTGGCAGGATGTGAAGTCAAACGCCTCGAGGTACTTCCAGAATTTCTACAAGCAGAAGTGAGGGAAAGGAAAAATTCATGAGAGTGTTCAGGACCGTTTCGACCGCGATACTGGGAGTATTGGCCGGAGGCATGCTGACAGCGGAGATTCCCGCATTCCTGCCGGAGCTTCCGGCGCGGGCTCCGCTTGGCCCCGTTGCAATCAACCGGTACGAAGTGGCTCCGAAGCTTCCGGACGGTGTGACGGTCAAGGTGGGGGATTTCCTCTCCGAACGGTCATTGAACGGCGATTGGAAGATTTCAAAACTGGAACGTTCGGCGCAGCCGTTTCCGGACGATGTGGACCTCGACAAAGGATATGAAAAGCCGGATTTCGACGACTCCGGGTGGGATTCCATCATGGTTCCCCTCGACTGGTACCGGCAGTATCCGAAGACCTATCTGCGCAACGAACCCTATGTCAAGGGAACTTACCGACACAGCTTCGAATTGTCGGAGGCGGAACTCCGGGATCGCCGGGTGATTCTGCACTTCGGCGTGATCGGGTATGACGGCACCGTCTTCGTGAACGGTCAGCGGGTCGGGCGGCATCAGGGGGATTTCACCCCTTACGATGTGGATATCACACCCTATGTGAAGGTGGGGAAAAATGTGATCAGCATCCGGGTGCTGACCGATTTCGGGACTACTCACGGCAATGTACCGAAGGCGAAGCACGTTTACGGTTCCCAGTGGGGATGGGGCAACATCAAGGGTGGATTGTGGCAGCCGGTGTCGTTGCGTTTCGTACCGCGGGTGCACTTCAGCCGGATGTTGATCAGCCCGCTGTTCGGGAAACAGGCGGTGCTGGTCGATTACACGATCATGAACACCACGGAGCAGGCACTGGCTGTCGAACTCAACTTTGCAGTTTCCGGTGCGCTGAAAAAAGAGGCGAATAAGTTCAATACCGTTTTCCGGGCCGGTCGGATTTCTCTGAAACCGGGGGAAAACAGCGGTACTGTTGAGATCAGGCTCGACAATCCGGTTGCCTGGTCTCCTGACAATCCGCACCTCTATTTCCTGACCGGCTTTCTGACTTCCGGGGATCAGATACTGTCGGCAGACGCCGCACGTTTCGGTTTTCGTGAGTTCCGGATTCGCGACGGGAAGTTCCATCTGAACGGGAAGCGGATCTATCTCTTTGGTGAAAATATCCGTTCCGTCGATTTCGGGGGACGCAATACCACACCGGAGGAAGATTATCGCAACCTTCATAAATTCCTCGCCGGATTCAAGCGTCAGGGGGTCAACATCATCCGGAACGCTCATCTGCCGATTCTGCCGATGGCGCTCGAGATTGCCGATGAAATCGGCCTGATGATCTATGACGAATGGGGTTGGAGTTTCACGAAGTTCATTGACGAGCCGGAGTTTCAGAAGAACAATGACCGGGAGTTGCGCGAGTTCCTGCTGCGCGATTACAACCATCCGGCGGTGGTGATGTGGTCGGGGGCCAACGAGGTGGTTCACCGTGACAATCCGGAGGTCAAAAGGCAGCTTGACCGGCAGGTCGACATCATCCGCGATTTCGACAAATCGGGGCGCCCGGTCGGGGTGTTTTCCGGATCCGCTTCGTGGAACAGCTATGGAACCGCCCCGTTGAATACCGATTTCCTCGACCTGCACAATTATCACGGTCTCTCCGCCCGTAGTTGGACCGAATGGAATGAGAGTCTCAATTCCATGTATAACGGTTCTCTCAAGCATTACGGCGTAAAGGGGGATGTGCTGCCGTGGCCTTATATCATATGGGAGTGTGTCGGCTTTACCTGGGGCAGCAAACTGGATGCGAAGTTTACTTTGAACGATATCCGGAAATATGCCAAATATGCCCGTAGCGATACCTCCTGGGCCCAGGGGAACGGTATCGGTTATGCCGGTACGATCGGACTTGCCGCCGCGCTCGATCCCAAACGAGGTCTGGATTACGGGAAGGCGCTCTTCGGCCACCGGATGCTGGAACTGGCCCGTCAGAATCCGCGTATCGACGGTTTCGCACCGTGGCAGCACGCTTACAATCTGCCGATGGCGGCCCTCTGGAATCAGCCGGTCCTCATCGGTGTGCGCGGGGCCAACGGGTTACCCCCGTCGAATCTCTTTGCCGGGGCCCGGTTCCAGCGGGAACTCTTCGTGGTCAACAGTACCAATGAGGCGGTGAAGGATGCGGTTGCAAAACTCTGGATCCGTACCGAAGCCGGTCAGGATGTCCCGCTGGCTGAACTTGCGGTGCCGGAGGTGAAACCGTGGAGTATCGGTCTGCTGCCCATCGATGTGGAACTTCCCCGTGAGGCGTTGAAACACGTTCAGTTGCGGGTTGAGCTCCTGAAAGGGACCCAATCGCTCTCACGGAACTTCTACCCCGTGTTTCTGCAGGATCCTGCGGTGCTCTCCACCCCGGTCCCCGTCAAGGAAAAGATTGCACTGCTTGATGTCGGCAGTCGCGATGATGTTTCCGCAACTGCGAAAATTCTTGCGGCGCTGAAGATTCCCTATACGGTAATACCGGCAGATGCACTGACGCAGGCATTTTCTGCGGCCATTATTCCGGCGGGGTTGTCCCTCGATCGAAATGCCGATATGGATTTTCAGAAAGTGGAACAGTGGATGCGGCAGGGAGGTAAGCTGCTGATCCTCGAGCAGAATGCCGGTGTCGGCAGGTTTTTCCCGCAGTTTTCCATGTTGGTTTCACCACTGGCATTCGCGGATATCGTTTACACGGAACATCCGGTTTTCGCCGGGCTTGATCAGCGTAATTTCGATCTCTGGGAGAATCCGGAGTCAGGGCGCGTGATCGAAAACAGTATCGCTCCGTTTTCCACCAACGCACTGGCGGTGCGCGGACCGCTGCTCGGGGCCCAGAACGTTTCCAACGCGGTACTCGAGGCGACGGTCGGTAAGGGGCGGGTATACTGGACGCAGCTCTGCGCAGTCAAAAACTGGGGGCGCGACAGTGCCGCCTCGACCTACCTTGTGAACGTTTTGCGCTACATGTTCGGTGGAGATCCCCGTTTCCCACAGGTGACGGAGCTTGAAGTCGGATTGCCCGGCCGCCAGAATTATGAAATCCCAGAAGGACGTGAAGTTTTCATTGACCTTTCGAAACATGCCAATCAGGGATTCACTGACGACGGCAAAGGTGGTGGCTGGACCGGCCAGAAGGGGAATGATTTCCGCAACATGCCGGTCGGCATTCAGAGTGTGGGGCGGATCCGGTTCAACATCATCGATCCGGCGAAGAACGGCGGCAAATCCTGTCTGGTTCTGCGCGGCACGGAGAAACCTGATTTCCCGGTCCGGATCGACGGGATTCCGGTGAATGCGAAGTTGACCCGGCTCTTCTTCCTGCATGCGACTGCCTGGAAGGGGGAAGATGCCGGTCGTTACCGAATCAATTATGCCGACGGAACCCGTCAGGAATATATCCTGCAACCCGGTCGTAATGTCACCGACTGGTGGAATGCCGATTCCTATCTCCCCGATGCCGTACCGGGCATCATGCGTCCGAATCTCTTGTCGGAGCAGGTCGGTACCTTCATGGCGGTCTGGGAGAATCCATATCCGGAAAAAACGATCCGGTCGATCGATTTTCTCTCGGCGGGAGCGGAAAGTGACATCAACTATCTGCCCGGAAAATGTCCGGTCCCGATTCTGGTTGCGGTAACCGGAGAGCGGCTTAACACCAGTCCTCTCAGGCTCTCCGGCCAGTGGTTCGGCGGAGGTCGTGACGGAGTGAAACCCGCGGTGGTCAGAGAGGTCGTGACAACCCTTGCCGACGGTAAGCCCGGCAAGGCGACCCGGGTCGAGTTTCCCGCGGTGAGTCAGCCTGAGGGGTTCGCCTATGCGATGTTCCGGTATGATCCGACCGGTTTCGATCTTGAAAAATACCGGTACTTCACATTCATGGTCAAAGTGGAAAAAACCGGAACGATCGACATCAACATTCCGGAGCGTCGCTGGCAGGGATATTTCCGCGGCAGCTTCGAAATGGATGATCGTTACAAGCAGTGGCGCAAGATTCGCATTGATCTCAAAAACGATATGAAGGGTGCGTCGACGATGTCAGGAAAAACGCTTCGAAACGAACTCTTCTTCTACAATGCGTTGATCCGTACGGTTGACTTTCCCCGGCCTGCAGTGACGCTTACCATCTACGATCTGCGTTTTGAATAGCCCGTTCCCGCATATCCGCCGGCCCGGAGAAAACCGGACCGGCGGAAACGGATTATGGATTGCTTAACCGATCTCTTTGCTGCTCAGCTTTTGCCGAAGCATCTCCCGCATCTGCGACAGATTGACTTTGGTGGAAGCATCATACCAATGTTGCCACCTGCCCCGGCAATAGTGTGGAATAACCCGGTCGAGTTCTTCAAGCGCTTCAAGCGCTTTTTTCAGATAGATCGTGTTCGGAAGAGCGTTTTCTTCGGCTTCCGCCGCGAAATAGAGGTTCTCAAGCCAGGTGCTGAATGCGATCATCAGCCGGGCGGGATATTCCAGCACGTCGAAGAGATAATCCTCGGCGGCCCTGTCGCTCTGCGGCCGGATCCCCTGACGCAGCAGCAGGGCCAGTTCGAAACCGCAGCGTTGCGCGGCGACGGCCTTCGCCATCTCCCTGCGGGTCGGCAGTGAGGCGAACATGTCCTTCAGGAACGTCTTGATGTGCAGTGCCTCCCGATCCAATCCCTCAAGCGTGGGCTCCTGATATGGCAGATGCCGGCTCTGTTCCGGGTCCGGGGGCAGCCGGCCGGGGATCCCAAGTTTTGACAGAAGGTCCAGACCGTGAACGAAGATCTGATTGTCCTGCAACAGTGCGCAATGCCGTTCGGGATGCAGTGTGAAGGCGTTGAAATAGACCTGCAGGGCTTTGGTGATCTTCCCCGAGTCGACCGGAAAGTGTTCCGCCGTCCACTCCCGGAGAAACTTTTCCGGATCAAAGTCGTCAGGATCCCGCAGAATCCGGTTCGATGCCGTGATTCCCAGCTGAAACTCCCGGATGTTGCTGACATTGAGGATCGCATAATCGGCTTTCCACCGTTCCCGGGCCTCCTTCATCAGCTGCCAGGTTCTGGCCGGAGGAATTGACTGCGCAAGATGGGTTCCGGCGATTACGGCGTGATGGTAGTAAACGCCGTAGGAACAACCGGGAGTCCGGACGGAGTCGTAGAAATCGTCCTGAAACTTCCAGCCGCAGCAGTTGTCTGCGAACACAATCGTGGTTTTGTCCGGGAACCGCAGTAGATTCTGACGGTTGAGCGCCGCGCCCTCCGCCCAGAGGGTGGCGGTCAGATACTCCGGAGCTTTGCCTGTTACTTCGGTGATGATTTCCGCCTGGGCCGCCATCGCCTCGGTGATGATTTTCCCGCGTGCCTCGGGGGAAGCGGGAATCTTGTCGTTATGGTGCCACATCGGGCGGTCTGCAATCCCGCGCAACCCGATTTGCCAGATCACGTTGGGATAGTTGCTCCACTCTTCGGCGTATGCGCGCCAGACGGTCCGCAGTGCTTCCGGAGCTTCGTACCAGGAGTAGGGGTACTCTCTGCCGCATTTCTTCCAGTAATCTTGAAATGAATAATAGCTGACCCCCATCGGTTCGACATGATGCATCGAGAGAAAGACACCCCGGGCGGCACAGATATCCAGAAGTTCCTTCTCCGGAGGATTCAGGATCGCGACGAAGCTGGCCGGGATGATCAGGTTGTAACCGCTACGGACCAGGGTTTCGACGATCTCCTCCATGAGTTCCGGGCGGAACATGTTCCGGTAATACAGATAGTCCACCCAGCGTTTCCCTTCGCCGGGGAAACAACCGGTCAGAAGGTCCTCGTCATTGATGAACCAGCCGCGGAACCGGAAGGCCGGAGAGGGGACTTTTTCATCGATCTGTTCCCAGCGCAGCAGATCACGTTTCCGCGGTTCCAGACCGTTCCAGCGATAGAACGGATCCACGCCGAGATAGTTTTTCGTGAAGTGGTAGATCCCGAACATGGCACCGCGTTCGTCGCTTCCGGTGATCTCAAGACGGTTTCCCGGAAGGGATTGAAGGGAAAAGGCCTCCCATGCTCCCTGGAACTTCGCCTGGTCGATCCGGACGATCAATGTATTCTCTTCCGTAGAGTTCCGGGTGATCGCGGCCGTCTTTCCGGTGATCCTGCGCAGGTCCGAAACCAGGTCGCGAAGGGCGAGGTTAATGCAGGTGGCCTGCTCTTCCGTAACGATGGTGCAGAGCAATTTCGGAGAACAGAGAGTGAAGGCGTTTCCCATTTTTCAACCTTTGCGTGACATGTTTGATTCTCTATTGAATAAATATTATTCCCATATTATAATATCGTGACACTTCCGTTTTTTCAAGGTGCGGGAGGTAAAAAAAGGGGAAAAACGGTGAAGGGGTTGAAAGGGGAGAGTGTTTCCTGCGTGTAAACAGAAAAACGGGAAAGGAGAGATGCTTCTCCTTTCCCGCTCAGTCTCCGGCTCCGGCGGTTCAGGCGCGAAGCAGCCGGGCAAGCTCGCCGGGATCGTCTTCGCTCCGGAAGGGGCAGAGCAGGAAACTGAGCCGATGGCAACCGGAATGAATCCGGTACTCCGGCCGGGTATCCGGACCGCAGGTCGCGGTCCCGACGCCCCGCTGGGCCAGGTCGAGATTGAAGAAGGTTTCGGCATGCGGCTCCAGTTCGTTGATGTGGGCCGCCGCAAGATAATCCACCGCATTGAAGTGGAGTGCGGAAGCCTCGAACGGCATCGGTGCCACGGCCAGGATTCCCGCCTGTTCCCCGGAGACCGCCGCGAACCGGACGCCGGTGTGGTTGCCGCACTCCTGCGGCAGCACGTAGGGTACGTACTCCTCGCAGACCGTTGTCGCAAAACGGGACAGGAGGCTTCCGGCGTTACGATCGATGTAGTTTTCCGCGGGCCCCCGACCGTAGAAATCGAACTTCTCGAATCCGGCCGGCAGCGTCAGGCACCAGCCGAGACGCGGCAGGTCAGTCAGTTCCGGCGGCACGTCAAATTCAAGATTTACCGCCAGCACTCCCGTCGCGGAGAACCGGAGCCGGCGCTGAACCGTCAGACGCGCCCCGTTTTTCGCGGTGAAGATGGCGGTGGAATCGACGGCGACTCCGTTGTCAAGCTGCCGGAACACCGCTTCTGCAGGTTGCGCGGTGAGCCGGTCGAGGCCGTAGCGTTCGAGCCAGAGGAAGCCGGCCTTCCGCTCATCGGTATGCAGATAACAGCGGATGGCATCGTTGTCTGTGGCTCCGCGCAGCCAGTTTTCCACCGGCGGTGCGGCCAGAAGTTCCACGCCGAGGAACCGCCACGAAGCGGGCAGCCCGTCTGCCGTGAAGCGGATGACGCTTTCTCCGGCTGTGATTGTCTGATCCTCTACTTTCCAGGGGAGAAGCGGCAGTGCCGCCGTCTCCCCGAGCCGACAGGGCAGTTCAAGTGCAATCTGGACATGGCCGATCTCAAATCCCGCCGGAGCCCACGGTGCGCTTTTCTTCCGGTATGCGGTGAAGATCACGAACGCCTCCTCCCCGCGGCGCAACTCCGGCAGTTTCCAGGCGATTCTGAATCCGCCCCGTGACTGCGGCGGCACCTCCGGAGGTTCGACCCGGCCGGAGTCGACGATGCGGCCGTTGACTTCGATCCGGTATTCAAAACGGAGCTCCTCCAGACCGGTGAACCAGTTGCGGTTTTCCAGTTCGAACTTGCCTGCGGAGAGTTCCGTCGGGTGAATGGCGAACGGCTGGGCGAGATATTTGAACTCATACATCGCCGGGTGGGGAACCCGGTCGGGGCCTATCATTCCGTTGCAGCAGAAATCGAAGTCATTCGGTTGATCACCGAAATCGCCGCCGTAAGCCCAGTAGGAACGCCCTTTTTCATCGGTTTTACGCAACCCCTGATCGATCCAGTCCCAGATGAAACCACCCTGGAGTCTCCGCTCGCGCCGGAAAAGTTCGAAGTAGCGGGAGAGCGCACCGCTGCTGTTTCCCATCGCGTGGGCATATTCACACATGATCAGCGGGCGCGGGTCGTCGTGGGTCAGCCACTCTTCGATCATCTCCAGCGACAGATACATCGGGCAGATCGAGTCGGTCAGGTCGTGGTTCGGAGATTTTCTGATCCATTCGCTCCAGCCGTCCACCATGTGCCAGTAGTCACATGCACCTTCGTAGTGGATGCGCCGGGTCGGGTCGTAGCGCCGGATCCAGCCCGCGCAGGCGCCGAAGTTCGCGCCGCAACCGGATTCGTTGCCGAGCGACCACTCGAAGATGCAGGGGTGGTTCTTGTCGCGGATCACCATCCGACTGGTCCGATCGAGCATCGCCGGCAACCACTCGGGATCGTCGGAGAGGAAGTGAATGTAAGCGTGACTTTCGATATTCGCTTCGTCGATCACATAGAGCCCGTATTCATCGCACAGGGCGAGAAGTCGCGGGTCGTTCGGGTAGTGACAGGTGCGCAGGGCGTTGAAATTGAATTGCTTCATCAATTCGATGTCGCGCCGCATCTGCTCGAAGGGAACCGCCTTCCCGAACTCCGGATCGTGATCGTGACGGTTGACTCCGAAGAATTTCACCGGCTGCCCGTTGATCAGAATGTTGCCGCCGGTGAGTTCGACTGAGCGGAAGCCGATTCGGCAGCCGGTCGCCTCAACGGTCCGCCCCGCGCCATCCACCAGCTCGACTGTGAGCCGGTAGAGGTTCGGCGCTTCGGCACTCCACTTCGCCGGATTCTGCACGATGCTGCGGTCAAAACAGCACGGGAAACCGTTGTTGACCACGAGATCGATTTCCCGCGGTTCTTCGAACACCGGCGTACCGGCGGCATCATAGAGGTGGAGCCGGGCCCTGTAGCCTTCCGGATGGCAATGTCCGGAGAACCCGGCTTCGATACGTACCTCGAGCTTGCCGTCGATGTAATCTTCGGTCAGGGTCGGATGTACCAGAACGTCCCGAATCCAGGCCGGCCCGGTATGATAAAGATAGACATCGCGGAAGATGCCGGCCATCCACCAGTGATCCTGATCCTCAAGGAAACTGCCGTCCGACCAGCGCAGCACGAGGACTGCGAGCGTGTTCTCTCCCGGATGTACGAAAGAGGTGATGTCGAACTCGACGTCGGTGCGGGAGTCCTTGCTCATTCCCACCTCGACGCCGTTTACCATGACGAAAAAACAACTTTCGACGCCGCCGAAATGCAGCACGATCCGGCGCCCGACCCACTCCCCGCTCAATGCGAAGGTTCGACGGTAGACCCCGGTCGGATTTTCCGAGGGAACATGTGGCGGCTGATCCGGCCACGGCATCTGGACATTGGTGTAATGAGGGTGGTCATACCCCTGCATCGTCCAGTTTCCCGGAACCTGGATGTCATCCCACGCCGCGTCATCACACCGGGCGGCCAGAAATTCCTGTTCCACCAGTTCCGGGCGTGTCAGATATTTGAACTTCCATTCTCCATTCAGACTTCGGATCCGGGGGACGTCGAAAGGTTCACAGCCGCCTGCTTTCGCCTCCGCTTCCGAAGCGTACGGGAAGAGAGTCGCGCGCGGGCGCAGACGGTTGATTCCGGTACATTGGGGATTTTCCCAGAGCCGGGTCGATTTGCAATCGAAGAGTTTCATTACTATATTTCCTTTCAGGGGTTTTGTTACATAAGATATCACCCGGAAAGCGTTTTGAAATATCATGTTTGGGGAAAAAAGATATGTTTTCTGGTAATTTCCCGGAACCTTTTATCGTGTTTCGTTCGATCGGGGTGCGCGGCGGGGAACGTTTCGGCGTCGGTGCGATGGACAAGTCCGGAATGACCGGCGATTACATCGACCGCGCCCATCCGGCCTATGTTGTGGTTGTGTTGTTTCGCGGCTCCGGGCGTTACATCGATGGAGCCGGCAACGAATATCCACTCGGACCGGGCAGTTGTTTCCAGCGGTTCCGGAATTGCCGTCACTCAACGCTGATTGATCCGGCCAGCGGCTGGTATGAATGTTTTCTGGAACTCGGCGAATCGGCGGCCCGGCTGCTCGAGAACTGCGGCGTGGCCGATCCGGTCCGTCCGGTGGTTCGCACTGCGCCCGCACCGGGGTTGATGGAGCGTTTCAGATCTCTGGGGGAGTGTTTCAACAGCGCCCCCGATTCCGAACTGGTACGCCGTCTGCCGGAGATTCTCGAACTTGCCCAGCTCTGTCTCATCGGAAATCCCGGCGGTGGCCGCCGCGACCGGATCGGCCGGATGCTCGAACAGGCCTGTGCTCTGCTCGGCGGTGATTTCAGGCGCGAAATCGATCTCGATGATTTCTGCCGTCGTCACGGATGGGGATATGAAAATTTCCGCAAAGTGTTCCGGGAGGAACTCGGCATTTCTCCGTATCGTTACCGGATCCGGCGCCGCCTCGACGCGGCGTGCGCCTTGCTGGCCGAACCCGGCTGCAGCATCCGTGACATCGCCGAACAACTCGGGTACAGCTCCCCATATGAGTTCTCCGCGCAGTTCAAACGTTACCTCGGCTGCGCTCCGAGCGCTTACCGGCCCGGACATTGACGTGTCGATGGGAAAGAAATTTTTCCCCCGTTGTTCGTCTGCCGGGGGACTATCGGAGCGGCTTCTGGGCCGCCTCCCGAAAGGCGGCGAGGGCCTCGGGAAAAGGCGAGAGAACCCGTTCGAGTACTCCGTGACATGCCGAAATCGCCATCCCGTAGTTCGTCACCGGCACTCCGGCCCGCCGGGCCAGTTCCAGGCGGCGCAGGGTTTCCCTCCGGTTCAGCATGCAGCTGCCGCAGTGGACGACCAGTTTCGCCTCCCCGAGGTCGTCGGGATAATCCCGGCCGGCGGAAACGGTCACGGCGAGTTCGCCGCCGGCCTTCTTCCCCATCAGACGCGGAATCTTGACCCGGCCGATGTCGTCGTCGCTCGCATGGTGGGTGCAGGCTTCGGCGACGATCACCCGGTCCCCCGGCGAAAGCGTGGAGATCGTACCGGCTCCGGCCGCCAGAAGCGTCATGTCGCCCTTCAGCCTTGCGAACAGGATCGAAAAGGTCGTACACGGCACTTCGGGTGGTGTTTCCCGCACCATCAGATCGACCACCTGCGAATCGCAGATCACCAGAGCCGGGGGCTTCTTCAGATTGGCAAGGGCTCCGGCATAGTCGCGTTCCTTGACCACCAGTGCGAGTGCGTTGTGGTCGAGGGCGTCACGGATCGCCTGCACCTGGGGCAGGATCAGGCGCCCTTTGGGGGCCTGCACGTCAACCGGCACGATCATCACCACCGTCTCTCCCGGGCGGACCAGATCGCCGAGCAGCGGCGGCGCGGCGATGAAATCCTCGGGACAGGCGGCGAGCAACGCGTCCTTCAGAAGCGGCAGCACCCGTTCGCGTTCGGCGGGACCGCCCGTGGCGGAGACGGTCACGGCCGGATAACCGCATTTTTCCCGGGCCAGTTCAAGAAGTTCCGGAGCAGGTGGAACCAGATCGATTTTGTTTACGACCGGAATCACCGCCGTCCCGCGGTCGCGCGCGGCGGCGAGAATTGCCTCCTCCGGAGTGCTCCACCCCTCCTGCCCGATGACCAGCAGGATCACGTCGGCCCGGTTGAAGGCGCGCATGCTGCGTTCGATCCGCCGGTCGCCCAGCGTGGTCTCGTCGTCAATTCCGGCGGTATCGAGGAAAAGTACCGGGCCGAGGGGGCGTAACTCCATTGTTTTTTCGACCACATCGGTGGTGGTTCCGGGAACCGGTGAGGTGATGGCGACATCCTGACCGGAGATCAGGTTCAGAAAACTGGACTTGCCGGAATTGGTTCGGCCGGCGACGGCAATCTGCAGACGCATGGAACGCGGTGTGCTCTCCATGATGAATCCTCCACGATCTTCTGTGACACGGTAGAAAGCAGGCGACCTGACAACCCGTGGGACGGCGGCCGCCGCCCTCCGGTTCTCCCGCGGGATTGTGTCGTGGAGACCGGCGGTTTTTGTGCCCGGGACGTACAATACTACGGAAAAGCGTTGTTGCCAAGTCCTGAAATGGTTGCTTTTTTTATTTTTTGCCTCTATTGTAAATAAGATGACTGAATACGAACCGCTCCTTCCGGCCCCGCCGCTCGGAGCCGCAACCACCGGCGGAAGCCAGATGCAGGGAAGAAAAAGACAACCCGGTTATTTTCGGCAGCTTCTGAAGTACTATTATCTCAAACTGGTGCGCAACGAGGGTACGCCGGAGTATATTGCCCGCGGAGTTGCGCTCGGGCTGGCGGTCGGTTTCATCGTTCCGATGTTCTTCCAGGTGCTGGCGGTGATCCCGTTGGCTTTCCTGTTCCGGGCGGCGAAGGTTCCGGCGGTGGCCTTCACGTTTGTGACCAACCATTTCACGGTGTTCATCATCTACCCGGTGCAGTGCTGGATCGGCAGTTATCTGTTGATGAACCCGTTGACTTACGGGGAACTCAAAGTCCTGTTGCGCGGCGTCGTTACCGACCCATCCTGGCAGACGTTCAAGGCGCTTGGAATCGATGTCGGGCTGGCATTCCTGGCCGGCGGAATCTTCTTTACGCTGCTGACTGCTCCGTTGAGTTATCTCCTGACTGTGAAGCTGGTCTGCAAGTATCGCGAGAAGCGCGAGAAGCGGCGGCTGAAAAAAGAGCGGGCCCGGGCGAAACGCTTTGCAAAAAAGTTGTAATTTCCGGGATGGAAGGCTATATTATCCATTCTGTCTCCTGTGATTCAACGATTCGGACGGAAAGTGATTGCATATGATGACCTTGACCAGATACGGATTTCGGGAATGGGGCCTCGCCGCCCTGGTGACGGTGGCTGTGCTTGGCTGCTGCTGGTGGCTGATCCGGAATCATCATCCCGCCTGGGGGTGGTCGATCGGTTCGATCGCGGTATTGCTGTTTCTGGGGTTTGCGGCGTTCTTCCGCAATCCGCACAGAACGATTCCGGCTGCAGCTGAAGTGTTGGTCAGCCCGGCCGACGGAGTGGTTCGTGACATCGGCGTTGTTGAGGATTTCGATTTCCCGCCGTTCAGCGGACGGGCCCGGCGGATCGGGATCTTTCTCTCGGTGCTCAATGTTCATGTCAACCGTGCCCCTGCCGACTTCGCTGTGGAAAGTAAGTATTATCGCGAGGGCGAGTACCTTGACGCCCGTAATCCCGAATGTGCGAAACGCAATGAGGCGATGACCATTGCCGGAACCGCCTCGGCGGGCGGCAGGAAATTTCCGCTGGCGGTCCGCCAGATCTCCGGTGCGATCGCCCGCCGGATCGTTTGTCCGGTCGAACCCGGCAGGGTTCTCCGCCGGGGAGAAGTTTATGGAATGATCAAGTTCGGTTCCCGTACCGAACTCTATCTGCCGCTGGAAGGGATCGACATCAATGTCAAGGTCGGAGACCGCGTCTATGGCGGCGAGACTGTAATGGCAACCGTGAAAGAGTAGGATCATGAAACAGCGTTTTCGCAGTTTGTTTCTGACGCAGAAGTGGTTGAAATATGTCCCGAACTCGTTGACTCTGTGCAATTCTCTGTGCGGATTCGCGGCGATTCTTTACACATTGCGCGCCTATGAGCGGGATTTCTACGACGGCAACGCCCTCGGTGTCTTCGCGGTCAGTGCACTGATGATCTGCTTTGCAATGGTGTTTGACGCGCTGGACGGCTTTGCGGCGCGGCTCTTCAATGCTGCGAGCATGCACGGAATCCAGATGGATTCGCTCTCCGATATGGTCACGTTCGGCGTGGCGCCGGCGACGCTGGTCGCAATCATGACCCACAGTTTGCGTGAGTGGGCGCTGAACCGGCCGCAGGAGATCGTGGTCTATGTTCTCTGTTCGGTTTATCTCGGTTGCGCCGCGTTGCGCCTGGCCACCTACAACGTCCATGCGATCGTGGAGAAGAAGAGCAGCGAAAAATTTTCCGGGCTTCCTTCGCCGGGAGCCGCGGCGGCGATCTGCGTGACGGTGCTTTTCGCCTATGACTGCCGGCTTGATCTGCACCGGCTCGCTTTTGTGCTTCCGGCTTATGCGGCGGTGCTCGGGCTGCTGATGGTCAGCCCGATTTCCTACCTCCATGTCGGGAAATGGCTGATTTCGGTCAAACGCAATCGCCGGCGGGCGGCGGCGTTGATTGTGATGCTCGGGTTGATTGCCGTGTTCCGGGTCAACGCGCTGGCCGTGCTGGTGACGATGTATGTCCTCTCCGGGCCTGTGATGGTCATTGTACGGAAGTTTCGTCGTGACAGCGAGTCGGCAATACTCGGGTGAAAGATCAACGGAAACAATCGGGAGAATCTCAAATGCGTTATCTGATCACCGGCGGAGCCGGTTTCATCGGCAGCCATCTGGCCGTGGCGTTACTCGCCGACGGGCACTTCGTGACGGTGATCGATAACTTCTCCACAGGTTCCCGGGAAAATCTCGCCGCGGTGGCCGATTCTCCCTTGCTGGAGGTGCTGGATGCGGATATCGTCACGGCTCCGGAGCTTGTGGAGGAACGGATCCGCGATTGCGATGTGGTGATCCACCTCGCCGCCGCGGTCGGCGTGGATCTGGTGGTCAGGGAGCCGGTGCGGACCATTCAGACCAACGTGCACGGTTCCGAGAACGTCCTCCGGGCTGCCGCCCGGTACCGGCGGCGGATCATTATCGCCTCGACCAGCGAGGTTTACGGCAAGTCCTCGGCGGAGAAATTCGCCGAGAACGACGATCTGCTGATCGGTTCCCCCTTTCATTCCCGCTGGTGTTATGCATGCAGCAAACTTCTGGATGAGTTTTACCTGATGGCGTTTCATCATCAGGATGGTCTGCCGGGTACGATCGTCCGGTTCTTCAATACGGTCGGACCGCGTCAGACCGGCATGTACGGCATGGTTGTTCCGCGTTTTGTCGAGCGGGCGATGCGCGGGGAACCGATTCAGGTTTACGGGGACGGGGGGCAGTCACGCTGTTTCTGCCATGTCTTCGACGTCGTTCGTGCACTCAGGCTGCTGGTGGATCGCCCCGAAACCTACGGAAACATCTACAACATCGGCAGTCAGCGTCTGGTGACCATTGCGGAGCTCGCACAGCTGGTGGTCGACCGGATCGGCAGTCATTCGAAGATCGAATTTATTCCTTATGAGCAGGCCTACTCCAAGGGGTTCGAGGATATGCGCCGCCGGATGCCGGACACCGCGAAAATCCGCGCCCTGACCGGCTGGGAACCGCGTCTGTCGCTCGAACGGATCATTGACGACGTCCGCGCCGAACTCGCTTCCCGGATGGAGCCGGAGGCGCGCTGAACGTTTTTTCTCCCGTTTCCCAGCCGGATGGCCGGTTGAGTTCAACTACTTTCTGTAAACCGTTTTTTCCGCGGTATGGTGCCGGAACCCGGGATAAGGTGCGTGGTTGAGCCCCTGATAGAACGTCAGGGTCGCGGGCGATTTCAGCACGTTGTAGAGGAGCCGGGTCCCGGAGGGCGGACAGACGTAGTCCGACAGACCTGCCGAAAGCTCCACCGGGCAGGTGATCCGCCTGGCCATGTTTACCGTGTCGAAATAGCCGAGTGCCGGAGTCCAGTCCGGCCGCCAGCCGCGCAGCCGTCCTTTTTCGATTCCCCCCAGGTCGCAGAGCCATGGGACATCCAGTTTACAGGAGGTTACCCCTTCCGCCAGCGCCGCGGCGCTGGCTGCCTGGAACGCTCCCTGGCTGCCGCCGGAAACGTGGATTTCCCGCCGGTTCCACTGCGGAAGCGTCCGCCCGTATTCGACCGCCCGTATTGCCCGCAATACCATGTTCTTGAAGTAACTGGTGTCGGCATTCTGATTTTCATCGTTGCGGAAGCCGTAACTGCGCAGTTCCCCCTGCGCAAGATCCCGGTAATATTCTGCTTCCCGGCCGTTCTCGATTCCGTGCGGATTGATCGCCAGAATCAGTGCCCCGGGGTAGGAGACGATCCTGGCGCTTTGAACCGAATAGCCGTCGAAGTAGACGTGCAGCGGCAGAGAACCCGGCTCCGCCCCGTGTGGAATGGAGAGATATCCCGACACCGGTCGGTTGCCGGGACAGGCGACTTTGATGTCGAAGAGATCGGCATTTTCCCGTTTCTGCACGGGGGTGCGTTTCAGTTCCCGTACCGGGAGTGCCGCCAGCTCCTCTTTTTTCTCCTTCCAGAATTTGTCGAAGTCGGACGGCTCCGGAACGCCCTGTTCCAGGGTGTCCGCGGCGGCTCCCGCTCCCAGTCCGAAACGGATCTCCCCCTCCGGACAGCGCGTGGTGCAGCCATGCCGGTCAATCAACTGTGCCTCCACCATTACGAAACCGGGCCGGTCGATGGAGCTGGTGTAGATGACCGGTTCGCCGGCTTTGACCGTCAGCTGCTGCGATTCCGTCAGACCGTCGTCTCCATTGCGGGTGATCAGGAGTGTTCCGGCTGCGGGCTGTCCTTCCTCACTCAATTCGAAAATGAATTGCATGGGTTCATCGATCTTATATTCTCCATTTCGATGACCGGTATGGCCGGTGAGACGGAATTTGCCGTAATCCACCTGTTCCGGCTGCACCAGCTTCACGTTGCGGAACTGAACAGTTCCGCTGCACTCTTCCAACCCGAGCACGATTTCCGCCCTGCGGATTTCTGCAGGCACCTGTATTCGGACGCCGTGCACCCGCCACGGAGCGGTACCGAAACCGGCCGGGGCCTGAGAATAATGTTTGCGTCCCCCGGTTTCCTCCAGCGTGAGCATCAACTTGATCCCCCGCCAGGCGGGGGAGGGCTTTTCCACTCCCCGGTAAGCGATGTCGGCAGACAGGACGACCTCCCGTCCTGCGAGCAGTGCCGGGTCGACCGGAAACGTTGCATACCTGCTTGACTTCTCTTCGCAGGAGAAGGTCAACACCGGCATCCCGGAGTCCTGCGTTACCGTACCCCCGCCGGGCGAATTTCCCTGGGTGAGATCAGGAGCGAAAATGACGTTCTCCGAGGCGGAGGCGATGATGCAGGAGAGAAGGAATGTTGTAAAAATCGGCAGACGCATTGCGGTTCCTCATTCTAAAATTGTGATTTTCACCCTGCGGTAGTGTACGGTACCGGAGACCTGTTCCAGCCCCAGGACGATGCTCGCTTCGGAAAGTGATTCCGGTATCTCCGTTTCGACGCGGTACGGATGCCAGTCGAGCGTTCCCGACCCTACCGTGGCCTGAGGGTTTTCCTTGTGGCCGTTGTCATCCTTTATGGAGAGCATCAGTTTGATTCCCTCCCATGGTCTGGGAGCTTTCGAAATTCCCTCACAGGCGATTTCGGCCGAGAGTTCGACCCTTTTTCCCGCGATTGCTGCAGGATTGACCGGGAACCCGACCCAGCGGCTGCCGACCTCCTTATGAGTGAGAGTCAGTACAGGGACTCCATTCAGACGGGTGACCGATTGACCCTCCCGGGGAACAACTGTTTCGAGATCGGGAACCAGACCGGACTCTTCCGGACCTGGTGGGGGAAGTTCGAAGGGCGGATTTCTCTTCATGTAGGAGAGCAAAACGCGGCGGCGCAGTGTGTCGCCGATCCGGGTTCGGTCATTCGGATCGGAGCCGATTTCCGCATCCCACCCCTCCCACTCGCGGAACGAGTGAAAGGTCCAGTCCCAACCGTATTTCTCAAAGATCGAAATCATATCGTCAAGCCATTGTTCGCCGTTCGGCGCCCAGCGGGCGACGCCGAATTCCCCGACGTAGATGGGAACCTGGTATTTCTTCTGAAATTCAATTGCCGGGCGGAAGCTCTCTTCAAGTACCGCACGATCGAATTTTTTTCCGCCGATCGTGCCCGGATAGACCACACCGCGCGGCCGTCCCGCCATCACTCCCTGATGGGTATAGGCCCCGGGATTGTAACTGTGGATACTGTAGATCACATTGGGAACGTTGACCGGCAGGAAGGTGCCCAGTCCGTCGGCACCTCCCCACCCGTGTGGTTCGATCACGATCGGAGTTTCGGGATCCACTTCGCGTATGGCCCGTGCGATCCGGTCGGCAAGACGGTTCCAGTTCACCCCGCCACCGGGGACATAGACATAATTTTCTTCGCGCGGTTCGTTCAGCAGATCGTAGCCGTAGATCATCGGCTCGTTCCGATATTTTTCCGCAATTTCCCGCCAGACGTCGATCAGCAGCTGCTGCATTGCCGGTTCCCAGCTCAACTGGTTGCTGAGCTGCGGATTCAAGCTGGTTCCCGGGCCGACATGCATATCGATCACCACTTTGATACCGTATTTGCGCGCCAGAGGCAGGATTTTGTCGAGCCGTTCAAGATTGGTGCGGACAATTTCCCGGAATCCGGCTTCCGTGGTGTGATCTCCCTTCCCCCGGCTGATCTGGAATCGGAGCAGATTGGCGTTCCAGACGCCACGCAACTCCCGAAACGCCGCTTCCGAGAGATCAGCTCCCGACATCACGCCCCGGAACCTGGTTGTGGAATTGGGGGGCAGCTGTCCCGCCAGAGGTTTTCCGGCTCCTTCCGGCAATGGTTCGAGGTAAACACGCACGTTGTCGATCCAGACCTTTCCGGTGCAACCTTGAATCCCCAGGTTTACGCTCATTTTCGTCACATCGGCTTTGGTCCTGCTGAATGCGGTGAATTTTTTCCAGCCGTAACTTCCGTACTCTTTCGCCTGATCGGGGTGGTCGGCGGTTCCTTTGGCCGTGACGGCGGCCAGCATCAGCTTCGGTCCGAGATAGGAGATTTCAGGCTTTGTCAAATTTTCGGCTTTCAGCCATCCTTCGAGGATCACACCGCGGCCACGCACTTTCTCCGGATCGAGAGGAATGGAAAAAAGAAAGTTGCAGGCCGGATCCGTACTGGTAAATTCGACGCAGCCGGAATTGTCGATTCCGCCTTTCGGGCGATAGGCCATGGGGGCGCAACCATCAAGCCCCCCGGTTGCCGGTTCGGGATCATGCCAGTGCGCTGTGTTCCAGCCTTTCAGAGTCTCCGGTGAATTGAAATCACAGGAAAAAAGTTCCTCCTCAGCCGCTGCTGCGGAGAAGAACAGAGCAAGTCCGGACAACAGGGCCACCGGTTTCAGTGTTATCGGTACCGTTTTCATTCTGATCCTCAATAGAGATTTTTCCACACCAGGGAATTGACGATCTCCGTCCTTCCCGCGGTTGTCACGTGACCATCCATCAGACAGACGTTGGCTGCCTGGCCGTTGTTGTGCCGGTAGGCCATGATGGTATCCCAGCCCCCGACCGAGGTGCGGTTGCGCCATGCGATCAGATCCCGGGCACAGTCCAGAGTCAGGTTCCAGCCGAGGCTGTCAGCCCAGACCAGAGCCAGCGACGCCTGCCGGACCCGTGCGAGTTTTGGGGCCTGGATCCGATTCCCCTCAAAGAGATTCTGCATGTTGAGTCCGAAGGACTTGATGATCATGCACTGGCCGTTTACCAGATCGTTGAGTGCCCATTCCGCATCGGGGCAGACCAAACCGGGATTGATCCGGCTGTCGTTGGCCGGAGTACCGGGAGTCCACTGGCTTTCCGGTGGATTGTCGAGAAAGCGTCGCCACCCGAGATTGGTGTGCCATTGCGGCTCCGAACAGGGCAGGCCAAAGCCGTCGTAGTCTCCGGCATACATGGCGTAGGCCGTTCCATACTGCTTGAGGGTTGAGACGCAGGCGATTTTTTTCGCCGTCTGCCTCGCCTGGTTCAGCGATGGGAGCAGAAGTGCGGCCAGAATCGCGATGATCGCGATTACAACGAGCAACTCGATGAGGGTGAAGTGGTCTCTCTTTCTCATGTTTCCTCCTGTCGTTTTTTCATGATGTTCCTGTCGGTGAATCACCGGTTTTTATTGCATGGGTTGGTCAGAAATGCCAGACATGCCGGACTGACCCTGACTCGGGGATCGCAGGCAAGTCGCCGTTCCGATTCAATTCTCCGGTCGCAGTGCCGGATCAAATCGACCAGCAGTGAGGCTGCAGCGGTTCCGAGTTCGCGGCTTGGGAACGAGATCGTCGCAATCGGAAGCTCTGCTTCACTCAACTCTTCGGCATCTTCGACCGCGAGAATGAACAACTCCTGCGGAACCGTTACGTTACTGCGCTGCACCTGGTGCAGAAACATTCGCGTCAACCCTCCCAGCGCAAAAAACAATGCGTGCGGCCGGGGGTCAAGTTTCATGAAATCCACATGGGCGGTGATGGCATTTTCACGCGTTACATGCGGGACCGGATTGATCCAGATGCGATCGGGTTCTCCACCGAAACGCCGGAGCTGTTCGATGAAGCCGGTCATCCGCTGTTCCTGCCCATAGTCCCCGCCGCCGCCGTAGATGATTCCGAAGTCGCGGAATCCGAGATCCCACAGATAAACCGCCGCATTGACACCGATCTGCCGGTTGTCACAATGGACGATGTAACGGCCGGTTCCGTTGCGCACGTCACCGACCCTGACCACCGGAACCGGCAGTTTATCCAGTTGCCCGGTCACGCGGTCAAGCGTTCCGAGTTCCTGTATCAGCAACCCGCGCAGATCGAATTTGTCGACCAGCAATTCGGCATCCTCCAGAGTCAGCGGAGTTCCGTTGACCGGAATGATCTGGGTGACCATGTGCTCCTCTGCCGTGACTTCAAGGATTGCCGAGACCATTGAATGTGTATAAACCGGACAGAGAAAACGCGGATAGGAGAGCAGCACAATGCCGATGCATTCCCGGTCCGTTCCGGCGGCACCGCGGCTGGAAAGGCTTTCCACCACGCGCTTCACCCGGGCGATGGTTTCCGGTTTGTGCGCCCCCTTGCCGCTGAGGATTCGCGAAATCGTCGCAGTACTCAGACCGGTATGGTCGGCGATCCGCCGAATCGTGATGTTCATTTACATTTCCTTTGCATTCCATTACACGATTGCTTGTTGTAATTATGATCCTTAAACAGAAATTTGGCAAGTGTGGGGATGTGTTTTTTTACATTGTTGTTACATTTTGCGTGTATTTTTTTATCTCGCGGCAAGCTGAGAGGAAGGTGGTTGGCGCCGGGAATCCCGTTGGCTGCGATGGAAAAAAGAACGGATTTTTCCGCAATCATATTTGAGATCTGCCGGGAACCATGTTATCTTACCGGAAATATCATGAAACAGGAAATGGGACAACTTGATTCGCTGACCCGGGCTTTTGTCGAAAGTCATCCGGGCGGCTGTGCCGTGCAGGTGTCGACCCGCCCCCAGCGGATCTATTACCTGGCGGTTGTGCTCCTGTTGGTTCTGCTGCTGAAGTTCCGTTGGGATTACTTCATCTTTCTGGTGACCGGCTGGTTGATGTTCTGGTATGCGGCTGCGGCCTTTTTCCGCGGCGGCGCTGCGATTCTCTCCTGGTTCGGGCAGGGCGAGGAGATCGTCTCGGACGCCGAGGTGAAGGCGCTCGAGCCGGAGGAGCTTCCGGTTTACACCGTGTTGCTGCCGCTCTACCATGAGGCGAGTATCGCCGACAAGATCGTCCGCAACATCGGGAAGCTCGATTATCCACCCGAAAAGCTCGATGTGAAACTGCTGATCGAAAGCGATGACGACGAGACGCGCAACGCTCTTGAAAAAAGCGGTCTTCCCGCCTACTGCGAGGTGATCACGGTTCCGGATGCGCCGCCCAAAACCAAACCCCGCGCCTGCAATTTCGGCCTGGAACGGGCCCGGGGCGAATACTGCGTGATCTTCGATGCCGAAGACGCACCGGAACCGGATCAGCTCAAGAAAGCGTACCTTGTGTTCCGTCGTGATCCGGAACATAAGGTGCTCTGCGTACAGGCGAAACTCAACTATTTCAATGCGAAATACAATCTGCTCACCCGTCTTTTCACGGTGGAATATTCCACATATTTCGATCTGACGCTGCCGGGGTACCAGCTCTTCCGGCTGCCGCTGCCTCTCGGCGGCACCAGCAACCACTTCCGTACTGCGATTTTGAAGGAGGTCGGCCCGTGGGATCCCTTCAACGTCACCGAGGATTGCGATCTGGGGATCCGGATTTATGAGCGCGGTTACCGGACGAAGCTGGTCAACTCCACCACCTATGAGGAGGCAAACTGCAATGTCTGGAACTGGATCCGTCAGCGGTCGCGCTGGGTGAAGGGATTCATCCAGACGCATCTGGTTCACTATCGCAATCCGTTCCGGACCGTGAAGCGGCTCGGGCTGTATGGCGCGATGGGGGGGTATCTCGCGGTCGGCGGCAGCGCGCTGATGATGCTGACCAATGTGTTTTTCTGGCTGGCGATGTTGATTTACGCGGGACTTCTCTGCCACGGGTTTGCCCATGGGCTCGGTTTCTACGATCAGATTGTCGGGCCGCACATGCCCGGCGGGGTCTATCAGGGAATCCGGATCGGTTCCCTGTCGCTGCGGGCATGGCCGCTGGTCTATTTCGGCAGTGGAGAGGATCGTTTCTGGGCAATTTTTTCTCAGATATTTTTTGCCGGGTCCTTGATAATGTTCTTTGCCAATTTTATATTTATTGTAATTGGAATCGCCGCCTGTGTCAGGCGGAGGTATTATTCCCTGATTCCGGCTGCGCTGCTGATGCCGTTCTACTGGTTGTTGATCTCCATCGGCGCGTGGAAAGGATTTCTGCAGATTTTTACAAAACCGTTTTATTGGGAGAAAACCGTGCATGGATTGACGGGGGCCACACAGGAGAACAACGAGCAATGAAAAATCGTCATTTCACACTCATCGAGTTGCTGGTCGTGATCGCGATCATCGCCATTCTCGCCGGGCTTCTGCTGCCGGCGCTCAATCAGGCCCGTGAAAAGGCCCGGGATACCGCCTGTCTCAACAATCTGAAGCAGTTCGGGCTTGCCTTCGCCTCCTATCGCAATGACTTCAATGACCGGATGCCGCCGTGGCTGTCGACTCTCTATCCCACCTATATGAGCAGTGAGAAGATCTATCACTGCTCCAGAGACGGGAATGATGCCGGCACCAGTCCCGCAAATTGGAAGGCGCGGCCGGATAACGAGTACAACAAGTCCTACGACAATGAGAGCGCCAATGTTCCGGCCGGTTTTCAGAAGCCGAATGTCGACGTGGACGCCAATCCCGGTACCGCCGTCAACAAGATCAGCTATTTCTACGAATTTTCCCATGCGGTGTGTGAGTTCAAGAACAATGAAGCCGGTACCATGACCTGGAATGAGGTCAAGTTGTACGACATGCGCAGCGGTTCCTGTACGGAAGAAGGGCCTTTCAAGGATGTCCGGTTCTCCACCATGCTGAGTTTCTTCCCCACCGCCCGTTGTTCCTGGCACATGAAGGACAAGGACAAGCCTGTCTTCAATGTCTCCTACTCCGGCAACACCTTCTACAGCCGGGCGATGTGGGAACAGGGGGCGTGGCGCTGAGTGGTGCATTTCCCGTCGATCCCCGGTCGAAAGCCGGGGATTTTTGATATTTGCCGGAAATCTGAGAAGCTGTCCGGGAAATCGTGGAGGTTCTGCGCTCACTTGAGTCCGGTTGATTGCAGACATTCATGCCGGACCGATGGCCCGGTGAGCTCGATCGGGCCGGTGATTGCGTTTTCGCCTTTCCCGTCAAGCAGCTTCGCGGCCTGTTCCCCGGAGATCATGAACATTGTGGATCAACCGGGAAACGGGCCGTTCCCCGAAGCTCTTTGAAACAGGTAAGTTGCAGGCTGTCCGAGAGGAGGCGGTAAACTCTATCGCAGGAGTTTCACATTCCGCAGGTAGAATGTGAATATTTTGCTTCTCGGATTGTTTCCGATCCGAATCTGTCTCAACTCCCTTGCCGTAAAAGGCAGTGGAATCAGGTTCTGCACCCAGGTTCCATCGGCGCTCAGTCTGCTGGTCACATAAACATCATTGCCTTTTTCTATATCTTCTGAAGCTACCAGCATGGCATAGTTCCACTGTGGTTTCGCACATTTCGGGTCCATCCTGATCTCATAGGAGAGCACTGAAACATCATCCAATTCCTGTGGTAACAACTGACCCGGATAGCACCATTTATCGGTACAATCATCGGAAAAGCAGACGGTGAATTTCAGCACTCCCGGTTCGTCGGTCGTCGTAATCTGCAGATTCCCTGAACTGTTCCTCGTCCAGGCTTCGGGCGTCATCTGCAATGTGTAACCGTCATTTTCCAGTGCAAGATCTCCGCGGATAACCGGTACGCTTAAGCGGGTGATTTTCTTCCCGTTAAATTCTCCTGATATTGCCAGATCGTAAACACATCTTTTTTCCCGGGGCCGCAGACGAACAGGGATACTCTGTTTCTTCATTGGTTCAAGAATCAGCTTCTCCGGCAACCCTTCGATGTAATCGGAATGGAGTTTCCCGTATTTGATTTCGTCTCCGTAATTGCAGATCTCAATCATGAAATCCAGCTTATTGTAAATCAAGGCGTGGGAACGAATCGGGGTTGCCGAAAGCCCGATCACGCCGGTCACGATGGAAAGATCAGGCTGTTCGTGATCTCCTCTGGTGATTGTCTTGTTCTTTTCAACTTTTCCGACGGGCTTCAAGCCATGCAGGTTGTTCAGGAATACCGGATAACGATTCAAGGTAAAAGCAATTCTGCCGCCCTGATTTTTCAACTGTGAAACGGAACCGAGAAAGTCGACTTTTTCCACAACGCCGGAAGTGTTGACCGAAACGGCAATTTCATGCAGATTGTCGTAGTCTACTGGTGTGCCGTCTTTCGAAAACGGTTTCGTATCAACGGATGATTTGCTCCAGGCCGTCAACGTCTGACTGCCGTTCGGTTGCCGGAACAGAAATGCTTCCGTACCGTCCGCCAGCGGATAAACTCCTTCATAACTCGCCCTGCCCAGTTGGCGCGCCAGAACGGCAAAACTGACGAATGACGGTTTTGCACTCAAATCATTGCGAAGCATTCCCCAGTGCTTGCGGCCGCTTCTCTCGTTGAGCGGCATCAGGCAAAAACAAAAAGTTCGATCTATCCCCAGAGATTTCGCGAGAATCAAAGATTTGGTAACCTGTTCTGCAACCAGTATTTCCTGTTCCGGCGATGGTTCCTTGATCACTTCAACTTCCGCCTGTTCCGCAGATCGTTTCTCCCGTTTGTTTTCGCCCAGTATTGCGTTTCCCTCTACATCGGTTCCAAATTCGGTAATCCACTCGGGGTGTCCGGGAAGTCGGCAACGTTCCATCTTATATTTGGGGCTCCAATAATTGTTCCGATATCCACAGATCGGCTCGTAATTATGCAGATTGCTGAAATCGGAATAGTTTGCGATTTCCGAAGACTGCAACAGCTTTAAAAAATTGTCCGGCACGGTAGTCAAACTGGAAATTCCGACCAGGCCTGTCGGATTGGTTGATTTGAAGCCTCTGTAAAATGCTTTGGTCGTGGTCGCCAGATGCCAGACCGGGCCATTGAAAAATTCCGGCAGATTTGCTTCATTCCATACTTCTACTGCACTGATGGTGTCTTTCCAGCGCGATCCGAGTTCCCGTCCCCATTGAAATGCCGCATTCATTTCATCACACGCGTTGGTTCCGTCACGGCGCGCAAATTCCGGAGCGTCGTTAAAGACCGCACAGACTTTCAGGCCTGCCTCGCGATATTTCTGCAGGGCAACGCCGTGTTTTGTATTCCAGTCGAACTCTCCCGGTGTCTTCTGAATGGAAGGCCACGAAAGCCGTGCACGAACCATCGGAGAGCCGGCAAGTTTACTCAGTTCGGCAACAAAACCGTATGCCGTTTCCGCCTTCGGCATGTGATTCAGGTGGAGGGGAAGGCAATAAGCCGCAGCAAGATCCAATGCAAAAGAGGAGTCGTCTGCCATTCGAATCGGTTCCGCCAGGACCGCGAAAAACTTCTGTCCGGCAAAATGATAATTGGGAGATTCCAGTTTCAGAGCATAGTAGCCGTAAGGAAGGTTGGAGAGCTGCAATTTCCCGTCGGCAGGAATTTTCCCGGAAACAATACTCTGATGATTCCAGGTCTCTACCCGGAAAGAGACGTCAGAAGTCAGATCGACCTGAAACTCCGGCGGTCGTTTGACGGTGAATACGGAGTCGGGACGCTTCGGATCACCATGAACGATCTTGTTGACGGAAAAAATCTGCTGTTTTACCGAGAACGGCAGATTGTTGCCGTCGGCTCCGAGAAGCCGAATGTTCCGGATGAAAAGCGTGGCTTTTTCCGGTATGGGATTGAATCCGATACGCATTTCCGTAAGCGGTCCATGAATCCCGTTTTTTTCCAGGTCGATGCGGAACAACCGCCACTCTTTCTGCGGTTGATACGAAATTTTCTCTTTACCGGTCATCCAATAGGCCCAGTGGAAAGGAGTGTCGGTTCTTGCCTCAAATTCGACACGCTTGACTCCGGAGACCGGGGTTTGAAAGACGATCTTCGGATACATCCAGTAATTCCAGCGGGCAGCCGGAAAAAATTCCGCATCAAAGCGGATCGCCTTTTCTGCGGGAACACTCTTTGCTGTAAACCGCTGTGCATTGGTGTTGGTCCGCCAAGCCGCCGGATCTTCAGTGGCGGCAAGCGAGCAGCTCCAGATGAAAAAAAGAAAAACAACGGATCGGTATTTCATGTTACCCTATTCTCCTTTCGGCATTTGTGATGAACGGAAGACCCAATACAATTCCTTACAAATTAAAAGCGGTACTGACCCCGGGGATCGAGGCCTGGGAGAAACCAAAGGCCTTTGCCTCCGTGCGTCCCAGCGTTTTTACACTGCCGTCGGCAAAGCCGACGTTGAGTCGCAAATCATGTGCAAGTGCAATGCCGGTGTTTCCGAAACTGTGCCAGAGATGGGGATAAAAAGCCCATACGCCTTGATTGGTATTGGTTGTGTTGCGGGTATCGGCCAGCAACCAGAGCCCTCCGGGATTTTTCATCCGGGAAATTTTATAATAGTTTTGATTTTCAGATAAATTGATATAGAAGACACCGAATTGCGGAAAGCGGGAATGAAAATCGCCGAATGTGGTATCCATAACTCCAATACTTTCCTGACCGAAGCGCTCATTTCCCTCTTCCGGTAGGATGGTGGATGTCGGGCAGAACCAGAGTTTTCTCTCCGTGTACTTGAATTGGTCGTATCCCGACTGGGCCAGCCGGCTGCCGAATCGAATGGCGATGTAGTCTGCATAATCGTTTGCATACATGAAAAAAGCGGAACAGTCTTGTTTCATGTTGTTGATACACGCTGCGGTAAGTGCCCTGTTACGGGCTTTGTTCAATGCCGGAAGCAATATGGCTGCCAGGATTGCAATGATGGCAATAACAATCAGTAATTCAATTAATGTAAAATCCTTCGCATCCGCTTGCCTGCTGTCGGCTTCTGAACAGTCTTTCAATCTCATTTTTTCCCCTCCCATATTGAATTTGATCAGTTGTTTTCATGCTTTCCCATATTCTCTCTAAGATTTCCAATCAAAAACCATACTTTTTCTTCTCTCCTTGCGACAGCTCCATTCAAAATGAGGGAAGTCTGCTCCCGATCGGCTGGGGACAGTATATCCCGGTTATTCATGATTCCCTTTCAGATTGCGTCATCCTTTTCTCCGCTGTTTCAACATTTTGCTCAATGCAGTTTAAGTTCACATTAACCGGACAGAGGTTGAACGCTTTTTCGGATCTTCAACGAGACGGGAATCCGGCAATGTACTATCTGCTGACTCCCGTCCATCAGAGAAAACAACCCTGTGATGGCTTGCTCCACCAGTGTTCTGGGATCGGGGGAAACCGTCGTCAGCATCGATTGGGACGAGCTGCAGTCAGGTGTCGGGTCAAAGCAGATTTCGTCACTTCCGATTACACTGACATCCGCCGGAACACTGATCCCATTTTCGAGCAGTGCAGAAAGCAACCCGGGAACTCCATATACCGTGATGACGAATACTCCGGTGAATCTGCAGGGGGTCTGTTTCAAATATTGTTTCATCACATCATATACTTTTGCGGAAGAAAATTCACCTTCCGTGAGATTACAATCAATGACCTCCACACTTGCACCTCCGCTCTCTGCGGTGAAGCGGAACCCATCCCGCTTGCAGCACACTCCGTAAAGCCGGGGTTCTGCAACAATGACGGCAAGCTTTCGGTGTCCGTTCTTCAACAGATGGAGTGCCGCAAGAGCTCCACACTGGTAATCGTCTTCAACGACGAACGAAATGGGGAGTTCCTCAAAATGCTTCTGCAGAACCAGAAATGGAATGGAGCAGTGCATGATCCAGTTGATTTCCTCCAATGTGATCTGTCGACTGGGCAGCAGCAGCAATGCTCCATTGATTCCCGTAAGATTGAGATTGGAAAAGAAATATTTATCTCGACAGAACGTGTATTGAACAATCTTATATCTGTTTCCTCCCTGAGACAATTCCGCCAGCAGAATATGAATTGCTTCAATCAGCGGAGCCGGGTATTCAAAAATAATCAACGCGATAATGGGAACATCTGTCTCTTCCGGTTTCGTTTTAAATATTCCTACTCTCGGAACCAACTTGATGAGTCCCTCTGTTTCCATATCATGCAGCGTTTTTTTCACCACCCGGAAATTGAATTTGAATTTCTCGTGAATGGTTCTGACCGAGAAGAAAGGCTTTCCCAATGGATGAAATGTCAATGCTGAGATCAGCTCTTTCTTCAGTCTGCATACCTGTTCTTCCTGCGTCTTTCTCATATCTCCCTGCCCGCCTTTTGTTAATAATTATATGAATGTTCCCAGTCAAGTCAAGCCTGTGAACATAAAAAAGGGGGATCTTCACGGATTCAAGATCAGAATCGTATCAGCCGTTCTTCATTTTCAGGTTGCGATAGCGTAAGGAATCAGATGAACGCAATTTTGAGAGCGGGATCATGCGACGACCGCCCGTGTTCATCTCTGTTCCGGAAAATGATTCTCGTCCAGCAGCATTTGATTCCGGAGCGAGCGGTAAAACGGAGAAATGCAATAAAAAAATATTTTTTTTTATGCAATAGCCTTGCTTTTTGCGTTACAATCGATCATAATATTATTATTGTCTGAATATACGTTACACAGGCACCATTCAACACAGGGAGGAAACATGTCGAAGAAGCAGTTGTTTACCTTGATCGAGTTGCTGGTTGTGATCGCAATCATCGCCATTCTTGCTGCGATGCTGCTTCCCGCCTTGAACAAAGCCCGGGAGAAAGGGTATCAGGCCAAATGTGTCGGGAATCTCAAGACCATCGGGCAGGCTGCGCAGATGTATCAGGGGGACCACGGGACCACGCCGGGTACCCGTTGGACTGACGAGCGGAACAATCCGCAGCCGAGTCAGTACATCTGGCATGGCGCGTTGTACGTGAATTACGCCAACAGCAAGGAAGCGTTCCATTGTCCGCTCGACAAGCGGTCGAATTCAGCGTGGAATGCCACGCCGCTCTCCTACGGAATCAACAGTAAGTTTGCCGCGATCAAGTCGGGGCGGATCCGTTCCGCCTCCAATCGTTTTTTCTTCCCCTGTTACAATGTGGCGATGAACCGGGGAGCTTCCTCGAGTGCTTATCTCGGCTGGCTCAACGAGGTTCACAGCATCGACTATGTCAACACTCACTCCGGACCGCAGGGGGACGGTTCCGCCTCCTCTCCGATTTTCTGGAACGGCCATTCCAACGGCAGCAACGTCGGCATGCTCGACGGCAGTGTTCTTCATTTTCAGGAAGCCGAACTTGCTGGATATAACAATCTGCATGGCGCCGGGCGTTCCGACGAGAACAAGCGTCGCTGGGGTTATATTGATTGATCAACGACGGTCGGATGGTTCGGGTGACGCCGCGGAAGATTTTCCCGGCGTCATTTTTTATTTTCGGACCTTGAACTCCGTCCCCCATGTTTTCTCCGCTCCGCCGGATTTCAGGCGGGATTGCTTCTGATTTGACGGCTTGAAACTGGTGGACGGTTTTCCGCGCCGTCCGCCCGGCGGAAGCGTGTCAAATTTCCCGGACCGGGGGGCGCAGAGGAGTCTTTTTCGACTTTTTCTTCCGCCGGGCCGATCTCTTCCCGGAACGCAAGATGGTCTCAACTGATCCAGGAGGGCGAAGAGAATGTCAGAAGAATATCCGGGTGTGACCGAATGAAAAATCACCGGGATTCGGCGATGAATTTCCCATTTTTTTTCCGAGACTCTTGCTTTTTTATCTGAAATTTGTCATAATATAAATATCGGCAAACACAGAAGCGATGTTTTCAGGAAGGGGGCATATGTTGAAAGAGCGTGCTTTTACCTTGATCGAGTTGCTGGTTGTGATCGCAATCATCGCAATTCTGGCGGCAATGCTGCTTCCTGCTTTGAACAAAGCCCGGGAGAAAGGGTATCAGGCCAAGTGTGTCGGGAATCTCAAGACCATCGGCCAGGGGGCGCAGATGTATCAGGGGGACCATGGAACCACGCCGGGTACCCGCTGGACCGACGAGGTGAACAACGCGCAGCCGAGTCAATATATCTGGCACGGTGCGCTGTACGTGAATTACGCCAACAGCAGGGAGGCTTTCCATTGCCCGCTTGACAAGCGGGAAAACTCCGCGTGGAATGCCACGCCGCTCTCGTATGGAATCAACAGTAAGTTTGCCGCGATCAAGTCGGGGCGGATCCGTTCCGCCTCCAACCGTTTTTTCTTTCCCTGTTTCAATGTGGCGTTGAACCGTTCGGACACCTGGGGGAAGGCCTACCTGGGGTGGCTTAACGAGCTCCACAGTTTCAACTATGCAACGACCCATTACGGTCCGATCGGTGATGGCTCCGCCTCCTCGCCGATCTTCTGGAACGGCCACTCCAACGGCAGCAACGTCGGAATGCTCGACGGCAGCGTTCTCCATTTCCAGGAAGCCGAACTTGCCGGTTATAACAATCTGCATGGCGCCGGGCGTTCCGATGAGAACAAGCGCCGGTGGGGTGATCTCGACTGACCGGCGTATCTGGGAAACGGCAGTTGGTGGTGATGCCCGGAATTTCTCCGGGCATCACTTTTCTTTCCGGTACTCGGCGAGGCGTCGGTGAAGCGTGCGGCGGCTGATTCCGAGAAGTTGCGCGGCCCGGGTGCGGTTGCCGTTGCACTCCGCCAGGGCCTTCTCGATCAGTTCCATTTCGGTCGCCTCGAGAGTGCCGACCGTCTCCTGCCGGGGAGCGGAAGCCGGGGCGGAGGCTGCATTGCGGATGTTGTCCGGCAGGTCGGAAAGTTCCAGCCGCGGCCCCGGGGCAAGCACAACCATGCATTCGATACAGTTGCGCAGCTCGCGGATGTTGCCCGGCCACGGATAGTCGAGAAGCCGGTTCAGGGCCTCCTTCGAGATGCCGTCGATCCTGCGCTGGTTTTCCCCGGCAAATTCGGCGATGAAGGTATCGACGAGGCGCGGAATTTCCGCCTTGCGTTCGCGCAGGGGCGGCAGCTCGAGGTTGACCACGGAGAGCCGGTAGAAGAGGTCCTCCCGGAAGGTCTTTTCTTCCACCATCCGGCGCAGGTCGCGGTTGGTCGCCGCCACGAGGCGGACATCCACCTTGATGGTTTCCGTGCCGCCGACGCGTTCAAAAGAACGATTTTCGAGTACGCGCAACAGCTTGACCTGGGTGGCCGGATCGATCTCCCCGATCTCATCGAGAAAGATGGTTCCGTGGTCGGCGAGTTCGAAGCGTCCTTTTCTGCGTTCGACAGCACCGGTGAAAGCCCCCTTCTCATAACCGAAAAGTTCGCTCTCCAGCAGCGTGGCGGTCAGCGCGGCACAGTGGACCGGCACAAAATAGCCGGTACGACCGCTCCGGTCGTGAATCATTCTGGCCACGACCTCCTTACCGGTACCGGATTCCCCGGAGAGCAGTACGGTGGAACGGCTCGGTGCGACGGTATCGACGATGGCCATCACTCTGGCCATCGGATCGTTTTCTCCCCGTTCGGGCAGCACGATTCCCGCCGGGGCCGGAGGTGTTGTCTCCGGGGTGGATTCGGATTCCCGGGACGCGTTGTCCGCTTCTCTGCCGCTCTCCCCCCGTGAAGCGAGTGCGGCGTCGATCACCTCCTCGAGTTTGTCGAGTTTCACCGGCTTCGTGACGAAATCGAACGCCCCCTTCTTGACCGCCGCTACGGCGGTGTCGATGGACCCATACGCCGTCAACAGAATGCACGGCGGCCGATTGGCTTTGCTGCGGGCGGCTTCCAGAACGCTCATTCCGTCGGCTCCCGGCATACGCAGATCGGTCAGCACGAGATCGAAGTTGCGGTGTTTCAGCAGGTCGATGGCCGCTTCGCCGTCTGCGGCGGTTTCCACGGCAAAACGGGTTTTCAGATAACGCGCCATCGCTTCGCGTGTGTTGTGTTCGTCATCCACGATCAGGATGGCCGGTTTATGATCCTCCATGATCCACCTCTCCTCTCTCGGAAAATCGCAGTACTTACCGGGCGCGTGCGGCGGTTTCAACAAGTTGTCGTGCGGCCGTCGCCGCTCGTGCGGCCGCTGCCGACATCGCACCGACGGCGGCCTCCGGCGTGTCGCCGTCGATCGGGACTTCGAACCGCAGTTGCCGGTGACGGTCGTGTCCTCTCGTCCGGGCGGTCAGGGTGAGTTCGAGGACGGCCTGTTGCCGGACCCGATCAAATTCGAAACGGTAGATGGCACAGTCGAGCCTGATTTCCGGCGTGTCGGCCGCAAATGTTTCGGGCAGCGGCAGCTCGGCGCGGAACCGCCGTTCCAGCAGCAGTTCCGGCACGAGAAGCCAGCGGTTGTACTCATCGGTCTGCATCCGGTCCCCTTCCAGACGGACCAGAAAACGGCGGTCGGAGCCGGAGAGATTCCGGAACACGCCGAACCTGACCGGTTCCGTGGTCGGCGCGACATCCGTCGCGGACGGGGCGGCGAGGTCGAAATCATTCGGCTCCGTGTAACCGGTTCCGAACAGGGCGCAGCCGGCCGCCAGCAGCGGGAGCAATGCCGTGACCGCCGGACGGAAAAAAAGAAGTTTCATCGTATTTTTTCCTTCCTCCATGGACTATTCAATAGGTGGAATTTTCAGTTTCTGCCCGATCCGGAGACCGGTCGAATCGGTCAGATTGTTCGCTTTCAAAATCCGGCGGTACTCCGCGGCGGAACCGTAGAAACGGCGGGCGATTTCCCCGGGGGTATCCCCGGAACGCACCGTATAGAATCGTTCTTCTCCCGGGCCCGATTCCTGCCGGCGGGGGGTCTGACGCGGGGCGTTCGCCGCCGCGGAGAGTGCGTCGAGTCGTTTCTGCTGCTCGAGAATGTAACGCTTCTGGAAAGCAAGCTGGCGACGCATCGCCTCATTTTCCGCGCGCAACTCTTCCAGCTGGTCGGCCGGCGGCGTCGGCAGTACCTCGTAGGCCAGTTTCCGGCGCAGCTTGGCGGCAGCCATCCGGCGATACCCTTCGACAGCCGGCCGGTCCGGGGAGTCCGGTTCCAGACGCAGAAATTCATCATACATATAGAGTGCTGCCGCCGGGTTGTCGAGTGCCTCATCATAAAGAGTCGCCAGCGCGAGCCGGGCCGGTCCGGAATCCGGTTTCCGTTCAACCAACCTGCGATAGAACTTCTCGGCCAGTTCCGGATTTCCTTCGGAGCGATAACGGTCTCCCTTGAGCATCAACGGATTCCGGTGGATATCGCCGTCTCCGCAACCGGCGGCCAGCCAGAGCAGCACGGGAAACAGAAAAAATGCTCTCATCGTTCCGCCTCCATCATCCTCTGCCGCAATACGGCAAGTCCGCAGACCGCGGCGGTTTCAAGGCGCAGCACGTAAGGCCCCAGATTGACGCCGACGGCTCCGGCCGCGAGCATCTGCTCCTCCTCGGAGGGGGTAAAACCTCCTTCCGGGCCTACCAGCCAGGCATAGGTTGCGGCCTCCCGGAATTTTCCCGCCGGAACCGCGTCACCCGGTCTGACCGCTCCGAAGCAGATGAGTGCGCCGACGTTCCGCAGGCGATCCAGCTCTGCCCCGAGCCTGACCGGCGGGAAGATCTCCGGCAGGAAAGGATTGCCGGATTGTTTGCACCCCTCCTGAAGAAGTGTCTGCCAGCGGTCGCTTCCCTCGGGGCGGGCCACTGAACGCTCGCACTCGATCAGGCGAATTTCCCGCACTCCGAGTTCGGCTGCCTGCTTGAGCAGCACGTCAAATTTCGCCCGGCGGGGAACCGCGGTACAGAGGAGCAGCCGGGACTCCGGTTCCGGAACGCGATGCAGCTCGAGCAGTTCCAGGGCCCGGTCGGGACGCACCCTGGCTCGGGCCACCCCCCCGTTCCCATCGAGCAGCTCCACCTCATCGCCGGATCTGGCCCGCAGCGTCCTGAAGAGGTGATCCTCTTCGTTGCGCGACAGGCGGACGAACCCGCCGGGCGCGGTGTCGAATCTGCAGAAAAAGCTGTGCATGTTTCTCTCGTTGTTCCGTGAAAACGGGTTGCGGATTTCCCCACTTAACTTACTGCGGATTCGTTCAAAAATCAATTTGAGATTTGAATTTTATCGGTTTTGGGGTTACTTTTGAGCAAACATCACAGCTTTACGGGAAATCATGTACAACTGCATCATCTGCCGCTATCACGAAATCGCCACCAAGGGCAATAACCGCAATATGTTCGAACGCTGTCTGGTGGAGAACATCCGGCATCTGCTGCGCGATGTCGGTGTCTGCCGTGTTCACCGTGTTCGCGGCCGGGTCTGGGTCAACCGGATCGACGAGGGCGAATTTTCCGCCGCCGAGCTTCAGGCGATCCGGCCGTGCCTCGCGCGGGCATTCGGGCTGGAGTCGTTCTCTCCGGCGGTCCGGCTTCCGGTCGATATGGACCGGGTGCGGGAGGCCGCGTTGCGGCTGGCTCCGGCGGTGTTTGACCCGATCTTCGCGAAACAGCCTCAGGTGACTTTCCGGGTACGTGCGCGACGCAGCAACAAACGTTTCCCGCTGCGCTCGCAGGAGATTGAAATCGACCTGGTCACCTCGATTGCAAAGCTCTACGGAGACGACCGGTTCCGGATCGATCTCGGGAATGCGGAAGTCACCCTCGGCTGCGAGGTGCGCGATGAGTTCATCGCGCTCTATTTTGATCGTTACCCGGCGCCCGGCGGTCTGCCGGTCGGCAGCAATCCGCGGGTGTTGACGCTTCTGTCGGGCGGAATCGATTCGCCGGTTGCGGCGTGGATGGTGATGAAGCGCGGTTGTCCGACCGATTACATCACATTTCACAGTGCGCCCTACACGCCGCCGGAAACGGTGGACAAGGTCCGCGGAATTGCCGCGCATCTCAACCGGTTTCAGATCAGCGGCCGGCTTCATGTGTGCAACCTTGCGCCGCTGCAGAAACTGATCCGCGACCACTGCAACGAGAGAATGCGTACCGTACTCTACCGCCGGGCGATGTTGCGGATCGCCGAGCAGGTGGCCCGGAGGAGCGATTGTCGCGCTCTGGTGACCGGGGAGGCGGTCGGGCAGGTCGCCAGTCAGACCATCGCCAACCTGAATACGATCAACCGGGCGGTGACGATTCTGGTGCTTCGTCCGCTGGTCGGTGCCGACAAGATGGAGGCGATCCGGATCGCGGAGGAGATCGGCACGATGGAGCTTTCCAGTGTTCAGGTGCCGGACAGCTGTACGGTTTTCGCTCCGTCCTCTCCTTCCACCGCCGTTCCGGTGGGATTGGCCGAGGCCGAAGAGCTTAAAATCCCCGATTACGGTGGTGTCATTGAAAAAATCGTGTCGGATATCGTCACGATCGCTTGATTTTTGACTTCCGATGCGTTAAGTTTTCAAGAAAAAGTTTTTGTACCTGTTATTCCAACCGGCGTCCACGGCGTTTTCCGGTTTCGCCGCCGCCATTTTTGAGGGGTGCACCTTGGCCAGAGATACGGAATATGTGCTCAAGCTGCTCGGCGAGTACGGAATGGTTACGCCGGAGCAGGTCGCCGAAGCGCGGCGGAAAGCCGATGCCAGCGAAGGGTTGATCGACGCGGTCGACGCGCTGATTCAGGATGGCGTGGTTCAGGATAATGAACTTCTGACGATGCTCGCGCAGCAGTACGGCATGGAAGTGCTCGATCTGCACAATTACGAGATCCCGAAGGAAGTGCTTGAGACGATGAACGCCGAGACGGTCCAGCACTATAACGTCGTGCCGGTGATGAAGCATGACAATATCCTGACCATCGCGATGAGCGACCCGACCGATGTCGCCACGCTCGATACGCTGCGTTACATTCTCGGCGGGGATGTCGACGCCGTGATCGCTCCGGAATCTCAGATTCAGGAAGTGATCACGAAATATTATACCACCGATGTGGAGCAGATGAATCAGTTCATCGAGGGGGCGGATACTTCCGACACCGAGCTTGTCAACGGTCAGAAGCCGGAGGATGACGACGGCAGTGAACTCGATGACGATGCCCCGATCATCCGTCTTGTGACCCAGCTGATTCTCGATGCCTACCGGATGAAGGCGTCGGATATTCACCTTGAGCCGATGGAGAAACGCTACCGCGTCCGTTACCGGGTCGATGGTGCCCTGCGTGAGGTGGAAGGACCGCCGAAGTACCTCCAGGCGAACTTCACCAGCCGTGTCAAGATCATGTCGAAACTTGACATCACGGAAAAACGGATCCCGCAGGATGGTCGTATCCAGCTCTCCACCGGGGACAAGGACATCGACCTGCGCGTGTCGTCGATTCCGACCACTCACGGCGAAAGCATCGTGATGCGTATTCTCGACAAGGCGAGTATCCAGCTTGACATTCCGAAACTCGGCTTTTACGCGGATGACCTCGAGATCGTCACCAAAATCATCGGTTTGCCGGACGGTATTTTCCTGGTGACCGGCCCGACAGGGTCGGGCAAGACCACGTCGCTCTACGCCTTTCTGAACACGATCAATTCGCCGAGCCGCAAGATCATCACCGTGGAAGACCCGATCGAATACCAGCTCGCCGGAATCAACCAGGTGCAGGTCGACCGGCATGTCGACATGACTTTCGCCGCGGCACTGCGGTCAATGCTCCGCCAGGCGCCGAACATCATCATGATCGGTGAGATCCGCGACCTTGAAACCGCAGATATCGCGATCAATGCGGCGTTGACCGGTCACCTGGTGTTCAGCACGCTGCATACCAATGACGCACCGGGTGCGATCGCCCGTCTGGTGGATATGGGGGTGAAGCCGTTTCTGGTGGCAACCGCATTGCGTGCGGTGATGGCGCAGCGGCTGCTCCGCCGGATCTGCCCGGAATGTAAGCAGCCTTACACGCCGAATGCGCAGGAGATCAAAATGCTCCGCCTGACGCCTGAATATCTGGCCAACCATCAGTTCTACAAGGGGGTCGGGTGTTCGAAGTGCGGACGTACCGGATACAAGGGGCGTATCGGCATCTATGAGATCTTCCTGGTGACTGAGGAGATCGGCAAGTTGATCTTTGCGAATGAACCCTCCGGAGTGATCCGCGAAGGTGCCCGCCGGGCCGGTATGCGTTCGCTGCGCGACGATGCGATGCGCAAGGCGGAGGCGGGGATTTCCACGCTGGAAGAGGTGATTTTCGTGACGTTGATGGATGAAAATTAAGTCGTCGGGGACAGGGGAAAATGCTCGATATTGAAAGTTCCGCTTTAATAGATCTGCTGGTGAACGAGCGCGGCGTCGCCAATCCCGGCCTCAAGGATCAGCTTCATGAGGTCGTCGACGAGCACGAGCGCTCCGGAAAGCCGGTGATCGATATCATCGCCAACTACGGGATCTTCACCCGGGAAGAGATGCTTCAGATGATGGCCGACAATCTCGGTTCCTACGTCTGGGATCCCCGGGTCAAGGATCTGCCGCGGGAGCTGATCGCGATTCTCGATGTCAATACGGCGCGTGGTTACGGCATCATTCCGGTGCGCATTGAGGAGGGGGTGCTCCATCTGGCGATGCGTGCCCCGCTGGATTATCAGAGTGTTGAATCGCTTCGTTTCATTGTCGGTCACGATATTCTGCCGGTGGTGGTCGATCCTGATTTATTTGATTTCGAGCTTGACAAGTACTATCCGGAGAAGATCGATTCGCTGACGGACATCCTGACGGAGATCGGTCCGATGGCGGACGATGAGGAGAAGATGCGCGACCTGACCGATGAGGAGCGTGCCAACGACGCCCCGATCGTCAAGTTCGTGGATGTGGTGATGCAGCAGGCGATTCGCGACAAGGCGTCGGACATTCACTTCGAGCCGTTCGAGAAGAACTTCCGGATCCGTTACCGGGTGGATGGGGCGCTCTATGAGATGCCGCCGCCGCCGAAGAGTCTGGCGCAACCGGTGATCAGCCGGGTGAAGATCATCTCCGGGTTGAACATCTCCGAGCGGCGGCGCCCGCAGGACGGCCGTATTGAACTCAAGGTCGGCGGCAAGCCGGTGGATTTGCGTGTTTCGTGCCTCCCGACCAGCTACGGCGAATCGGTGGTGCTCCGCGTGCTCGACCGGTCGGTGGTGAATCTTCAGCTCGATTCGCTCGGTATCGGCGAGGATGTGCTTGAAAAGATCCGTGAGTTGATTCATCTGCCCAACGGTATTCTGCTGGTGACCGGGCCGACGGGGTCTGGTAAGACCACGACGCTCTATTCGGCGCTGGGTGAGGTGAACAGTCCAGAGGACAAGTTGCTGACTGCCGAGGACCCGGTCGAGTACGACATTGAAGGCATCATGCAGGTTCCGATCAACGACGCGGTCGGCATGACCTTCCAGCGGGCGCTGCGTGCGTTTCTGCGGCAGGACCCCGACCGGATTCTGGTCGGAGAGATCCGTGACTTCGAGACGGCGCAGATTGCGATCGAGGCATCTCTGACCGGTCACTTTGTATTCAGCACATTGCATACCAACGATGCGGCCAGTACGATCACCCGTCTGGTGGATATGGGGGTCGAACCGTTTCTGATCTGCTCTTCGCTGGCAGGGATTCTGGCGCAGCGTCTGATTCGCCGGGTCTGTAAGAACTGCCGTACCTATTACACCCCGACCGAGGAGGATCTCGACCGGCTCGGCATCGATCGTTCTGTGGTCGGCGACCGGCAGTTCTGCTACGGAAAAGGCTGTGCCATCTGCAACAATACCGGTTACAAAGGACGGAAGGCGTTGACCGAACTGCTGGTGGCCAATGCTCAGATCCGCGAGCTGATTTACGCCGGTGCCCCGATGAATGTGTTGCGTGAAAAAGCGCGGGAGCTCGGAATGCGTACCCTGCGTGAAGACGGGCTCCAGGCGATTTTCCATGGAGAGACAACCGTTGACGAGGTGGTGCGTTACACCTGATGAAAATCAGATCAGCGAAGTTCGCATCGCTGAAACTACATAACTCTTGGAGAAACGACAATGCCGCAATTCAATTACACCGCGATGGACGGGAACGGCAGAGAGCAGAAAGGCAAACTCACCGCCGCCAATGAAGAGGCCGCCGCCAATGAACTCAAGGCGAAAGGTATGTTTCCGACCTCGATCAAACAGGTTGTGGTCGAGAAGAAGAAGGTTGTCAAGGCGCAGCGCCCCGGGCAGAAGAAGCAGAGTGCGTTCAATCTCAATCTCGGGCCGATGGTGATCAAGCGCAAGGATCTGACCATCCTGACCCGTCAGCTGGCGATTCTGCTCGGTGCCGGTCTGCCGTTGATCCGTTCTCTGCATACGCTTGAGAAGCAGGCGAAGAACCCTGCGGTCAAACAGGTGCTCGCCAAGACCGCCGAAACGGTTGAGGGGGGATCCACTTTCGCCGAAGCATTGTCGCAGCACCCGAAGTCCTTTGACAAGCTTTACCTCAACATGGTTCGTGCCGGCGAGGCGTCGGGTGCGATGGAGATCATTCTCGACCGTCTGGCCAACTTCATGGAGAAGGCGGCCCGGATTTCCGGCAAGGTGAAATCGGCGATGATCTACCCGATCGTGGTGTTGTCCATCGCGATTCTGGCGATCATCGGCTTGATGATCTTCATCGTTCCGAACTTCCAGAAGATCTTCAAGGAACTGCTGGGGCCCGACGAGCCGCTTCCGGGCATTACCCTCTTCGTGATGGGGGTCAGTAATACGTTGATGTCCCACTGGTACTGGTATATCGGCGGAATCGTCGCGGTGGTTGTTGCGTTCCAGATTATCGTGCATATTCCGGCCGGGAAATGGGGAGTTGACTGGGTCAAGTACAATATGCCGCTTTTCGGGCCGATCATCTCAAAGACGGCGATTTCGCGTTTCAGTCGTACGCTGGGAACGTTGATGTCCTCGGGTGTTCCGGTATTGAATGCACTGGCGATCGTCAAGGAGACCAGCGGCAACGATGTGGTTGCCACCGCGATTCAGAAGGTCCATGACGCGGTCAAGGAAGGGGAGGGAATCGCCGTTCCGCTCGGCGATACCAAGATTTTCCCAGAGATGGTGATCAGTATGGTCGAGGTGGGGGAAGAGACCGGTAAATTGCCGGAGATGCTCGACAAAATCGCCAATACCTATGACGAAGAGGTTGACAATGCGGTGAGCGCCCTGACCAGTATGATCGAGCCGTTGATGATCGTGGCCCTGGCTGTGATCGTCGGTACGATCGTGATCGCGCTCTTCCTGCCGCTGACCAAGATCATCGAGAAACTGAGCTGAAAACGGTGCCGTGTTTCCCGGAGGGGAAGCGTGGTAAGAATGCCGTTTTTCCCGGCGCCGGTCCCGGCCGTCAGGCCGTGTGCCGGCGTGTTGTCGTAAAGGGGGGATGTTTTTCCGGATGGTTCTGCTCTTGAACATCGGCAACACCTATACTCAGCGTGGAGTGTGGGATGGAACGGAGATGGAGCTGCTGCCGCGTTGCCCGACGGCGGAGCTCACATCCGCTATTCTGCCCCCCGGGGTGGAGGTCGCTGCTGCCTGTGTGGTGCCCGAGGTACGGCGCCGGCTTTCCGGCAGCCGGATCTTCTGGCTGGAGGCGAACAACTGCGGCGGGATGGTGGACTTCTCTCAGGTGGACTGTTCGACGCTGGGAGCCGACCGGGTTGCGAATGTGCTGGCTGCATCGGCGTTCTGCCGGCTGCCTGCTGTGGTGGTGGATTGCGGAACCGCGATTACGCTGGAGCTGATTGACGGCGGCCGGGTGTTCCGCGGTGGAGCGATTGCACCCGGAAGGCGATTGATGCGGCAGGCTCTGGCCGCAGGGACGGCGCAGTTGCCGGAGATCCCGTTTTCGCAATCGTTTCCGCAGAACCCGGGGAACGGGACGGTTGAGTCGATTCGCTTCGGCGTGGATTGCGGTGCGGTCGGGCTGGTACGCGAACTGGTCGGGCGGTCGTGTCGCGCACTTGGAGGGACCGCTTCCGCTGTCGTGACCGGCGGAGACGCGGATTTCTTCGCCGGGGCGTTGCCGGAGTTGGAGGCGATGCCGGCGGATTTCACGCTGCAGGGGCTTCGGCTGGGCTGGGAACGGCACGGTTGAAAAGCGATATTTTCCGGGTAGCGGGACTTGCAATTTTCATTGTTGCATACTATTGTATGCATCGGTACGCCGGAGTGGCGGAATGGCAGACGCGCTAGACTCAAAATCTGGTACTCTCTGAGTGTATGGGTTCAAGTCCCATCTCCGGTACCATCTTATTGTGTAAATTCTCCTCCTCAAAATACAAATCTTGAAGAGATATTTCCGCCCTTTGGGTATGTAATGTCGGCAGTAGATCAACTGCGGAAGCCCGAAAGTTGATTCCCCGCCTGTTGTGTGTTGCCGGCCGGCGTGTTTCCCGGTCGAAAGCGGGATTCCAGACGGTCAGGCCGGATCATGCTCCGACATTGCTGCCAGATGCTTCGAAATCCCGGAATTTCTCCAGCATCTCATTGTAGAGCTCCGCGTGATCCGGATTCGGAGAGATTGTCCCGGTCGGACGGCAGAAACGGGCGGCCAGCTGGTCAAAGCCGAGATGTTCCACCACGTTTGCCGCACGGAGCGCGGCTCCGAGTCCTGCGGAATTGGTCACCTGAATGGTTTCGATTTCCGCCTGGAACACATCTGCGAGGATCCTGCGGAACCCGGAGGACTTCGACGCTCCGCCCGTTACCCGGATACGGTGAAATTTTTCCCCCTGCCAGCTGGAGTGAAGGCGCAGACTCAATGCCTGGGATTCCAGAATTGCGCGGATCTCCTCCTCGGGCCTCGCCCCGGCATAGTTTCTCCGGACTCCGGGGGTGATCACCGGAGGAGTATTTTCCGGAGCGAAATAGGGAAGCAGCAGCCGGCCGCCATTTCCGGGAGGTGTCCGTTGCAACGCTTCCCGGTCGAAAAAGTCCCAGTCCGCGTGGTACAGTTTCCGGACCGCTTCGCGGGCGAGCGAGCCGTTGGTGAAACAGATCAGGCTCATGAAGCCTCCGGCAGGGTTGCCGAATACATGGCCGCACCCATGCGGATCGGTTTTGAAATCGTGCATCGGAGCGAAGAAGGTGTCGCTGGTTCCCAGGCTGATTCCCGCCATGCCCGGGGTGGCGGCTCCGGTTCCGACGAGGCTGTTCGGATTGTCCCCGGACCAGACCACCACGGGGATCCCCGGCCGGAAACCGAACCGTGTGAACCAGCTGTCCAGTTTTCCTGCAACGGTCGCGGAGGAAACCACCGGGGGAAGTTTCTCCGGCAACCCCGGCGCGGTGAATGCCGCGATTTCCCGATCCCATTGCAACACTCTGAGATTCAACAGATTCATCCCGGCGCCGTCGCCGAAGTCGATCGGGGCGTCTCCGCCACAGAGCACGGAGCAGAGAAAGGAGCTGACCAGATGGATCCGGTGGGTATCGCTCCACGCCTCCGGCTGTTCGACGGCGAACTTGCGGATCTGCGGTCCGGTGAAGCGTTCGATGGCGGGACTTCCGGTATTGCTCCGCAGCCGTTCGCCGAACTCCCGGTCAAGTTCACGGCACTGCTCCGTCGTGGAACGGTCCATCCAGATCGGGGCGACCGGTCGCGACAGCAGAGGCGCGATCTGCTCCGCGAGGGAGCGAGCCGGTTCCAGGCGCGATAACTGCCGCCGGAGGTAGACCGAGCCGTGCTGTTGGCCGGAGCCGGAAATCCCGTCGATGCCGGCCAGATCAAACCCGGTTGCCGCCAATTGTTTCAGCGCCAGTTCCAACCCCTCGAGCCACATCAGGGGATTCGCCTGTCGGATCAGCGGATCGGCATCGGGAAGAAAACCGTTCGGCGATCGATAGGAGGGCAGAGCCTCCCCGAAGTTCACCGTACTCTCTGCCGGAATCGTTCCGGCGCCGGTGTCGATGACGATGCATTTCACCGCCTGCGTGCTGACGTCGATGCCGAGATAACAACCCATTCTTCGCCGTCCCTGTTCAGAGGTTACACATCTGGCGGATGCCGGCCAGATCGGCCGCCGCCTGACCGTGACCGGCCAGCGGCCGGCCGATGCGTTCCGCAAGTGCGATCGCGATGTCAACAGCCTCGGAACAGTTGCGGATGAATTGCCTGCAACTCTCCTGCCTCTGCTCCGGATCGGCTTCCGCCCGCAGCATATGGCAGTCAAATTCGACTACTCCCTTCCAGCCGATGTCGTGGAGCGCCTTGAACATGAATACCGTCTCCTTCAACCCCTCCGGCCCGATCAGCGGCGGGAAGTCGTTGTCGAACTGCGCCTTGATCTGAGAACCGAAATGGAGGAATTTGAGTTTGTTGAGCGAGCAGAGATAACTGACCGTCATCACCGCGTTGAGCAGACACATGCTCTCATGCTGGAGCAGCTCCGGATTGACTCCCCAGAAGGCCGGCTCCCTGAGTTTCCCCAGGATGAAGCCCACCGCATGGCCGCTGGTCGGCAGGAACATCTGGCCGCGCGGTTCGTTCGGCTTGGGTTCAATGGTTGCGCCCAGGTAGTTGGTCATCTGCTGTTCGCGGATGTAATCGGTGACGTGGTTCAAGCCCTCGGCGAGCCATTCGTAGACGTTGGCCCAGTCGGTACAGATCGGGACTTCGAAACCGTCTCGTGCGACCCAGTAGACATAATATTTCGCTCCGAGAAAGCGGCCGATGCGCAGGGTGCGCTCCACTTTTCTGGCCGCCAGCGCGCGGATCGCCGGGTCGGGGTTGCAGAGGCCGCCGTTCCGGAACAGCTTATTGCCGTGAAGGCTGCAGATCGAGGCGTGAACTTCCACTCCGGCGCTGGAAAGAATCGATTTGATTTCATGCAGTTTCCGCCGGGTTTCACCGGCGGGATCGAGGTCGTCTTCCGGCTCCTCCGGATTCCACGGTACCAGATCGTCGTCATGGTAACTGGTCGCTTCGATCAACCCCTCCCCGGCGGCCCAGGCGATGAGGCGGGCGACGTCGACGGAATCCCATTTTTCCAGGACTGGTCCGCCGAATGGATCGCTCAGCGGATTGCCGATGCACCAGAACGGCATGGAACGCATGGTGACACAATAGTGATTGAAGCTCATGGGGATCCTCCTGCATGGTTTGGCATCCGGTTATAATTATAGTGATTCTCCGGGAAAAAACCTTGACTATTTTTTCAAAAAACAGTATTATATCGTCATTATGAGAAAAACGGTTCAAAAGCTGACGGGGACATTTTATTTCGACTCCTCCGGATTTCCATTTTCGATCCGGCGTGTTGAGGGGAAGCGTGTCAGCCACGCCCATGATTTTACGGGAGTCGTTCACAGTCATGATTTTATCGAAATTGTGATCATCTGCGACGGGGTCGGGGAACAGATCGTCGACGGAGCTGCCGGCCAGGTCTGTGCCGGAGACGTCTTCATCATGCAGAACCGGATGAGTCACGGCTTTCCGGACTATCGTTCGTTGAAAATCGTCAATGTCATGTTTGCCAGGCGACTGTTGCGCGGAACGGAATCCTACTTCCGGAAGCTGCCCGGGTACCATGTGATTTTCCGGGGAGTCCCCGGAAAGGGGAGCAGGAGCGGGGAGTTCCGCGGCCGTCTGAAACTGGGACGGAGGCAGCTGCACCTGCTTCTGGAGCTGGTTGCACGCGCGGAAGAGGAGCTTCAACTCCGGCATTCCGGATTTGAGGTTTCCTGCATCACACTGCTCTACGGTATGATTCTCCTCCTGGCCCGTTCTTTCACCGAGACCCCGGGAAATCCCGCCGAGGCGACGCTGCGGATCGGCCGCCTGTTGAGCGAACTTGAGACCGGTTATGCCGAGAAGTGGTCATTGCCGCGGATGGCCCGTTCCAGCTCGATGTCCGTCAGTACTCTTCTGCGGGTGTTCCGGAATGCGACCGGGACCACTCCGGTGGAGTATCTGTTGCGGTTGCGGCTCGAAAATGCGAAGGCGATGCTTGCGGAAACCTCCTGGCCGATTGGAGAGGTGGCGCTTCGCTGTGGATTTCACGACTCCAACTATTTCTCCAGAAAATTCGCCGAACGTTTCCGACTTTCTCCGCGGTGTTACCGGAAGAACGCTGACCTCGCCGAATGAACTTTCCTGCGGAGAGCGTTCTTCCGTGAGCGGGAGTGTTTTCCCCTCTACCCCCTCTCGTCAAATGGGATTTCTCCGTTGGGCGAGATAAGCGGAGCGGCAGTACGGACAACACGGAAGAAAAAAAGAGGATCGGGAATTTCTGCGGTTGACAGGCATGCGAATCGTTGTTATCGTAGAAGAGTGTCGGTTGCGGGTCTTTATCGCTGTTACGGGATCTGACCCCTCTCGGGAGATGTGGAAGGAGGTGCCGGAAAATGAGGAGAGAAACGGGAACTTTCCCGGAGAAATGTGAAATCCTGTGCAAAGTCGGAGGATGGAGTCGGACACTTGGGGCATTCCTGCTTTTCTGCTGTCTGCTGCTGCCGGCGGGTGCCGCCGAACTTGTGTTCTCCCCGGTATCGGAAGGGTGGAGCCGTACCGATACCTTGTCGGTCGGGGAGCGACAGGGAGGGTTGGTTCTGACCGGTTCCGGTCATGACGCGAAGATCTATCGCTCTGTGAAACTGGAGCCCGGCCGTACTTATCGGCTGCTGGCGGAAGGACACGGAGATCTGACCTTTAAGTTGACCACCGGCTGGGGGAAGCCTTATCTGCTGGCACAGCAACTGGGGCGGAATGAGACGAAGTTCTCCGCGCGGATCGAAATCCCGGAGGAGTCTCCGGGCGACTATCTGCTGATTGTTCAGATCGAGGCGAAGGGGGGAAAGGGAGAACTGCGTTCGTTGCGGCTCTCGCCGCTTCCCGATAACCCCCGCAGGGTTCGTCTGAAGCGGGACCGGCTGCTGGCGGAACGGCCGCGGCCGGAGCGGGTCCGGGGGTTTGCATGCGATCATCTGCCAGGGGCGGAAGTGATACGGGAACTTGCAGAACGGGGTGTGACGTTGTTGCGGTTCCGATTCAATGAGGACACCCGGGATTTCGGGCCGCTGCGCGATGCGATCGGTTTTGCCCGGAAAAACGGCATCGCTCCGACGGTCGAGTTTCAGCCGGATGATTGGAAGAGCGCCTCCTCCCGTCTCGACGAACTCTGGCGCAACGCTCTCCGGGAACTTGGTCCGGCGGCGGACCAGGTTCATGCGTGGGGACTGGCGGTCGGGAAAAAGGTTCCTGAATGGCGCGACGAGGCGGAAAAACTGCTCGCACAGTTCCGGCGGATCAAACCGGAGGCGTGGGTGATCTACCAGCCCGGTCCCGGCGGTCGCTCCTCCGCTTTCGACCGACTCAATCCACTGGCGGATTATCGCGTGATCTACAGCGGAAACGTCGTAACTGCCGGCGAGGTCGCCCCGATCGTTGCGTTTCTGAAACGCTGCCCTGTTCCGTTTCTCGCAACGACGGAGAAGGTTGAACCGGAACTGATCACTCTGTTCGAGAGACAGTTCTGGCCGTGGAGCGTCGACACGGAGAACGGGGCGTCGGCCTTCGCTGCCGCGGAGACACTGCGGCGGCCGCTGATCAAGGGGGCCGGTTTCGACGCCAGGTTCGAGAGCCTGAAACGCGAGTTTCTGGCGGCCAGAAAGCCCGGGACATTGAATTTCGGCATCATCACCGATACCCATTACCAGCGCAGTGACAATCCCCGGTTTTACGGGAACTCCTCCCTGCGGTCCATGCGGAACTTTGCCCGCATGGGGCGGGAGCTCAAGCTGGATTTTCTGGCTCACTGTGGAGACATGGTCGACGGGAACTCGCCGAAAGCGCTCAACACCAAGCAGATCATCGAATCGGTCGCGGCGCTTCTTTCCGGCGGGCCTCCCGTGCTGGTGGCGATCGGCAATCATGATGACGGCACTTACTACTGCCGGACGAACTCTCCCGGAGGCGCAGAGGCGGTCACCAATGCCGAATGGCACACTCTGGTGACGCGGCAGGCGCTGGAACAGGCGGTCGGAGATCCTGACAATCCTGCAGGGAACTACTGTTATCAGGATTTTCCCGACGCGAAGGTGCGGGTGATCGTCCTGGCGGTCAGCGACAATCCGCTGACGAAAAAAAAGAACGGTCATCTGAAGTACTATTCGATCGGTACATTTGTCTTTACAGACGCCCAGCTCAACTGGATGGCGAAACGGGCACTCGATTTCAAGGACAGGGCCGATCGGTCGGAGTGGTCGGTTCTGGTGATCAGCCATGTGCCGCCGGGGCGGCAGGTGACCAACGGGCAGGTGATGGCTGATCTGCTGGAGGCATTCCGGCAGGGAAAGCCGTTTGAATCGACACCGACTTCCGGAGATTTCGGACAGCATGTGACCTGTGACTTCTCCGCTCAGGGGCCGATGCGGGTGCTTGCCGCGTTGCACGGCCACTACCATCGCGACGGAATCGATTACTCTCTCGGCTACCCCCGGATCGGTTTCCTGAATGGACTCTGCTACCGGAACGGGCCGGACCGGCCGCCGCGTGAATACGACGGCCCCGATGAGGAGTCGTGGACGATTCTTTCGCTCGATCCCGCCGCCGGTACGATTACAGGGTGGCGGTTCGGAGCCGGGAATGACTTCAGTTATCCGCTGGAGAAGCGGTAGACTCCACGCTCCTCGGTGTCGGGGAGGGCGCGAGCAGAGAGAGCGCAGCCTCCAGCTGGGAGTCGTAGAGCGCACCCTCTTTTTCCGGAGCAACGACGCCGGGATAACGGCGCAACTGCGATGAGAGCTTGAGAAGAGCTTCGAGCGGGAGCTTCACCGTGAGATCCGGTTCGAGCCCATGCCCTTCGATCACCCGGCCGGAAGGCGTTACGTAACGCCCGGAGGCGAACCGCACTGCTCCGCCGTCCGGCAGTCTGACCACCCGCAGCAAAGTGCCCTTCCCATAGGTACGCATCCCGACCAGCCGGGCCCGGCCGTTGTCCTTCAATGCACCGGCGAAGATCTCCGACGCACTTGCGGTAAATGGATTGACCAGCAGCACCAGCGGTGTTTCCGTATCGTGCCCGTCGGCGGACGGCCCCCCGGCGTGAACCTGCTGCGCCTCGTTGTTCTTCCGATTCCGGATGCTCAGAATCGTCTTCCCCGGTGCGAGGAACATCCCGGCGATCTCCACCGCGGCGGAGACGATGCCTCCGGGATTGTTGCGCAGGTCGAGAATCAGCGCGGTCGCTCCCTGTTCCTTCAGATGTGCAAGCGCGGCGCGCACTTCCGCCGGTGTGTGCAGATTGAAGCTTTCGATTCTCAGGTAGCCGATTTTGCCCGGCAGCATCCGGATCGAATCCGGTGGGACCGACGGACGGATCACTTTCCCGCGTCGCAACGGGATCTCCAGAGGGTCTGTTTCGCCGCCACGGGTGACTTTGAACCTGACGGTACTCCCTTCCGGCCCGCGTGCCAGCAGTACCGCCTGATCGAGATGGAGTTTTCGAACCGGCTGATCGTCGATTTCGACGATCCGGTCGCCGGGGATGATACCGGCCTGATCGGCCGGGGAGCCGGGAATGACGCCGACGACCACCAGCGGCATCCCCTCCGGTTTGGTGACCTCGATTCCGACGCCGGTTTGTTCTCCGGTCCGCTTCGCCTCATTTTCGGAGTACTCCTGCGGCGGTTCGTAACCGGAGTAGGGATCGAGTTCTCCGGCCATCCCCTTCATCGCGTTGATGAAGAGTTTATCGATTGAGGCACGGTCGGCGTCGACGTACTCGGTGTGCAGAAGCTCCAGCGCCCGGACGAAGATGGCGGCGCGGCTGAAATCACTCTCCTGGAGTCCCTCTCCCGGAGCGGAATCCTCCGGCGTTCCGGGGGCGGTGCTCCGGCAGCCGGTGACGGAGAGCAGCAGAGCCGCTGCCAGGCAGGGGAATGCAGATAGTTTCATGGGGAACCCTTTCCAATGCAGTGATTGTGTTTTTCAGATCAATATACTTGGGGAAACCGGATAATACCAGCTTGATAAATCGGTAGTTGTGGATTATTTTATACCATCCGCATCTGATCCGCCGGACGTCGCACGTTCCGGCCGGTTGAGGATTTGCAGATTTAACCTTTTGCGACAGAACCAATTAACCGGAAGGTGACGATCATGAGTCAAATTTCTCCTCTGCAGAAGGCGCGTGCCGCCTACGCCCCGAAACTTCCCCCCGCGCTCGCCAGGGGGGCCGCTGTCCGTGTCATTGAAGGCGCGCCGACCACCGCGGTCGCCGACGTCGACAAGATCAAGGCGATCTTCAAGACCACGTTCGGCAGTCCGGTACTGACGTTTGAGGCTGCGGACAAGGCGGCCGGGGCCAAACCGGTCACCGTCGGCGTGATTCTCTCCGGCGGCCAGGCTCCCGGCGGGCACAATGTGATCGCCGGTCTGTTCGACGGCATCAAGTCGCTCAATTCCGACAGCCGTCTGATCGGCTTTCTGAAGGGCCCTGATGGTCTGGTGCGCGATGAGTACATGGAGCTGACTCCGGCGGTGATTGACGCCTACCGCAATACCGGCGGATTCGACATGATCGGTTCCGGCCGGACCAAGCTTGAAACGGACGAGCAGTTCGAAGCGGCCCGCCGCAATTGCGAAGTGCTCGGAATCTCCGCGCTGGTCATCATCGGCGGCGACGACTCCAACACCAACGCCTGCATGCTTGCGGAGTACTTCAAGAGCCACGATATTCCGATTCAGGTGATCGGTTGCCCGAAAACCATCGACGGCGACCTCAAGAACGAGTGGATCGAAGCGAGTTTCGGTTTCGACACCGCCTGCCGCGTCTACAGCGAACTTATCGGCAACATCGGCCGTGACGCGAACTCCGCGAAGAAATACTGGCACTTCATCAAGCTGATGGGCCGTTCCGCTTCGCACATCGCGCTTGAGTGTGCGTTGCAGACCCAGCCGAACGTCGCGATCATCTCCGAAGAGGTCGCCGCAAAGAAGATGACCCTCGCCGAGATCGTCGAGCAGATCGCCGTCGTGGTTGCCGCCCGTGCCGCCGCCGGGATGAACTTCGGTGTCGCGTTGATTCCCGAGGGGCTGATCGAATTTGTGCCCGAGATCAAGGTGCTGATTGCGGAACTCAACGACCTGCTGGCCGCCAATGCCGACAAGGTCAATGCGATGGACAAGGCCGCCAAGGTCGAGTTCGTCAAGGCGAACCTCTCGGCCGAGCTTGCGAAGGTCTTCGGTTCGCTGCCGGCCGGTATCCAGGCGCAGCTCTGCAACGATCGCGACCCGCACGGCAATGTCCAGGTCTCTCTGATCGAAACCGAGAAGATGCTCGCCGAAATGGTCGGCACCCGCCTGAAGCAGATGAAGGCCGAGGGTACCTACGTCGGCAAGTTCTCCACGCAGGTTCACTTCTTCGGTTATGAGGGGCGCTGTGCTGCTCCGTCGAACTACGACGCCGATTACTGCTACAGCCTCGGCTACAACGCCGCGGCCCTGATCGGTGCGGGGCGGACCGGTTACATGTCGAGCGTTCGTAACACGGTACTTCCGGCCGAGAAGTGGATCGCCGGCGGTATTCCGATCACGATGATGATGAACATCGAACGCCGGCACGGGCACGACAAGCCGGTGATCCGGAAGGCTCTGGTGGAGCTTGACGGCGCGCCGTTCAAATTCTTTGCCGCGCACCGTGCCGAATGGGCGAAGGAAACCGCTTATGTCTATCCGGGGCCGATCCAGTATTTCGGGCCGACCGAGGTCTGCGATCTGGTGACCAAGACCCTGACGCTCGAGAAGGCCGCGAAGTAAGAAACCGGCATTCTCCGGTGGTCCCGGCCGCTGAATGTATGCCCGGAGGGGGGAAAGTCCCGCCCCGGGCGCTGCATTGCACGGTCTCCCCGGCTGAAGTTCCGGAACCATTGAGGAAAAGATGGAAAAAACCAATATCGATATCGATTACGTGGCGACGCTCGCCCGGCTGGAGATCTCCGACGCAGAGAAGGAGGGCCTCCAGCGGGATCTCGAAAGCATCGTCGACTACATCAACGAGCTTTCCGAACTCGATGTCTCCGGCGTCGAACCGACCGCGCATGCCGCGGCGCTGACCAACGTCTGGCGCGAGGATGTGCCCGGCGAACCGTTTGACCGCGCTCCGATTCTCGCCAACGCGCCGGAGCTGATGAACGGCGAACTGATCCGGGTGCCGCAGGTGCTGCCGGGGGAGGGAATGAACTGAAATGGCTGGTTTGAATCTGACTGCCCGTCCGATCCATGAGCTTGCCGCCGCTCTTGCTGCAGGGGAGTTCTCTGCAACCGCCCTTGTCGAGGGATATCTCGCGCGGGTGAAGGAGAAGGATGGTGAAATCCGCGCATTTTTGAAGCTGGATGCCGATCGTGTTCTGGCCGAGGCTGCCCGTTCCGACGCCCGGCGTCGCGAGGGGCGCCCCCTCAGCGAATTTGACGGGATTCCGATCGGGATCAAGGATTGCATTGTGACCGCCGGGGAGAGCTGTTCCTGTGCGTCGAAGATTCTTGCGCCGGTCTGTTCCCCCTACGATTCCACCGCTGTTGCGCGGTTGAAGGAGAAGGGGTTCATTCCGTTCGGCCGCCTCAATATGGATGAATTTGCGATGGGGTCGAGCTGCGAGAACAGCGCATTCCAGAAAACGGCGAACCCGCATGGTACCACACGGGTGCCCGGGGGATCCTCGGGCGGCTCCGCCGCGTGTGTTGCCGCGTCGTTTGCTGCGGCCGCGCTCGGTTCCGACACCGGTGGTTCGATCCGGCAGCCAGCCGCATTCTGCGGTGTGGTCGGACTCAAGCCGACCTATGGTCGTGTTTCGCGGCATGGCCTGGTTGCATTCGCTTCCAGTCTCGATCAGATCGGGCCGATGACCCACGATGTGCTTGACGCTGCGATTCTGCTCGATACGATCGCCGGGCCGGACCGGATGGACTCGACCTGCCTGCCGGTTGCCGCCGGGGGATTCGCCGATGCGGTCCGTTCGGGGAGTGGGTCTCTCCGCGGCGTCCGAATCGGGTTGCCGAAGGAGTATTTTTCCGGTTCCGGGTTGAGTTCCGGAGTCGAGAAGGTGTTGCGTCATTCGATCGAGAAGGTTCGGGCGCTCGGTGCCGAGCTTGTCGATGTTTCTCTGCCTCACACCAGATATGCGGTGGCGGTCTATTACATCATTGCCACTGCGGAGGCGAGTGCCAACCTTGCCCGATTCGACGGCATCCGTTACGGAGCCCGGGTCGAGGGGCGTGATCTGGTCGACACCTATTTCCGTACCCGGGGCGCCGGATTCGGGGCAGAGGTCAAGCGGCGGATCCTGCTCGGAACCTATGTGCTTTCGAGCGGATATTATGACGCCTATTATCTGCGTGCCCAGAAGGTACGCACTCTGATCCGTCGTGATTTTGAGGAGGCGTTCCGGTCATGTGACGTGATGCTGACGCCGGTGACTCCGACGGTGGCGTTCAAGTTCGGGGAGAAGTCCGATCCTCTGCAGATGTATCTCTCGGACATCTTCACGATCGCGTTGAATCTTTCGGGAAACTGCGGAATCAGCGTTCCCGCGGGGCAGGACGGGGAGACCGGAATGCCGGTCGGGGTGCAGTTCATGGCGCCCGCGCTTGATGAGGCGCGGCTGCTGTGTGTTTCCAATGCGTTCTTTCTGAACCGGTGATCCGGTCGGTTGCGGCTGAGGAGACGACTCCGGAGGGGCCATTCATGTACAGTGATCTCGGTATCGTCATCGCTGCCGGCGGTTCGGCACGGCGGTTCGGCGGCGGCAACAAACTGTTGCTGGAGCTGGCGGGAGTGCCGCTTTTCCTGCACAGTGTCCGTCGTTTTCTGCCGCTGGTGAAGCCGGGCTTTCTGGTCGTGGTGGTACCGGCGGCTGACCGGGCGCGATTTCTGGCGGCTGCCGACCGCTTCGGTGCGGCGGCGCGGATCAGATGGGTTGAAGGCGGTGCGACGCGTTCGGCTTCGGTGGAAGCGGGGCTCGCCGCTTTGCCGCCGGAGGCCGCCTTTGTCGCGATACACGATGCCGCGCGGCCGCTGGCGGATGCGGAACTGCTCGACCGGCTGCTGCCCCGGGCCCGGGAGGTCGGCGGGGCCGTTCCGGGTAAGCCGGTGACGGACACGCTGAAGCGGACCGCTCCGGACGGAGTGGTCATTGCGACGGTTGACCGTGATTGCCTGTGGCGGGTTGAGACACCGCAGGTTTTCGAACTGGAGAAACTCCGCCGGGCATACCTTCTGGCGGCTGGACGGGAATTTTCCGATGACGCCGGTGTGATGGAGGCGGCCGGTTTTGCGACGGCGGTTGTGGAAAATCCATCTGACAACACCAAGCTCACCTTCCGGCGCGATGTCGCCCGGTTGGAGCGGCTGCTGGCGGAATGAGGCCGGCCCGCAAAGCCCATCTGAAACTGGGGCGGCGCGGCGAGGACGCCGCCCGCCGGCTGCTCGAATCCAAGGGGTGCGAGATCCTCGCCCGCAACTGGCGTATCCGGGCGGGAGAACTCGACCTTGTTGCGCGTGACGGTGGCGCCATTCTGTTTGTTGAGGTCAAGACGCGGCGACGAATCGGGCGCTACCGGCCGTTGGACAATCTCGGTTATCGTCAGAAGCGGCGTAATTTTCAGGCTGCGAAGTTCTACTGGAAGATGATCGGTTCGCCGAAACTGCTGCTGCGTTTCGATCTGATCGAGGTGGTGATGACCCGCTGGCGGTTGCTCGAGATCCGTCACTGGCGTGACTACCGCCCGCCGTTCGGTTCCGGGTCGGGGGGAGGTTGTGACGATGAGGTTTGAATGGCTGCGACGCTTTTCCGCCGCCTGCAATCTGCTGCCCTGTCCTCTCTGTCGGAGCGGCGACGGTGCCGGTGTGAATGCATTCTGCCCTGACTGTCTGGCGAAATTGCGTTTCTTCCCGCAACCGGCCTGTCCCGGGTGCGGTGGAGAGCTGGATGGTGTTCTGGCGGTCTGTTCGAAATGCCTTGCCGCGGAGCCGCGCCCGTGGGTCGGTGCCTGTTCGCTTTTCGAGTACCGCGATCTTGGACGCAGGATTATTCACGATTTCAAATTTCATGATGCTCCGGAACTGGCGCGTCCCCTCGGGCGCCTGGCCGGCGAAGCGATGCGGCGCAACTCCTTTGAAGGGGATCTGGTGGTGCCGGTTCCACTCCATTTTACCCGGCTCTGGTACCGTTCCTACAATCAGGCGGAACTCTTCGGCCGGATGGTGGCACGGGAACTGGGGATCCCGTTGTCGAATGCTCTGAGCCGTCGTCGCCGTGGCCGCAGGCAGTCTGCGTTGGGTACCGCGGCGCGGCGCAGGAATCCCAGGGGGGCGTTTGCAGTCGTCCACCCGGAGAAAATCCGCGGAAAACGGATTATCCTTGTCGATGATGTGTTCACCACCGGCGCCACGCTGACGGCGGCGGCGAAAGCGCTGCTTTCGGCCGGGTCCGGTCCGGTGTTTGTGTTGACTGCCGCCAGGACTCCTCGTTACAGTCGCTGAAAAGAGCGATTTTCCGCTGCTGCCGCACTTGCATTCCCGGTTCCGGTGCGATATATTTTCTAGCTGCCGGGCGATTAGCTCAGTTGGTTAGAGCGTTTGCTTTACACGCAAAATGTCGGGGGTTCGAGTCCCTCATCGCCCACCATTTTTTTACACGAATCCCCCTAAAAATGCAAATCTTGAGGGGTTATTTTTTGTGTTTCCTGTATGTAATGCCTGCGGAAAAGCTTTCGCTCCGTCTGAGGTTGCCGTGGTTCCCGTGCACTTGATTTTTGCAATATCCCATTTATATTAGCTGTATGGGAGGTTTGCCATGGTGAAGTTGTTTGTGACTGTATTGCTTCTGGCCGGAACCGCACTCTGGGGCGGCAGTACTTCCACCGTCAGGGATGCTTCCGGCAGAATTGCCGGAACCGCGACCGAGTCCGGCGGAAAAACCGTGTTTCGCGATTCCTTCCTGAAAATAAAGGGAACCGCGACGGAATCGAGCAGCGGTCGCACGGTCTATCGCGACGCCTCCGGGCGGATCACCGGAACGGCGACCGAGTCCGGCAGCGGCCGCACGGTCTACCGCGACGCCTCCGGGCGGATCACCGGAACGGCGACCGAATCCGGCAACGGTCGCACGGTCTATCGCGACGCTTCCGGGCGGATCACCGGAACTGCGACCGAATCCGGCAGCGGCCGCACGGTCTATCGCGACGCCTCCGGGCGCATTGTCGGTACCGAAAGCCGATAGTAGTTTCTCGACGGGGGCGGAGCAGCGGGACTGCTTACGCCATCGTGCGCATCAGTTCGGCGGACTTCATCAGGCAGCGCGGAAGGTGGAAGAAAGTTTTCCATTTTCCCCCCTTGAGCATGTTGTTGGGTTCTCCGCGTCGGTTGAGATAGCCGAACCATTCTCCGTATTCGGGGTCGGGGAAGTGGCGCCATGTCCAGGCGTCGATGGTTTTGAAGTGTTCGAGAAACCGTTCTTCGCCGCTGAGCTTGTATGCGAAAAGTGCTGCGATGATCGCCTCGTTGTGCGGCCACCAGAGCTTCATGTCGTGCTGCAGCTCGAGATGCGGTTTCCCGAGGGCATCCATGAAGTAGAAGATACCTCCGTAGACCGGATCGGTGCCGAACCTGAACTGGCAGTCGATGTATTCGCAGGCCCGGGCGGCCAGTTCCCGGTCGCCGATGCGCTCAGCGTACTGGAGTACGAACCACATGGATTCGAGTCCGTGCCCGGGGTTCACGAAACGTCCCTCACAGCTGTCGAGGTCGAAGGTTCCGTCGGGGTTGACGTTCTCGAAGAGAACTTTGAGTTCCGGGTGGAAAAATTTCTCCATGACCGTACGGACCGCACGATCGGTTTCGGCGTCGAACTGATCGTCCCTGAGGCACTCCTTCATCACGCAGCCGAGGTTGGCGAGGATCATGTAACCGCCGAGATTGAGCCGCTCACCGCGCCCCGGGAGAGATTTTTCCCAGCGCCCTTTCGGATCGGGCAACCGGCGGATGTAGCTCTGCATTGCTGATTCGGCTTCCCGCCGGTATTGGCTCTCGCCGGTGGCGGCGAACATCGCGGCGGCACCCATCGCGGCGAAACAGTCTGAGAAGATGCTGTAGGGCGCCATTGCCGGTTCGCCCCGGCGGTTGAGTTCGAAGTAGTAGCTTCCGTCGTCGAGCCGGCCGTGTTCGTAGAGAAAATCGTACCCTTGACGGGCGATTTCAAGCCATTCCGGATGGTTTTTCCCGTAGCGGCTCATGAAGAGTGTCGCGAAGACATAGACGATCCGCCACTGCATCCACATGTATTTGTTGGTGTCGTAGACCGAACCGTCGCGGTCGAGCATGGTGAAATAACCGCCGTATTCACGGTCGATGCAATGTTTCTCCCAGAAAGGGATGACATTGTTCAGCAATTCGTTCTCATAACGCTCGATCACCGGTTGCCAGTTCATGATGTTTCGCTCCGAAAGTTGAAGTCTGCGATCCGTTTGCCATTAATATAGCTGCGGGCAGCGGAAAAGCAATCCTGTATTAAAACATTTTATCTGTTTTGTTTCAATAGGATGCATGTGATTTCCGAAGGAAGGGTCAGCTCCCGCTGTGCTTCCCCTGTTCCGGAAGAACCTCCGGGGGGGCGGTAACTGGAAATCCTACTGAAAAAGGGTCGAGAAAGGCGAAAAAAACACCGGTTGCGGCTTGTTAAAAAACGTTCGGGGTGGTATATTACGCTATTTTAGGGTTGGTGGCGCCCGATGAACGGAATCAGCCCCCTGATGATAGCGAACAAATATATTGATATATCAAGGATCGGAAATCACTGCCATGAGCGATTTGGGAACGAGGGACTTTCAAGTCAACATCGAAGATATCATGCATACTGCGTATCTGCAGTATTCGCTGAGCGTCAACGTCGGGCGCGCGATTCCGGATGTGCGCGACGGCCTCAAACCGGTGAACCGGCGGATTCTCTATGCGATGGGGCAGCTCGGGCTGACCAAATCCCACGCCACAGTCAAGTGTGCCCGCGTCGTCGGTGAAGTGATGGGAAAATACCATCCGCACGGCGACGCCGCGATTTATGACGCCCTGGTCCGGCTGGCGCAGGACTTTTCCATGCGCAGCCCGTTGATCGAGGGGCAGGGTAACTTCGGTAACATTGACGGAGATCCCGCTGCGGCCAGCCGTTACACCGAATGCCGCATGGAACGCCTCGCCGAGGAGCTGCTCGCGGATATCGACAAGGAAACCGTGAACATGATCCCGAACTTCGACGAGTCCGAAACCGAGCCCGAGGTTCTTCCTGCCCGTTATCCGCAGCTGCTGGTCAACGGCACCACCGGTATCGGCGTCGGTATGGCGACCAACATCCCGCCGCACAATCTCGGTGAGGTGGTGGATGCGACCGTCTGTCTTCTCGACAACCCGAAGGCGACCGTCGATGAGTTGATGGAGTTTCTTCCCGGGCCGGATTTTCCGACCGGTGCGATCATCCGGGGGCGGTATTCCCTGCGTCAGTTCTATCAGACCGGTCACGGCAGCGTGAAGATCCGGGCCAAAGCGGATATCATCGAAAAAGATGGACGCGAGCAGATCCTGATTACTGAAATTCCCTACGCGATCAGCAAGGAACAGCTGGTCAAGAAGATCGCCGATCTGGTCAATGAGAAGCGCATCACCGGAATTTCCGACATCCGCGACGTGTCGAGCAAACGTGTAGGGCTGCGAATCGAAATCACCATCAAGCGCGGCGCGATGGCTTCGGTGGTTCTGAATCAACTCTATGCGCACACCTTGCTCGAGACTTCGATCGGATGCACCATGCTGGTCGTCGATCACAACCGGCCGCGGACGATGAATCTGGTGCAGGTGTTGCAGGCCTACATCGATCACCGTCTCGAGGTGGTGTTGCGTCGCACGATCTTCGATCTCAAGAAAGCCGAGGCACGGGCCCACATCCTCGAAGGATTGATGAAGGCGCTGGCCAACATCGACGAGGTCGTCCGGATCATCCGGGAATCACGCAGCCGTCAGGACGCCGCGACCAATCTGATCGCCCGTTTTGAATTTACGCAGGTCCAGACCAATGCGATCCTCGATATGAGGCTGCACCAGTTGACCGGTCTGGCGATTGAGACACTGACCGCCGAATACGAGGAGCTCAAGAAGCGGATCGAATATCTCAACGCTCTCGCCGCCAGCCGCGACATGCGCCTCGGGGTGATCAAGGAGGAGTTGCTCGAAATCAAATCCAAATACGCCGATGCCCGGCGGACCGAGATCACCTCCGACGACAGCGACCTCAACATCGCCGATCTGATTCCGCGTCACAGCTGCGTGATCACCGTCTCGAATACCGGTTACATCAAGCGTGTTCCCGCCGATACCTACCGTACGCAGCATCGTGGCGGCAAGGGGATCATCGGCATGGAGACCAAGGAGGAGGATCACGTGGAACATCTGTTCAATGCCGACAGCCACGATCTGATCTTCTTCTTTACCGACCGGGGATTCATGTACTGGCTGAATGTCTATGAGATCCCCGAGGGGTCGCGTACCGGCAAGGGGCGTGCGATCACCAACATGATCAAGGTCGAGCCGGGCGAGAAGATCTGCGCGATGCTGACCGTCAGCCAGGATGAACTCGACGATCCGAATAAATACATTGTGATGGCTTCGCGCCGGGGCTACATCAAAAAGAGCGAGCTTGCTCTCTTCAAGAATTTGCGGCGCACCGGGTTGCGTGCGCTGGTGATCGAGGAGGACGACGATCTCATCGGCGCCGGAATCAGCGAAAACGGCAATGAGATTCTTCTCTCGACCCGGCTCGGGATGGCCTGTCTTTTCGATCAGGATGACGAGCAGATCCGGCCGATGGGGCGTACCGCGCGCGGTGTGACCGGAATGCGGTTCAAAATCGAAGGGGACGATGTGGTCAGCCTTGAAATCATCCGTGAACATGTCTACAGCGATGCTGAAATCACCGGTGAAGAGAGTGAAGGTGAGGCGGAAGTTGAAGCCGAGGGCGGCAACGACGACGCGCCGGTCAGCGGCAGCGGGCCCGAGGTGCTGGTTGTCACCGACGGCGGCATGGGAAAACGCTCCTTCGTCAGCACCTACCGCAAGACGAACCGCGGCGCCAAGGGGGTGGTCAACATCAAGTTGCGCGAGGGCGAAAACGTTCTCAGTGTCGTGCAGATCTGCGAGGATGATGAGATTCTGCTCACCACCGAGCGCGGTCAGCTGGTCCGGATTCCCGCCGGCGAAATCCGCCGGGTCGGGCGTGCTTCGAAGGGGGTCAGGATCATGAATCTCAATGCCGGCGACCGCATCACCGGTGTCGCGAAACTGGTCGAAGTCGATGTTCCGGCCGCACCGGCCGGAACCGAGTCCGGAGAGGGTACGCCGGATTCCGCCGCGGTGGTCGAACCGGTCGCGGAGACGGATGGCGGTGCCGGAAGTCCCGGGGGCGAGGAATAGGGAACTTCGGACGGTACGGGAGAGCGAACTCCGATGTTTGATTTCAACACGTTTCTGAATGCACGGCCGCGGCCGCTGGTGATGGGTATTGTCAATGCCACCGGCGACTCGTTCAGCGAGGGAGCGTGTTCCGCACCGGAGACGGCGCTTGATCGTGCGTTGCGGCTGCTTGATGACGGCGCAGATGTTCTGGACATCGGCGGGGAGTCGACACGTCCCGGGGCGGAGGTGATTGATCCCGCTACCGAGATTGCGCGGATTCTGCCGGTGATCGAAGGTGTGCGGCGGGCGCGACCGGGTGCCGTGATCAGCATCGACACCCGCAAGAGTGAGGTTGCGGCAGCGGCACTGGAAAAAGGCGTGCAGATCGTCAATGATGTGGCGATGCTCCGTTGGGATCCGCGGCTTGCGGCGGTTGCGGCCGCCGCGGGAGCCGCTCTGGTTTTGAGCCATTCGCGCGGTACGCCGCAGACGATGCGTGACCCGGCGTTTTGTGAATATGGCGACGATGTGGTCGACGCGGTGATCGCTGAACTCGACCGGGCGCGCAGGCATGCGCTGGAGGCGGGAATGACCGAGGAGGGGCTCATTTACGATCCCGGCATCGGTTTTGCAAAAACTCCGGCGCAGGACTGGGAGTTGCTGCGCCGGGTGGATGAGTTTCACCGGCTCGGCGCTGTGCTGGTCGGGATGTCGCGCAAGTCGTTTCTGGGGGTGTTCCTCGAGCAGCCGGAACCGGCGGCGCGGTTGGGCGGTACGATTGCCGCGGCGCTTTTTCTGGCGGAGCGCGAGGTGGAGATCCTCCGGGTTCATGACGTGAGGCAGGTCTGTGACGCGCTCCGGGTGCGCCGGGAGCTGCTTTGATTTTGCAGGAGAATGCGATGGATATCGTCACCGTGCTCAAAATGATTCTGGAGATCGCCATTATCGCGCTGGTGATCTACAAGGGGCTTTACTATCTGCGGGGTGCGCGTGGGTCGTATGTTTTGGCCGGGATCATCATTCTGTTGATGGTGCTGACGGTCACTGCGCAATACTTTCAGTTTGAGGTGATCAATTTCCTTCTGCAATACCTCTGGATCGCACTTCCGACCGGACTTTTCATCATCTTCCAGCCGGAGCTGCGGCGGGCATTTGCCCAGCTCGGCAGCTATGCGCTCTGGAAAGGGAAACGGCGTCGGGAGGTGATCGGCGAGCTGGTCAGCGCCGCCGCAAACATGGGACGGCGCAAATGCGGTGCGTTGATGGTGGTTGAGCGGCGGATCGGCATGCAGGCGATCGTTGACGACTCGGTGCGCCTCGATATCAAAGTCAATGCGATGGTGCTGGAATCGATCTTTTTTCCCAACTCTCCGTTGCATGACGGAGCGGTGATCATTCGCGACGACCGGATTGTTGCTGCCCGGGCGATTCTGCCCCTGACTCGGGCGGAGAATATTTCGCGCCGTCTCGGTACCCGCCATCGCGCCGCACTCGGGATTTCGGAGGAGACCGACGCGGTGACGATCGTGGTTTCGGAGGAGACCGGCACGATCAGCGTCGCCTGCCGTGGTGTGCTGCACCGTGACCTCGCTGTCAGTGAACTTGAAAGCTTCCTCGAGAAGTTGATCATTCAGGAACAGGACGATGCCGATCTCGCCGAGACGGTGCAGATGCTGGAGGAGCAGTCCGAACAAAACGGTGTCGGGGAGCGGTCATGAAGAACATTTTCGGAGCGGCATTCAAGAAAATCAGCCTGTCGGTTCGCCGGGATTTCTGGCGCAAGTTGATTGCGCTCTTCTTCGCGGTTCTGGTCTACTATTCGGTCGAGGTTCAGATTGCCGGGGAGCGCAAGATTCCCGGCGTCCGGGTCGAGATGGAGTTGCCGCCCGAGTTGATCAATGTCGGGCAGCAGGAGCTTTTCGTCACCGTCACGGCGCGGGGGCCGAACAAGGTGCTCGATGAGATTGAAGGTAAAGATCTGAAGGCGATTGTTCCGGTCGCTTATGAGGATTTCATTCCGGGGCGTCCCTTCCGCTTCCATCTGCGTCCGGCGTATTTCAAGGGCTACCGCGGGGTCAAGGTGATCGATGTGGATGCTCCCTTTTCCGAGATCACGCTGAATCTGCAACGGCGGATCTCGCGCGATGTGCCGGTTACCCCGAAGTTTCACGGCGAGCTTGCGCAGGACTACCGGCGGGTTGAGACGCGCTGTATTCCGACAGTGGTTCAGGTTACCGGCCCCGAGAATCTGGTCAGCGAACTCAAGGAGATCTCCACCAAGCCGATTCCGCTGGACAAATCGGTGGTGGAGTCGTTTGAATATGGTGCGCAGCTCGAATATCCCGGGCAGGTCAGGCTGGCTCCCAACCAGGTTACGGTGCAGATCGACATTGCCCGCAATTATGAACGGCGGGTGTTCAAGGCCGTTCCGGTTTCGCTGTTATCGGAGCCGGGGAGCAACCGCCGGGTGAACGTCGAGCTGGTGGGATCTCCGCGGGTTGACGTGACCGTCAGCGGTCTCGGGGGGCCGGTTTCCGAACTGCGTTTCGAGGAGATCAAGCCCTATCTGGATGTTTCGAAACTTGCCGATCCGGGCATCTATACGGTACCGGTCGGTTGTTACGTCAAGGGCGACAGCCTGGACGTGAAGGAAATTTATCCTGAGCAGATTCAAGTGAAAATCACAAGATAACAGAATAACAGCCAAAACAAGGGAAAGGCAACAGAAACATGATCATCAAGAAACTCAACGGATTGTTCCACAAACACAGCCGCTGGCTGTTCGGCGCGTTCACGATCGTCATCATCGTGTCGTTCATGGGCTTTCTGACGCCGGGGCAGTTCGGGTTGGACATGTTTTCGAGTCCTTCCAGCATCGAAGTGGGGACCGCCTTCGGGGAGAAGGTGACCTACGGCGATCTGCGGACCATGAGCCAGCGCATCGTAGTCTTCAATGAAGTTTTCACCGGTATGCCGGTGCGCGACCTGAACGAGCAGCAGGTATTCGGTCCGTATTGCCTGGTCGTCGCCGCAAAGCGGCTGGGACTGGCGGCCAGCGACAAGGAGGTCGCCGATCTGCTGCAGAAATCCCCACTGCTTCAGACCGACGGGAAGTTTGATTTCAAAAAATATCAGACGCTTCTCGCCGACTTCCGTCGCCGCGGCATCACCGACACCGACATCAACGATGCGTTCCGCGACGCGATTCTGATCAACAAGCTCAACAACAGCATTGTCTCCGGAGTGGTGGTGACGCCGGATGAGGTCGAACAGTTCTACCGCCGGTTGAATACCGGGTATGAGGTCGATGTCGCCACATTTGCAGCCGATTCCTTCCGGGGACAGGTCAAGATGGACGCCAAGAAACTTCAGGAGTTCTTCAGTGCGCGCCGCAGTGAGTATGTGATCGAGGCGAAACTCTCTGCTCTGGTGGTGGCGTTCCCCTATGCCGGTTTCAAGGCGGAAGCGGAGAAGCAGGTCAACGATGCGGCACTTCAGAAGTATTTTGAAGCCAACAAGTTCCTGTTCTCCGGAAAAGACGGAAAGGAGCCGGAGTTCGCCGCGGTCAAAGCCGATGTTGCGACCCGTTTCGTCGCCGCGCAGAGTCGTGATCTGGCGGTGCGCCGCGCTTACGATTTCGCGTCGAAGGCTTACGAATCGGTCAGCGAGGTCGCCGGAACGGAAAAAGCTGCCGAGTTCCGCAAACTCGCCGCCGCCGAGAAGGCGGAACTGGTCGAGACCGGGTTGGTGGAGGTCACTGCGACCGAGTTCGGCAAGATCAAGTCGTCGGCGCTGATGCAGCAGCTGGCCGCATCGGTTGAGAGCAGTCCGGTTACCAATGCGGTGCCCGGGGACGATGCCGCCTACGTGGGATTTGTGCTGGAACGGGTTGCCGCGAAACCGGCTGAGTTCAACGATGTCAACAAACAGATCTCCGCCGATTTCCTTCAGGCGGAGGCGATGGAACTTGCCCGCAAGGCGGCTGCCGACGCGCTGACCAGGCTGCAGGGGGTCACCGACCAGGCTGCGCGGCGGAAGGCGTTTTCCGAGTTGAAGGGGTGCTCCTTCAAGCAATTTGAGTTTTCCGCGCAGAAGCAGCCGCCGGAAGGATTCGAAGCGGCGGCCCGGGTCGCGGTCAATCTGCGTCCCGGAGAGATTTCCGCGGTGGTCCCGGTACCGAACGGTGCGGTTCTGGTCGATCTGCTGAAGCGTATTCCGGCCGATATGAAGGATTTTGAAGCCAAACGCGCGGAGTATGAAACCCGGTACCGCTTCTACAAAGAGCAGATGGCGGGAGCGGCCTTCGAAGAAGAACTCTCTTCGCAGTGCGCCCTTGCGCCGGAATTTCAGCGCTGAGTCGATTCAGGAGTTTTCCGCCGGAAGCCGGAGTCCCGGATGTGGTTCCGGATTCCGGGATCAAGCCAGAGTCTGAGAGAATGAATGAGATTGCAAGAGAGATGACCGGTGAAACCGGTTTTGCGCTCGGTCGCCATATGACCGTCGAGTTTTACGATTGTGACTCCGCGGTGCTGGCTGATGTGGTCCGGTTGCGGGAGATATTTCTCGCGGCGGCGGAGGAATCCGGGGCCACGGTCATCGATGTGAATTTTCACGAGTTTCAGCCGCAGGGGGTCAGCGGTGTGGTCGTCATTTCCGAGTCGCATTTCGCGGTGCATGCGTGGCCCGAGCATGATTATGCGGCGGTTGACCTGTTCACCTGTGGCGAAGGGGTTGATTTCGATGTGGCGATCGATGTGATCGCCCGGGGCATCGGTTCGCGTCAATGGATCATCTCCAGCGTGATGAACCGCGGTATCGTCGGCAACAACGGCATCGAAAGGCTGGTGCCCGTGGTCGAAGGAAAGAATGCCCGCTTCTCTCTCTCCTGGCGCAGCCGTTTCGAGGAGACGCACGCTCATGCTCTCTCTGCTTCGATCGACGTTTACGAGTGCCATTCTCCGGTATTCGGCAATCGGGAGTTGTTACCGGATTTCACCGTGCGCTTTGCCCGGACGCTCGGACGAACTCCGGCCGGTTCGCTCCGCTTCGACAGCTGTGCCGGAAATTGCCTCTCCTTTGAGCAGCCGCTCGCCGGAGGGTTGTTTTCCGGCCGGATGGATCTTGATGCGAAAACCGCGTATCTGGATGTTTTCGTCGCCGGCTACTTTGATCCGCGCGGTGCGGCCGAATCCGCAATCCGTGAACTCGGCGGCAGCTACTACCGGCTGCAGCCTCATGTCCGTCAATAACCCGGAACTTTTACTTGTTTTACAGGAATTTTCGCCATGCCTTTCAACCACGGTTCCTTCACTTTCGCCATGTTTGACGTTCCCGGAGAACTTCCGGAGAATCTGATCGATCTTTTCGCCGCCAAAAAGGCGGGCCCCCTTGACGCGGTCACCGCCGAGCCACAGCTCGGCTGGGTTACCGGGCACCATCTTCTCGATACCTCGATCGACGGGGAAAGCGCTCAACTCGGCGGCAGTTATTTTCTGATGCTGCGCAATGCGGTCCGCAAAATTCCCGCCTCTCTGCTGAATGCGCTCTGTCGTCGCGAGGAACAGGCTTACATGCGCGCCAACAATCTCGAGTATGTTTCGAGCAAGATGAAGAAGCAGATCAAGGAGGAGGCGATCGAGAAGCACATCCAGAAGATGCCGCCGGCGCTCTCGGGCATCCCGATGGTGCTTGAAC
>CALXOA010000026.1 GCA_944389895.1 uncultured Victivallis sp. | reverse complement strand
GCCACACGCTCTCCCCGGGAACCGGCGGCGAAACGGTTCCTAAAGTATCACATCCCTCGCATTTTTCAAGCTCAAATCCAGAATTTCATCGCAAAAAAACGCCCACATATACTCCACGGCGGATTTTCCCCCAATTCTCCGGGAACAGGAGAAGAGCGGGGGCCTGCCGCCCGATTTTCTGCCGTTCCGGCCCGGATGGCTTGCCCGGCTCCAGTCGCCGGAACCGGATTCTTCATTTGACGGAACGGATTTCAGGGTGTATTTTGTACGGCAGGCCGCTTTACCTCAGCGATCAGCAATGTACGGGATCCGAAAGGGGGATTCTCATTTCAAATCCGATCCCGGAGGAAGACCGCGGGGGTAACAGCGAGCAGTAACTCCCTCTCTTTCCGGAAAAATTCTCCCTTTGGAGAGGCAACAATTTGTGTCAGGACACATGAAAAAAAAGAATAGACGTCACCGACCAGGCCCCCCCCGTGCCGGAGAAACGCAATCCGACCGGTTGCACGTGCTGTCTGCGCCCCCCGGAGAAAAGTCATGAAACTGCTGAATGAACAATCCGCATTCCGTCTGCCGCTCAACTTTCTGTATGATCGTAACTGGACAGCTCCCGGCTTCGAGGCTGCACTTGCATACCTCAATGCACACCCGGAACTGCGCAATGAAGATGCGGTTCTGACACGTTCCGGCGGCAAGGAGGTCTGGAAAATCCAGTTACCCCCGGAGGTCGGGGACGTCACCGCAGTTTATAAAATCTGCCACGGAAAAAAACCGTGGCGTTACTGGCTCGACCTCTCCCTGCCCGCACGGGAATTTCGCAACTACCAGGTACTCTATCAGCTTGGCATCCCCGCCGCAAAGGTACTGGCTTTCGGCGAACGGCGCACGTTCTGTCATCTGCACGACTCCTTTTTCATCACCGAATTTCTGTCCGATACCCGGGACGGAAGAAGTTTCATGCCGGGTGGCGCCTTCCGGGAAGACCGGAAACTCCGGGAGAAGTTCTGGACCCTCAACATGCCGTTGCTGGCAAAGGTGCACAAACACAATTTCTTCCACAAGGCGATCCATCCGCGGAACATTCTCTGGCGACTGAGCCCCACCGGGAAGATGGAAGTCTTCTGGATCGATGTGGCACGCTGCCGGATCGTCTTCCGCCCATGGATGAAACGAGCGGTCGCTTTCGATCTTTATACCATCCTCCGCGATATGGAAATGCCTGCAGAAGAGGGAACACGCATGCTGGCCTGCTATCTGGAGCACAATCCGGATTGCGGCTACACGCTCGATTCCCTGAGCGCGGAGATGCGGGATTTTCACCGGCACACTTTCGGGAAAGGCATAAACGTGCTGGACTGGTGAAATCCCACCTCTCCCCATCGCTCCGGCCCCCAGACGGAAACTGCCGGCGGAGTCGGCGTTACTTCAGCAGTCCGGCCACTCCCGGCAGCCACATCGAAAACCATGGTACGAAGGTAATCAGCAGCAATGCCGCCAGCATGGCCGCGAAAAAAGGCAGCATCGGTCGCGTAACCCGTGAAATGGAGGTTTCACCGATGCCGCAGCCGATGAAGAGGCACGATCCCACCGGCGGGGTGCAAAGCCCGATGCAGAGATTCGCAATGATCATGATGCCGAACTGAATGTCACTCATGCCGAGCTCCCGGACCACCGGAAGGAAAATCGGAGTGAAGATCAACACCGCCGGAGTCATGTCCATGAACGTGCCGACCAGCAGCAGCAACACGTTGATGATGATGAGCAACACCACCGGATTCTGTGAAATCGCCACCAGCGCACTGCTGATGGTCTGCGGAATATTCGAAATGGTCATGATCCAGCTCATGGCCGAACTGACTCCGATCAGGAACATCACTACCGCCGTAGTAATTCCCGTCTGTCGCAGGATTCCGGGCAGATCGCGCAGCTTCACCTCACGGTAGACCACAACCGACAGAATCAATGAGTAGGCAACAGCCACCGCCGCCGCTTCGGTCGCGGTGAATACGCCCCCCAGGATTCCCCCGATGATCACCACCATCAGAAACAGGCTCAGAAACGCCCGCCGGAATGTGACCAGCACCTGCCGAAACGGAACCTTCTCGCCTCCCCGATAACCGTTGCGCACTGCATAAAAGACACAAACCGCCATGATGCAGAGGCCGAGCAGAATCCCGGGCAATACGCCGGCAATGAATATCGCCGCGATCGAAACGGTTCCACAGGCAACCGAGTAGACAATCATGATGTTCGATGGGGGGATGATCAACCCGGTCGTCGCGGCGGTAGTGGTGACGGCGACACTGAACTCGCGATTGTAACCCATCCGGGTCATTTCCGGAATCATGAATCCTCCAATGCTCGACACCGCCGCAGTCGCAGAACCGGAGATCGACCCGAACAACATACAGGTCAAGGTATTCACATAGGCAAGGCCGCCGGGGAAACGCCCGACCAGCGCCGCGGCGAAGTCGATCAGCCGCCGCGCCATGCCCCCGCGTCCCATCAGAATCCCCGACAACACGAAAAACGGAATCGCCAGCAGCGCAAAGGAGCCGACCCCGCCGACCATTCGATCCGCAACGATCACCTCGGGAGCCACCATGCCGCCGTTGGCGAAAACCGCAGCCAGCGAAGCGACACCGATCGCCACCGCAACCGGCACATTCATCACCAGCAAAACGGCAAAAACCAGAACCAGAACCAGAGCAACTTCCGCCATCGATCACTCCTCCCCCTCGTCGGCACTGCACGGTTTGCGCAACACCTCCAGAAAGTTTGCCGCCTCGTAAACCAGGATGAAAAGCCCGCTGAGCAGCAACGGCAGATACATCACCACATCCGATACCTGCAACGCAGGCAGAATGTTCACATTGACCAGAGCCTGTCGCACCAGGATCCCTCCCCCGAGGAGGAAGGCAATACAGACGAACACAATTGAGATCAGATGCGACAACAACTCAAGCCGCCGCTGTGCGCAACCGGAGAGACGCTCGACCAGGAAATCGATTCCGAGATGGGCTTTCGCCTCGAATGCGGCGGCAATTCCGAGAAAACTGACCCAGATCAGCAGAATCGTGGCCAGCTCCTCGGTCCATTTCACCTGCGCACCCCAGAGATAACGGGAAGCGACTCCGAGCAGGACATCGAGCACCAACGCCCCGACGGCAATTACCAGAATAAGGTTCAGAAATTTCAAGGAACCGTTCTTCAATCTTCTCAGCATGGTTACTTCACCTCCCTGATTTCATGAATCAATTTCCGGACCGCTTCGGGCTGCGTCTCGTACATCGGTCGAAGTTTGTCTGCAAACGCCTTCTTGTCCACCGTAATGAATTTGACCCCCTGCTCCTCCGATTTCCGGCGGGAGTCCAACTCGGCCTCCTGCCAGAGTTTACGCTGAAAATCACTCGCTTCCCGAGCGGCCTGTTCAAGCCATGCCTTCTGCTGACTGTTCAGACTGTTCCAGGTGGCGGTGCTGATCACCAGCATATCCGGCACCCGGGAGTGCTCGCTGAGAATAAAATACCGACACACTTCCAGATGCCGGCCGGTGTCAAAGCTCGGCAGATTGTTTTCCGCGCCGTCAACCGTCCCCTGAGAGAGCGCGGTATAAAGCTCCCCCCACGGAATCGGAGTCGGGGCGCCGCCGAGGGCGCTGACCATATCCATCGCACAGCGACTCTGCTGGGTGCGGATCTTCATGCCACGCAGATCGTCCGGGTTGGTGATCGGTTTCTTCGTGGTGTAGAAACTGCGCTCCCCGGAGTCAAAGTAACAGAGGCCGCGCATTCCGGCGGGCAGTTCCGCGATCCGCTTGCCGATCGGCCCGTTGAGCACCTTCCAGAAATGATCGTTATCGCGGAATACATAGGGCATGCCGAATGCAACCATCTCCGGGACACTCGACTCCAACACCGCCGTCGAAGTCTTGCTCATATCGAGCTGGCCGTTCTGAGTCTGCTTCAGACATTCGGCTTCCGAACCGATCATGCCGGAAGGATAGATGCCGATTTCAAGCGTTCCCCCCGACAGTTCCCGGACGCGGTCGGCCATGAACTGCATCGCTTCGTGTACCGGATGTTCCGTCGGCAACCCATGCCCCAACTTCAGAACCCGTGCCCGCACCGCACCGTCGGAACCGCCCTGAGAACCGCGTACCACCCATGCCAAAATCAGCAGAGCCGCAAAAAATCCGACCAGCATCCCGGCAATGAAATTGGATGCTCCGACCGAAAATCCTCTCGCCATAATCCGCCGCCTCCCACCGGCCGAATGCGCCATCATCACTCTCATCTATCGGGAAGATAATCCTTCCAGGGAAAAAAGCAAGTCACGAGGCGGTTTTTCACATTTTTTCCATACGGGGATTGTATTTGCAACCGAAGATGGTAGACTAATAGAGGAATCCCCCAGAATCAGTGAGTAAGAAGGAAATTCAGGAATCAATTCCCGGTTGAATGCCGCCCCGGCGCTCACACGGCCTCCATAACCGAAGGGAGAAAACATGGCATCATACACTCCGTTCAAGGCACTGCTGCTTCAAACCCGTCAGCAGCTGCGGGAGAATCGCGCCCTGATTACTCTGACCACGACAATCCTTCTCTTTCTGCTCCTGCTGCGTTTGCCGTCGTATTTTTATCCGGCGCAGGAGAGCATCGGCAAGGGTGGGGGAGAGGTCCGGCTGATCTCAAACCAGATTCTGTATTCAGGCTGGAATATCTGCTGGTATCTGTTGCTGATGTTTCTGACCACCATGTTCCTGGTTGGATGCACCGGAGAAATGTTTCACGCTGCTCCAGCCCGGATTCACAGGGCATTGCGTGAAGGAGCGAAACGCTTCCGCCAGATATTTTACTTCATCATTGTCTATCTGCTGTTCTTCCCGGTAGGGCCGGGGTTGAGCTTGACTCCTCTGCCGGACATCATGGTCATCACGGGAATGGTGATATTGACGATTTTTTTCGCATTGTTCTACGGTTTTGCCCTTCCCGCAGCGGCTGTCGGACCGCCTTCTCAGGGCTTCCTTGAATTTCTCAGAAATACCTTCACGGCCCTGGGCCGGGGATGGCTCAAGCTGCTGCTGTTCTATTTCCTGTTATGCGTCGTCATTTTCTGCTTCTACCTGACGGTACTGCTGCCGCTCCTCCTCTTCACACTGGTCGAGATTCATTTCATCTTCGGAATCATCGGCATCGTGCTTGGACTCATCTGGATCTTTACCGCAATATTGCTGTTGCTGTACAGTTGGACCTTTTCGCTCTGCTTTGCGGCAAAGCTTTACGCGGATGTGAGCGGGCTGCAGCCCCCCTCCCCCGAAACGGCCCCCGGCCAGACGAAACCGCTGCCGTAACTACAGGGAATCAGCCAGTCTGCGCATTGCGTCGAACTGCATTTCAATCGAACGGACCAGCGCCAGCTGAGTACGGCAACGATCCAGATTGTGTCCGGGGCGTTTCGTCTTGAAGTAAACGTCGCCTTCCAGATAATCCGTCAGGAAGCGGATCCCGATTTCAAGCGTAATCAGCTTACCCGAGAACGGCAGCAGGGACTTTTCAACCGGATTCAGGAACTTCCCGGCTCCCGAGAGATAGCCCCGCAGCAGTGCTTCATACATACCGAACCGCATAGTAACCAGAGAGAGGTCCGTCTCATCCTCTGCAGCCGGACTGGTTCCCGTCCGCACCATGTCACCGAAATCGTAGTGGGGAAGCCCGGGCATCACCGTATCGAGATCGATCACGCAACAACCACACCCGGTCAGATCATCAATCAGAACGTTGTTGAGTTTGGTATCGTTGTGAGTACAGCGTTCCGTCAGTTCTCCCTGTGCCTGCAGATCGATCAACCGGGAACACTCCTCGCGGCGCGCCAGAATGAAATCCAGTTCCGGCCCCACTCCGGCAAGCCGGCCGGCGACATCGGCACGAACTGCCTGCTCCAGAGCAGCCAGCCGCGCCGGGGTGTTATGAAAATCCGGAATCGTCTCATGGAGTCTACCGTCTAGATCCGCGAGGTCGCACTGAAAACGGCCGAAAGCCGCCGCGGCCTGAAACGCCTGTCCGGGAGTTTCGAGAATATCATATGTACGCGCCTGCTCCACAAACACGTAGCAGCGGAAGAAATTTCCGGCATCATCCCGCCAGTACGGAACTCCAGTATGAGCCGGTACAACTTCAAGCGTCCGCCGGCGGGTTGTCGGATTTGATTTTTTTTCCTCCCGGATCCGGGCGGCGATATGCTCCGTCACCCGCACGAAATTCTCCATCAGTGCTTCCGGTTTTCGGAAGACATTGGTATTGACCCTCTGAACGATATAGTGCAGCAAGGTCCCCCCCTGATCAAAGGTCACCTGCCAGGTGTCGTTGATGTGGCCCGTCCCGAACGGAACAGCGATCACAAATTCACCGTAAATTCTGAAATGAGAGACAACCTCGCGCAATTCGATATTCATGGGAAAACCTTTCTGAAATTCCTGGGTACAGGATGAATATACCCTGTGCCCGTTGAAATAAAAATGGAATTTTATACAACACCTATGGATTTTTCTGCATTCTTCGGATATAGTAAGCTGTAACCGTACTTCAAGCAAAAGGTTGGCAAGATGAATACGACGCCGTTTGAACTTTTCCTGAGCGATGAAGTTCAGGCGCTGCTGGATCATTTCGCGGCGCTGTTCGACATCCGCGTGACTTTTTTCTCCGCTGACGGGCGGGCTCTGCGGCGCGGCCGCCAGATGCGCAACACGGATTACTGTGAAATGGTACAGAAGGAACTGGGTACCCTCCGGCAGTGCCTTTCACTCGACGCAGACAAACGACGGGAAGCAGAGGAGCGACGAGGGATCGTCGATTATCAATGCCACGCGGGGCTGCGTGAAGCGATTGCTCCGGTCTTCATCCACGACCAGCTGGCCGGTTTTCTGATGATCGGTCAATTCCGAATCGGCAATGCTCCGCCGGATTGCATGCTCGCACGCT